>CAWDWI010000007.1:0-151781 GCA_963806025.1 uncultured Thermoleophilia bacterium | reverse complement strand
CGCTGCGCGGGTCGAGCTCGTCCGCGCGTGTGAGCGTGCGCGCAAGCCGTAGACCGTGGCGAGCGGAGTTCGCAGGTCGTGACAGGCCAGGGAGACGAGGCGGGGGAAGCTGTTATCCGGCATCGACGCGGTACGGTTGTACCCGATGGCAGAGATGCGGAACAGCCGGACCGGCGACCTGCAGGCTTCCGTCCCCGAGATCCAGCTCGGCCTGACGAGGGCCGGGGTGACCGGCGTGCAGAAGGCGATTCGCATCCGGCACGAGGGGCACGAGAAGACGTTCGCCGCCGAGATCTCGTGCACGGTCGATCTCGACCCGGGGCAGAAAGGCGTGCACATGTCGCGCTTTCCCGAGCTTTTCGGGGAGGCGGTCGATCACGTCGTGATCGGCGAGGCCTTCCTCGTCGAGACACTGGCGGAGCACATCGCCGCACAGATCGTGGAACGCCAGGAGGCGCTGCGAGCCGAGGTCCCAGATCGAGGCGCAGTATCCGCTGGAACGCAAGACGCCGGTGACGGGGCTCCCGACGCAGGAGATCGCCAAGCTGATCGGGATCGCGGCGGCCTCACCCGACCACGTTCGCCGCGTCGTCGGCGTCGAGGCGTGGGGCATCAACGCCTGTCCGTGCGCGCAGGGGCTGGTCCGCGGCGCGGCGAGCGAGCGGCTGCTCGAGGCGGGCTTCGGCGAAGGCGATATCGATCGCATCCTCGAGCTCGTGCCGTTGACGACGAGACCAGCGGGCAAAGGCACGTTGCTGATCGGAACCTCGGCCTCGATCAACGCGGAGCACCTCGTCGGCATCGTCGAGCGTTCGATGAGCTCGCCCGTGCTACGCCCTCATGAAGCGGCCCGACGAGCTGTTCGTCGTCGAGCACGCCCACCTTCAGCCGCGGTTCGTCGAGGATTCCGTCCGCTACGCCCTCAAAGAGACCCTCGATCGCTACGACGACCTCGGCGACGGCGACTTCGTCTATTCGCAGCAGGTGAACCTCGAGACGATCCACCGGCACGACGTGGTCGCGGAGCGGACCGGCACGGTCGGCGAGCTACGCGCAGCTCGACGGCGCCACGGTCACCGCGACTCACACCGAGTTGCGCGACTGGCTCACGCTTCTTCCTGAAGTTCGCGCGCGCGGTCACCGCGTAATCCGTCTTCGGCGTGCAGCTCGGCCGCGTGCCGACACGTGCGCCGCCCCAGCTCGCGAACCTCCAGCCCTTGGCGGGAATCGCGCGCAGCGTCAGCCGCGCGCCCGCCGAGAACTTCTTCAGCAGTTCGGCGTGCACGCGACCCGGCGCCTTGCCGGTCGTCGAGACGGAGACCGGGATCGCGGCGGGGCCGAAGACCGCAGTCACAGCCGTGGGGTTGCTCAGATCGAGCATGCAGCCGGCGCTGCCGCTACAGCCGCCTGCCCAGCGAACGAAATGGGACTTTGGCGAGGGAACCGGTGCGATCGATACCTTCGTCCCCTGGTCCCACTGCGTCGTGCACGCGCTCGTGCAGTCGACGCCGGGCAGGTCGCTCGTCACGTGACCGGTACCCGAGATGGAGAGGCCGAGCGCCTCCTCCGGCGTGTTCAGGTGATGCAGGAAGATCGCGTCTTGGATGTCGTTCTGCGGGCCGCTGTGGCCGTAGTAGTCGTCGTGGTTGTAGTCGAGCACCTGCTGCTGGAGCGGCCGTCCGTCGGTCACTGGATAGAGCACGTCGCTCGGCGAATCGCACGGGTGCCCGGTGTCGATCTCGCCGAATGGATCGGTCTCCGGCGTGCAGGCGTTCGGCGCTCCGGCGGGCAGCGCCCCGAACGCGTGCAGCAGCTCGTGCGTCTGGATGCTGTCGCTCGGTACGTCGGAGCAGCCGTTCAACCAGACGACGGCGAGGCCGTTGCCCTGGTCGAACTCGCCGCCGCCGGTCCCGCAGAGGCCGTCCTCCACCGCAGGGCCGTCGTAGTAGACGACGTAGTCCTTGTACAGGCCGCCCAGGCCGCTCGCGCCGAGCGCGTTCGCGAGCGTGCCGAAGGCGGATTCGCCCCGATATGCGACTCGCGGGCTGCGGCAGGTGGACGAACGAGATGTCGAGGCACGTGCCGCCGGGGAACGTCGCCATGTCGTAGCGCGGCGCCCGCGTCGGGTCTTGACCGGTCCACCACGTGTTGATCGAGGCCACATCGTCGGCGAGCCGGCTCGCGGTGGCGGCGAACTGATCGGGCGCGTCGGCAGGAGTCGCGACGACCGCGTGCACCTGCGCGCCGGTCACCACGTCGGGCCGATCCGCCGACGACTCGGCCGAGCCGCCGCACCAGCCCGCGGCGAGCGCCCCGGGCGCAAGCCAGAGGGCCGCAGCGAATGCGGCGATGAACAGCGCCTTACGCACTGGCCGGGCGCCGCAGCCGGAAGCGATGCTCGGTGCCGGCCCGGAGGCGCCGGATGTTTCCCCAGTGCAGGTAGACGATCGCGCTCGCCGCCCCCACACCGAAGAGGACCACCGAGAGCGGGTACTCGAGAGCAACGGCCGCGACCGGCAGGGCGAGCCCGGCTACGACGGAGGCCGCGGATGCGTACCGCGTCGTCAGGAAGACGAGCAGCCAGACGATGCCGGCAACGAGGGCCACCCAGACCGCGACCCCGATGAACACGCCGCCGCAGGTCGCCACCATCTTCCCGCCCTTGGCGAAGCGCAGGAAGAGCGGCCGCCAGTGGCCGAGCATCGCCGCCGCACCGGCGCAGATGCCCGACAGATGATGCGGGTAGACGTACAGCATCCCGAGCACGGCCGGGATGAATCCCTTCAGCGTGTCGAGCAGGACGACCGGCACTCCGAGCCAGCGTCCGTACGTCCGCCAGACGTTGGACGCGCCGATGTTGCCGGAGCCGACCTTACGGATGTCCTCATGCTTGATGAGACGCACGAGCCAATATCCCCACGGGCAGGAGCCCAGGAGGTAGCCCAGCACGACGAGTCCCACGAACGTCACGCGAGAAGCAGGGTAGCCGCAGGATCGGCCCGCCCGGGCAAAACACGCAGAAGAATGCATTCGTTCCTGACGGCCGGCCGTGCCGGGTCGTGCGTGGCGCGCTCAGGGACGAATGGTCAGGGGCGAATGCCGTACCGCTGGGCCCAGTCGTTCACCACGTCGTAATCGAGGTTGTTGAAGAAGGCGTCGATGTACGAGCCGCGGTCGGTGGCGAAGTCGATGAAGTAGGCGTGCTCGTAGACGTCGAGTGCGACGAGAGGTGTGGCGTTCCACACCGGGAAGGTGTTCTGGGCGTCGCCGATGTAGTTGAAGAGCCGGGCCTCGTCCCAGTCGTAGGCCGTCCAGGCCCAGCCGCGCGCGCCGAGCCCGGTCGCTTTCAGGTCTGCCTTCCAGTCGGCAGCCGATCCGAAGTCGCGCTTGACGAGGTCGCCGAAGAGGCCGGCCGGCTCGCCGCCGTGGCCGCCGAGGTGCTCGAAGTAGATCTCGTGGTTCTTGATCCCTCCGACCGCGAACGTCAGATCGACCTTCAGTGCCCGGAACTCGGAGTAGACCTGGTTGGCGCTCGAGAGATCGGCGCCGTCGAGCTTGCCGAGGATCTCGTTTCGCTTGTTGACGTAGCCCTGGTAGAGCTTGTAGTGGGCCTCGACGGTCTCCCGCGAGATGCCGTCGAGCTCGAGGAGCGCAGGCTTGAGCTCGCGTGGGGTGACTTCCTCGTGGTTGTAGGCAAGGGCCATGTCTCTCCTCGTCGAATGCTCGGGTGCGGCGCGGAGCATATCCTCCAGAGGAGAATCGAACCGAAGGAGAAGCATGCCCTACGAGCTCCCCAGTCTCCCGTACGCCCATGATGCGCTCGAGCCGACGATCGGCGCGCAGACGATGCAGATCCACCATGGGAAGCACCACCAGGCCTACGTCGACAACCTGAACAAGGCCCTGGAGGGAACCGAGTGGGACGGCAGGCCGATCGAGAACGTGCTCGGCATCCTGGAAACGCTCCCCGAGGACAAGCAGGGCCCGGTCCGCAACAACGGCGGCGGGCATGCAAACCACTCGCTCTTCTGGCAGATCATGAAGCCGGGCGGCGGCGGCGACCCGTCCGGGGCGCTCGCCGACGCGATCGCCGACACGTTCGGTGACGTCGGTCAGCTGCGCACTGCGTTGAACGACGGCGGCGTCAAGCGGTTCGGCTCCGGCTGGAGCTGGCTCGTCTGGGACGGAACCGGGCTCTCGGTCTACTCGACCCCGAACCAGGACAGCCCCTGGCTGCAGGACGACGTGCCGCTGCTCGGCATCGACGTCTGGGAGCACGCGTACTACCTCAACTACCAGAACCGCCGGCCCGACTATCTGAACGCGTGGTGGGACGTCGTCAACTGGGACGAGGTCGCACGCCGCTACGACGAGGCGCGCGCAAGCTGAGCTTGCGCGCGCCTCCTGCGCGCCGTCAGTTCATGCGCCAGTTGACGGTCGGGCTGATCACGCCGAGGAAGCCGGCTCCCGCCTGGTTGACGGACAGCGTCACGCGCAGGTGGTTCATGCCCTTCGGCAGGGCATAGGCCACCCGCGCTGACGACTTCGAGTTCAGGAGCACCTTCTTGAGCGTCACCCACTGGCCGGTGGCCATGTTGAGACGCTGGAACTGGACCGCGCGGCCGGCAAAGGAGCGCCCACCCGCCGCGTGGATGATCCAGCCGTTGTTGCGGCCCAGCGTCACCTTCGGGGCGACCTGCACCGTGACGGGCGCGGCCAGGGCGCCCTTCCAGGAGGCCTGGTAGGTGGTGAGGATCTGCGGCGCGACGATGAAACTGAACGTGCCGCCGGTCGACGTCAATACCGTCGCCCGCTGAATCGCGTTCGGCTGCGGGTACGGCTTGTAGTAGATCGTCACCTGCTCGTTGGCCGCATGATTCGAGACCACGCCGCTGAGCGTCGCCTGCGTGCCGTAGGTCACGATCGGCGCGGAGATGGCGAGCGTCACCGACGGCGGCAGCCCCTTCACGATGACCTTGCCGGTGTGTTTCGGATAGAGCTCGTCGCTGTACGTGTACGTCCCCGCAGCCTTGAAGGTGAAGGAGAACGACTGATTCGGCTTCAGGATCGGTGAGACGAACGAGCCCTTGGCAGCGAGCACCTGATGGTTTGCGTTGTCCTTGTTCACCCACGTGACGGTGTCGCCTTCCGTGACCGTGGCCGAGCTCGGGCTGAACCCGGAGCCGTAGATCTTGATCGTCTTGGTTGCGTTGGATGCCGCGCCCGCCTGCCCCGCGAATGCAAGGGCCGCGACCGCTGCTAGTGCGAGGAACAGCTTGCGCATCGGAAACCTGCCTCTCTTTGATTTTTCATCTCGTGCGGTGTTGTCCCCAAGGACAGCAGACTCGAAGCGGCACTGCTCTCTGTTTTACTCACAGCGTTCATGTCCTTACACAGACCACACAGCCGGGCGCTGATCGCAGGAGGCACGGGGCGCGTCGGGCACGCGATCGCGGAACGCCTGCGGGCGGACGGGTGGACGGTGATCGCCGCGGGACGGGCCGACGGCGACCTCCGGACTCGCGACGGTGCGGCCGGGCTCGTGCAGCGGGCGCTCGACGAGCTCGGCGGGCTCGAGCTCGTCGTTCATGCTGCCGGGGCAGGCTTCGTGCCGAAGCCGGTGGAGGACGTGACGGAGGCGGACTGGGACGCGGCCCTCGACGTGACCGCCAAGGGGACGTTCTTCCTCGCGCAGGCCGCCGCTGCGGCCCTGCGCGAGTCCTACGGCGTCCTCGTGATCATCGAGGACGTCGCATCGTTCGACCCCTGGGTCTCCTTCGGGCCGCACAGCGCGGCCAAGGCCGCCCAGGCGATGCTGACCCGCGTGTTCGCGCGCGCGCTCGCCCCCGAGGTCCGCGTGTGCGGAGTCGCGCCCGGACCGGTGGCGGTCGACCCCGCCCATGAGGAGCGCCGCGCCGCGGAAACGCTGCTCGAACGGGTCGGCTCGCCGTCCGACATTGCCGAGGCCGTCGTCTACCTGGCCGGAGCGGACTACGTGACCGGCACGACACTCGTGGTCGACGGTGGAAGGCTCCTGAAAACCGGGCGCCGCCCCAAACCGTAGAACCTCTTTGTGGCGGTTGCGATCACACTCCGTACGATGCCGGTGGTGACGTCGGACGGCGAGCTCATCCAGCGCACGGCGAACGGCGATCGGTCTGCCTTCGACGACCTCTACCGGCGCTACGCTCGTCCTGTGTTCGGCCTTGCGCTGAGGCGGCTCGGCGATCGCGGTCGCGCGGAAGACGCGGTCCAGGAGACCTTCGCCTCCATCTGGCGCTCCGCAGGCTCCTACAAGCCGGACCGTGGACCGGGTGCGCCGTGGCTCTATGCCGTCGCACGCAATGCGATCGTCGACCGCGCCCGCAACCGCGTCGACGTTCCGGCCGAGATTCCGGAACGGGTGGCGCGCGAGCCCGAGCCGCCCGAGGCCACGGAGCAAGGGTGGGTCGCGTGGCGCGTCCACCGTGCGCTCGAAGAACTACCCGACCGCGAGCGCGAGGTGATCGCGCTCGCCTACTGGAGTGGTCTCTCACAGAGCGAGGTGGCTGAATTTCTCGCCATCCCGCTCGGAACGGTCAAGACGCGGACGCGGTCAGCGCTCGCTCACCTCGCCGACCTGCTCGGAGAGGAGCTGGCATGAACGACTTCAACGACATCGTCGACACCACAGGCCTCTCGCCCGACGAAGCCGACCGGCTGCGGCGCGTGCACGACTTGCTCGTCGAAGCCGGGCCTCCGGCCGACCTGCCGCCGGCGCTCGAAGAGCCCACCGATCCCTCGGACGCACAGGTGATCGATTTCCCGCTCATGCCGCCCCGCCGGTGGGCCGCGGTCGCGATCGCAGCTGCGGCGCTCGCGGCCGCCGCGCTCGGCGGCGGGTACCTGCTCGGTCACGCGCACGCCAAGCCGGCGCCGTTTGCGGTGCACAAAGTGGTGCCGATGGAGGGTCAGGGCTCGCTCGCCGTGCTGCGGATCGGCAAGGCTGACAAGGCGGGCAACTGGCCGATGGAGCTGGTCGTGACCGGACTGCCGACGCAGAAGGACCCGCGTGCCTACTACGAGCTGTGGCTGAGCCGCGACGGCAAGCCGATCGCTCCGTGCGGCTCGTTCCGGGTCAGCGCGCAAAACACCACCGTCCGGCTCTCGGTGCCGTACAGGTTCTCGCGCTTCGACGGGTGGGTCGTCACCGCGCAGCCCGCCAACGATCGTTCGATCGGCCAGGTCGTTCTCAAGACGTAGAGGCTCGGAAGAACCCGTGTCGCCGGGTCGTTTTCCACCCGGATGAGGCGCATCCACTACGCCTGGGTCGTGGCGGCGGTCGGGTTCCTGACGCTGATCACGGCCGCGGGCTTCCGGTCGACGACCGGAGTCCTGATCGTGCCGCTGCAGAACGAGTTCGGCTGGAGCCGCGCCACGATCGGCGTCGCGGTCGCGATCAATCTCGTGCTCTACGGCCTCGGCGGCCCGTTCTCGGCCGGCCTGGTCGAACGATTCGGCGTGCGACGCGTCACGATCGGCGCGCTGCTCGGCGTCTCCGCCGGATCCAGCCTCACCGTCCTGATGACGGCGCCGTGGCAGCTCGACATCCTCTGGGGCGTGGTGAACGGGCTCGCGACCGGCGCGATCTCGGTCCCGCTCGCCGCGATCATCGCGAACCGCTGGTTCGTCGAGCGCCGCGGCCTCGTGACCGGCATCCTCACGGCGTCGAGCGCGACCGGGCAGCTCATCTTCCTGCCGCTTCTGGCTGCGATCGTGACGAGCTGGGGCTGGCGCTATGCCTCGTTCACGGTCAGCGTCGTCGCGCTCGCGATCGTCCTGCCCCTCGTCGCGCTCCTCCTCCGCGACCGGCCGGCCGACGTCGGCCTGATGCCGTTCGGCGCGACGGAGCCCGATCCACCGCCCGCGCCGGCGGGCAATCCGTTCACGTCCGCCGTCGGCGGCCTGCGCATGGCCCGGACGAGCCCGGCGTTCTGGCTGCTCGCCGGCAGCTTCTTCATCTGTGGGCTCTCGACCAACGGCGTCATCGGAACGCACCTGATCCCGGCTGCGATGGATCATGGGTTCGGTGAGGTCGCCGCCGCGAGCCTGCTGGCGACGATCGGCGTGTTCGACATCGTCGGGACAACCTGCTCCGGCTGGCTGACCGACCGGTACGACCCCCGGCTCCTCCTCTTCTGGTACTACGCCCTGCGCGGGCTGAGCCTGCTGGCTCTGCCGTACGCGTTCGGCTCACCCCACTTCGGGCTGATCCTGTTCGTCGTCTTCTACGGCCTCGACTGGGTCGCGACCGTGCCGCCGACCGTGGCGCTGACCGCGGAGATCTTCGGCCGCGAACGCGTCGGTGTCGTCTTCGGTTGGATCTTCTGCTCGCACATGTTCGGCGCGGCACTCGCCGCTTGGGGCGCGGGCGCGATCCGTACGTGGTTCGGCGGCTACGGTTGGGCGTTCGGCAGCGCGGGCCTGCTCTGCCTGTTCGCCTCGGGCCTCGTCGTGCAGATCGCCCGCACGCCTCACATCGAGCCGGCACTCGTTCCCGCCTAGACGTCGAGGCGCGAGTCCTCGAGGTCGATGTCGCGCTGGACGCGCTGCATCACCTCTTCCGTGATCATCCCCTCGTTGCGGAGCGCGAGCACCGCGCTGCGCTCGGCGTCGAGCAGTTCCCGCCGCAGACGCTGGTAGTCCTGCGAGCGCTCCTCCTCGCCGTCGCCCTCGACGCCGTCGTAGCGGGCGCGGAAGCGGCGAGTCCGGAAGTTGTAGGAGCCTCGCACCCGCTCGGCGGTGTCTTCACGCACCCACTCCTCGTTCTCGAGCTCCTCGAGCCGGGCCAGAGCTGCTTCCGACGCCTTGATCCGCGCCTTCGCGTCCTCACGGTCGGCGCTGTTGTCGGCCTCGACGTCCAGGACGTTGATCAGGAGCGGGAGCGTCAGCACCTGGCCGACGAGCGTCCCGAGGATGACGACGAAGGTGACGAACACGATCGTGTCGCGGTAGGGCAGGTCGATCGGCAGCGCAAGCGCGGCGGCGAGCGAGACGGCGCCGCGAACGCCCGCCCACGCGAGCACGACAGGCCACTGCCAGGGCGGGTACGGGTCGCGCTCCCGAACTCGGCGAAAGAGCCAGCGTGGGAGATACGTGATGACCGGCACCATGACGAGCCGCGTCCCAATCACCGCCAGGGTGACGATTACCGCATCGGCGAGCAGCGAGGCGGTGATCGAGAGACGACTCGCGATCAGGTGCAGCTGGAACCCGACGAGCGCGAAGAGCAGAGCGTTGACCAGAAACACGAGGATCTCCCAGAAGGCGTTCCCCGAGAGACGGGTCTCCACCGTCGTGAGCTGTGGCGTGAACCAGCCCATGTAGACGCCGATCGTGACTGCGGCGAGCACGCCGGAGACGCCGATCGCCGCTGCCGGGAGGTAGGCGAGATAGCCGGAGAGAAGCGCGATCGCCACCTCGGTCGGGGTGTCGTCGACGCGCCGTCGGACCTGACGGACGACGTAGCCGACTGCGAGACCGACGCCGATGCCGCCGACGACGTTCACGATGAGGTGCCACGACGCACTCCAGAGCGAGAACGAGCCTGCGACCGCGGCCGCGACCGCTGTCTTGTAGAGCACGAGCGCCATCCCGTCGTTGACGAGGCTCTCTCCTTCGAGGATCGAGACGAGTCGGCGCGGCACCCTGAACCGGCGGACGACGTCCGCCGCGGCGAGGGCATCGGTTGGCGAGACGATCGCCCCGAGCGTGAACGCCGCTGCCCACGACATCCCGTTGAAGGTGGCGTGTGCGACGACCGCCACGACGCACGTCGTCGTCGCAACGAGCACGACTGCGAGCAGCGAGATCGGCCTCAGGTTCGCGCGCAGGTCGCGCAGGCCGGTGAAGAACGCCGCCGAGTAGAGCAGCGGCGGCAGGATCGCCACGAGCACCAGGTCCGGCGGCAGTTGCACCTGCGGCAGGCCGGGCACGAAGCCGAGCAGCAGGCCCCCGACGACGAGGAAGACCGCCACCGGCATCCGCCCGCGCGCGGCCACGACGAGCATGACGGCGAGCGCCAGGAGGAGCGCGAAGAGTTGCAGCTCGGCGTGGGCGGTGAAGTTCACCGCCCCGACCTTAAAGATGTCGGGCACCGCTACGCGGTGCCCGACACCCGGCTACTTAGGCAGCGTCAGCGAGGTCTTCGTTCTGCGCCAGCTTGCGCAGTGCCTCGGTCTCGATCTGGCGCACGCGCTCGCGCGTCAGGCCGAGCTGCTTGCCGATCGACTCGAGCGAGGCGGGGCCTTCGCCGACGAGCCCGAAGCGAAGCTCGATCACGTCCCGCTCGCGGTCGGGCAGGTTCGCAACCGCCTGGCGAACCGCCAGGTCGCGGAGAGAAGCAGAAGCCTCCTCCTCGGTCGACGGGCCGGTGCCGGCGATCAGGTCGCCGAACGACGCGTCGCCGTCGTCACCGACGGGCATATCGGTCGACGCGACCGCGCGGGCGGCCTCCATCACTTCGCGCACGTGGGTGATCGGCAGTTTCGAGTGGAGGGAGATCTCCTCCGGAGTCGGGTCACGCTCGAGCGTGGCGACGAGCTCGCGCCGGGCGCGGGCGACCTTCTGCTCGCGCTCGACGACGTGCACCGGGATGCGGATCGTGCGTGCCTTGTTGGCGACGCCGCGCTGCACCGCCTGGCGAATCCACCAGGTCGCATACGTCGAGAACTTGAAACCCTTGCGCCAGTCGAACTTCTCCGCGGCGCGGATCAGCCCGAGGACGCCCTCCTGGACGAGATCGCCGAGGGTGATCCCCTGCGTCTGGTAGCGCTTCGCGATCGAGACGACGAGGCGCAGGTTGCAGTTGATCATGCGCTCCTTGGCGACCATGTCGCCCTTCTCGATGCGCTTGGCCAGCTCGACCTCTTCCGCAGCGGTGAGCAGCGGATAGCGGCCGGCCTCGTTCAGGAACATCTGGAACGAATCGGTTGTGTAGAGGCTGGTGCCGATCGACAGGTCGAGCTCGAGCTCGTCCTCGTCCTCCGCATCGGGAGCGACATCGTGCACGGCGAGCTCCTGGGCGAGTGCTTCCGCCTCGGACTCGTCGAGATCGTGGGTGAGGACGGCATCCGCAACATCGGCAGGGGTGATCGACCCATGCTCGGTTCGGAGGGCAAGCAGCGCTTCAAGCGCTTCGGCGACAGCCGCGGTCATGCTGATTTCAGTCAACGAACTCCTTCAGTCTTCGAGGTAAACGGGCGCGCGGTTTGCGCGTCTTCCGTCAACCTATTCAACGCCGGGAACGGGCACACCATTCCCTCTGTCGTACTGGGCTACCTAGAAGTTAGTAACAGACTGTTACAAAGATGTAAGGACCCGCCCCGCCCTCATATTAAGGCGCAACACGTTCATTTGCAACGAATGCCGCATGGGTGACCGGCATCCTCTGCTCGAAGAAGGCCTCGACCGCCTCGGCGAAGCGCCGGATCTCGAGCTGGGCGAACTCGGCGTTCCGCAGCGAGATGAAGTTCATCAGGGCTCTGGCGTTGACCGTCCAGTAGAACTGGGTGTAGGCCCCGACCGGGATCACCGAGCGGGCGAGCTCGCGGGCGACGCCCTTCTCGACGAGGCGGGCGTAAGCGGCGTAGGCCTCCGTATAGACCGCCTCGAGCTCTGCCCGGGCCTCTTCGGCGAGCTCAGGCGAGACCTGCTCGAAGCTGTAAGCGCCGGGCTTCCCGACCTGGCTGCGAACGTCTTCCGGCTCCGGCACGTAGAAGTCGTCCGTCGCCTTCGCATATCTCATACTGAACTCGTTGAAAGAGCCTATGCGGTGGCGAAACCATTCCCGCGCCACGAAAATCGGGCAGCGGATGTGAAAGCGAAACGCGTTGTGCTCGAACGGCGAGCCGTGCCGGTCTCGCATGAGAAACCGGATCAGGCCCTCGTCCGACTCCTCCATCTCGGTCTTGCGGCGGGCGAAGCTGACGCGGGCCCCGTTGACGACGGAGAGGTCGTCCGCCATCGCGTCGTCGAGCCGCACGAAGCCGTGGTCGAGGACCCGGATGGTGTTGTCTGGGATCACCTCTGTCACGGTCACGGACGGCGGACCCTAGCTCGGTCCCCGGACGTACCGTATCGCCGGACACGTCCCACTCGAACATCTCGGCGGCGACTTCCTCTGAGCTTCCTCTGAGCCTCCTCTGAGCTTCCTCTGAGCCGGCTCAGACGCGGGGGGTACGTTTCGGACATGGCGATCAAGATCGGCACTTCCGGCTGGTCGTACCCGTCCTGGCGGCCGGGGTTCTACCCGGCCGATCTGCAGCCGGCCGAGTTCCTTCGGTTCTATGCCGAGCGGTTCGACACGGTCGAGCTCAACTCGACCGGGTACCGCCTGCCGAGCGCCGACCAGTTCCGCCGCTGGGCGGACAGCGTGCCCGACGGCTTCGAGTTCGCCGTCAAGTTCTCCCTCGTCCGCCTCGACCGCGTCACCACGTTCCTCGAGCGTGTCCTCGCGCTCGGAGACCGGCTCGGGCCGGTGCGGGTCGTCTACGAAGGGCCGCGCGACGATGGGACGGTCTCCTTCGTCGAGGGATCGACGCCGTCGGACGTCCGGATCGCCTGGGACCTCCGCGATGAGTCGTGGGCCGGCGTCGACGGCGTGCTGCGCGTGAACGATCCGGGCTCGGAGCCTTTCCGCTATCTCCGGCTGCGCGAGCCGCCGTATCCCGACGAGGAGCTGCGCGCGATCGCCGCGACGATCCGAGACCCCAGCTACGTCTACCTTCGCCATGAGGACGCCCCGACCGCACCCGACGCGGCCGAGCGTCTCCGCGCGTTCCTCTAGTTCGCCGTGTGGTTCCTACGCGAACTCGTACGCCTCGTCGTGCGAATCGTCATCTGCGTCGTGGTGGCACTCGTCGTCGCGGGGCTCCTGGCCGCGGTGAGCGCACAGAGCTTCGCATTCGATGCGCGCATCCTGTGCATCGTCATCGGCTGCATGCTGCTGGCGATGGCGGGAGTCGGCAGCGGCTCGAATCTCGAGCGTTACATGGACCGGAACGTGACCAAGGTCGCCTGGGGCTCGATCCCGGGCTTCGACGCTGCCAAGCGAAACCCGGAAGACCCGACGCTGTCGCCGGGCGCGACGTTCTTCGTCAGCGGCCTCGTCGTGATCGTCGTCGGCGTCTTGATCTAGACGACGGCTCTAATACCCGGCCGCCGCGTGCGCCCGCTCGAGATGTGCCCCCGAGGAGAGGATCTCACTCACCTGGTCGACCGCGAAGCGGAGCTCGTCGTCGGTCGTGAAGAAGTGTGGCCCGAAGCGAATCCCGGCGTCGGGGCGCGTGTCGCAGATGATCTCGCGCGCGGCGAGCTCGGCGTGCACGGCCTGGAAGTCGGGAACGCGGAACACGACGGAGCCGCCTCGCTTCTCGGGCTCACGCGGGGAGGTGAGCTCGAACCCCGCCGCGTCCACGAGCTCCACGAGCAGCGCCGTCTGACGCATCGAGTTCGCGCGAATCCGGTCGACGCCGATCTCGGCGATGATCTCGTAGCCGGCGCTCGCGGCGTAGTTCGCTGCCACGTTGGGAGTGCCGGTGAGGAACCGCCCCACACCCGGCGCAGGATCCATCTCCGTCTCGAACGCGAACGGCCGCGCGTGGCCCTGCCAGCCGGCGAACGCAGGCTCGAGCTCGCCCGCGAGATCCGGGCGGACATAGAGCCAGCCGGCGCCCGGGCCGCCGCAGAGCCACTTGACCGAGCCGCCGACGCAGAAGGCGATCCCGAGCTCGGTCACGTCGAGCGGCACCGCGCCCGCCGACTGATACGCGTCGAGGCAGACATGGGCACCGAACGCATGCGCACGCTCGACGATGCGCTCGATCGGCTGGATCTCGGCCGACTTGTAGAGCACATGTGAAACGGGCACGAGCAGCGTCCGCTCGTCGATCGCGTCGATCACGGCGTCGGCGTCCTCGCAGACGACCACCTCCGCACCGAACCGCCGCCACGCCTGCTGCACGTAGCGCACCGAGGGGAAGAGGCCCTCCTCGAAGACGATCCGGTTGCGCGGCGGCTCGAGGTCGAAACACGAAAGCACGATCGCCTCGGCGACGGTCACGTTCTGGTGCATCACCGTCGAACCGGGCGGGGCGCCGATGATGCCCCCGATCAGATCACCCGTCGCGAAGACGGAGTTCCACCAGCCCTCGCCCCACGCCCGTGCTCCGCGCGTCGCCCACTCGCGCGCGAACTGCTGCAACCGGCGCTCCGCCTCCTCCGGCATCGCTCCCAGCGAGTGGTTGATCAGGTACGTCGTCGACGCGAGGATCGGGAAGCGATCCCGATAGCCGGTCAGGTCCACGACCCGGAGTATCTACAAACGCCAGATCGCGGTGCCCGTCGTGTGCGACACCCACACGTGGCCCGCAACCGGTAGGACGACGATCGGGCCTGGGCCTGCTGGGATCGTCTTCACCACTTTCATCGTCGCCGGGTCGACCACGACGATGTCGTTCGAGTCGATGCACGGCACCCACAGGTCGCCGGAGACGATCGCCGAGCCAAGCGGGTTCCGGTGCACCTTGACGCGACCGAGCACTTTCAGCGTCCGAGCATCGACGCGGGTGACGACGTTCGTCTCCTGCGAGACGAAGAGCGAGCCGTGAGAGCCCGTGACCCAATCCGCACCGGAAAGCGGCACCTGACCGGTGACCCGGTTCGTGCGTGGGTCGAGTCGAAGCAGCTTGCCGGCCGTGTGATCGGTCACCCAGAGATAGCTGCCGATCGCCGCCAGGCCGTTCGGCTCGACACCGACCTTGATCGTCTTCACGACCTTCTTACCGGTGATCCGGGAAACGGTGCCGTCGAGCGAGTTGGAGACCCAGGCGGAGCCGAAGCCCCACTCGATGTCGTAGGGCCCGTTGCCGACCGGAACCGACGCGGTCACTTTTCCCGTGCGCGTGTCGATGCGCGCGGCCGTGTTCGTCAGGTTGGCGATCCCCCAGACGGCCCCCGGCGCCGCGGCGAGATTGAACGCGCGCGCACCGATCGAGACGCGAGCGAGAACCTTCCCCGACGCCGGGTCGATGCGCAGAACGTCGCCGCTGCCAAGGCCGCCGACCCAGATGCTGCCCCCGCCCGCAGCGAGCCCGTAGGTCGGCTCGCCGACGTCGCGCTTGATGGCGGGCGCCGCCACGACCGCGGCCACGATGCACGCGACGAGGATCTTCACGGGCGGAGTGTCGCCGCAGATCCTCCCGCCGGGGTCGACGTATTCGAAGTTCCGATCGGCCGCGGCGGCGGCCGCGAGTCGACGAGGACCGCCGCGACGAGGAGCACGGCGATTCCCACCAGGCTCTCCCCGACAAGGCTCCTGCCGATCCGCGACAGGAACCCGGTGTCGGCACGGTCGAGCGCGGGCCGGACGACGAAGTGATGGAACGCACCCCAGAGCAGCGCCACGCACACAAGGCCGATCTTCACGAGCAGCACCTGGCCGTAGCTCTCGGACCAGAGATCCGCGAGGTGCGGCAGCCTCACGATGCTGAGATAGATCCCTGCCGACAGGACAAGCACGATCAGCACCGTCGCGAGGCGCGAAAAGCGCATGAACGCCGCACGCCGTAACTGCGGCGCCCCGAACCAGAGCAGACCGGCCATCGTCGCGAGCGCACCGATCCAGAGCGATGCCGCCGAGATGTGCACCCAGTCGGCGAGCTCCGTCTTCCAGGACGATCCCGGATCGACCGCGTCGTGGCCCGAGAGCGAGAGCCCACCGGCGAAGAGAAGCGACAACACGAACGCCGGCACCAGGAACTCGATCCGGTCGAGCAGCCACCCGAGATAGACGAGCGCGAGCACGAACGCGAACCCGAGCGTCATCGTCACGAACGCGGTGCCGAAGCGCGTGTCGGCCATCGGCGACAGGTCGCCGTAGAGGAACTTGCCGAACGGAAGCTGCAGCGCATCCTCGGCCCGCAGCGAAAACGCCGCAATCCCCGCATTCAGTGCGACGACCGCGCCGAGGCCGGCGGCCACGGCAATCTTCCGATCGAGCTCGCGGGGCACCTCGAGCCCGTGGAGGACGATCAGCCGCAGACCGAGCGCGCCGATCGTGAGCGCGATCCCCAGGAACCAAAGCCACCGAACGAAATGCTCCGTATCGGTCGGGCCGCCGGCTCCATAGGCGTCGTTGATCGACGGCGCGGGAACGCGGAGGCCGAACGTCCAGACGCCCGAGACGACGTGCGAGTCGGCGGAGATCGCCTGCCAGCGCACGGTGTAGACGCCCAACTTCAGAGGCCGAACCGATGCGATCACGTCAGTGCCCTCGGCGCTCGACGACCCGGCGAAGTTCTTGCCGACACCGTTCAACACCTTGATCGCTCCGGGCAGCACCTTCACCCGCTGATCGAAGTGCAGGCGAATGAGCGTCGGCGCCCGCTGTACCTCGTGCCCGAACCTCGGAGTCGTCGACTGGAGCGTCGCGTGGGCGGACGCTGCAGCCGGGAAGGCCAGCGCCGCCAGCATGATCGCCAGCATTCCCCTCATCGGTGCGGCGTCCCTGCAAGCGTCGAGAGATGGCCGAAGATCGGCGCCACGTCGCGGTCGGAGAAGAGCATCACCGACACGGTCACGATCATCAGCGCGAAACCGGCCTGCAGCACGGCGGAACGGGGCCGCCAGACGAGCAGCAGCGGAAAGATCGCCGCGACGATGAACGTCCAGCCGAGCAGGTGGTGCAGGAACGCCGAGCGCGCGAAGAACCACGGATTCTGCTCGTGAACGATGAACGCCGTGCCTGTGACGACGAACGCGAGCGGCCAGGTCAGCCGCCAGAGCGGCGAATGCAGCCGGCCGTGCACAAGCCCCAACTCGGCGCCGCCCGCGAGCATCAGCACCTCGGCCCAGGAGCCGTGGGCGTACATGTGGATCGAGGAGTTGGTGAAGAACGCCATCACGGGCCAGAGCAGCACGCCGAGGGCGAACGCAAGCCCTGGCCAGAGGTACTTGCGCCAGGGCCGCATCCGCCAGACCTCCTGGCCGACAATCGCCTCGCAGAGCAGGCACAGCCCGACGAGGAGGATCCCCGCCGCGAAGGCCCAGTGGACCATCTCAGCGTGCGGCTGCATCGTGCTCCTCCAGGTCGGCGAGGAGCGGCCGCGCGACGAGCAGCGCGAAGACGACTCCTGCACCCATCACGAGCAGCGGAGGCTCGATCACGAGCCACCAGAAGCTCTGGCCACGCGGATGCAGCAGCGTGACGCGGTACGGCTGCAGGATCGCCCAGATCAGCCCGGCCGCCACGACGGTGGGGCCGATGGCCGAGACGAGTTTCATTCGTGCCGTACGGGCAACGGTCGCCGGTAGGCGAGAGACCAACGGTGTTTCCATGTCCTCCTCCGTGTTCTGAGGAACGTCGGGCGCCCGCGGCGGCTCCTAGGCCGCGCCGCGGGTCAGGCGCGAAGTGGTGGAGGACGTGATTCGAACGAGAGGCCGAAGCGGCGGCGAGGCGCACCGTCGGTGTCCGCGGCATGCGGGTGGGGCGAAGGGAGTGCGCCGAAGGCGGCGCTGAGGATGCGGCGGGCACGGTCGATCGTGCTCGCGGCGTAGTCCTCGACCTCGTAGAGCCAGCCGGCGACGCGCCAGAGCGCCGCAACGGCAACCGCGAGCACCGCGAAGGTGGGCAGCGCATAGGTGTGGAGCCACGGAGCGAGCAGCGGCCACCGGCCTGCGGCCGCTTCCTCTGCATCCGCATGCACGAGATAGATGACCGAGGTCGCGGAGAACGCCGCGAGCCAGATTCGCGGCGAGAGGCCGGGGCGGAAGCGTGGGACCCGCCGCTCGTGGCCGTGCCCGATGGCCGCGAGCAGCCGCTCGCCGGCGTCGGCGGCCGCCCAGGCGCGGGTCGACCGGGCGAGCAGGGCGGCGCAGCCGAGCGCCGTCACGATCTTCAGGACGACGAGCAGCAACGGGTAGTAGCTGGCTCCCGACGGAGCCAGCGGGGCGACGTGGAACAGACGGTCGACGTGCGCAGTCAGAGCGCGTCCGGCGACCTCGGCGACGACGACGAGGAGCGCGAACGCCGCCAACCCACGCCGGGGTAGGAGCCGCGCATGCATCGTCGCTCGATCATACCCCTGCGACCGTCTCTGGCAGAGGCGACGGCCTGTGTGGTCTTCACCCGATGCGGATGACGCGCGCAGGCTCGCCGGGCGCGTACCGTCTTCTCGAGATGACCGTGATCCAGCCCAGAAACCGCGCCGAGAACCGCTCGACCGTCGAGGTTCCGCCGCTCTTCTGCGGGGAGGCGGCAGCCGTCCCGCGCCACGAGCTCGGACCGGGCCTGCCGCCGGACATCGCCTTCCAGGTCGTGCACGACGAGCTGATGCTCGACGGCAACGCGCGACTCAACCTGGCGACGTTCGTGACCACATGGATGGAGCCGCAGGCACGGCTCCTGATCGACGAATGCCTCGACAAGAACATGATCGACAAAGACGAGTACCCGCAGACGGCGGCGCTCGAGATGCGCTGCACGAACATGCTCGCGAATCTCTGGCATGCGCCCAAGGCCGAGCGCGCGACCGGCTGCTCGACGACGGGCTCGAGCGAGGCGGCGATGCTCGCCGGCCTCGCCCTCAAACGTCGCTGGCAGCATGCGCGCCGCGCGGCGGGCCTCCCGGCCGACCGGCCGAACCTCGTCATGGGAATCAACGTGCAGGTGTGCTGGGAGAAGTTCGCGAACTACTGGGACGTCGAGATGCGGCTCGTGCCGATGGAAGGCGAGCGCTATCACCTCTCGGCGGAGGAGGCGGTCAAGCTGTGCGACGAGAACACCATCGGCGTCGTCGCGGTGCTCGGCTCGACGTTCGACGGCTCGTACGAGCCGGTTGAGGAGATCTGCTCCGCACTCGACGATCTGCAGGAGCGCACCGGCCGCGACGTGCCGGTCCACGTCGACGGCGCGTCCGGCGGGTTCGTCGCGCCGTTTCTCGACCAGGACCTCGTCTGGGACTTCCGGCTCCCACGGGTCGCTTCGATCAACGCCTCGGGGCACAAGTACGGGCTCGTGTATCCGGGTGTCGGCTGGATCGTCTGGCGCGATGCCGCCGCGCTGCCGGACGACCTGATCTTCCACGTCAACTATCTCGGTGACGACATGCCGACGTTCGCGCTCAACTTCTCGCGCCCGGGCGCCCAGGTCGTCGCTCAGTACTACAACTTCCTCCGCCTCGGCTTCGACGGTTACCGGCAGGTGCAGAGCGTCGCGCGTGAAGTGGCGCTTCGGCTCGCGGGCGAGATCGAGCAACTCGGCGTGTTCAGGATGCTCACGCGTGGAGAGGAGCTGCCGGTGCTCGCGTTTGCCCTCGACGACACGATCGACAACTTCAACGTCTTCGACGTCTCGCGCGCACTGCGTGAGCGAGGCTGGCTCGTGCCCGCGTACACGTTTCCGGCGAACCGCACCGATCTGGCCGTCCTGCGAATAGTCGTCCGGCAGGATTTCAGCCACGATGTCGCCGACCTGCTGATGCACGATCTCGAGCGCCAGCTGCCGCGCCTGCAGTCGCAGACCGCCCCCGTGCAGACCGCGGACGCAGTGGGGTTCCACCACTGATGAAGGCCGTCCTCGTTGGATACGACGACAGCCCGGCCGCCGGCCGCGCGCTCGATCGTGCGATCGTCGAGGCGCGCGACGGCGGCGCGAAGCTCGTCGTCGTCGCTGTCGAAGAGCTGCCGCTCGACCCGACCGGCCTGCAGAACTTCGGCTCGCTCGACTACAGCCCGCCGGACGCGACCGCGCTCGGTCCGCCGGCCGACATCCAGAATCTCCTCAGCCGCGCACGCACCGTGATCGAGGCCGCAGGACTCGACGCGGAGTACGTGTGGGCCGCGGGATCGGCGGCGTCGACGATCGTCGATGCCGCTCGCGACAACGACGCCGAACTGATCGTGCTCGGCGAGCACCACCACGGCTTCCTCGGCCGCGTGTTCGGCTCCGATGTCGGGGCCGAGGTCGAACGGCGCGCAGGCGCACGCGTCGTCTCCGTCCCGTAACCGCTACCCCACCGGGACGAGCGGCGCGAACGAGTGCAGTTCGTCCTGACCGGGCTGGATCACGCCATAGGTCGCCTCCGGAACCTCGTTCCAGACACCGGGCAGATCGCCGAGCGGCTCCGAGACGACGAGGCGCGACTCGGCACCGACACTCGCCAGCAGCGGGTTGTCAGGATAGAGCTCGCGCAAGGTCTCCACGTTGGTGCTGAAGTAGAGCGAGCGCGACGCGCCCTCACTCGAGTAGCGGAACGCCCAGAGCTTGAGACCGTCTGACGTCGCGATCGTTCCCTGGAAGGGATGCTCGATGCCCTGGCGGCGGCCGACATCCTCGACGAGGCCGATCGTTCGCGCGACTGCGGTGGGCGGATCGTCCTCGAGGCCGAAAGTCAGGGCGAGATAGAACAGCGTCTCCGAATCGGTCGAGCCTGCGATCGACGGGAAAAGCTCCGGATCGATTTCGAGCACGAGGTCGCGCTTGATGCGATGGAAGTCGTGGATCAGGCCGTTGTGCATCCACAGGAAGCGGCCGCGGCGGAACGGGTGGCAATTCGTCTGCTGCACGGGCGCACCGCTCGAAGCGCGGATGTGCGCGAAGACGAGCGGCGAGCGGACATGGGATGCCAGCTCGCGCAGGTTCCGGTCGTTCCAGGCGGGCTCCGTACTGTGAAAGACGCCGGCCTCCGCGCCCTCGCCGTACCAGCCGAGACCGAAGCCGTCGCCGTTCGTCGTTTCCGCGCCGAGCTTCGAATGGAGGCTCTGATCGATCAGCGAGTGACGGCCCTCGTACAGCAGATGCTCGATCAGGATCGGCGTGCCCGAGTAGGCCAGCCAGCGGCACATCAGGTGCTCCTCTCGTGTTGGTGAAGCTGGACTCTCGCGTCGGACAGGGTGCGCCGCATCCCCCGAAGTGGATGAGCGCGCGCCGGCCGGCGGCGTCTCAGGGGACCGTTCCGCCGCTGACGCTCCACTCGGCGCCGGTGACATAGGAGGCCGCGTCGGAGGCGAGGAACACGATCACGTTCGCGATCTCCTCTGCGCTCGCGAACCGCCCGAGCGGCCGCCCCGCAGCGGCCTTGACGAGGACGGCCTCGCGGTCTCCCTGCTGCGCCGCCAGCCCTTCCGGCCCGGTCCAAGCCGGCGTCAGCGTCGGGCCGGGGATGACCGCATTGCAGCGAACGCCGTCCGAGGCGTAGGCCTCGGCGACCTGACGCGAGTACGCAAGCAGCGCGGCCTTGGCGACCGAATAGTCCGGCATGCTCCGGCTCGGGCGCCGTCCCGCCGTCGACGCGACGTTCACGATCGAACCCGCGCGCCGCTCGCGCATTCCCGGCAACACCTCAGCCGTCGCGCGAATCGCGCTCAGGAGGTTCAACCGGATCGAAAGGTCCCACTCGTCCTCGGTGACGTCCTCCAGCTGCCGGATGACCGCCAGCCCGACGTTGTTGACCAGGACGTCGATGCTCCCGACCTGCGCGAGCGTCTCGGCGACCGCCCGCTGCGGCTCGCCGGCCTCGCTCAGATCCGCGATGACGTGAAGCGCCTCGCCGACGCCGGGCGCGCCGCCGCGGCCGACCGTCGCCACGATCGCGCCGCTCCCGACCATCATCCTGGCCGTGGCGAGGCCGATTCCGGCGCTCCCGCCGGTGATCAGAACGACCTTGCCTGCGAGCCCGAGCTCCACGCGGAGCACCCTAACCTCACCGCCCGGAGGACCGAGAAGCCGGGACCGCGCGGCTACACTAGGCGCGCTCCACGGAGCAGATGCCGACGTAGCTCAGCTGGTAGAGCACTTCACTCGTAATGAAGGGGTCGGGAGTTCGAGTCTCCCCGTCGGCTCTCGGTCTTGCGCAGAAGGGCCGGGGCAGACACGACGGCCCCGGCCCTTCTGGCGACTTCTCTGTTCCTTGTGGTTAGCCGGCGCTGAGCTGGCCGCGAATCTCGCCGTTGGGATTCTTGGCCGTATGAACGTTCACGTAGAGAAGGTGCTTGCTGAACGCAGATTTCATCGCCGCCGTCAGCTTGACTGAACCGCTGAGGCCGCTCTTGCAGGCTGGGGCTGCCCCGCACAGCGGAACGAGCACGTTTCCGGCCTTGCCCTTCGCGCCCAGGTGGATATGTGCGGCGGTGGCCGGCCCCGTCAGTTTGGAGTAGGTCAGCTTCCATTTGAGCGTGTTCCCACTGACCGTTCCTTTGAACTGGCCGTGGGCGGCCGCCATCTTGACGACCTGCTTGGGCACTTCCTGGCCCGACGTCAGTGCGGCGGTCCAGACGCCGGCCTTGGTGGCCGCTCCTGAAAGCGCCGAGAGTGCCAATGCGCAGACCACAGCGGCTGCAAACAATGCGACGAGTCTCTTCACGGTTTTTCCTCCACTCGCGTAGGCGATAGGCGTATGCCGCTACTCATTCGCACAAGCGGGCGAATCGGATGGCCCACCGTGAGGGCGCGATGACAGTGGCCTGCCATTCAGGTACCTGGTACCTCTGGTACCAGGTACCGATCCTTCGAACAGACGCCTGCCACTTCATCCGGTCGGGATGATGCCTCCCCGGCGACGCCCCCCGAGAGTTGCCCGCATGGAAGCATCCTTCTGGTTCAAGATGTTCGGCGTGATCGTCGGCGTCTGCGTGGCAGGCGCCCTGGTCTTCCTGTTCCTCGGGTGGGCCTGGTACACGTGGGGGCCGATCATGGCGATCATCGCCGTGTTCGTGCTCGTGTGGCTCGTCGCCTACGTCGTGGACCGCAGGCGCACGGCCGAGCATCTCGACTGACGCCCGGCCGCTCGACCCCGACGAACGACCGACTCAGGCGGCAAGCTCGCGAGCGAGCTGGACGAACAACGCCTCGAGGGCGAGCTGGGGCGCCAGGTTCAGCTCCTCGAACCCGCGCCACGTCTCCCGCACGGCCTCGGCGGCCCGCTCCGCACCGAGCAGCCGCTCGCGCGTCGCGTCCTCGCGGAGCATCGCCAGCTTGTCGAGGTGGATCGCCGCACGGTCGGCCCCGACCCCGACGGCCACCAGGTCGCGATACCACGCACCGAGCTCTTCGAGCTGCGCCAGGAGCTCCTCCCGTTCGGCGCCGCGACCGGCGCGCTTCACACGCTGCTCCGCGTCGCGCGCACTCAGCTCGAGATCCGCGATCCGGGCCTCCTCGTTGCCGCGCGCCTCTGCAGCACGCCCCTGGGCGTTCTCGATCAGAGCGGAAGCAGCATCCTCGGCGTCGAACGACTCCGAGCGATACACGGCCCTCGCCTGGTCGATCAGAGCATCGCGCCGTACGGCGGCGGCCGGGTCGAGCAGACGCTCCATGCGATCGATGCGGCCGGCGGCGACTCGGGCAAGCGTCGCCCGTCTCTCCTCTTCGAGCTCCGGGGCCCGCGCATCCACGAGGTCGCGGATCGCCCGCTCCGAGAGCCGGTGGAACGGCACGAGCTGGCAGCGCGAGAGGATCGTTCCGGGCAACGGCCCGAGGTCGTCGGCGATCAGCACGATCACGGCATACGGTGGCGGCTCCTCGAGGTCCTTCAGGAGCGCGTCCGCCGCATCCTCGTTGAGCAGGTGCGCACGGTGAATGAGATAGACACGCCGGTCTGCCTCGAACGGCCGCATGTGCAGGTCGCGCCGGAGCTCGCGGATCGCGTCGATTCGGATCATCTCGCCGAGCGCGTCCAGTTCGTAGAGATCCGGGTGGAACTCGCGCGTGGTGCCGAGCAGGGCGTGCCCGAACGCACGCGCGACCTGCCGCTTGCCCACCCCTGGCGGACCATGGAACAGATAGGCATGGGCAGGCCCTTCGCGCAGCGCGGCATCGAGCAGCCGCGCGGCCTCGGCGTGCTCAGAGAAGCTCGCGGATGTGCTCACGAACCTCCTCGGCTATCTGCTCGGCAGGACGCGCACCGTCCAGGGCGATGATTCGCGTCGGTGAGACCGCAGCGAGCGACCGGTAGGCCGCGTCGACGCGACGCATGAAGTCGCCCCCCTCCCGCTCGATGCGATCTGGCTCGTCTCCGCCGCGGCTGAGCGCCTCCTCCGGGTCGAGCAGCATCAGAAACGTGCGATCGGGGAGCAGCCCGCGCGTCACGGTGAGATTGAGCTCGAGCACCTTGTCCTCGCCGAGCCCACGCGCGACACCCTGATAGGCGACCGACGAGTCGAGATAGCGGTCGCAGACGACGTCTTCGCCCCGGTCGAGGGCGGGCCTGATCGCCTGCTCCACGTGGTCTGCGCGCGCGGCCGCGTACAGCGCGGCCTCGGCCCACGGCGTCATGTCGTGCCCATGGAGGACGACCTGGCGCACCGCCTCGCCCACCACCGTCCCGCCTGGCTCGCGCGTGGCCAGCACCGTCCGGCCCTGCTCACGCAGCCAGGCGGTCAGCAGCTCGGCCTGCGTGCTCTTCCCGGACCAGTCGACACCTTCAAACGTGACAAACATTCCGCGCCTAATCTACGGCCTCCATGCGGACGGCTGTGACAGGGGGCGCTGGTTTCATCGGGTCGACCCTCGTCGACGCCCTGCTGGCGCGCGGCGATTCGGTCACCGTGGTCGACAACTTCGCTTCAGGGAAGCGGGAGAACCTCGACCCGGCAGCCACCCTGCTCGAGCACGACATCCGTGAGCCGTTCTCGGTCGAGGCCGACGTGATCTTCCACCTCGCAGCCCAGGCCGACGTGCAGACCTCGATGCAGCGCCCCGAATACGATGCCGCGGTCAACGTGGTCGGCACGGTCAACGTGCTCGGAGCCGCACCCGACGCCCAGGTGATCTTCGCCTCGTCGGGCGGCGCCGGCTACGGCGAATGCGCCGAGCCGGCGACCGAGGAGACTCCGTTCCTGCCTCTGTCGCCCTACGGGATCGCGAAGAAGTGCGGCGAGGAATACCTCGCCGGCTGGAACCGCATCCACGACGCGCACCACGTCGCGCTCAGGTTCGCGAATGTCTACGGGCCTCGGCAGGACGCCGGCCTCGAAGGCGGGGTGGTTGCGATCTTCCTCGAGCGCCTCGCGCGCGGCGAGGACACGGTGATCTTCGGCGACGGGTCGCAGGCACGTGACTTCGTCTACGTGGCGGATATCGTCGCCTCGCTGCTCGCCACCGTCGGCCGTGCAGGTGGGCCGTACAACGTCGGTACGGGTCGCGACACGACGGTCGCCGACCTGCACGCGGCGTGCGTCCGCGTGGCCGGTAGCGAACGCGCGCCGAGACACGAGCCCGCTCGCCTCGGCGACGTGCAGCGCTCGGTGCTCGACGCCCAGCTGATCGAGCGGGAGCTCGGCTGGCGGCCGCAGGTGCCGCTCGACGACGGGCTCGCCCGGACGTGGGCCTGGATGAAGGAGCGCGCCGGGCAGTAGCTGAAGGAGACGCCGTTCTGAGGGCGAAACGGGTCCCGCCGATGGACGCACCGCTCCCAGCCGACGCCCTGATCCGCCCCTGGCGGACGGCGACTCTTGTCGCGAGCCTCGTTGCGGCGCTCGAGTTGATCGTGTTGATCGTGCTCGCGCTCGTCCTGCTGGCGAAGCCCCTCGCCCACGCGGTGCAACACCACGCCGAGGCGGCGGCGCTCGCTCCAGCTGCCAAGCACCACGTGGCGGTCGTCCACGTCAAGAAGCCCAAGATCGGCAAGCCGAAGCTCAGCCGCTCGGCGACCGGGGTATTCGTGTTCAACGGCAACGGCCGCACCGGCGCGGCCTCCGCGGCCGCGGCCAGGCTCTCGGGCCTCGGCTACCCGATCCGCGGCAAGGGCAACGCCGCCCGCCAGGACTACGCGACGACCGTCGTGATGTACAAGCGCGGCTTCGCAGCCGAAGGCGTTCGCCTCGCCCACGATCTCCACGTGCACGTCGTCGGCCCGCTCGACGGCATGAGGCCGTCGGCACTGCACGGCGGCAAGCTCGCGATCGTGCTCGGCGTCTCCTAGCCCGCTAGCAGGTCGGCTTGCCCGTGTTCACGAGGCGGAGCGCGCGCCGGTAGGCGATCGGCCCGTCCTCCGGACGGGCCTTCGGGTCGAGCTCCGTGAACGGCTCGAGGTACGCGTAGGCCTGTCGGGCGCAACCGTGCGCCAGCTCGAAGAGGCCGGCGCCGAGCAACGTGGCGGGGTTCTTCGGCTGGGCGCGCACGGCCTCCTGGTAGTAGCCGCGGGCGACGAGGGGCCTGTTGGAGATGTCCGACGCGAATCCGAGCGTCAAGAGCGGCTGGACGAGGAGCGGGTCGACCGAGCGAGCCCGCTTCGCCAACGTGATCGCGTGCTGCGGCGAGAGCGCCACCGCCGCTTGCCCGGACCAGCGCTCGCCGAGCCAGGGCAGGAACAGGACGCCGAACACGAGGAGCGCCGCACCGGCCGCGGCGAGCATCGGGAAGAGCGACACCCGGCGCGCAGTCGCCTTGCCGACGAGCGCGCCGGCGACGAGAAACGCGAGCGCCGAGACGGCGATGAAGTCCCAGTCGATGTCGACGAGCGAGTGCAGGAGAAACGCCGGCAGGACGAGCCCGAGCGCGAGCTCGTGTCCGTGGCGACCCAGGCTGCCGCGCAGGAGCGAAGCCGCACTGAGCAGGAGCAGGACGAGCCCGACGATCCCTGCCTCGGCAAGGAACTGCAAGGGCAGGTTGTGCGGTTCGATCGTGAAGTCGAGGAAGCTCGAACGGAAGCGAAGGTTCGCGAGGTGGAAGGAGCCGGCGCCGGCGCCGAGGAGCTCGTGGCCCCGGAACTCCCGCCAGGCCTGGCGCCACCAGACGAAGCGGAAGTTCGAGCTCGTCGAGCCCAGCCGGCCGCCACCGTTTCCGACCGCACCCGACCCGCCGCCCTTGACGACGACGAAGACGACGGCCGCACCAACGGCCACCGCGGCCGCGGCGAACAGGCCGCGGCGCAGCGCCGGCGTGATCCGGGGCCGCGGCAGCCGCTCCAGCAGCACGGCCGCGGCCGCCCCGGCGAGCAGAAGCAGGCCGAACACGAGACCGTCGCGCCACCGCACGTGAGCGGACTGGCCGTCGCTCGTCACCCCGGGCAGCAGGAACGCGATCCCCGAGACGACACCCGCCGGCACTCCGGCAGCCACCAGCGTCACGGCGCTCTCCGTGCGCTCGTCCGTCAGGGCCAACCACACGGCGACCACGACGACCGTGGTCAGGATCCCGCCGCGCGAGTACGTCAGCAAGAGGGCGACGATCCAAGCGTAGGCAAGGAGCGTTCCGGCGAGCCGCCGTCGCCACAGCGCAAGCGGCAGGGCGAATGCGCCGAGCAGTGCGAGCTGGTTCCACAGCCCCACGGGTGCGCTCAGCCGCGCCAGCCCGGGCGGTCCGTAGTCGTGCACTGGCGGCAGCACCTTGCCCGCGAGCGACCAGACGACGACGGCTCCGAGGAGGATGCAGAGACCGTTCGCGAGCGCTCGCGTCCGTGGGGCGAGCCAGAGCCCGAGCACCGCGAAGAGGAGGTAGACGAGGGCCCGGTCGGCGTAGTCCCATGAGCGGTCGGGCAGCATCGACCATGAGATCGTCAGCCCGAGCCAGGCGGCGAGGGCGGCGAGGGGCAGGAGCGCGAGCAGTCCGCCCGGTGCCCCCTGCGTGGCGAGCAGCAACAACCCGATCAGCAGGGCGCCGCCTCCGAGCCACATGATCGAACCGTCCCCGGGGCCGCCGCCGAAGAAGATCGCGGCTCCGGCAAGGGCGAGCGGCGCGGCGACCGACAGTTCCCGGATCGCCCGCATCTCGCGCGAAGCTACCATCCGCCGGCGACGTGCCCGGATCGCTCACAAAAGCCTTACAGCGCCGTCGTACGCTCGGCTTTCCCGTGCCCTCCCTGAAGCTGTTCGCACGTGCGGCGCTCGTCGCGGCCGCCCTGTTCGCTGCCGTCGTGCATGCATCTCCCGCCGCCGCGGCGACCCCTTGCTGGAAGCTCCTTCTGAACGACTGGTACGACGGCCGGATCGACCACACGTACGCCGTTCACTGCTACCAGGACGCGCTGCACCATCTGCCGGCGGACGTGCAGACCTACTCGAGCGCACACGACGACATTCTCAGGGCATTGCAGAGCGCGATCGCGAAGCAGAAGCAGGCGGGCAAGACGGTCCAGCCGAACAGCCCCGTCGCGCCGCAGACATCCACCACCACCACGACGGAGACCGGGACGGGGACGACCGGTTCCACCACGACGACGATCGCCGTCGTGCCCGGACGCAAACCGGACAAGGGCCTCGGCGGAGTCGCCGAACAGCTGAACCCGTCGAGCTCGACCTCACTCCCGCTCCCGTTGCTCGTGCTCGGCGGCCTCGCGATCCTGCTCGTCGCCGCCGGTGCGGCGGGCCTCGCCGCGAAGCGGATCCAGGCCCGAAAACAGTCTCCGTAACGCACGCCTTCAGCCCGTGAGCGGGCGTCTGAATCGGCCAAGAACGACCGGCCGGTCCTCCGCAACCCTGGACGACGCAGCGAGCCCGACCGCCGTTACAATGGCTCTATTATTTGGCTTATCTACTCGTGTTCGATCGTCACTTGAATTGAATGCCGTCCGACGCGAGCCTTAGCTTGGCCGGTCCCCGTTGAGCCCGAGAGAGGCTCGCAGATGACCGTCTTTCAGGAGAAGGAGACCCAGCAGATATGGCGTCCGTAGAGCACGAAACGACCGTCCAGATTCACCCCGACGAGCTCGTCAATCACGTAGTCGACGAGGACGCCACCCTGGCCGTGAAACGGCGGTTCACGATCGAGGGCCGCGACCCCTACGACGAGGTCGAATGGGAGATTCGCGACGCGCACATTCCCGGCAAGAACGGGCCTGCCTTCGAGCAGAAGGACGTCGAGTTCCCGAAGTTCTGGTCGCAGACGGCAACGAACATCGTCGCCCAGAAGTACTTCCGCGGCCGCATGTCCAGCCCCGAGCGCGAGCGGTCCGTGAAACAGATGATCAGCCGCATCGTCGACACCGTCGGAACCTGGGGACGCAACGGCGGATACTTCGCCGACGAGGACGAGGCGCAGACGTTCGGGGACGAGCTGAAAGCGATCCTCGTCAACCAGCTCGCCGCGTTCAACTCGCCGGTCTGGTTCAACGTCGGCTTCGAGGAGAAGCCTCAGTGCTCGGCCTGCTTCATCCTCTCGATCGACGACTCGATGGACGCGATCCTCGACTGGATCCGCCGTGAGGGTGTCATCTTCCGCGGCGGCTCGGGCTCGGGCGTCAACCTCTCACGGCTGCGCTCGTCCAAGGAACAGCTTTCCAAGGGCGGTTACGCCTCCGGCCCGGTCTCGTTCATGCGCGGTGCCGACGCGTCGGCGGGGACGATCAAGTCGGGCGGCAAGACACGCCGCGCCGCCAAGATGGTCGTGCTCGACGTCGACCACCCCGACATCATCGAGTTCATCTGGTGCAAGGCGCACGAGGAGGAGAAGGCACGCGTCCTCGAGGCAGCCGGGTACGACATGTCGCTCGACTCCCCCGACTGGGCGTCGATCCAGTACCAGAACGCGAACAACTCGGTGCGCGTCTCCGATGCGTTCATGGAGGCCGCCGCGGCCGACGACGACTGGAACCTGACGGCGCGCACCGACGGCACGGTCGTCGAGACGATGAAGGCGCGCAAGCTGCTGCACGACATCGCAGAGGCCGCGTGGCGCTGCGCCGACCCGGGCGTCCAGTACGACACAACGATCAACTCATGGCACACGCTGCCGAACACCGGCCGCATCAACGCGTCGAATCCGTGCTCGGAGTACATGTCGATCGACGACTCCGCGTGCAACCTCGCCTCGCTGAACCTGATGAAGTTCCGCCGGGAGGACGGCGAGCTCGACGTAGAGGCGTTCGAGCACGCGTGCGACGTGATGTTCCTCGCCCAGGAGATCCTGGTCGGCAACTCGTCGTACCCGACGCCGGAGATCGAGCGCAACGCCAAGGCGTACCGCCAGCTCGGCCTCGGCTACGCGAATCTCGGCGCCCTGCTGATGGCACGCGGCCTCGCGTACGACTCGGACGAGGGTCGCGCCTACGCCGCGGCGATCACCGCGCTCATGACCGGCCGCGCCTACCGCAAGTCGGCGGAGATCGCAGGCCGCATGGGCTCGTTCGCCGGCTACCGCCCGAATGCGGCGGCAATGCTCGGTGTCATCGCGAAGCACCGCGCGGCCGTGGGCAACATCGCGAACGCGGAGACGGTGCCGGCCGACCTGCTCGGCGCAGCCCGCAAGTCGTGGGACGACGCGCTCGACCTCGGCGAGGTGAACGGCTATCGCAACGCACAGGCCACGGTGCTCGCACCGACCGGGACGATCAGCTTCATGATGGACTGCGACACGACCGGCGTGGAGCCGGACTTCTCGCTCGTCAAGTCGAAGAAGCTCGTGGGCGGCGGCGAGATCACGATCGTCAACAAGACGGTTGCCGGCGGCCTCGAGAAGCTCGGCTACGCGCCGAGTGAGGTCGACGAGGTCATCGCGTTCGTCGACGAGCGCAACACGGTGGTCGGCGCGCCCTACGTCAAGAGCGAGCACTATCCCGTGTTCGACTGCGCCGTCGGCGAGCGGGCGATCCATTACCGCGGCCACGTGAAGATGATGGGCGCGATCCAGCCGTTCATCTCGGGCGCGATCTCGAAGACGGTCAACCTGCCCGAGACTGCGACGATCGAAGACGTCGCGCAGCTCTACCTCGATTCGTGGAAGCTCGGCGTCAAGGCGGTCGCGATCTATCGCGACAACTGCAAGGTCGCCCAGCCACTCTCGGGGAAGGGCGACAAGGGCGCGCAGACGACACTCACCCATGCGGGTGGAGCGATGGCCGCGCCGAAGCGCCGGCGCCTGCCGGATGATCGCAACGAGATCGGCCGCAAGTTCCGGGTCGGCGAGTACGAGGGCTACATCCACGTCGGCGTGTTCGACGACGGATCGCCCGGCGACATCTTCGTCGACATCGCCAAGGACGGAACGACGCTGCAGGGCCTGATGAACTCGCTGATGATCGCGGTCTCGATGGGCCTGCAGTACGGCGTGCCGCCCGAGGTGTACGTCTCGAAGCTCTCGCACCTGCGCTTCGAGCCTTCTGGGCTCACGAACGACGCGGACATCCGCGCAGCGAAGTCGATCCCCGACTACATCTTCCGCTGGTTCGGCAAGAAATTCCTCTCGGTCGACCAGCAGGAAGAGGCGGGCATCCTCTCGATGGAGGTGCGGGCACAGATGGCCGACCGGATCGCGAACGGCGAGCCGGCGCACGTCGAGACGCCCGCGCCGGGCCAGACCGCGCTCTTCAATCCGCACGAGGACGCGATCGAGTGCAACCGCTGTGGCGGCCGCATGGTGCGCGCAGGAACGTGTTACACCTGCCGCGACTGCGGCACGTCCACCGGCTGCGGCTGAGCTCGGCCCGCAGGCCTGCTCGACACCCAGCGGGGCCGCCTATGCGGCCCCGCTGCATATTTCAGCGCGTTCCGGAGGTCTAGCGCACCGAGCGTGCCTGGAGATATCCCCAGACCGCTGCGGCCGCGACGACGCCCACGATGAGCCCCAGCACCCAGTGGCCCGTAGCGAACAGCAGGAGGGCCAGCAGGACGAGCGCGCCCGCGATCAGCGCGACGCGGCGCAGCACCTGTCCGCGCGTGCGGGCTCTCCCGCCGATGCTCATCCGGCCGATTCGGTCGTCGACACCCCTGCATCTCAGCACAGCCGGACAGCAGCGTCCAGCAACTGGAGATACTGACCTATGAGCTCGACCGAGATCGAAGCCGGCCTCTCGCCGGACCCCGAGGACGAGCTCGTCCAGGTCGAGCTCGACAACGCGCACAAGAAGCGCCGCACGGGCCGCGCGCGGATCATCGCCATCGTCGCCTCGGTGCTCATCATCGGCGGCGTCTTCGCGTTCGCGCTGCCACGCATCGCGAACTACGGAGAGGTCTGGGACGTCGTCCAGACCCTCACCTGGGAGTGGCTCGTCGTGCTCGTGCTCGCAACCGTCCTCAACCTCGCGACGTACGCACCGCCACTGATGGCGGCGCTGCCGGGCCTGCGGTATCTGCACGCTGCGCGTGTCACCCTGGCGTCTTCGGCGCTCTCGATGGTCGCGCCCGGCGGCGCGGCCGTCGGCATGGCGACGTCGTTCGCGATGCTGCGCGCCTGGGGCTTCAGCGGCCGCCCGGTCGGGCTCGCCGTCGTCGTCACGGGTGTGTGGAACCAGTTCGTGATCCTCGGCTTCCCGATCATCGCGGTCGCAGGCGTTGTGGCCGAGGGCGGATCCAACCGCACCCTGGAGATCGTCGCGATCGTCGGGCTCGTCATCTTCGCCGCGATCGTCGCAGGCTTCGCCGTCGGCCTCTCGAGCGCGCGACTTGCGCGCCGGGTCGGAGACCGCGCCGCCCGCCTCGCGACCTGGGCCAAGGGAGTCGCCCACAAAGCGCCGGTGAAGTGGAACGGCACGTCGTTCGTGCGCTTCCGCGCGGAGACGATCGACCTGATCAGCCGGCGCTGGTTCTTCCTCACCGCCGCCACGCTCGCCGGGCATCTGACCGTGTTCATCATTCTCCTCGCCTCCCTGCGGGCGATCGGCGTGCCTCGTGGCGAGGTGACGATCGTCGAGGCGTTCGCCGCCTGGACGATCGCCCGGATCCTCGGCGCGATCCCGATCACCCCGGGCGGCGTGGGCTTCGTCGAGCTCGGCCTCACGGGTGTACTGGTCGCGTTCGGTGCGAGCAACGCCGACGCCGTGACGGCAACCCTGATCTACCGCTTCCTCACGGTCGTCCCGACCCTGGCCGTCGGCCTCGTTGCGGCGGCAACGTGGAAGGTCGGCCGGCGACCGGCTGCACCGGCGACGTAGCCTGGAACCCGTGAACGCCCCCGCCCTCGTCGTGCCGGGCAACGGCCTGTTCGGGCGGGACGGCTCGTACCGGATCAGCCGCGCCTGCCGGCGGCTCGTCGCAGAAGCGGAGCGCTTTGCGCGCCGGGTCGATGCGCGGCTGGTCGTGCTCACCGGCTGGTCTCCCGACGGCGGGCCGTCCGAGGCCGAGCAGATGCGCAGGCTCTGGCACGGCCCGTCGCTCGAGCTCGTCACCGAGGAGACCGCATCGACCACGGCGGAGAATGCCGCACGTACGCTGCCGCTCCTCGTCGAACGCGGCGTGACCCACGCGGTCGTCATCTGCACGCCGCTGCATCTCTTCCGGGCGCGCTGGATCTTCCGCGGGATCTACGAGGCGCACGGAGTCGCGGTCCGGTTTCGCGTCGCTCCGGTCTTCCCGACACCCGGTGCCGTCGCGTGGGAGCTCGGTGCGCTCACCGTGATGAGCCGGCAGCTGCGCGCAGCCCGAGCGGAGGTCGAGCGCTCATGAACGACACCATCGTCTTCATCCCCGCGTGGAACGAGGAGGAGAATCTGCCCGCGGTGCTCGACGCGCTGCGCGCGGAGCTCCCCGACGCGGACGTGCTCGTCGTCGACGACGGGTCGACCGATCGGACGGCCGAAGTCGCGCGCGCACACGGCGCGGAGGTGCATTCCCTCGGATCGAACCTCGGTCTGCGTTTCGGCATCGCCGCCGGCTATCGATGGGCGCTCGAGCACGACTACGCCTTCTGCGGGCGAGTGGACGCCGACGGGCAGCACCCGGCGCACGAGCTCGCCCGCCTCCTGGAGCTCGTGCGCAGCGATCGCTGTGATGTCGCGGTCGGGTCACGCTTCGTTTCGGGCGAGGGCTATCCGGCCTACCGCTATCGGCCGAGCCCCGCCCGCCGGCTCGGGACGGCGGCCCTGCGCCGCGCGATGGCGCTCGTCCTGGGCCATCCCTTCGGCGACGCGACGAGCGGGCTCTACGCCGTGAATGCCAAGGCGCTGCCGCTGCTCGCGGAGACATTCCAGAGCGGCGCGCCGGAGGTGGAGGCACTGATTCGCATCGCCCGCGCCGGTCTCAGACTCGAGGAAGTGCCCGTAACGATGGAGGAGCGGGCGAGCGGTGTGTCGAAGCTGCGCGGCTCGAAGGCCGTCAAGCTCGTCCTCACCGTGACGGCGACGCTCCTTGCAGCCCACCTCGTGCGCCGGCGGCGGCGCTAGCGCACTAGTAGAGGCCTTCGCGGCGCGCGTAGCGCTCCGCGCGCTCGCGGTCGTACTGCCCGGGATCGAGCCGTGGATCGCTGATCGAACGCAAGATCTCGCCGTTGCTCGGCAGCTCCGCCCGGTCGATGTGCTTCTCGGAGTTCCAGAGGTCGGAACGGATCAGGGCTTTCGAGCACTGCGTATAGGCCTCCTCGATCGCGACGAGGATCCCGAGCTTCGGAACCTTCCCGTCGACCGTGCTCGGGGCGAGGAGCTCTTCGTCGTCGGTCACCTCCGCGCGACCGTTGACGCGAAACGAGTCGCCGACGCCGGGGATCAAGAAAAGCAGCGCGACCCGATCGTCGACGAGGAGGTTCGTCAGGGTGTCGGCGATCTTGTTGCCGGGGCGGTCCGGGAGGAGCAGCCGGCGCTCGTCGAGGATGCGCACGAAGCCGGCCGGATCGCCGCGCGGCGACACATCGAGACCGCCGTCCGGATTGGCGGTCGCGATGCACAGAAACGGCGAGCGCTCGATGAACTGACGCGTCAGGTCGTTCAGGCGATCAGCAACTTTGCCGGCGACGAGCGCCGACGGCGAACCGATCACGTCGCGCAGCTGGGACTCCGACTCGATCACCCGCCGAGCATACCCAGCGGTCACCAGGGAGCGGTGCCCGGGGCCGTACGATGCGCGAGCGATGAAGCGCAGGCTCGCACCTCTCTTCCAGAACAAGAGCGCGTGTGTCGGTATCGCGCTGCTCGGGCTGGTCGTCGGCGTCGCCCTGATCGGGCCGGTCGTCGCTCCTGGCGACGGCTCGCTCCTGTCGATGCTCGCGGGCCGCGACTCTCCACCGTCGTGGTCACATCCGTTCGGCACCACCCGCGAGGGATACGACGTCTTCTCGCAGGTGCTGACCGCCGCTCCGCTGACCCTCGAGTTGATCGTCGGTGCGACCGCGATCGCGCTCGTGCTCGCTGTGGGCTGCGGCTGCGCGGCGGGAGCGTTCCCCGGCCGTGTCGACACGGTGCTCAGCGCCGTGACGGGCATCTTCCTCGCCCTCCCCATCCTGCCGCTCGCGATGGTTGTCGCCGGCGTCGTTCCGCGGGGTCGTCACACAGCGGTGGCGACCATGCTGATGATCGGTCTCGGGTGCTGGGCGGCGGAAGCACGGGTGCTGCGCGCCCAGGCGCTTTCGCTGCGCAACACGGACTTCGTCGCAGGCGCGATCGCGATCGGCGAGAGCCGGACACGGGTCGTGGTGTTCGAGTTCATCCCGAACATGGCCGGCCGCATTGCGGCCGGGGCGTTCTTCATCGCGATCCAGGCAATGGTCACCCTGGCGACACTCGACTTTCTCGCGTCGCTCTCACGCGGCCGGTTCGCGCTCGGCGATACGGACGGCTCGACCTGGGGCTCGCTGCTCGCGGCCGCGCAGGTCCAGGAGGCGCTTCTGACGGGCTCCTGGTGGATCTTCGCGTTTCCGGCGCTCGCCCTGCTGGTCACCGCCGCAGGGCTCGTCCTGACGATGTACGGGATCGAGCAACTGGCCGACCCGCGCCTCGCGTACACGTCGGCTCCCGGTCCTCGCCGGTCGAGCCTCCGCTTCGGCTTCCGCCCGCGTTTGCCCAGGCTCCGCTCGCCGCTACCGGCACTCGTCTCGTTCGGCGCGGCGCTGCCGTACATCGCCCGGTATCTCGTCCGGCGCCTGCCGATCTACGTCCTGGCGCTCTGGGTCGCCGTCACGGTCGCGTACGCGCTGCCGCGGCTGGCCTGGCGCGGCAGCCTGAACGCGCCGGCGCCGAGCGGTCCGTTCTGGAGCGGGTACGCGCGGTTCCTCCGGAACATCGTCACCGGCCACCTCGGCCTGGGTGCTCCCGGCGTGGCCGCCACGATCGAGAACTCGCTCCCCTTCTCGCTGGCACTCGTCGGCACCGCCACCCTGATCGCCTTCACCGTCGGCGGACTGCTCGGCCTCCTCGCGGCCTGGAAGCGGGGTGGTCACTTCGACCGCTGGGTGACCACGGGTACCGCCGTCCTCTGGACGGTGCCCGCCTTCGCGCTCGCGGGCCTCGCGCTCGAGTTCTTCGGGGTGACGTGGCGCCTCTTCCCGGTGCAATGGGCCTATGACATCGACCTCCAGCCAGCCTGGACGTGGACTTTCGTCACGAGCGCAGTCCGACATGCCGAACTGCCGCTGATCGTCCTCGTCGTCGCGAGCATCGGCCTGTGGGTTCTCAGCGTGCGCACGATCACCCTCGGCGTCGCGAACGACGACTACGTTCATTTCGCGCGAGCGAAGGGGCTTTCCGAGTCGCGGACGATGTTCCACTACGCCGGGCGGAACGCTCTGCTGCCGGCGCTGACCGGCCTCGCAGTCGCCTTCAGCCTCGCGCTGGGCGGCGTGCCTGCTCTCGAGGAAGTGTTCAGCTACTCGGGAGGCGGGTTCGCCCTGCAGCAGGCGGCGACGGCCGGCAACCTCGTTCTCGTACAGGCACTCGTCGTCGCGTTCGCGATCGCCGTCGTGGTCGTCAACCTGCTCGTCGACGCGGCGCAGGTCCTGCTGGATCCGCGGCTGCGAACCTAGCTAGAAGGTCTCGAGCGTCGCCGCGCGGCGGCCCTGAAACTCGAACACGCGCAGCATGACCACGCCCAGAACGAGGTAGACGCAGCCGACGAACGCCTCCGTGCCGAGCAGGCCCGAGACCGACGCAAGCGAGGCGCCCGCCCCCAGCTCGCGGCCCGCGGCGATCCCGTGCGTCAGCGGCAGACAGCGTCCGACGGCCTGCACCGCACCGGGCAGCCGGTCGAACGGGACGTTGGCCCCGGAGACGAGCAGCATCGTGCCGCCGACCATGTCGGCGAAGAGCGAGACGCTCCGCCCGCGGAGCCCGAGGCAGCCGAGGCACAGACCGAACGACGTGCACGCGAACGACGCGACCAGCGCCGCGACCGCAAGGCCGGCGAGCTCACTCGCAGAGAAGTGAACGCCGAGGATCAGGCTGCAGATCGCGAACGCCGTCGCAGCGACGAGGAAGCCGGTCACGATCGAGGGGACGGCCCGGCCCAGAAACAGCGCAAACCGGTTCGCCGGTGACGCGAGCAGCGTCGAAAGCGTCTGCGAGCGCCGCTCGCCGCCGATCGAGCTCCCCATCCCGAAGAAGCCGGTGATCGCGATCGCCATGAACGCGTTGCCGATGAGGAAGAACTTGTCCGACTCGACGCCCGCGAACCGACCGAGGTAGGCGAAGAAGAGAATCTCGAAGATCGGGTACCCGAGCGTGTGGGGAAAGAACACCCAGGGGTTGATCCAGTTGAACAAGGCGCGATAGCTCATCACGCCGCCGACGAAGAACACCCTGAGCGAGTTCACGTGAGCTTCAGCGTCCCGCGGGCGCGCGCGACCCGCACGAAGGCGCGCAAGCACGCGGCTCCGAGAACGAGGTAGGCCGTGCTCACGACCACGCACATGCCGATGTTCTGCCACGGCGACGACCCGAACACCGCCTCGTGAATCGCGCGGAACCCCCAGTACGGCCCCAGGAACCACCCGATCTCGTGCACGAACGCCGGCAGTGTCGAGAGCGGGACGAGCAGCCCGGTTGCGATCCAGACCGGGTACTGGACAGCGATGCCCAGGCTGAACGCTGCGCGGTACAGGACGAACGTCGATGCCATCACGAGCCCGAGCATCCCGATCGCGAGCATGCAGGCCGGCAACGCCACGGCGAAGGCGAACGGGTGGAGGATGGAGATCGGCACGCCGTAGAGCAACCGGCCCCAGAGCAGCGTCGCCGCTATCCCGTACCCGCCGACGAGACCGCTCGCGACGCAGATCGGTGCGATCACCACCGCGAACGGCATCGGAGCCGCAACGAGCAGCTCGAGCGTGCCGAGCCAGCGCTGGTTCTCCAGGGCGTTCGACGAGCCGATCACGACCAGGGACCACATCAGCATCACCGCGGCGCCCAGCGACGCGCTGAGCAGCAGCTTCGGGTCGTTCTTCGAATCGAGCAGGTAATACGCGATCGACGCGTAGAGGATCGGCCACAGGAACACCCCGCTCAGGTCGAAGGGGTTGCGCGAGAACTGCACGACGTGAATGCGCATGCCGCTGAAGAACGCCCGCGTCACGCCGCCTGCACCAACTCGACGTAGGCATCCTCGAGAGTCGGCTCACGCGCGATCACCTTGCCGAGGGTGATGCCGTCGAGCTCGCGCAGCAGGGCGTGCGTCAACTCGGAGCCAACGCTCGACTGGACGAGGATCACTTCCGCCTGCTCGCGCTGCTCGGTCGAGACCGAGATCACACCCTCGAGAGCGCGCAGGCGGTCGAGCCCCGAGCCGAGCGCGCCGAACGACTCGATCTCGATGATCGTGCGGTCGAGGACGCGGGCCTTGAGCTCGGCCGGCGTCCCTTCCGCGACGATTCGGCCGCCGGCGATCACCGCGACCCGCCCGCAGAGCTCGTCCGCCTCGTACATGTAGTGGGTCGTCAGCAAAACCGTCTTGCCCTGCTCGCGCAGGCCGGCAACCGTCTCCCGGACCTCACGCGCGCCGACCGGATCGAGCCCGATTGTCGGCTCGTCCAGGAACAGCACCTCCGGGTCGTGTAGGAGCCCCCTGGCGATGTGCAGCCGCTGGCGCATGCCGCGTGAGTACGTCTCGACCCGCTGCCGCTCTCGGCCTTTCAGCTTCACGAGCTCGAGGAGATAGTCGATCCGCGCCTTCTTCTCGCGCACCGGCACGCGGTAGAGGTCGGCGAAATAGCGGAGGTTGTCGAGCGCGGACAGGCGGTCGTACAGGCCGCGGTCGCCGCCGAACACGTGCCCGACCCGTCGTCGGATCTGTCCGGGCTCCCGCGCCGGGTCGAAGCCGAGCACGCGGGCGGTCCCGGACGAGGGCAGCAGCAATGTGGTGAGGATCTTGATCGTCGTCGTCTTGCCGGCCCCGTTGGGACCGAGCAAGCCGAACAGCTCCCCCTGCTCCACCTCGAAGCTGATTCCGTCAAGCGCCCGCACATCGGTGCGGCGCCGGCGCACGATGCCCGTGTGTGTCCGGTAGGTCCGGCAGAGGTCGTTCACCTCGATTGCTGGCATCGCTCGACCCTACTTCAGAGCTGTACACGGTCTGTACGGTTCAAGGATGGAACAGCGGGAGCTCGGGCGCACCGGCGTCAGCGTCAGTCCTCTTTGCCTCGGCGCGATGATGTTCGGAGCCTGGGGCAACACCGACCACGACGAGTCGATCCGCGTCATCCACCATGCGCTCGACGCCGGGATCAACTTCGTCGACACCGCCGACGTGTACGCGCGCGGCGAGTCGGAGGAGATTGTCGGGAAGGCGCTCAAGGGGCGCCGCGATTCGGTCGTGCTGGCGACCAAGGTGCACGGCGGGATGCACGACACCGAGCCGAACATGCGCGGCAACTCGCGACGGTGGATCGTGCAGGAGGTCGAGGCAAGCCTGCGCCGCCTGCAGACCGACTGGATCGACCTCTACCAGATTCACCGCTGGGATCCCTGGACCGCGCACGAGGAGACGCTCGGCGCACTGACCGATCTCCAGCGCGCGGGGAAGATCCGCTACCTGGGGTCCTCCACCTACCCGCCCTCCGAGATCGTCGAGGCGCAGTGGGTGGCGGAGAAGCGCAACCTCGCCCGATTCGTGTGCGAGCAGCCTCCGTACTCGATCCTCGTCCGGGGCGTCGAAGCGGAGGTGCTGCCGCTCTGCGAGCGCTACGGCATGGGCGTGATCCCGTGGAGCCCGCTCGCCGGAGGCTGGCTCTCGGGCCGGTTTCGCAAGGGAGGCGAGGTCACGAGCCACCGCGCAGCACGGATCCCGGCGCGCTACGACCTGTCGATCCCCGGGAACCAGCAGAAGCTCGAGGCGGTCGAACAGCTCGCAGAGGTCGCGGACGAGGCGGGGATCAGCCTCGTGCACCTCGCGCTCGCATTCGTCATCCGGAACCCGGCCGTGACCGCAGCGATCGTCGGGCCACGCACCCTCGAGCAGCTCGAGGGCCAGCTGGGCGCGGTCGACGTCCGGCTGTCAGAAGACGTGCTCGACAAGATCGACGCGATCGTGGCGCCCGGCACGAACCTGAATGACGCCGACTCCGGCTGGCGCCCACCCCACCTCGACGACCCTGCCGCCCGGCGGCGCTAACAGATCCGTAACGAGGCTCTTAGCGTGTTCTTCAAATCGGCGAATACGGTCAGTCCGTGCTGAGGGCTTCGATCACGGGGGTCTCCGCCCTTGCGGCGGCGCTCGTGCTGGCCGGTGGAGCATTCGCTGCTGCGCCGGAGGTGAGCTCGAACTGGTCGGGATACGTTGCCACGGCGCCTGACGGAGCCGCAACCACCTTCAGCGACGTCACCGGGACGTGGATCCAGCCCAAGGCGACGTGCGGCGCCGGACGCGTCGATGCAGCTGCGTTCTGGGTCGGCCTCGGCGGCGACGACGCCTCCGCCCCCGCGCTCGAACAGCTCGGCACCAGTGTCTCCTGCGACGGCAACACGAATACTCCGACCTACGAGGCCTGGTGGGAGATCGTCCCTGCTGCGTCCGTCCCGATCCCGCTGAAGATCCGGCCGGGCGACCGCATCAACGCAGCCGTGCTCGTGAACGGCCAGACGGTCACGATGAGCCTCAAGAATCTCACCCGCCACAGCCGGTTCTCGAAGACACTGACGCTGACGCAGCCGCTCGACGTCTCCTCCGCCGAGTGGATCGCCGAGGCACCTTCGAACTGCTCGCCGAGCGGTCACTGCAGGCCCGTCCCTCTGACCCGGTTCGGCAACATCACCTTCACCAACGCCGCTGCAATCGGCAACACCCATCCGGGCACGATCACCGATCCGACGTGGGCTCCGACAGCGATCGAGCTGATCGGCGGCAGCGACCAGACAGGGCGGTTCCTCGGAACCGGCGACCCGCTCGGTTCGGGCGTCGGTGCAGTGCCGAGCGACCTCTCCACCGACGGGCGCTCGTTCAGCGTTTCGTGGCAGTCGAACCTGGCGCCGTAGCTGTCGCCCGCGGCGTCGCGCCGCACGGAAAACTGGAAAGCTGTCGCGATGGCAACCATCGTCGAGACCGCGGACGGCCGGTCGCTCGAGCTGCACGAAGCAGGTGATCCGGGCGGCCTCCCGGTGCTCGTCCACCACGGGACGCCCGGCTCCGGGATCCTCTACGACCGCTGGACGACACCCGGCATCCGCCTGATCGGCTACGACCGGGCCGGCTACGGGGGCTCCACACGCGACCCGGGCCGTGCGATCTCCGCCGTCGTACCGGACGTCGAGGCGATCGCGGACGCGCTCGAGCTCGAGCGATACGCGACCTGGGGCTACTCCGGCGGCGGACCGCATGCCCTCGCCTGCGCGGCTCTCTGCGGCGACCGGCTGATCGCAGCCGCCTCGGTCGCCGGTGTCGCGCCCTGGGGCGCCGAGGGACTCGACTGGCACGCAGGAATGGGCGAGGACAACGTCAAGGAGTTCGACCTCGTGCTCGCCGGCGAAGAAGCCCTGAGGCCGTCGGTCGAGCGCGACCGCGACCAGAGCCTCGCGCTGAGCGCGGATCAACTGGAAGAGATGTTCAGCACGCTCCTCGGGCCCCTCGACCGGGCGGCGCTCACCGGCGCACTGGCCGCCTGGATCCACGAGGACCTGATCCACGGCCTCGGGCCAAGCGCCGACGGCTGGATCGACGACGACCTTGCCTTCGCCTGGCCGTGGGGCTTCGACGTCGGCGACATCGACCGGCCGACGCTGATCGTGCACGGCGCGGACGACCGTTTCGTCCCGCTTTCGCACGGGGAGTGGCTCGCCGCGCGCATCCCCGGCACGGAGGCGTGGATCGACGATGCGAACGGGCACCTGACGCTGCTGCAAAACCGGGTCGGCGAAGTGCACGAATGGCTGCTCTCACACAGCTGAGCGGCGCCGCGAACGCGACCCTCCGCAAGGGGATCCTCGCAGCGGCCGACAGCCGGCGCGTCCAGGGCCTCGTCCGCCGGCACGGCAGCCGCTTCGGCGCCGCGCGCTTCGTCGCCGGCGAGACGCTCGACGAGTGCATTGCAGTCCTGCGCCGCCTGAACGAGCAGGGCCTCGCGGCGAACACGACGTTGCTCGGCGAAGGCGTGCTCGAGCCGGCCCAGACCGAGGCGGTCGTCGCGGCCTATCGCGAAGTCATCGCCCGCATCTCCGAAGAGCAACTGCAGGCCAACGTCGCATTGAAGCTCACGCATCTCGGCCTCGACATCGACGAGGAGCTCGCGTTCGAGAACCTCGCCGCCCTGCTCGGGGAGGGATCGTTCATCCGGATCGACATGGAGCAGTCCCAGTTCGTCGACGCGACGCTGCGCATCTTCCGGAGACTGCGCGAGGCGGGCTTCGACAACGTCGGCACCGTGCTCCAGGCCTACCTGTACCGGACGCCCGACGATCTCGAGTCGCTGCTCGACCTCAGGCCGAACCTCCGCCTCGTCAAGGGCGCGTACCTCGAGCCGGAGGCGATCGCCTATCCGCACAAGGCAGATGTCGACGCGGTGTACGCGCGTCTCATGGAGCGCATGCTCTCGGGCATCGGGCACACCGCCATCGCCACGCACGACGAGTCGCTGATCGAGCACGCGATCCGCTATGCAGACGAGCACGCGATCGGCCGCGATCGCTTCGAGTTCCAGATGCTCTACGGCGTGCGGCCGAGCCTGCAGCTCGACCTCGTCCGACGCGGATACAAAGTGCTCGTCGCGACGCCGTACGGCCCCGAGTGGTACCCGTATCTCATGCGCCGCCTCGGCGAGCGTCCCGCGAACCTGCTGTTCTTCGTGAAGAACACTCTGCGCGGCTGAGGACGGATGGCGTCGATCAGCCGCGTCACCATCCAGGGCTATCGCGGCGCGCGCGACGTCGTCCTCGAGCCGGGCAAGACCTGCGTCCTCGTCGGCGAGTCGTCATCGGGAAAGTCGACCGTGCTCGCAGCCGTCTGGACGCTGCTCGAAGCAGCAGCCCCGATGCCGACCGGCGACGACGTCTCGCGGGGCTACACGCGGGTGCACGTCGAGGCTGTCGTGGGGGAACGCACACTGTTTCTCGACGCCCGGCCGCCGGCGACCCTGAACCTGAACCGCGAGGGCGCACCCCATGCGCTCTTCTTCCCCGCCCACCTACGGCCGTCGAGCCTGATCGCACGCACCGACTCGGCGGCCACACGCGCGATCGCAGTCGTCCGCGACGAGACGAGCACCGACGGCGGGCTCTCACTCATCCGGTCGGTGGCGGGCCTGATCAGGGCGCGCGTCAAGGACCACGTCATCCTGATCGAGGAGCCCGAGCTCTACCTGACCCCGCCGGCTCAGCGTCACCTGCACCGTCTGTTGCGGCGGCTCGCCGCGCGCGGACGCAACCAGGTCATGTACTCGACCCACGCCCCGGTGTTCCTCGGCGTCGACCGGCTCGACGAGCTGGTGCTGGTCCGGCACGACGAGCGTACGGGGACGACGCTCCTGCAGCCGAAGGCGCTCTCGGAGCAGCGCACGTTCCGGCTCGTCAGCGAGCTCGACGCGGAGCGCGCTGAGCTGTTCCTGTCGCGCGCCGTGCTGCTCGTCGAAGGCAGGACCGAGAAACTGGTGTTCCCGCTCATCTTCCAGGCGCTCGGGCTCGACGCAGACCAGGAGGCGATCGCGGTGATCGACTGCGCCGGGAAGGGCAACATCCCGCTGTTCGCGGAGATCTGCAACGTCTGCGCGATCCCCTACGTCGTCGTCCACGACCGGGACGCGCCGCGCGGGTCGATGCCCGCCGAAGCGGAACGAGTCGCGAACGAGACGATCCTCCGCGCGGCAGGGAAGCGCCGCACCGTGACCCTGATCCCCGACTTCGAGGGAGTCACGGGGCTGCGCGCACGCCGCGGCAAGCCCGCGGCCGCCTGGAAGCGCTTCCAGACCGGCGACGGCGAGGTCCCGGGCCCGCTCAGACAGGCGGTCGAGCGCGTCGTCGCTGCCGCGCGGCGCGCCCCGCGGACAACACGCGGCGCTTGACTACCATGCCCCGGGTGCCTGGGCTGCGGAAGGTTCTCGACTGGGTCGTGACGATCGGCGTTGCGCTCCTGCTCGTGCTCGTCTTCGAAGCCGAGGTCGCCAAGCCGTACCGCATCCCGTCGTCATCGATGGAACCGACGCTCCACTGCGCCAAGCCCGGAGCCTGGTGCGAGGGCCGCTTCAACGACCGCGTGATCGCGAACCGGCTCTCCTATCGTTTCTCGAACCCGAAGCGCGGGCAGATCGTGGTCTTCCATGCACCGTCCGACGCCTGTGGGATCGGCGGAACCTTCGTCAAGCGGCTGATCGGCCTGCCCGGCGACACGGTGTCCGAGCAGAACGGCTTCGTCTCGATCAACGGCAAGCCGCTCCACGAGCCGTACGTCGACCCGAAGCTGCGCGACACGATCACGAACACGTGGCAGGTCCCGAAGGGCCGCTACTTCTTCATGGGCGACGACCGCGTGCACTCCTGCGACTCCCGCATGTGGGGATCGGTGCCGAGATCGAGCCTCATCGGGCCCGTGCTGTTCACGTACTGGCCGCCGACCAGCTGGTTCTGAGCCCGTCCCGGGCGCGTCAGCGAGGCTCCATCACCGAGTCGACGAGCCCGTACTCGACGGCCTCCTCGGGTGACATGAACCGGTCGCGGTCGATGTCGCGGAGCACCTGGTCGACGTCCTGACCCGAGTGGCGCGAGATGATCTCGGCCATGCGGCGGGTCATGTCGAGGATCTCGCGCGCCGCGATCTGGATGTCCGCCGGAGTGCCTCTGAACCCGCCGGAGCCCTGGTGGATCATGATCTTCGCGTTCGGCAAGGCGAACCGCTTCCCCGCCGCGCCGCCGGCGAGGATCATCGCTGCGGCGCTCATTCCCATCCCGAGGCACACCGTCGAGACATCCGACTTCACGTACTGCATCGCGTCGTAGATCGCCATGCCTGCATACGCGGACCCGCCGGGCGAGTTGACGTAGAGGTAGATGTCCGTCCCGGGCGCCTGGGCGTCGAGATGCAGCAGCTGGGCGGCGATCAGATTCGCGATCTGGTCGTCGACCTCCTGGCCGAGGAAGACGATGCGCTCGCGCAGCAGGCGCGAATAGATATCGAACGAACGCTCCCAGCGCCCGTCCTGCTCGACGACCATCGGTACGACGGATCCCACCAGCACTTCGACCTCCTCGGGTAATGTGCAACTCGTCGGTTGCACTCTAGCGCAACCAGGAGGTTGCAGATGATCCGGAAGGAAATCGTCCTCCCCGCGCCGCGCGAGGATGTCTGGGAGGCGTTGACGGAGCCCGAGCGGCTCGAGGACTGGTTCGCCAACGACGTCGAGCTCGACCTCCAGCCGGGCGGTGGCGCGAGCTTCCGCTGGTCGAACGGCGAGGAACGCCACGCCACCGTGACAGAGATCGAGCCGGAACGGCGTCTCGCCTTCGAATGGGACGACGAGGGCGAGGTCGAATTCACCCTGGAGGACGACGCCGACGGGACGCGGCTGACCGTGGTGGAATCGTCGCCCGCCTGGAGCACCGCGCTCGACCTGCAGGCCTCAGCGCTCGTCTGTTGTTGAATCGGTGCAGTCCGATTCGCTCAACCTGGTGTTCGGCGCGCTCGCCGACCCCAGCCGCCGACAGGTGATCGGCTACCTCTCCGCCCGGGGCACAGCCACCGCCACCGAGCTGACAGGCGAGCTGCCGATGACGCGTCAGGCGGTGTCGAAGCACCTGACCACGCTCGCGGACGCAGGGCTCGTCGAGGCGGAGCGCCAAGGGCGCGAGACCCGGTACCGCCTGACCCGCGCCGGTACGGAGTGGGACGATCGCCTGGACGCGCTCGCGCAGCACCTCGAGCGCCGCAAGACGTGAACGACCACTAGCCTGCAGTCGTGACGACCTACGACAAACTCCGCTCGCTCCCGCTGCACATCGACGGGTACTACCTCGAGCCGCTCGAGCGCGAGGTCGCACGCGGGTTCACGCTCCGACGCACGGTGATCGTGCTCCACGGACGCGGCGAGGAAGGCCGCGGCGAGGAGGTCGACTACGACCCGCTGCAGCAGACGCGCTTCCAGGAGCAGGGTGGCGAAATGCCGCTTGCGGGCGAGCACACGCTCGAGTCGTTCTCGCTGCTCCAGTCGGGGCAGACCGAGTACCGGCGCTGGGCGCTCGAGTCGGCCGCTCTCGACCTGGCGCTCCGGCAGTCCGGGCAGTCGCTCGGCGAGGCGATCGGGCGAGTGACGCAGCCGCTTCGCTTCGTGGTCTCGACGCGCGTCGCAAGCGTACCGCGCTGGCTCGAGCTCTATCCCGAGCTTCGCTTCAAGCTCGACCCGGGCACCGACTGGACGGACGAGATCGTGACATCGCTCGCCGCGACCGGCCGGGTCGAGACCGTGGACTTCAAGGGGATCTTCCGGGGCGAGTTCGGCGCGCCGCCGGATTCCTCGCTCTACGGCCGCATCGTTGCGGCCTTCCCCGGCGCCTGGATCGAGGATCCCGCGCTCACTCCCGCCACCTCGGAGATCCTCACCGCGCACCGTGAACGCATCACGTGGGACGCCGGGATCCACGAGTGGACCGACGTCGAGGCGCTGCCGTTCGCACCGCGCGCGCTCAACTGCAAGCCGTCGCGATTCGGCTCGGCCAAACGCCTCTTCGATTTCTACGACGCGTGCGAGGAGCGCGGGATCGCGCTCTACGGCGGCGGCCAGTACGAGCTCGGCCCGGGGCGCGCCCAGATCCAGCTGCTCGCCTCGCTCTTCCATCCGGACGCGCCGAACGACGTCGCGCCGGACGGCTTCAACGTGACGGAGCCGGTCACCGGCCTGCCCGAATCACCGCTGGCGATCGAGCCCGCGCCCGGTTTCCGCCTGTCCTAGTGGAGCGCCAGGGCTTTCGCCGCGAGCCGGTCGACCGACCGGTCGCCGGCCTTGCCGATCGCATGCCACGCAGCGCCGGCGCACGGCTCGCCGCGGCCGACCAGCAGGTACCGCACGTCGAGATGGAAATGGGCCGGCTCCCCCGGGCGGTCCGGGATCTCGTGAACGTCGACATCGAACGGCCGTGAAGCGGTGGGATGCAGCTCCACCTCGAGTGCGGTCTCCTCGCGCGCCTCGCGGATCGCGGCCGCCTCGAGCGAGACGTCCTCGGGCTCGACGTGGCCGCCGGGTTGCAGAAGGCGGCCGAGCTTCGCGTGCTCGACGAGACAGGTGCGCACGCCAGCCTCGTCGATCACGAATGCGGAAGCGGTGAAGTGCGCGGACGGCTCCTCGCGCGACAACGGCTCGGAGAGCTCCTGGGCGAGGCGCACCATCGCGCAGCGATCCGCCTCCTCGGTCGCATCGCCGGCGACATGCGCCTGCAACAGCCGTACGAGCAGCTGACGCTGGATCATCATTCGTACTGCAGCGCTGCGAGGACGTTCAGGCGCGCAGCGCGTCTCGCCGGGAAGATGGCAGCGAGCAGGCCCGCGATGATCGCTGCGATCACGAAGACGATCAGCGTGCCCCATGGGATGGCGAGCGTGAACGAACCGAGCGCCTGACCGACGAGCAGCGCCAGCCCGACACCGAGCGGGATCCCGAGCGACGCGCCGATCAGCGCCGTGACGACGCTCTCATGACGGATCATCCGCCTCGTCTGGCGCCTCGTCAGCCCGACCGCGCGCAGCATGCCGAGCTCACGGGTTCGCTCGAAGACCGACAGGACGAGCGTGTTCACGATGCCGAACAGGCTGACGAGGATCGAGAGCGAGAGCAACACGTAGAGCAGGTTCAGGAACACGTTGATGCCTGCCTCCTGCTGCTTCTTGAACGCCGACTCGGTCTGGATCTTCGCGTCCGGGAACTCCTGCAGGGCCGAGGTGAGTGCGGCCGTGTTCTGCGGCGTCACACCGCCGGCCATGTTGATGAAGGCAAAAACGTTCTGCGGCTCTTGATAGATGCGGTCGAAGAGGCTCGTCGAGATGGTCACGTTGCCGAACGGAGAGCCGCCGCTCGGAGCCTTGAAGATGCCGCGCACCCTGAGGGGGACGGTCTCTCCCGTGGGCAGCTCGAGCGGAATGGGCGAGCCCATCACCAGGTGATGGTCCTTCGCGTACGTCGAACTGATGAACGCGCCCGTGTCCCCGAGTGCGGCGGGCACGCCTGGGCCGCCCGACTTCCAGGTGATCTTGATGACGCGGCCCACATTGGGCTCCACGCCGGTCACGTTGATGTGACTGCCGAACACCTTCCCCTCGCCCGCGCGAACGCCGGAGACGACGAGGACGCCCGGCACACCGCGGAGCGCCTGCTCCGACGCGACACCTGTCGGCGTGAACCCGTTCTCCGAGGTCAGCGCATAGTCGCCCAGGAACTGCTGATCGACGGCCTGCTCGAACGTCGCCTTGATCCCGGAGGCGAGGACCCCGACCGCCGTGACCAACGCAAGGCCGATCATCAGCGCGGCCGCCGTCGAAGCCGTGCGCGCGGGATGGCGCATCGCGTTCTCCCGAGCGAGCGAGCCCGAGACGCCGCCGAAGCGGGCTCCGGGCCAGCCGAGCGTCGAAGCGAGCGGCGGCACGAGCTTCGGCGCAGCCAGTGCCATCCCGATGAAGCTGATCACGACACCGAGCCCGATCGCGAGGAGCCGCTGGACGCCGGACGCGCCGGTCGCCAGGCCGCCGAAGAGCAGCAGAGCGAGCGCTACCGCAAGCGTGACGAGGGCCGCCGGCATCCCGAAGCGGGCGAGCCGGGACGGTGGGAGCACCCCCTCGCGAACGGCCGCGATCGGTTCGACTCGGGTGGCACGGAGCGCCGGCAGCAGGCTGGCAAGCACCGTCACCACGGTGCCGACGACCAGCGAGACGATCACGGTGCGCGTCGCAAAGATGGTGTTGCCGTGCGGCAGGTCGATGCCGAACGAGACGAACAGCGCCTCGAGGCCCTTCGCGATTCCGAGCCCGATGAAGAGGCCCGAGACCGAGGCCAGGATGCCGATCACGCCGCCCTCGACGATCACCGAGACCATCACCTGCCGGCGGGTCGCGCCCAGAGTCCTCAGCGTTCCGAATTCGCGCGCGCGCTGGGCGATCGTGATCGACAGCGTGTTGGCGATCACGAAGATGCCGACGAACAGCGCGATCCCCCCGAACGCGAGCAGGAACTTCTGCAGGATGCTCGTGAAGGCACTCGTGTCCTGCACCTGCTTCGCAGCCTCCTGGGTGCCGCTCCGCACCTGTGCCGTGGGAGGCAGGATGGGCTTGATCTCCGCGACGAGCTGCGCGGGCGAGATCCCTTGCCGCGCAGCAACGTCGATCGCATCGAGCTGCCCGACCTTGCCGAAGATCTTCTGCGCGGTCGGAAGATCGAAGATCGCCATGGTCGCTCCGCCGATCGACGAGACGTCGCCGAGCTTCACGACCCCGGTGATCCGGTACTGCTGAACCGGGCCACGCGCGACCGCCCCGATCGTATTGCCGACCGTGTAGTGCTTCTTGTCCGCAGTGCTCTTGTCGATCGCGATCTCGTGGGGTCCTCGCGGCCAGGTGCCGGAGGTGAGCACGAGGGGGTTGAACTGCTGGGTGCCGTTCGGATCGACGCTGAACGCGAGGCCCGGCGCGAAGCCGTTGGAGATCACCTTGCCGTCGCGACCCACGAGCTGTGCCTGGTCGCTGACGCCGCCCTTCGCCGCCGAGACGTCCGGCAGGCTCTGCACCTTGGCCAGCAGCGACTCCGGCATCGACGGCGCGATGTTGCCGTTGTTCCCGTTGCCGATCGCGCTCTTCCCGGTGACCACTGCATCGGACGACTTGTAGACGCTCGTGAAGATCTCGCCGAAGCCGGCCTTCAACGTGTCGGTCAGGACGAACGTCCCGCTGACCATCGCGACGCCCAAGACGATTGCGAACCCGGTCAGAAATGCCCGCAGCTTCCGCCCTGCGAGCCCCTTGAGCGCAACCTGGAGCATCAGCTGTCCAGCGACTGCATGAGCGACACGACGTCGGACGCCGACATGTCCTTGCGCTCTTCGACGATGACGCCGTCCGCGAGAAAGAGCACGCGATCGGCGATCGCGGCGGCTCGCGGTTCGTGCGTCACCATCACCGTCGTCTGCCCGAGCTCCTCGACGGAATCGCGCATCAGCTTGAGGATCTCGCCGCTCGTCTTCGAATCGAGGTTCCCCGTGGGCTCGTCGGCGAACACGATCGCCGGCCGAGACACGAGTGCCCGTGCGATTGCGACACGCTGCTGCTGTCCGCCGGACAGCTCGGAAGGCCGGTGAGTCCGCCGGTCGCCGAGGCCGGTCTTCGCCATCAGCTCGTCGACCCACTGCTTGTCCGGCTTCTCTCCGGCGATCGACAGCGGGAGGAGGACGTTCTCCTCGGCATTCAGCATCGGCAGCAGGTTGAAGAACTGGAACACGAACCCGATGCTGCGCCGCCGCAGCTTGGTCAGCTCCGTGTCGCCCATCGACGTGATCGACTCGCCGTCGACCTGCACGTCTCCCGAGGTGGGCTTGTCGAGCCCGGCGAGGATGTGCATCAGCGTCGACTTGCCCGAGCCCGACGGCCCCATCACTGCGACCAACTCGCCGGGCTGAACCGCGAGGGAGACGCCCCGCAGCGCATCCACGGCCGCCTCGCCGGCGCCGTAGCGGCGCGTGACGTCGGTTGCGTTCACAACTGCACCGTTTGAGTTCATGTGCCCGAGGCTACCGACCGGCACGCGCACCCCGCCATGGGGTACCACCCTAATTCGACCCTGGTCCTACGCGGCTGCGCCGGCGAACCCGGGGATGATCTCGTCGCCGTAGGCCTGGAGGGTCTCCTCCTGGCTGTGCGTCATGAGGTAGATGTTGAACTGGTCGACGCCGATTTCCTCAAGCTCGCGCAGTTTCGTGGTGCACTGATCGACGTTTCCGATCACGCAGAAGCGGTCGCAGATCTCGTCGGTCACGAATTCCCCGTGCTTCGCGCCGACGCGCGAGTGCTCGTTGTAGTCGTAGAACTTCCGTGCCTGCACGTAGTCGGTGAGCGCCTTCGGAACCGAGCTTCCGTCCGTGCCGTAGCGGTCGATCAGATCCTGAACGTGGTTCGAGACCATGGCCGGGAACCAGCGCACCTGGTCGCGCGCGTCCTGGAGATCCGAGGTGACGTGGCTCGGTGCGCTGACGATGCACTTCAGCGCTGCAGGATCGCGCCCGGCTTCCTCGGCCGCGCGGCGCGCCGTCGCCATGATCCACTGGATGATGTCCGGGTCGGCGAGCTGGATGATCACGCCGTCTCCTTGCCGGCCCGCTACCGCGAGCGCCTTCGGCCCGTAACCTGCGACGTGCATCTCGATCTCGGGCAATTCGGGCCTGACCCACTTCAACTGCAGGTCTTTGTCGTTCCAGTCGACGGTCTCGCCGTTCATGAACGGCTTGATCATCTTCAGGGCCGACTCGAACTCCGCGACCTTGACCGGCTGGCGGCCGATGTAACGCACAGCAGAGTCGCCGCGCCCGATGCCCATGATCATCCGTCCATCGGAGATGTCGTGGAGGGTCGCGTAAGCGCTCGCAAGCACCGTCGGCTCACGTGTGCCGGGGTTCGTGACCATGTGACCGAGCCTGATCGTGGACGTGCGGTCTGCGACGAGCGCGAGCACCGGGAACGACTCCTGCCAGAGCACGTGCGAGTCGTACGTCCAGGCGTACTCGAAGCCACGCTGCTCGGCGAACTGGATCAGCTCGATCATCCGGCTGTAGGGCGGGTCGGGGAGCACCGTGACGCCGAAGCTCAAAGCCACGCCGGTGAGCCTACCCCCTCAAGATCCGTGCGTGCAGGTCGCGCGAAACGACCGCGGACGGCTCCCCTTCAGACGCGTCCGAACGCGGCACGTCCGGGGTCTGACCCCGCCGTTCGCTCCTCGGGACGCGTCCGCCGCGGACCGTTCTCCGCGCAGCCGCTCAACCATGCGCTCCGACCGTCTCCGCGAGACACGGCCGGGGTCTGACCCCGCGCGGTCGGTCCCGCGTGCGCACGTGGCGATCAGGTGAGCCAGGCGAGTGTCTTCGAGGCGAGCCGGTCGAGCGCTTCGACGCTCAACTCGAGATGCTCGGGCTTCGTGTCCTCGAGCTTCGTGTGCGACAGGCCGCGCAGGCTCTGCACGAACACCATCACCGTCGGGATCCCGGCACGCGAGACCTCCGCCGCATCGTGCAGCGGCCCCGACGGCAGCCGGTGCGACGTCTCTGCAACCTCGAGGATCGCCTCCTCGGCGAAGCCGATCAACGTCTCGTCGAAGAGGATCGGCTCGATGCTCCAGATGCGCTCCCACTCGACTTCGATGTTCTCCTCGGCTGCGAACCGGTCGGCGGCCTCCTTCGCCATCTGCAGCATCCGCGCGAGTGAGCCCGCGTCGAGATGCCGCTGGTCGAGCAGCTGTTCGGCGGTCTCGACGACGGACGTGACGATGCCCGGCCTGGTGACGACGCTGCCCGAAGTACACACCGCGCCGTTTCCGACCTCGGCGGCAATCTCGCGAATGTAGAGCGCGAGCTTGGCTGCGCCGGCCAGGGCATCGCGGCGCCTGTCCATCGGCGTCGACCCGGCGTGCGCGGCCTGGCCGCGCCAGGTGAACCGCGAGCGCTCCACGCCGTAGGTGCCGAGAACGACGCCGAGCGGGATGTCGAGCGCCTCCAGCACGGGGCCTTGCTCGATGTGCAGCTCGAGGTACGCGGCCGCGTGTTCGAGCTGCGAGCGCGCCTCGACCGCGCCGTCCAGCTCGACGCCGTGCTCGCGGAGCGCATCCGGCAACGCGATCCCGCCCTGATCGGTCAGCGAGCGCAGCTCGTCCTGGTCGCGCATCGAGCCCGCCGCGGCCGATGAGCCGAAGAGCGAGCGTCCGAAGCGCGCACCTTCCTCGTCGGCCCACGAAACAAGCCGGACCGTCACCGGCGGCTCACCCTCCGCCGCGATCCGGCGCAGCACCTCGGCGCCCGCCAGGACGTTCAGGCAGCCGTCGAGCCAGCCGCCGTTCGGCACCGAGTCGAGGTGCCCGCCGATCAGCGAGCGCCCGATCCGACGCGCCTCGCAGCGTGAACCACTGGTTCCCCGCCTCGTCGATCTCCTCGACCGCGCCGCTGCCCTCGAGCTTGGCCCGCAGGAACGCCCGCGCCTGCTCCCACGTCTCTGTCCAGGCCACGCGCTGAGCCCCATTCTCGTCGCCCGTGACCGCGCGCAACTCGGCCAGCTCGGCGACCGTACGCGACGGATCAAGTGCCATGACGGCGATCCTAAACCGTGATAGGACTCGACCGGCACGAGGTTCGGGGCTGCCGGAGCGACCGAGAGGAGCGATTCGCATGTCAGTGCTGATCAAGGGTGGCCGCGTCGTCACCGCGGCAGACGACTACGTCGCCGACATCTTCATCGAAGGCGAGCGGATCACTCTGATCGGCGAGTCGCTGGACGTGGCCGCCGACAAGGTGATCGACGCGACAGGGAAGTACGTGCTGCCGGGGGCTGTCGATCCGCACACGCACCTCGAGATGCCGTGGCGCGGTGAGACCACGATCGACGACTTCGAGTCGGGGCATGCCGCCGCCGCGTTCGGCGGAACGACCACCCACGTCGACTTCTGCATCCAGGGCAAGGGGCAGACATTCGGCGAGGCGCTCGAGCTCTGGCACGCAAAGCGCGAGGGCAAGGCGCTGATCGACAACGGTTTCCACATCGCCGTCACCGACCTGCGCGAGGGAGGGACGCTCGAGGAGCTCGCGCGCCTGCCCGAGGAGCACGGCGTCACCTCGTACAAGCTCTTCATGGCCTACAAGGACTCGCTGATGGTCGACGACGAGACGCTGTTCAAGGTGATGCAGGTCGCCGCCGAGACCGGCGCGCTCGTGATGGTGCACGCCGAGAACGGCGACGCGATCGAGGTCCTCATGGGCGAGGCCATCGCCGCCGGGAACGTCACACCGAAATACCATGCGCTGACGCGCCCGCCCGAGCTCGAGGGAGAGGCGACCAACCGCGCGATTCAACTCGCGCGCGTTGCCGGCTCACCGCTCTACGTCGTCCACGTCTCGTGCCGGGAGTCGGCCGAGCCGATCGCGCTCGCACGCGACAAGGGCTGGGATGTCTGGGGCGAGACCTGCACGCAGTACCTCTTCATCGACCAGTCCTTCCTGGAGCGGCCGGACTTCGAAGGCGCGAAGTACGTCTACACGCCACCCCCGAGGCCGAAGGAAAACCAGGAGATCCTCTGGAACGCGCTGCGGACGAACGTCCTACAGGCGATCTCGACCGACCACTGCGCCTATCTGTTCAAAGGACAGAAGGACGCAGGTCTCGACGATTTCCGTCAGATCCCGAACGGCGGGCCGGGGCTCGAGAACCGCCTGCACATGATCCACCACTTCGGCGTCCGCCAGGGGCGCATCTCGTTGAACCGAATGGTCGAACTGCTCTGCACGAGCCCGGCGAAGCTGTTCGGCCTCTACCCGCGCAAAGGGACGCTCGCCGTCGGGTCGGATGCAGACGTCGTCGTCTTCGACCCGGACAAGAAGCTGACGATCTCGGCGTCGACCCACCACTCGCGCTCGGACTACAACCTGTACGAGGGAACCGAGGTCGAAGGCTCGCCCGAGATCGTGCTGATCCGCGGGCACGTGGTCGTCGAGAACGACACGCTCGTCGCCGAGCCCGGTAGCGGTCAGTTCATCAAGCGCGCCAGGTTCGGCGAGGAACTGAAGTCCGCAGACGCGCTCGCCCGCTAGGGGCTAGCGCGTCTGCGGGAAGCCGAGGTCGACCTTCGACGTGGCCGGGTCGGGCCAGCGTGACGTGACGACCTTTGAGCGGGTGTAGAAGTCGATTCCTTCCGGCCCGTAGATGTGCCGGTCGCCGAACAGCGACGCCTTCCAGCCGCCGAACGAGTAGTAGGCGACGGGGACGGGGATCGGAACGTTGATCCCGACCATGCCGGCCTGCACCTCGAACTGGAACTGACGGGCCGCGCCGCCGTCACGCGTGAAGAGTGCCGTGCCGTTCCCGTACGGGCTCTCGTTCACGAGCCGCACAGCCTCGTCGTAGGTCGAGACACGCGTCACGCTCAGGACAGGCCCGAAGATCTCGTCCTCGTAGGCCTTCATGCCCGGCTCGACGCCGTCGATCAGCGTCGGCGCAAGGAAGAAGCCGTCGTCGGGGCAACCGTCCCGCCCGTCGACGACGACGGTCGCACCTTCGTCGGCGCCGATGTACGACGCGACCTTGTCGCGGTGCTCCCGCGTGATCAGCGGCCCCATCTCGGATGCGCTGTCCATCCCGTCGCCGACCTTCACGTTCGGGATCCGCTGCTTGATCGCCGCGACGAGCGGGTCGGCGACGTCGCCGACGGCGACGAGCAGAGAAACGGCCATGCAGCGCTCGCCGGCAGAGCCGTAGGCGGCCGAGACCGCCGCGTCGGCTGCCATCTCGATGTCGGCGTCGGGCAGGACGATCATGTGGTTCTTCGCACCGCCCAGTGCCTGGCAGCGTTTTCCGCTCGCGGTCGCCGTCTCGTAGACGTACCGTGCGATCGGCGTCGAGCCGACGAACGAGACCGCGGCGATCCCCGGATGCTCGAGGATCGCGTCGACCGCGACCTTGTCTCCGTTGATCACATTGAAGACACCGTCGGGAACACCGGCCTGCTGCAGCAGCTCGGCCGTGAAGAACGACGCCGATGGATCCTTCTCCGACGGCTTCAGCACGAACGTGTTCCCGCACGCGAGCGCGGGCGCCCACATCCACATCGGGACCATCGCAGGGAAGTTGAACGGCGTGATCCCTGCAACCACACCAAGCGGCTGCCGGATCGAGTACACGTCGACGCCGCTCGAGGCTTGCTCGCTCATCCCACCCTTCAGGAGATGCGGGATGCCGCAGCAGAACTCGATCACCTCGAGCCCGCGCGTCACCTCCCCCATCGCGTCGGAAAGAACCTTGCCGTGCTCGCGCGTGAGGTGCTTGGCGATCTCCTCACGCCGCGCATGGAAGAGCTCACGAATCGCGAAGAACAGTTCGGCCCGCTTGGCAAGCGACAACGCCCGCCAGGCAGGCGCTGCCTCCCTCGCGGACTGAACAGCCAGGTCGACCTCCTCGACCGACGCGAAGTCGACGGCTCCCGACTGCTCACCCGTCGCCGGGTTGAAAACCGGCCCTGTGCGGCCCGACCGACCCGGGTAGGCCGCTCCCGCGATCCAATGATTGATCGGCTTGACAGTGCTGGGTGCGTCGACGACGTCCGTCATTTTCGGTTCCCTCCTCGCGTGATAGAGAGGAGCGTACCGTGACCCCGCCGCTCGAGGATCTCGCCGAGGACACCGCCGTGCACCTGCTGCCGCGCGCGGGTTTCGACCAGATCGACCGCGGCGAGTACTTCTTCGAGGCGGGGCCACTGCGGGCGGCCGTGCACCGGATCCGGCTCGGCGACGTCGAAGCGGCGGTCGCGTGGACGCGCAACGAAGGGCGGCGCCGCGCGGTCGGAACGGTCGAATGGTGGGCCGGTTGGCATGCGGAGCCGGCAGATCTCGGCGAGCGGCTGCTGGCGCTCGGGCTCGCTCCGGACGATCCGCCGGCCCTGACCGGAATGACCTGCGAATCCGAGCCGCCGCCCGGGCCGTCGGAGGTCGAGGTCCGACTGATCGAGACGGTCGACGAGCAGCTGGCCGCACTGGAGATCGACTGGGACGTCTGGCGCGTCCCGCAGGACGAACGGGCCAAGCGGCGCGAGGTCGAGCGAGGGCGGTTCGAGGCTCTCCGTGCCGTCTCGCAACACTACGCCGCGTACGTCGACGGACAGCTCACCGGCTTCGGCCGCGGGGAATTCATGGACGCCGGCATTGCCCTGATGGGAGGTGCCGTAAGACCCGAGGCGCGTGGCCGCGGCATCTACCGGGCGCTCGTCCACGCACGCTGGGAGCACGCCGTACGGCGCGGAACGCCGCTCCTCGTCGTTCAGGCGGGGCCGATGTCGGCGCCGATCCTCACCGGGCTCGGCTTCGAGAGCCACGGAGAGCTCCGGCTCTACGTCGACCGGTTGTAGGATCGAGCCGATGGCCACGACGCAGGCGAACACCGAGCTCGGACGGCAGATCGTCGAGGACGCGAAGAAATACGTCCTGTATTCGTGGAGCGTGCAGAACGCGATCAACCCGATCGCGGTCGAGCGCGCCGAAGGCCGCTACTTCTGGGACTACGACGGGAAGCGTTATCTCGACTTCGCCTCACAGCTCGTCAACGTCTCGATCGGCCACTCGCACCCGAAGATCATCCAGGCGATCAAAGACCAGGCCGAGACGCTCGCGACGATCGGGCCGCCGATGGCGACCGAGTCGCGTTCGCGCCTCGGAAAGCTGCTCGCCGAGGTGACGCCCGGCGACCTCACCATGTCGTTCTTCACGAACGGCGGAGCCGAGGCCAACGAGAACGCGATCAAGCTCGCCCGTTGGTACACGGGGCGCCACAAGATCATCGCGCGCTATCGCAGCTACCACGGCGCGACCGCAGGATCGATCTCGCTGACCGGCGACCCGCGCCGCTGGCCCGCCGAGCCCGGCATTCCCGGGGTCGTGCGGATGTTCGACCCGTACACCTACCGTTGCCCCGCGGGCCATCCCGATCCGTGTCCTGTGTGCACCGGTGGCCCACACCTCGAGGAGATCCTCCAGTACGAAGGCGCGCACACCGTCGCGGCAGTGATCCTCGAGACGGTCACAGGCACGAACGGAGTCATCGTCCCGCCCGACGGATACCTGCGGTCGATCCGCGAGGTGTGTGACCGGCATGGGATCCTGCTGATCGCCGACGAGGTGATGGCCGGCTTCGGCCGCACCGGCAAGTGGTTCGCCGTCGACAACTGGGACGTCGTGCCCGACATCATGACCGTGGCCAAGGGCATCAACTCGGGCTACGTCCCGCTCGGAGCGATGGTGGTGCGCGAGCCGATCGCCGACTGGACGCGCGACAAGCTCTTCGCCGGCGGCCTCACCTACAGCGGACATCCGCTCGCCTGCGCGTCCGGCGTTGCCTCGATCGAGGCATTCCAGGAGGAGGGAATCGTCGAGAACGCCGCCGCGATGGGCGAGGTGTTCGGCGTCGAGCTTGCGAAGCTTGCAGCGAAGCACCCGTCGATCGGGGAAGTGCGCGGGCTCGGCTGCTTCTGGGGCCTCGAGCTCGTCAAGAATCGCGAAACGCGCGAGCCGCTCGTGCCCTTCAACGGTTCGGGGGATGAAGCGAAGCCGGTTGCAGCGTTGATGGCACGCGCGCTCGACCGCGGCCTCTACCTCATGACGCACTGGAACGTCGTGATGTGCTGCCCGCCGCTGACGATCACGCGCGAGGAGCTCGACGAGGCGATGGACGTGCTCGACGAGGCGCTCTCGGTCGCCGATGAATTCGTCGCTTAGGGAATACGCCGAGACTCCCGACCGCTTCACACAGCTGCCGGAGGGCGTTACGGTCTCGCGCTTCGACGACGGGCGGGTCTGCGTCCTGCAGGGAACGACGTGGGCCTCGGTGTCCGGTGTGCGGGTCGGCGACGGCGACGTGGCAGCCCTCGTGCAGCAAGTTCGGGAGCTGGTGCCGGCCGGGAAGCCGTGTGCGTGGTGGCTCGGGCCTTCCGCTCGCCCGTCGAACCTGCGTGAGCGGCTGTTGGCGCAGGGCCTCGCGTTCCCGAAGAACGGGGTCGACCTCGTGAAGACGCTCGTGCTCACCGACGAGCCGCCGGCGATTCCGCCGGAGATCGTCGTGCGCCGGATCGAGACGCTCGAGGACTTTCTCGTCGCCCGCGAGGTTCAGTGGGAGGCGTTCGACGTTCCGCCGGAGCAACGCGAGCTCCAGCAGCCCCACCTCGAGGAGGAGTTCGCCGAGGTGATGGAGCACCGCTTCCCGGTCGACTTCCTGGCCCTCCTCGAGGGCAGGCCCGCGGCGACGGCGACGGCGATCCCGTCGGGGCTGGGGATGTTCCTCGTCGCCGGGTCGACGATGCCGTGGGCGCGCGGCCGCGGGCTCTACCGCGCACTCGTCCGCAAACGCTGGGACCACGCGGTCGAGCGAGGCACGCCGGCGCTCGTCACGCAGGCGGTTCCCGGCACCTCGTACCCGATCCTGAAGCGCCTCGGCTTCCAGGACGTCTGCGACACCCACCGCCTGGAGGACCCGAGATGAGCCTGTTCAACGACGGCAGCCGCAGCTACCAGGATCGCTTCGACACCCGCCGGCTTGCGGACCGGATCGACGAGAGGCTCGTGCGGGACTGGATCGACGACGACGACCGGGCCTTCATCGAGCGCTGCGACATGCTCTTCATCGCCACAGCGGATGCAGACGGTCGGCCCCAGTGCTCGTACAAGGGTGGCGACACGGGCTTCGCGCACGTCGTGGACGAGCACACGGTCGCCTTCCCGAACTACGACGGCAACGGGATGTACCTGACCGCCGGGAACGCCCTCGTCAACCCGCACGTCGGGCTGCTCTTCATCAACTTCGAAGAGCGCAAGCGCCTCCGCCTGAACGGGACCGCCGAGCACGTCGTCGACGACCCCCTGCTTCGCGACTACCCCGAGGCGCAGTTCCTCTGGCGCGTGAGGGCGACCGAGGTGTTCCCGAACTGTCCGCGCTACATCCATCACTACACCCTCGTCGAGCACTCGCGCTTCGTGCCGAAGTCGGACTGCGAGACGCCCGTGCCGGACTGGAAACGTCGCGACTGGGCGAAGGACGTGCTGTCCGCCGACGACCCCGCGAACCGCAAGAGCTAGAGGGGAAGGACTTCGCCGGCGTCGAACAGCCGGCCGAACATCGCGACGACGTCAGGATCGAACTGCGTTCCTGCCGACGCGCGCAGGCGGCGAACCGCCTCCTCGGCCGGCAGATGCTCCCGGTACGGACGGTCGGTGACCATCGCATGGAACGCATCGCAGACGAGCACGATGCGGGCCTCGAGCGGAATCTCGGTGCCTGCCCTGCCGTCCGGGTACCCGAGCCCGTCCCAACGCTCGTGGCAGGCGCGCACGATCGGGCGGACGTCGGCAAGCCGATCGATCGGTGCGAGGATCTTCTCGCCCAGCTCCGGATGCTGCTTGACGATCTCGAACTCCGCGTCCGTCAGCGGCCCCGGCTTGTGCAGGATCTCGGACGGAATCCCGATCTTGCCGATGTCGTGGAACAGCGCGGCGAGCTCGAGCCGCTTGAGCGTGTCCCGGTCGAGGCGCAGCTCGCGGCCGACGAGCAGCGCCATGTCCGTGATCCACCGGGCGTGAGACGACGCATACGCATCGTTTGCCTCGAGCGCATTCGCCAGTGACGCGACCGTCGACACGAACGTGTGCTCGAGGCTCTCGAGGTTCTCCGCGCTCTCGATCGCAAGCTTCGCTTGGTGGGCGAGGCCCTCGAGCAGGCGGAGCTGCCGATCGTCGAGGCCGCGCTCTCCGGTCGTGACCGTGAGAGCACCGGCACGGTTCCCTTCGAGCCGCAAGGGAGCAATCACGAAACGGGCGATCCGCTCGTCCTCGACTCCGTCGATGTGGGCGACCACGTCCGGCTCGAGCACGAACGGCTCCGTGCGACCCTCGAGCCACTCTCGGGCGAGCTTGTCGGGGAACCGACGACCGCTCGCCGGATCGGCGTCCGGCGCATAACCGTTCGACGCACGGGCGACGAGTTCGCCGGGTGCCCCGTCTTCCTGGATCCACAGCGCAGCGCGTTCGGTGCCGAGCACGCGTGCGGTCACCTCGACGCTCCGCGCCAGCACATCGTCGGGCGTCTCCGCCGTCGCAAGCTCGCGGCTCGCCTCGAGCAGCGAATTGGCGATCTCGGCGGCCTCGAGCTGCTTGCGGTACAGACGAGCCTTCTGCAGCGCCACTGAGGCCTGGGAGGAGAACGACGCGAGCAGCCGCTCCCGGTCCTCGTCGAGCGCGGTCGCAGAGAGCACCAGGCGGCCTTCGATCCCGTCGCCCTCGGCAAGCTGGGCAGAGACCCCGTCGCTGAGCGGCGGGCCGACGCTCGCGACACACGTGTCACCGAGCCAGAGCGATGCGCCTGCGGTCTCGAACAGCAACACCGCGGTCTGGACCATGTGCTCGCAGATGTCTTCGACCGTGTGCGCCCGGGAGACGACGTCTGCGAAGGCAAGCAGCGCCTTGGCGCCCTCTGCCTCGCGCCGCTGCTGCTCGTAGAGACGTGCGTTCTCGAGGGCGACGGACGCCTGGCCGGAGAGCACCTCGAGCAGGCGGACGTCATCCTCGTCGAACTGGTTGAGGCCGAGCTTCGAGATCACGATCACACCGGTCACCCGCGAGCCGTATCGCAGCGGCACGAGGGCGAGTGACTCCTCGATCTCCTGCGTTCCCGGGATCCTGAACCCGAACTCGCACTCGAGAGCGTTCGGCACGAGCAGCGACTCGCCCGTCTCGGCGACGCGTCCGGTGATGCCCACCCCGACCCGCTGCGTGTAGGCGTCCGCCGCGGAGTGCACGCTCGAGTCGTATTCACCGACGAACGTGATCGGCCTCAACTGGTCGCCGTCTCGCAGCACGACACGACAGTTGTGGTAATCGATCAGGAGCCGAAGCTCGGTCGCGATCGTCTGTCCGATCTGCTGGACGTCGTTGAGCCGGTTGAGCTTCCCTGCGAGCGACTGCAGCATCTTCAGATGCGCGACCGAGCGCACGTCGCGTGCAACGGCAGTCGCACCGGCCGCCGGTCGCTCCGTCGGGCCGTCGTCGTAGAGAACAGTCTGGTTCTTGCCGCGGGCCTTGGCCGCCATCATCGCCGACTCCGCGCACGCGATCAGCTCACGCGGGTTCATCGCGTGGTGCGGGCCCTGCGAGATCCCGATCGACACGGTCGTTCGCCCTGCCGGCTCGAACTCGACCTCGCTCAGACGCTCGGTGAGTCGCGCAGCGAGCCCGAGCGCATCACCTGCATCGCACGACGGCATGATCACACCGAACTCTTCCCCGCCGATGCGGCAGACGACGTCAGAGTCTCGCACCGTCTCCCGCGCCAGGCGCGCAAGCTGGATCAGCAGCTGGTCGCCGGCCCCGTGACCGTAGACGTCGTTGACGCGTTTGAAGTCGTCGAGGTCGAACATCAGGACGGCCACCGAGTCATGGGTGCGAGATGCACGCGTCAACTCCGCGCGCAGGCGCTCGTGGAAGAACCGGTGGTTGTACAGACCGGTGAGCGAGTCCGTCTGCGCCAGGTGCTCGAGACGCGCGCGGATCTGCGCATTGTCGACCGCCAGGGCTGCCGCGTCCGCGAACCACTTCGCGAGCTCGAACTCGTGCTCGGCAAAGCCTGCTTCCTCGCCGATCCGATAGATGTTCAACGCGCCCTTGAGCGCACCGCGCGCGATCAGAGGGACGCTGATCAGCGCCTCGGGCTCGACCGGTGTTCCCGGCACGGTGACCACCCGCGGGTCCAGGTGCGCCTGGTTCGTCAAGACGGGCTGCCGGTTCTCGACCGCCCAGCCGGTGATGCCCTCGCCGAACCGCGGACGGCTCTTCATGATCTCGTCCTCGTAGGCCTGCGAGCGGGCCAGCATCGGAACCAGCTCGCGCCGGTCCTCGTCGACCTGGTAGATGTGCAGCGCCTCGTAGGGCATCAGGTCGGCGAGGGTCTCCGCGATGCGGTCGAGCAGCGCGTCGAGGCTCTGTTCGGACAGGACCAGGTGGAAGACCTCGGCCAGGCGCCGGTACGACTCGACCAGGTTCACCGGCCGGCCGCTTCCGTCACCCGCATCCCAGTCGGGCTCGAGCGCCGCAGTCTGCTCACGGATCATTCGAGCGTTCATCGGCGCGCGGTGCGCCTGCCTTGAGCCTCAGGCTGGGGTCAGAGCAGGCCGCAGACGCGCGCTGTGTTCGGCCAGGGAGTGAACCCCCGGCCAGACTGATAGGCGCGGACTGCCGCTTGGAGCTGAGCCCAGACCGGCCAGTTGTCGGCGGTGCCGAAGCGCTCGACGAATTCCGGCCCGTACTGGATCTGGAACGTCCGGTCGAACTGGAGGCCGCCGTAGTAGCCGTTGCCTGTGTTCGCGTTCCAGGAGCCCTCGAAGCGGTGGATGCAGAGGAACGAGTCGTGCAGCCGGGCCGGGATCGCCGGCTCGTGCTCGGACACGACAAGAGCGGCGGAGGCGCTGCGCCGCTGCCAGAGGCGCAGGTTCGCCCGCGGGCTCGGCGCCCGGGCGCTCGCGAAACTCCTCGTCACGTGCCCCGGATAGATCTGGCGCAGGCTGAGAGCAAGTCGGCGGCTGTAGCTGACCCGGGCATAGAGGCGGGCATGCAGTGCGGGCGCCTTCGGCAGCCGCACGAGCAGTCGTCTGTGAATCACGGCGATTGCGCGCCGCTGCGCGAGAAAAGCACGACGCGTCCAGGTATCGATCGACCGTTGGAGGTACTTCACGTTCGTCGTGCGGCGATCGAGGAGCGAGCTGGGCGTCCGCTTCTCGCGGGCGGCGCGCTGGTACGTCCAGGTGAGCTCGCGGTAGTGACCGACGAGCAGCCGCATTGCGCTGACCCGGCCCGGCAGGTCGGGGCGCACGGCCATCCGGGCGTTGGCGGCGCCGGCGAGGGTGAACGTCACGACGAGCGCGAGCGCGATCAGGCTCAGCGGCATGGTGAAGCGCACGACGAGGTGGTCCTCCTTAGGCCCTAAGGTCCGCATGGCATGAAAAGGGGATGCCTCGCGACGGTAGGGCGCCACCGCCGCAAGCGACCGCGGCACGGTACAGGCCCGGCCGGTTGTCAGGACGGAGAACCCGCTAAGGATTCTGTAAGGGTCTCTTTAAGATAGAAAACCCCTGCAAAAGGGCACTAAGAGAACAGATCGAGCTCGTGCTCGATCACGATCTCCTGCGCCGTTCCGTCACCCTCGAGCCGCAGTCCCCGGACGACCACCGCGGGAATGCCCTCGGCCTTCCCCCGCGCCAGGTCGGCCGCAGATGCGATCTCGTCGGCGATCGCTACCCGGCTCGCCCGCAGCTCGTAGCCGATCCGGTCGGTGGTGCCGCGCAGGTCGACGATCGGCGGCACGCCCGCCACGCCGATTGCGACATCCGTCGTGCCCTGCCGGAACGGGCGGCCGAACGAGTCGGTGACGATCACGCCGACCTTCCGCCCGGTCAGCTCACGTACGCGGTCCCGCACCAGTCGTGCCGACGCGTCTGGATCGACCGGGAGCAGCACGAGCGTTCCCGGCTCGGGCGCATTCGAATGATCGACGCCTGCGGACGCACAGATGAACCCGTGGGAGGTCTCGGCGATCACGAGCGGTCCGCGCTCGCGCACGATGCGCTTTGCCTCGCGCAGAATCGCTTCGACTTCACGGGGGTCACGCTCATCGCCGGCGAGCTCGATCGCGTGCGGCGACGCCTCGAGCGAGTCGATCCTGATCACGCGGCCCTCGGCCTTCGAGACCGCCTTCTGGGCGATCACGAGCACGTCGTCGTCAGCAAGCTCGATCAGCTCCACGATCATCGCCGCCAGGTCGTCTCCCTCCCTGATCTCCGGCAGGCCGCGGACGGGAATGAGCGAGATCACTGCGCGCCGTCGACGCCGGTGATGCGCAGGCCTGAGTGCGCCTTGTAGCGCCGGTTCAGGTTGACGATCACCGCCGTCATCCCCTCGAGCGCGCGAGCACTCGCCAGCGGGCCCGCATCGAGCGCGCGGCCGCCGACCAGCTTCCCGGCGAACTGGATCGCCAGCTCCTTCGCCCGGGCGTCGTCGCCGCAGATGAGCGCGTCCTCGTCCGGGGGATCCGCCTCGAGGTTCGCCGCAGCGATCGAATGCAGACCTGCCGCCACGGGCGCGGCCACGACTGCCTGAACGCGCTCCGCGAGGCTGAGAGCCTCGGGATCGGGGGCCATGCCCGATCCCTTGCGAAACTCGATCGCGCTGGCCACGCTGAGCAGCGGAGTCGACCCGAGCGCACGGGCAACGGCGGCTGCTGTCTCGAGCGCCGCGTCCGCCTTCACCGCGAGAACGACGAGATCGGCACCGGCCACAGCATTCTCGTTGGTCGCACCCGTGATCCGCACGCCGCCGAGCTCCGCCGCAGCCACCTCTGCGCGGTCGCCGTCACGCGAGCCGATGATGACGTCGTCCGCGCCAAGCAGGACAAGGCGGCCGGCGAGCGCCCGGCCGAAACTGCCCGTCCCTCCGAGAATCGCAACTTTCACTCGACCGCCTCCGCCGAGTGGATCGCCGCGGCGGCGAGCTTCCGGGCGGCGCTCTCGTCCGCCATCAGGGTCTTCGTCACGAGCGTGTGCTTCACCCCGCGCACCGGACTCGTCGCCTCATCGAGCTCGTCGATCACGAGCACGTCTATCAGGTGCTCGTAGCACGACGCGACGTGCGCCGGCGTCGTTCCACCGGCGAGTCGAGCGAGCATGCGGTCGGCCGGGCCCTTCACCGCGCGCCCGCCGATCAGAGGGCTGATCGCAACGCACGGGACCTTGCGTTTCTCGAGCGCACGCCGGATCGCGGCCACCGCGAGAATCGGCCCGATCGAGACGTACGGATTGCTCGGTGCGATCAGGATCACGTCGGCGCGGTCGATTGCCTCGACGACGCCCGGCGCGGGAACAGCGGTCGGCGCGCCGGCGTAGTGCACCGCATCGACCTGGTCACGATGGCCGCGGGCCACGAACCAGGTCTGGAACGCGAAGGTCCCGGCCGGCGTCTCCAGAAAGGTTCGCACGGGGTCATTGGTCGCAGGCAGCAGCTGCGCCTCGAGCCCGAGCACGCGTGCGATCCGGTCGGTCGCGTCACTGAGGGTCATCCCGTTGCGCAGCAGCTCGGTCCGCACCAGATGCAGCCCGATGTCGCGGTCGCCGAGCTTGAACCAGGACTCGCCGCCGAGCTGGGCGACGGACGCGAGCGCCTGCCACGTCTCATCCGCCCGGCCCCAGCCGCGCTCGTCGTCGGAAAGCCCGGTCAGCGTGTAGAGGATGCTGTCCAGATCAGGCGAGACCCGTAGCCCCAGCACCTCGATGTCGTCCGCGATGTTGCCTATGATGGAAACGTTGCCTGGTTCGACGACACCGATGAGGCCGCGCAGGAACCGCGCCCCTCCGACGCCACCCGAAAGGACGGCGACCTTCACGCTGCCGTCTCGAGTCGAAGCTCGGCGAGCACGCGCCTGGTGTGCGCTCCGAGCCGGGCACCGAGCCGCGCGAGATCGTCCGGCGCGTCCACGTCATCCATGAGATTCGGCGAGTCCAGCCGCCGCGATTCCGCGAGGGTCGCGAAGCGCTCGGCGCTCCCGGGACCGTAGACCGGTTCGAAGAGGCGCTCGTCGGAGAGTGCGAGAGCGTTTGTCGTGCCGTCTGCGGCCGCGACCAGGGCCAGCCCGCCGTCGGGCATCGCACCGACGAGCGCGAGCAGGTCGCGGGTGGTCGCGCAGGGCAGATCCGCGTTGACGACAAGAAACGGAGCAGGCAGGCCAGTGGCCGCGGCCGCGTCGAGAGCTGCACGCACGGCAGCGCCCTGGCCGCGGTGCGGATCCGGCACATGAGTCGCGCCCTCCGGCAGGATCATCGCCCGCTGCGACACGACGAGCACCGGCCCGACCCCGACAGCGGCCGCGAGGACGTCCGCCAGCATCGCCTCGGCGAGGCGCAGCCGGCCGCGCTCGGACAACGCCGCGAGGCGGCGCTTCGGGTCACTGCTGCGGAAGGGGACGACCACGGTCGTCATCGCCCGAAGACGATACCCGGGCCGGCTACCGAGGCCGTGGGAACTCGTGCACGTCGATCCAGTGCGTTCCGCGCAGCGCCTCGACGATGCGCGGGTCGGTATGCGCCGGATTGAAGACGTGCGAGTCGAGATCGCAGCAGACCGCAACGGTGTCGGACGAAAGCCCCTCCAGCTGGACGAAAGCGTCCACGGGAATCTGCACTTCGCCCAGCGTGTAGTGGCGGAACTGCAGTTCGGGTGCGAGCTCCATCAGCGCCGGCCAGTCTGGGCAGGATCGCGTGCTCACATCCGCGAAGTTGGCGCGCCTTCGCCGATTTCCTGCAATGACCACTGACCATCGAGGAGAACGACGCCCGTCTCGTCGCCGCTCGGGAAGACGAAGAACCGCAGGGCGTCATCGAGCGTGTGCAGGAGCCCACCGGTCTCGCTGTCGACCAGTGCGAAGCGCAGATGAAACCGCCCGTCGGCCAGCGGCAGGCGTCCGAGCCGGAACCGCAGCTCGCGCTCGCCGCCGTCCGGCGACCAGCCGAGCTCCCGCGTCTCCTGAGCCGCGCTCCCGAGCACGAGACCGCCGTCGTCCCGCAATTCGACCGAGACCCGTGGCGCGGCCAGGCCCGGTTGGGCGGAGACGACGAGCCGAACCGTGACGGGCTCGCCGGCCGCGAGCTGCGTGCGTTCCTCGCCGTCGTCGTCGACCAGCTGGGCCGACACGATCCGCGCCTCGCCGCTTCCCCACTCGCGCAGCCCGGCCCCGAGCTCGTCGGGGTTGGCGTCGGCCGCGAGCAGCCGGCGGTAGGCGCCGATCGCCTCACGGGTGTCTCCGTCGAAGGCGACCTCCCCTTGCCGGAGGAGCACGGCGCGATCGCACAGCCGCTCGACCGCCTGGGCGTCGTGCGAGACGAACAGGATCGTTCCGCCGCGGTTCTTGAACTCGGCGATCTTGCCGAAGCATTTGCGCTGGAACTGCTCGTCACCGACGGCGAACACCTCATCGAGAAGCAGCACGTCGGACTGGATGTGCGCCGCGACCGAGAAGCCGAGCCGCATGAACATGCCGGACGAGTAGGTGCGCACCGGGAGGTCGATGAACTTCTCGAGCTCCGCGAACGCGACGATCTCGTCCATCACCTCGCGCACCCGCGCGCGCGGCAGGCCGTGGATCGAACCGTTGAGGTACACGTTCTCGCGGCCGCTGAAGTCGGGGTGAAAGCCGGCGCCGAGCTCGAGCAGCGATGCGATGCGCCCACCCGCCTCGACCCGGCCGGACGACGGCTTGATGATCCCCGAGATGACACGCAACAACGTCGTCTTGCCGGAGCCGTTGCGACCGACGAGCCCGACGGCATCGCCGGGCTCAACGGTGAGCGAGACGTCGCGGAGAGCTTGCACCTCTCGCACGCCCAGCCGGCCGCGTGAGACGAAGACATCCTTCAGCGTCCGCTGCGCCTTCGGATAGACCCGGAAGCTCCGCGAGACCCGGTCGACGACGATCCGGCCGGATTCGTTCATGCCGCCACCGCGGCGAGCGCGCCGCGCACGATCTCGGCCAGCGCGTGCACGAAGCGCGGGTCGTCGTTCGGCATCTCGATCCGATCGAGGTGAAGCCCCAGCTCGCGTGCCCGGTCCTGCGCCTCGGTGTCGATGTCCCAGCGGATCTCCAGATGATCCGACACGAACCCGATCGGGCAGATGAGCACGTCCTCCACGCCGCGCCTGCTCAGCTCTTCGAGGTGGTCGAGGATGTCCGGGCCGAGCCACGGCTCGCCGGTCGGGGACTCGCTCTGATAGGAGAACGACCAGTCCTCGACACCCGCGCTGTCGGCGATGAGCCGGGCGGTCTCCAGGAGCTGGTTCTGGTACGGGTCACCCTCGTCCAGGATGCGCGCGGGCAGTGAATGCGCCGTGAAGACCACGTGAGCGTCCGTGTCGCGAATGCGGTCGGCGAGAAATGCGATCAGGCCGGGATCGTCGTGCCAGCTCTCGACGAAGATCACGTTCGCACGGTCGGCGACCGCCTCATCGAGCAGTTGACGGTAGCCGGCGATCGAGAGCCGGCTGTAGTGCGGCGCAAGCACCAGACCGACGAGCCGCGACGCGCCCGCCGACAGAGCAGCCTCGGCCGCGTCGGCGATCCGCGGGTCCCAGTGCTTCATGCCGGTGTGAACGGGCAGGCCGAGCTCCTGCTCGAGCGCCGCGCGCGTCGTTTCCGTGATCGCATTGAGCGGGTTCGCGTTCTCGATTCCGAGTGTGCGGTACCTGGCGACGAGATCCTCGAGATTCTCGGGCGAGATCGGGCGCCCGCCTCGAATGTCCGCGTAGTACGCGGGGACGTCCGCGACGCGCTCGGGCGACCCGTAGGCCATCAGGATCACCGCGGTCTCGCTCACGCAAAGGACGGTAGCCGAGCGGCCGCCACCGAGGCCAGCGCGGCGTAGACGGCGGCGAAGTGCTCGCTGATCGCAGGCGCCCAGCCGTAGCGCAGGGCGTTGCCCACGAAGAACGAGTATTCGGCCTCGGGCACGAGCGCGTGGTCGAGCGCCCCCGAGTAGGCGTCCCAGACGAGGTCGATCACGTGCTCGGCTTCCTCGACCGGGTAGAAGCCGTCGAAGAGCACGTCGCCCGCGAGCACGCCCGCGTCGGCGCCCGGCACACCGACTCCGCAGAACGCCCAGTCGATCACGACCAGATCGCCGCCGGGCCGGAAGATGTTGCCGGGGTGAAAGTCGTTGTGCACGAGCACGCGCGGCCCCGCCTCGACGCGTGCGACGATCTCGTCGCGACGCTGCCAGAAGACGGACGCGCCGTCGAAGCGAAACGCGCGCAGGTCCAGATACCGAGGCAGCCAGTCGCGCGCAAACCACCGCGGGCCGTCCGCGACGCTCGGCATGGCGGCGAGCCGCCGGGCCACGTCGGCGAGATCCGCGTCAGGCCACGGCTCCGGGTCGCCGACATCCTCGAGCCACAGCGCAACCGACCCGTCGCCCCGCTCGAACGCCGTGCTCGCCGGCAGCCGGAACGGCACCCCGGCAGGCAGTCCGTGCTCGTAGACCTCCACCTCGCGACGCCAGTAGTGGGGCGAGTCGATCTCGGCGACGGACGGCCAGGTCCGCGTCCCGCCTGCTCCGAGCGCGAGGTGCTTGAGCACGCGCGGGCGACCACCGGAGACCACGCGCCAGACGCCCATCGTCGACGCAAAGCGCTTGCCCCGGAGATCGTGCACCTCCTCCGGCGGGGCGGCCGTCCCGAAAACCGCCTCGAGCTCCGCCGCCGGCAGTTCGGGGATCAGACGGCTGCCTCGACGGTGGACTCCTGCACCAGCGCAGCCAGCCGCGACAGCGCGTCGGGATCGGTGCCCGGCAACACGCCGTGCCCGAGGTTGAAGATGTGGCCAGGCCGGCCGCCGGCGCGGGCGAGCACGTCACGCGTCGCCGACTCGACGCGCTCCCACGGCCCGAGCAGCACCGCCGGATCGAGATTCCCCTGGACACCGTGCCCGGCACCGACGATCGCCCAGCCGTCGTCGAGGCCGATTCGCCAGTCGAGCCCGATCACGTCCCCGCCCGTCCGCGCCAGCGCGGGCAGCAGGGTCGAGGCGCCCGTCCCGAAATGGATCGTCGGTGCGCCGCCGGCGGCCAGGATGCGGGCCGACCATGGTGCGACGAACTCCTCGTAGTCGGCCGGCGACAACGCCCCGACCCATGAATCGAAGAGCTGGACGACATCGGCGCCTGCGCGCACCTGCGCAGCGAGGTACGAACCGAAACAGTCGGCGAGCTTCTCCATCAGGGCTTGCCAGACCACCGGCTCCGCGTACATCAGTGCCTTGACGAGCGCGAACTCCCGTGACGGCCTGCCCTCGACGAGGTAGCCGGCAACCGTGAACGGACCGCCGCAGAATCCGACCACGGCTTGCTCGGCTCCGAGCTCAGCGCGGACGAGGCGGATCGCCTCGAGCAGAGGCGCGAACGCCTCGTCGGGGTCGGGGACGCGGAGCGCCGCGACGTCGGCGAGCGTTCGAATCGGCCGCTCGACGACCGGGCCGACCCCTTCGACGAGGTCGACGTGCAGGCCCATCCCGAGGACCGGGGTCATGATGTCGGCGAACATGACGGCCGCATCGACGCCGTGCCTGCGCACCGGCTGCAACGTCACCTCCGCGCACAGCTCGGGCGTGCCCGCGACGTCCCAGAAGGAGTGGCGCTCCCGGATCGCGCGGTATTCAGGCAACGACCGGCCCGCCTGGCGCATGAACCACACAGGGGTGCGCTCGACCGGCTCGCGCCTGGCGGCCCTCACGAGAAGCGGCTCCATCGAGGGTTAGGCTAGCCGCCGTGTCGAAAGGGCCACTCGCCGTGCGCTGGGGCAGTCCCCCGGCGATCGTTCCGCACGCCGGCGCCGTCGCACGGGTTCAGGTCGAGCTGGAGAACGCCGGGACGATCGCGTGGCGCAGCGGGGTCAGCCTCGCCTACCACTGGCTCGACGATCGCGACAATCCGATCGTCTGGGACGGTCGGAGGACCGCCGCGCCCGGGCTCGAGCCAGGTGAGCGTGGCGCCGTCGAGGCGACGGTGCGTGCTCCGATCCCGCCCGGCCCCTACCGGCTCGCCTTCGACATGGTCGCTGAGAATCGCGCCTGGTTCTCGGAGCTCGGGAGCCCCATGCTCGTGCAGGACGTACTGGTCGGCGCGCGCCCCGGCGAGCCGAGGGCCGACCTGCCCGCCGGCGTCGAGCCCGCGCCCGACTGGCAGGAACGCGTGCGTGCCGCGCACGCCGAAGGCTTCGCCGTCGTAGCCGGTGCGATCACCTGGGAGGGGCGGCGCCGGCCCCACGTGCTTGCCGGCTACGCGCCAGGCCCCGGTCGAGTCCCGGGCTTCGGAGCGCCGCTCCTCTGCCCGTCGGTGCTCCCCGGCATCGAGCTCGACCGGCTCGACGATGTCGCCGGACTGCCCGCGTTCGCCGCACCGCGCAGCGAGCCCTGGGTCTACGACGGCCGGATCGTCCTCAAAGTTCGACCGCAATCCGGTCGTCGACCCGCATGAAGACGACCGCGCCGAGCACGAGCGCGAGCGCGGCGGCAACCACGAGATAGATCACCTCGGCCGCGCCCGGCAGGCTGCCGGACCAGATCGCGTCCCGCACGGCGGCGATCGGCGGTGCAATCGGGTTGCCCCACCGCAGCACCTCGATCAGCATCGGGTGGCTCTTCGCCTTGTCGGGCGGCGAGGCTGCATTCCAGAGGATCGGCGTGAGGAAGAACCAGGGGAGCAGCGCGGCGGTGAGAACGTGCTCGATGTCGCGGAAGAGGACGTTGAGGCACGCGACGATCAGCGCAAGCCCGGCAACCAGCCCCGCGAAGACGATCGCCAACGGGATCGCGACCCACACCGTCGTACGGCCCTCGGGAATGAACACCAGCGAGAGCACGATCAGGATCACGAGCATCACCCCGAAGGTGACCGCCTGGGTCGCGACCATCGAGAATGCGACGAGCTGACGCGGGAAGCGCACCTTCCGGATCAGCTCCGCGCTGTCGACCATGGAGCGCGAGGCCGACTGCAGTGAGACCGAGAAGAAGATCCAGCAGGCGAGCCCCGCGAGCAGGTACACGGGGTAGTGGGAGATGCTCTTGTTCGGGAAGATCAGCCCGAAGACGACCAGGTAGACGCCGAGCAGGACGAGCGGGTTGAGGAGCGACCAGAGCACGCCGAGCAGCGAGCCCTTGTATTTCGCCTGGAAGTCCCGGCGGAACAGGTTCGCAAAGAGCTCGCGGTAGCGAAGGAGATCGGCGTAGACCGTCATCGTCGCGGACTAGTGTAGGGACGGATTGTGCGGGCAAACACAGCCCTAACACCGCTCCACTACCCTCGCATCGCGTGAGCACCGTCACGGCCCTCGTAGCGCTCCCGATCGCGCTCATCGTGGTGTGGGCGCTTCTTCGCTCTCGCTACTCGCACAACCTCGAGCAGTCGCCCGACCAGAGCCGCTGGCGGACGTCCGCCACGCCGCTCGTCGGCGGCATCGGAATCTACGCCGCACTCACGGCGGGCGTGTGGCTCGCCGTCCTCCTCGGGCCGCTCACAGTCACGACGCAGCTGATCGGCATCTTCGTCGGTGCGAGTCTCCTGTTCCTCGCCGGCCTCATCGACGACATTCGCACGCTGCCCCCTGCCGCGAAGCTCGCGACACAGATCGCCGCCGCGACGATCGTCCTGTCGACCGGCACGGGCGTCCAGATCGTCCACAACCCGTGGCTCACGATCCCGCTCGGTCTGCTCTGGCTGGTGGGCATGACGAACGCCTTCAATCTGCTCGACAACATGGACGGGCTCGCGGGCAGCCTCGCGGTGATCGCCGCCGCGTTCTTCGCCCTCGACGCATGGCTGCAGCACGAACCGAGGCTCGTCCTCGTGATCGCGGTAGCACTTGGTGCCGGCGTCCTCGGCTTCCTGCCGTTCAACCTGCGGCCGGGGAAGCAAGCCCACGCCTGGATGGGCGACAGCGGTTCGCAGCTGATCGGCTTCACGCTCGCCTCGCTCGGACTGGCCTCGAGCTACACCGTGGCGACGTCGACGGTGGCGACGCTGGTCCTGCCGGTTCTGATCCTCGCCGTCCCGATCCTCGACACGACGCTCGTGACGGTCGTGCGGCTGCTCGAAGGCCGGCCCGTGTCGCAGGGCGGCCGCGACCACACCTCGCACCGGCTCGTGTCACTCGGAGTCTCCGAGACCGGAGCCGTCGTCCTGCTCGCGCTGATCTCGGCCGGCCTTGGAGCGACGAGTCTCGCCTACGAGGCCTTCGGCAACGGCCGGGTGGCCGCCGTCGGGGTCCTCGTCACCTTCGCGCTGCTGATCCAGTTCGGCACCTTCCTGGCCGACGCCGACCACGGCAGCCAGCCGGGGACGAGGAAGCTCTCGATCTACACGCGCCGCCTCGCCGAGGTCGCCGTCGACGGCGCGCTGATCGCGGCGTCCTTCCTCGCCGCCTATCTGCTCCGCTTCAACGGGATCGGCACGCCCAATCAGCGCCATTACTTCCTGCTGACGCTGCCGGTGCTCCTGCTCTGCCGGTACATCGCCCTGCTTCTCTTCGGGATGTACGCAGGCGTCTGGCGGTATGCGAGCTCGCGGGACGCTCTGCGTGCGGGAGCGGCCGTCGTCGTCTCGGGGATCGGAGCGATCGGCATCATCGCTCTCACTCAGGGGCCGCTCGGGGATTTCTCACGCAGCGTCTTCGTGATCGACGCGCTGATCTGCACGGCGGCGATCACCGCAGCGCGATTCGCGGAGCGAGCGATCGTCCATTTCATCGACCTGGCACGGAGCCGTTCGGGCCGCCGCGTGCTGATCGTCGGCGCCGGCCGCACTGGACGGAGCCTCCTGCGCGAACTGCGAGAGACACCGGGCGAGCGGGTTGTCGGCTTCGTCGACGACGCGCCGGCGCTCCGCGGACGCCGGTTGAACGGCGTCAAGGTCGTGGCGACGACCGCCGGCATCGAGCGGGCGCTCGAACGGCTTTCACCGGACATCGTTTTCGTGACGATCCCGAATGCGCCCAACGACCGGCTCGCGACCGTCGTCGAGACGTGCGCCCGACACGACGCCGACTGCCGGTTCGTTCGCCGAGATCTCGACCTCGATCCGCAGGTCACCATGGCGACCGAGCCGCGGTGACCGACGCGTCATCCGAGTCGCAGCCGTCGTTCCTCGACCGGCTGTTCGGCGTCTACCCGCTCGTCCTCGCCTACGTCCTGTTGCTGGTCCTCTTCGCCTGGCAGGCGAGCAAGCACACGACTCCGTGGCTCTTCACCGATGAGCTCGAGTGGGCCGGCCGCTCACGCGGCGTCGCCCATCACGGTGTGCCGCAGCTGCGCCTGCACAACGTGTCTTTCAGCTCGCTGTACGAGTACCTGATCGCGCCGGCGTGGTGGCTCGGAGCCACCGGGCGGGCATATGCGGCCGCGAAATACATCAACGTCGCCGTGATGACCGCGTCGATCTTTCCCGCCTACGCGCTGGCGCGGCTCTTCGTCTCACGAGGCGCGGCGATCGCGTGCGGCGTGGCGACAGCTGCGGTTCCGGCGCTCGTCTACACGGGCATGCTCATCCCGGAGCCACTTGCCTACTTCTGGTCGACGCTCGCCCTGTGGCTGCTCGCCCGGGCGCTGATCGTTCGCTCGCGCCCGTCCGTGGTTCTTGCCGTCGGGGCGATCGTGCTTGCGCCCGCGATGCGCTCCGAGCTCGAGGTCCTGGTCATTGCCGGGCTCGTCGCAGCCGCGCTCATGGCGGCGACCGGCAGCCGCGGCCGAATGCCTGATCGGCGGCTGGTCGGTGCGTGAGCGAATCGGTGCGATCGTCCTCGTCCTCGGTGTGCTGATCATGCTCGGAGCCTTCGCCAACCAGCACTCCTACTCCTGGGAGATCGGCACCCACTTCCATCACCGCCTGTTCACGTACGGGCTCTGGGCGGCCGGCGCCTTCATGATCGGCGTCGGCGTTCTGCCGGTCCTCGTCGCGCTGACGTGGCTGTTCGGTGCCAGGTGGCGCCTGCCCGACGAACGCACGCTCGCCGCGACCCTCGTCGGAGCGATCGTCGCGTTCGGTCTGTACACCGCCGTGAAGGCGTCGTACCTCTCGACGAACTTCGCGATCCGAGTCGAGGAGCGAAACCTGATCTACATCGCGCCGGTCATCTTCGCGGTGACCGCGCGCTGGGTGATCGCCGGCCGGGCGCGCCCGATCCCCGTCCTGTTGTCGGCCGCGGCCGTCTGGTACCTGATCGACACGACGCCGTACCACAACACGGAGCACTTCTACTCGGACGCGCCTGGCCTCTCGATTCTGCAATGGCTGAACCGCAAGCCGTTCTACTTCACGACCACTGATGCACACCGGCTGCTGCTCGGCATTCTCTTCGGCTCGGTCGCGCTCATGGTGCTGCGCGAGCTCGCCCGTGGCCGCAGTTCGATGCAGCGCCTCGCCCTGCCGGTTGGAGCGCTCCTTGCGGTCGCGATCATCGGTTGGAACCTGACCGGCGAGATCGCCGCCGGGAACGCCTCCAATTCGTTCTCGGACTCGATGCGCGGCGTCCTGCCCACGCCCCCCGACTGGATCGACCGGGCGACCGGCCGCGCGCGGACGATGTACATCGGCCAGTCGCTCGGAGGCTCGAACGCGTTCTGGTCGGTCGAGTTCTGGAACCAGTCGATCTCCGACGTGTGGTCGGTCGATGGCTCGGCCCCGGGCCCCGGCCCGACGACAACGCCCGAACTACGGCGACCTGACCGGTGCCGTCGTCCCGCAGCTGCCGATCGACTGGATCGTCGCGACGCCGGGAGTCGACCCCGCCGGCGAGCTGCGGCAGACGGTCGGCGGCCTGCGCCTCTTCCACGTGCATCGCCCCATCCGGATTGCGGATGCAGAAGGCGGCATCAGCACCGACGCTGCGTGGATGTCCACGGCGTCGTGGTACTACCACTTCGCCCCGACCGGACGGAAGCCCGGTTACGCGACAGTCAGCCTCTCACGGGCGGCCGCGTGCGGCGGGTATCCACCGTCCCACATGACGATCACGCTCTCGTCCCTGCGTATCAACGCCGGCGAGCAACCGGTGGCGGGACGCCGGCTCGCGACCCGCAAGCTCACCCTGCGCTCCACCCCGTGCCAGACCAAGGTCGTCCGGATCCCCGCGGTCACGCCGTTCCGGATCGACGTGACCGCACGCGGGACGTTCCAGCCTTCCCAGTACGACCTGCGTCAACTGAGCGCCCAGGTGGCCTTCGGCTTCACTCCGCGCCGCTAGAGCGCTCGGAGCCGTTCGGGGTGCTTGCGCACGAAGCGCGCGATCCCTCGCCAGTGCCAGAGCGTGCGGCGCGTCAGCCAGCGCGTGTCGGTCTCGGCCTTGTGCTCGTGCGAGACGACCGCTGCCGGCACGTACCAGCGCTCCCAGCCGGCCTGCATCGCGCGGTACTGAAGGTCGATGTCCTCACCGTAGAGGCGGAAGCCCTCGTCGAAACCGTTGAGCTCCGCGAGCATCGAGCGGCGAAGCATCAGGAAGCCGCCCAGCATCCAGTCGGCCTGCACAGGCGCCTCGGGCGGCGCCTCGTCGAGGTGGAAATGGTGACGCTGCGGGACGACGAGTCGCAGCGGAGTGCGCCGCACGATCGTCCCGAACACGGTCGGGAACCGCCGCCGCGAGGGTTGCCAGCGGCCGTCGGGAAACATCATGCGCGGCCCGGCGACGCCGCAGCGTGGACGAGCCTCCATGAACGACCGCAGCGCGGCGACGGCGCCGGGATCGGGAACGGCGTCGGGGTTCGCCGAGACGACGAGCTCTGCGTCGGTCATCGCGACGCCGCGGTTGACGTTCGCACCGAACCCAAGCGGGCGGTCGTTGGACACAGCGTCGATGCCCTCGGGCACCGAGCCGGGAACGTTGGCGATCACGACCAGCTCATCGACCTGGGGCTCGAGCGCGGGCAGCGATCGCGCGAGCTCCGCCGGATGACCGTGCGAGACGACGATCGCGGCGACTCTCACAACAGAATGCTGCGGTAGGTCTCGGCCGTCAGCCGCGCGGTCTCATGCCAGGTGAAGTGGCTCGCCCGCTGCAGCCCAGCCTGGACGTAGCGGTCGCGGTCGGCGAGCACACGCTCGACCGCACCGCCGAAGTCGCCGTCTGCTGCGATCTCGGCCGCCCCGCCGGCAACCTCGACGAGGGCGGCGTCACCGGAGATGACGGTGGGCGTGCCGCTCGCCATCGCCTCGATCACCGGAATGCCGAAACCCTCGTAGCGCGATGGGAGAACGAACGCGTCCGCCCGGCGGTACAGCGTCGCAAGCTCGGACGGCGTGACGAAACCACGAACATCGGCGCCACGTTCTCGCAACTGCCGTGCGAGCCGAGGCTCCTTCTCCGGCCCTGCGACGACGAGCGGCAGGCCGACGGCCTCTGCGGCGGCCAGGGCCGCCAGCGGGTCCTTGCGCTCCTGCACGGCTCCGACGAAGAGGAGGTAGCCGTCGCTGCCACCGTCCCCAGGGCCGAACACGGGGTCGACGCCGTGCGGCGTGACGGTGACCTTCTCCGGGGCGATCCCATATAGCTCGACCGCATCGGCCTTCGTTCGTTCCGACACCGCGAGCACACGGTCGGCGCTGCGTGCGGCCCGCGGAACGACGCGCTTGAACACGAAGCGGTCGAGCGGCCCCATGACGCCGGGGTCGCGCTCGAAGTGCAGGTCGTGCAGCGTCACAACGGCTCGGCCGTGGTAGCCCAGCGGAAGGGCGTGTTGAAAGTGACCCCCGGCGGGGCGCAACCGCCGCAGCAGACGAGGAAGCGTCCAGGCCATGCGCAGTTCCTGAGAGCGCGCGGCCAGCTCGATCGGCTCGATGCCCTCCGGAACGAGCTCGGGGTGGCGAGTGATCGCGGCGATCCGCAGGTCGGGGGCGACGTCTGGCAGCAAGCGCAACAGGTTCAGGACGTACGTCTCCTCACCCGTCCGGCGGCGGCCGAGGACGTCGGCATCGACGGCGACGAGCGGCAGGGTCAAGCGACGGCCTTCCGGTAGGCCTGCACGGTCGCCTCGGCGCTCGACTCCCACGTGAAGGCCTGCGCTCGCACGAGACCGGCCGCGCGCAGCTCGTCGCGCCGCGCAAGTGCGCGTTCGATCCCGGCCGCGATCGACTCGACGTCGCGCGGATCGACGAGCTCGGCGGCGCCGCCGGCCACCTCCTCCATCGCACTCCGCTCGCTCGTCACGACGGGCGTTCCGCAGAGCATCGCCTCGAGCACCGGGATGCCGAAGCCTTCGAGGAGCGACGGATAGGCAAGGCAGAGCGCGCCGCGCAGCTCGGCCGCGAGCTCGTCGTCCGTCGGCCGCCCGAGCCAGCGAACGTGTGCGGCCCCGACGGCAACGTCGCCCCAGCCCCTTGCGCCCGCAACTCGCAACTCGAGCCCAAGCCTGCCCGTCGCCTCGATCAGCCGGGGCAGGTTCTTGCGCGGCTCGAGTGTCCCGACAGCGAGGACGTAGTCGCCGGGCGATGCAGGACCGTCGGGCGTGAACACCGACGCCGACGTGGCGTTGTAAGCGACGTCGATCCGGTCAGCGGGCACGCCCGCGAGCTCGACGACCTCTCGCTTGGTGAACTCCGACACTGCCAGCACGCGCGTCGCGGCGCGTAGGACGGGGAGGAGCAACGTGCGCGCATAGAGCCGCGTCCACGCGGTGAAGAGGTCGGGACGGCGAACGGCCGCGAGATCGTGAACCGTGACGAGCACCGGCAGCGTCGCTCGCAGCGGCGCGCGAAACGTCGTGCAGTGAAGCACGTCCGAACGGCGCGCCTGCAGCGGCAGAAGAGCCGGGTACCACGCGACATCGCGGATCGCCGCCGTCGCGCGACCGGCCCGCCCCAGTTCACCTCATGCACGTCGACGTCGTCTCGCCGGCGCAGGGCGTCGAGCACACCCCGGACGTATCGCGCCGTTCCGGCGTTGTCGAGCACGAGCGGCGCGACGTCGAAGGCGACGTTCATCCCGCCTGTTCCCACGCCGCGAGCATCGTCTCGCCCACCCGTCTCCACGTGAACCGGCGGGCATGCTCGAGCCCGCGGCTCCCGAGCTCCTCGCGTCGGGCGGCTGCGTCGGCCAGGGCGTGCGCCCAGGCGGCCGGATCGTTCGGATCGGCCCGCAGGGCCACGTCCCCGGCCGCCTCGTTCATCGAGGCATGTGACGAGACGACCACCGGGACACCGCTCGCCATCGCCTCGACGATGGGAATCCCGAAGCCCTCGAAGAGAGATGGATACGCCACCACGGCTGCGCCGCGGTAGAGACGCGCGAGCTCCTCATTGCTCTGGCGGCCGAGCAGGCGGATGCCGGGTAGGTCCAGCGAAGGCTGCTCGCCCCAGCCGGCGCCGCCGACGACGGCGAGCAGCGTCGGCCCGTCGGCCAGGCGGTGCGCATCGACGAGCACCTGCAGGTTCTTCCGCGGTTCGAGGGTCGCGACGGTCAAGACATACGGAGCACCGAGCTCGGCGCGTCCTCCGACGGGGCCGAACGCGGCGTCGACGCCGGGCGGCGCTACGTGCACGCGCGTCGGGTCGAGCCCGAGCGTTCCGATCACATCCCCACCCGTGTACTCGGAATTGACGAACACCGTGTCGCAGTTCCTCGCGTCTCGATACTTCGCCGAGTGCATCGAGTAGGTGCGCGGCGTGACCCATTCGCGATGATGCAGCGGAACGAGGTCGTGGATCATCGTCGACCGAAGCCCGCTCCGCTGTGGAGGGAACATCCAGTCGGTGTAGTGGAGGACGTCGATCGGGCCGAGAAAGCGCTCAACCGGTGGACGGCCCACACGGCTCCAGGCCTGCCGCCAGTGATGCGCGAACGGCAGGAAGCGCAGCTTCGTCGTCAGGGGAATTCCGGTGAGCGCCTCCGGGATGCGGCGAAGGCCAGCCGGGCTGGTCGGAGCAAACGCGACCACCTCGTGGCGATCACCGGCGGCGTCCACCAGCGCCGCCAGTGAGCCGCGAATGTAGTTGCCGATTCCGGTCGGTTCGTGCGAGAGCGGACTGACGTCGAAAGCGATCCTCACGATGCGGTGAAGTCGAGGAATCTGATCCCGAGCTCGCGCGTGTCGGTGCTGGACGGCTCGACCCGCGCGGGGACCCGAGTCCGCGGGATCCGGAAGTGAACCGTGCACGAGCCGTGCGGCCCGCGCACAAGCGGCACCTGCAGCGTCTCCTCGTGGTACGGCCCGACCAGCTTCGACGCGACGAGTCGACCGTGCACATATGCCTCGACGAGCTGCGGGCTCCGGAAGAGGTGCGGGTCGCTCCCCAGTCGCACGGCGAGCAATCCGCCGCTGCATCCGAACCTGCGGTACAGGGCAGAATGGCCCGCCCACAGGTCGGGGTAGTCGATCCCCGTCGTGATCTGACCGGCGCGCAGCGGCCCGGCGACATGCAGCAGCACGAGCCCTTTCTTCGGATCGCCGCCGATCCTCCGTCCCACGATCGAGATGCTGGTGTCGGTGAGCACGTCGTTGACCCGTACGACGCGGCCTGCCGCCAGATAGCTCCCGGTCGCGCGGTTCACCACGACGGGCGTCTGAGCCAGCCCGCCGGGAACGGGACCGTTCGTGGTGTAGATCGGCCCGACATCCCGGTTGAAGAACTCGTTCTCGTTCACCGTGAGCCGGTCGGTGGCGCCCGTCCAGACGACGGCGACGCGACGCGGGTCGGCGGAGCCGACGACCGCCGTGATCCAGTCTCGATCAGGCTTCGTGATCCCCTGGAAGACCGCCCCGATCGATGCTCGCTTCGTCCTGCTGTCCACCGGCTGAACCGCGCCGACGTAGAGCAGGAACACGAGGCCCGGCAAGCACCACCAGAGCCGCCGCGGGGCAAGCACGGCGACGACGACGAACACCGCCGCGGCTCCTGCGACCAGCCACCGGATGTCGGGAGCCGGGAGACGCAGCCAGAGTGCCGTGGACCAGAGCGCGAGCACGCCGAACGTGTCGGACGTCGCTGATGTGTTGATGAACCGCTCGTAGGGGACTGCCGCGGCAAGCGCGACGACACCGACTCCGGCAACCGCGGCCGCCGCGCGCGGCCGCGGCATTCCGCGCTCGATCCAGAGCACCAGACAGGTGAAGAGGAGCGGCGCGACGTAGAAGAGATTGCGCTCCTCGATGCGCACGACGCTCGGTTGCGACGCGAACGCGGCGACCTCGACGGCAAGCAGCGCGACCAGCGAGACGGTCGCAGCGACAACTGCGCGCTCGGCCGCGGACAGCGCCTTCCCTTGCACGCAGAGGAGGACGAGCGCGAAGAACGGCACGAAGCCGACATAGAGATCGAGCTCCGAGAGGTGCCAGAGGAGCCACCGCGCCACGACGCCGACGTCGTACGACGAATGGGTCGCAGCCGCGTAGGCGCCGAGCAGCGACGAGATGCTTCGACCGCGCACGAGCTCTGCGAGGACGACGAGGACAGCAATTCCACCGATCGCGGCGTACAGCAGCTTGTAACCGAGCAACTCTCGTGTGCTCCGCGCGAGAGCAGCGATCACGAGCGGAGCAACGAGCGCGGCGGCCAGAACGGCGACGGCCTGGGCGCGCGTCTCGTACGCGAGAGCGAGCGCGCCGAGGAAGAACAGCACCGTGGCGAGCCGAGGACGCTCGAGCAACGTCACGAGCGCGAGCGCGACCACCATGAAGATCGGATAGAACGCGTTCTCCGTCATGATCGTTCCCGCGTAGAACGTCGACGGCACAGCCACGGTGAGCAGAGAGACGACGAGCGCCCCGCGCTTCGAGACGACTCGGCGCGCGAGCAGGTACGCGGGGACGGCCGTGAGCGACATGAGCAGCGCGTTGATCAGCTTGATCGCGCTGTAGACGGTCGGGATCGAGCGAAAGAGAGCGTACGCCGGACTGATCAGGATCGGATAGACGACGCCGTAGCCTCCCGTCGGCACCTCACGGACGGCGAACGACCCGCTTGCCGCGAAGCTCTTCGCGAGCTCGGAGTAGACGATCTCGTCGATCATGATCCACGGGCCGACCATGTGGCGCGCGAAGCCGAAGCGCACCGCTGTCGAGACCGCGACGAGCGCACCGAGCCAAGCCCACGCCGGAACGGCGCGGGCCTTCTCACGCACCGATTCCGACCTCACGGAGGCGCTGCGCGAGCAGCGACATATCGGTGACACCGGCCTCGGCGGCAGCCTCGGCGATCCGCCACAGCACCGCGTCGTCGACGGCGTCGCCGCCGGCTGCGACCTCCAGAGCGGAGACATACGAGTCGGCCACTCTGGACAGTGAGTGCTCGCGCTCGACGTAGTCGCGCGCCGCCGAACCGAGCGCGGCGCCGTGCTCGGGCGCGAACTCGAGCGCCGCGGCGAGCGTTGCGACTTCGAGCTCATCCACCGGGACCTTGAGCACGACCTCGTCGGGCAACTCGCTGAACCAGCCGACATCGGAAACGAGCAGCGGCTTGCCGAGCGACAGCGCGCGGATCACCGAGCCCGACGTCTCGCCCATGGTCGGGTAGCGAAGGTTGACGAGCACGTCGCAGGCGGCCATCAGAGACCACATGCGCTCCTCGGAAACGTAGTCGAGCCGCTGAACTCCTTCGGTCAGGCCGAGCCGTTCGAGCCGGCGCTGGACATCGAATCGTTCCCCGGCAGCGCCGACGAGCAGCAGGCGCGCACCCGGGAGCCGGCGGCGTAGCGAGGCGAACGCCTCCAGCAGTTGCGGGATGCGCTTGTTCATGTTCAGGTAGCCGAAGCAGCCGATCAGCGGCTCGCCGCTCACGTCAACGGCCGGGTCGGGCGCAGCCGGGGGCCAGACGGGATGCGGGATCCGCCAGAGGCGCCCGCCGTAGCCCGCCGACCGCGCGTGATCGCCGACGTAGCGGGAATGGACGATGAGTCCGCGCGCCTGGTCGAGCACGACGCCCGAGAGCGGGAAGCGCTCCGGCTGGGTCTCCCAGAGGAGGGGCAGGAGGTTGTCGAGCACGCCGAGGCCGAGCAGCCGGCCGGCGACGCCGAGCTCGCGTTCCATCGCGTCGAGGTACCCGCGAGCGTTGCCCCGGCCGATCGTGATCCCCGCGATCAGATGGTGGAGGACGTACTCGTGCAGGACGACGACGCCCGGGCGCTCGTTGAGGGCATCGACGATCCAGCCGTGGGCCTCCGGGTCGTTTCCTATGTGGTAGAGGGCGACGTCCGCCGCGGGGGCCTTCTTGCCCTGCTCGGCCACCACGACCTCGACTCGTTCACGCAGAGCCGGCAGGAGCAGCGTGGAGTAGTCGGCGATCCCCGAGCGCGACGGCGGCAGCGGCGAGTAGTAGGCGACCTTCACGAGATGAGAGCGTCGACGCAGGCGTCCCAGGTGACACGCTCGGCGATCGCGTGACCGGCTCCGCCCCACAACTTCGCCTCGTCGACGTGACCCGCGAGGTACGCGCACGCCTGCGCGATGTCGGACGGCTCCGGCGCGACGACGAGGCCCGTTTCGCGGTCATGCACGACCTCGAGCGGGCCGCCGGCATCCAGCGTCGTCACGACCGGCTTGCCCGAAAGGAACGCCTCGTAGGGGACCATGCCGAAGTCCTCGTCGAGCGGCGCGTAGTAAACGGCCAGGCAGCGCGCATAGAGATCGGCGAGGCGTTCGTCGTCGACGCGCCCGACGAACTCCACCTGGCCGTTCAACCCGGCTGCCAGTCCTTCGAGCCGCTCGCGGTCCGGCCCCTCACCGGTGACGACGGCCCGCAGCCCCGGCTCGCAGCGCAGCGCCTCGATCAGCAGGTCGATGCGCTTGGCGCGGTCGAGGCGGTTGACGGACAGCACGAACCCTTCGGGCTCGGCGTTGCGATAGGCGAGCGCCTGCGGAGGATGGGGCAGAACCTCGGCGCTGATCCCGTTGAAGCGCCGCAGTCGATCGGCGACATTGCGCGACGTGGCGAAGACGCGCCGCGCCTCGCCGAGCGAGACGGTGTCGAGTCGTTCGACGGCGCGACGTGTAGCGCGATCCTCCGGTGATTCGTCGAACTGCCCGAGATCGGTGCGGTCGTAGTCGTAGGCCTGCCGAAACTGGTGCAGCACCCAGGCCACCTTGTTCGGGTGGCGCACACAGTAGGCCGGGAACTTCGTCGCGATCACACGGTCGATCGGGCGCCCATCCGACTCGGTGAGGTCGACGAGCCGCCAGAGGAACGCCTGGTCGAGCACACGCGTGCCCGGGTACCACTTGAAGGGCACGCTGACAAGCTCCGCTTCGTGGCCACGCTCTTCGAGCGCGGCGACGAGGTCCTCGGCCATCAGTTCCGCCCCACCGCGCACGAACGGCACCTGCGGCGCGCAGACGGCGACCCTCATCTCTCGAGCTTCTGAAGCCGCTCGTCGAGATCGTCGATCAACTTCAGCACCGCGTCGTTGAACGCGCGCTGGTCCGCGAAGGCGGGCTCCACGTACCAGCGCATCAACCGCCGGAGAAAGGACTTGAGCGGGCCGCCCTTGCCGACGATCGGCCGCTCGGCCGAGACCGGCCAGAGCCGTTCGGCCTGGTCGCGGATCGAAAGTCGCACCTGCGCCGGCGGCACATTGGGGTCACGTGGGCCGGCTGCGTGCAGCTCCTCCTTCAACCGCGCGAAGAGCGCAGCGACGTCTTCCGTGTCGTCGGCCACTCCGCGGGAGTGTAAAGAGCGGGCATTACGGCTCTGTAAGCGGAACGGCGCGAACACAGGCGGAACGGCCGTTTCGGGAGACTGAGACTACGATCGCCCGATGGTCGGCATCTCACTCCTCACTCTCGTCCCCGGCGAGCTCGGCGGGAGCGAGACCTATGTGCGCGAGCTCCTCCGCGGCCTCGGGCGGGTCGGCGAGCTCCCCTATCGCGTGCTGTTACCGCCCGTCGCGCCCGGGGCTGCCGAGGGCCTGCCCGCGGAGACCGCGACCGAGTATCGACGCGCAGGGACGGTCCGCGAGCGCCTCCTCGCGATGACCGAGGCCGCCGCACGACCGGGACCGCTGCGCCGCCGGCTACGCGGCGCCGACGTCGTCCATTACCCGCTGACGCTGCGGATCCCCGCAATGTCGCCGAGCGTGGTGACGCTCCACGACCTCCAGCACCTCGACCTGCCGGCCATGTTCCCGCGCTCGGAGCGGCTTTTCCGCCAGGTTGCCTGGCACCGTTCTGTTCGCAGCGCAGACCGCGTGATCGTGGTGAGCGAGTTCGTTCGCGAGCGCGCCCTCGCCGGGCTTCGCCTCGATCCGGCCCGGGTCCGGGTCATCCCACTCGGGCTCGACCACGCGATGCTCGCTCCGGGCAGCGTGGAACGCGAGCCGTTCCTGCTCTATCCCGCGCGCCCCTGGCCTCACAAGAACCACGCCCGGTTGTTCGAGGCATTCGCGCTCCTGCGCCGCGAACGCCCGGAGCTGCGCCTCGTTCTCACCGGCGGCGGGGACTTCTCCGCGCTGCCGGACGGGGTCGAGGCGCGCGGACACCTTCCCTGGCCCGAGGTGGTCGACCTGATGCAGCGAGCGTCGGCGCTCGTCTTCCCTTCTCTCTACGAGGGCTTCGGGCTGCCGCCGCTCGAAGCGATGGCCTGCGGTTGCCCCGTCGCTTCGTCGAACAGCGGCGCGTTGCCCGAGGTCGTAGGAGACGCGGCGCTCCTCTTCGACCCGCTCGATCCGCACGCGATCGCCGCTGCAATCCTCGACCTGCTCGCCGACCCCGCTCCGTGGCGCGAACGCGGGCTCGCGCGCGCACAGCTCTTCTCCTGGGACGAGACGGCGCGAAGCACCGAGGCCGTCTACCGCGAGCTCAGCACCCGCTCGTAGGCGGCGGCGTAGCGTTCGGCAGCTGCCTCGATCGAGTACGCCGCGACGAGTGCCGCCGGTCGGCGGCGCTCGGGCGGCGCGGCGAGCACCTCGCCGAGAGCCCGGGCAAGCGCGAGCCAGTCGCCTGCGGGGAAGAGCGTTCCGGCGCCGCGCAGCACCTCGGCGATCGCGCCCGAGTCCGCCGCGACGATCGGCAGCCCGGCGGCAGCCGCCTCGGCGAGGACCATCCCGAACTGCTCCTCCCACCATGCCGTCGGAAGGCTCGCGAGGACGAAGCACGAGGCCTTCGCGAAGACGGACGGCATCTCGCCGTAGGCCACCGAGGAACGCCATTCGATCAAACCCTCGAGGCCCAGATCGCGCGCGTGGTCCCGCAGCCGAGCTTCCTCCGGGCCTGCGCCGACGATCAGCGCCCTCGCCCCGTGCCCCTCGCGGCGGAGCCAGGCGAGCGCACGCAGCAGGTCCTGGTGGCCCTTCTCCCAGACGAGGCGCCCGACGGACAGCACCAGGTGCTCGGCGGGAGCGGCCGACTCGCCGAACCGCGCGGCGTCGATGCCGGGCGGCGCGATCTCGATCAGGTCGTCTCGGGCTCCTTCGAGCAGGAGCGCGCGCCGTGCGCGGTCGGTGGCTGCAAGAAACAGGTCGACCTGGGGAATCGTCTCCCGTCGCTGCCGGCGGCCCCGGAAGCGCCGGTAGGCATCCCCGAACGGGATCGTCTCCCAGACCGTCAATACGAGCCCGAAGCCCAGCTTGGCTTTGAGCAGTGAAGGCCCGTGACTGAAGGGCACACCGATCTCGGCCGCGTGCACGAGGTCGACGCCACGTAGCGCGGCCTCGAGCCCGAGATAGCGGTCTCCGAGCACGAGCGCGCCGGCGTCACCGGCCCGGCCTCGCGGCAGCCGGTCGCGGAGGGCACGGACGGGCTCGACGGTGAGATCGAGAGAGTCGAGGTCGAACGCGTTCGAGCCGGTCGCGAGCACGCGAACGTCGTAGCGATCGGCGAGCAGCTCCCACGGGCGCAATTCCCACGGGTTGGCAGAGTGGCCGCGCAGCACGGCAACGACCGGTCTCTTCATCGGCGGCGCAACGCATGGTTCAACTCGGGCGGGATGGCGCGCAGCGCAACGGCGAGAGCGATGAAGACGACGAGTGCAGCGGGCAAGGTGATGATCCACGTCACCGGCAGAGCGACGATCGCGAACGCCGGCAGGGCGGCGAGCGCGACGCGCGGCGTCAGGCCCGCATGCGGCGCGACCGCGGGGGCATCGCGCCTGAGAAAGAGGTAGACGAGTGCGGCCAGGAAGCTCTCGCCGAGGACAGCCCCGGCGGCGGCTCCCCGCGCACCCCACAGCGGAATGAGCACGGCGCCGAGCACGAGCACCAGGACGAGTGCGCCGGCGTTCGCCCAGGCGAGCGCCGCCTGGCGTCGCAGTGACAAGAGCCCGAGCTGCCAGACCTGGCCGACGAAGACGGCGATCAGCGCGAAGGACTGGATCTGCAGCACCGGCGCCGCACCGGAGTACTGGGCGCCGCCGAGCAGCGGGATCAGCGTCGGCGCAAGCGCGTAGATGGCGAGCACGAACACGACGGAGACTGCGAGCGAGACCTCCGTCATCCGTTGCAGCCCGAAGCGGAGTCGCTCGCTGTCGTCGCGGCCGGCGACCGACAGGAGCGGCAGCGCCGATGAGAGGACGAGCAGCGGCAGCGAGAAGAGCACCGCGAACACCTGGAACGAGGTCGCGAAGTAGCCGGTTTGCGTCTGCGACGCGAGCAGCGAGGTCATGATCATCAGGACGCGGAAATAAATGACGTTCATCGTCAGCGCGACGGCCAGCGGGAGCGCTTCGCGCAGAAGCGATGCGACCACGCGCCGGTCGAACGCCGGCAGGAGCCCGCGCCGCCATGGGACGACCAGCGGGGTGAGCGCGAGCACCGCCGCTCCGACCGGGATCTGTGCGCCGAAGAACGGCAGCAGAGACGCCCCGAGAGCAACGAGCACGACCACCACGACGAACATGAGCGCGGTCTTTGCGACTTCGAAGGCGGTGATCGTGAACAGCCGCAGCTCGACCGACAGCGGCATCATCATCGTCGCCTGCGTGTTCACGAGCAGCACGCCGATGCCGCCGAGCACGGTGCCCCAGAACATGGTGCGGTCGTAGGCGATGAAGGCGAAGATCGCTGCCGCCGCGATCCCGACCGGCGTGATCGCGAGCCGCAGCGAGACCAGATTCCCGAGCAGCCTCGGCCGCTCTGCGGCCGGCGCGAGCGCGAGCTCCCGCGCGCCGACCGCGGTCAGCCCCGCGTCGCTGATGCCGCTGATGATGCCGAGCAGCGCCGCGATCGTGCCGTAGCGGCCGAAGTCATCGGGGCCGAGGTACCGCAGCAGAAAGACCGACGTCCCCGCAGCGAGCAGCGTTCCGATCCCGTAGCCGACGCCGCGCGCGAGCCCACCTCTGACGACGCGGCCGCCCGCCGCCGGCGTCGAGAGTAGATCGGGGATCGTCTCCGAAGCACTCACCGCTCGCACTATCGTGCACTACGTGCAGGCGACCGTCGTCATACCGACCTTCAACGGGTGCCGGCTGCTCGCCGAGGCGCTCGAGGGGCTCGGCCGCCAGACGGTCGAGCACGAGGTCGTTGTCGTCGACAACGCCTCGACCGACGGGACGATCGAGCTGCTGGCCGAGCGATTCCCGCGCACACGCTTGGTCCGGCTGCCAGAGAACGCCGGCTTCGGCCGGGCGATCAACCGGGGCGTGGAGGCCGCCGAGACGGACGTCGTCGTGCTGATCAACAACGACGTCGTCTGCGAGCCGGACTTCCTCGAACGGCTGCTCGAGCCGCTCCACGACGAGAGTGTCGCGATGGTCGCGGGTGTCCTGCTGCAGCACGACCGACCGCAACTCGTGGACTCCGCTGGGATCGAGCTCGACACGACTCTTCGTTCGTGGGACGCGGCGTGGAACCGGCCGCTGCCGGAGCTGGCAGGCGCCTCGGAGCCGGTCGGGCCTTGCGGAGGTGCGGCCGCCTTCCGGACCCTGGCCTTCCGAGAGGTCGGCGGCTTCGACGAGACCTTCTTCGCCTACTGGGAGGACGTGGACCTCGCTCTTCGGCTGCGGCTCGCCGGCCACCGCTGCGTTCGCGCGGCGAATGCTCGCGCGCTGCACAAGCACGGCCAGACGCTCGGCGCTGCCTCACCCGCTCAACGGCGCCTCGAGGCCTTCGGCCGCGGCTACGTGCTCGCGCGGTATCGCGTCGCACGGCGCAGCGTGCCCACGCGGGCGAAGATCGCGCTCCTCGACTGGCCGGTGCTCCTCGTCCATCTGCTCGTTCGACGTGAGCTCGGCCCCCTGCGGGAACGCCGCCGCGGCACCCGCGCCGGGCTCGCGAGGCCGGCCTTGCGGGCGCCGTTCGAGCTCGCGACGGTCAGCTTCCGCGAGGCAGTCGGCCGCCAAGCGGGCCAGCTGCGGCTCCGCGCGAGCGGCTCGCTGCCGACGCATTTCGACCAGGGCACCCCGGGCGCGGCCTAGGACGGCGTGGCTCGGCGCGCGAGCGCCGACCACTGGTAGACCAGGAACTCGGCGCTGAGGCCGCCGGTCGCGCGCTCGGCGAGGCGGCCCGCCGGCGTGAGGGCTGCGTGCCCGGTCTCTTCGACGCGCCAGCCGGCCGACTCGAGGAGGCCGACGAGGTCCGCGCGCGTCAGCCAGCGCAGGTGCGTTCGGTCGCGGTGCCCCCAGTCGGTGTAGCCGAACGTGCCGCGCACGACGAGATCGCGAAGGAGCGACCAGTGCCGAGCGTTCGGAACGGAGACGTGGAGCAGGGCGCCCTCCGAGGCGACGTCGTGCAGGCGTCGCAGCACGACCTCTGGCTGAACGAGATGCTCGAGCAGGTCGTAGGCGAGGAGCGTGTCGAACGGCCCCTCGAGGTCGTCGATCACGTCTTCGACCTTCCCGGTCAGGACCTGGTCGTAGACGGCACGTGCTTCTGCTGCGAACTCGGGCTCCAGCTCGACTCCGGCCAGGAAGTCGACTCGTTCACGCAGCGCGCGGCCGACGCCGCCTGCTCCACAGCCCACGTCCAGGAGCCGGCCGAGGCGCCCACTCGGAAGCTTGGCGACGAGTTCCGGGCGAGCCTGGCTGAAGTACGACGAAGGCTTCGCATTCCCAGACGGAACCTTCATAGACGATGGTTAGGCTTGGCGCGCATGGCGACATCAGATCAGACCTGGGACGAGACCGCGAAGGCGGAGCTGCGCCGGGATTTCGAGGCCGCGTACGCCAACCGCACGTGCCTCGTCACCGGTGCGGACGGGTTCATGGGCTCCCACCTCACGGAAGCGCTCGTGGGCATCGGGGCGCACGTGGTCGCGTTCGTGCGGGCAACTTCTTCGGGCGCGCTCAACAACATCGGGCAACTGCGAGACGACCTGACGGTCGTGTTCGCCGACTTGACCGACAAGACCTCGATCGACCACTGCGTTCGTGACCATCTCGTCTCCGCGCCGGACCGGCCCTATGTGTTCCATCTCGGCGCACAGGCGCACGTCGGCGAATCGTGGCATCGCCCGTACGAGACGGTGATGGCGAACACGCTCGGCACGCTCAACCTGCTCCAGTCGATCGTCGACCTCGACGTCGAGCTCGAGAAGTTCGACACCGCGGGCACATCCGAGGAGTACGGGAACGTGCGCGAGACGGTGGCGCATCACCACGACTTCGACTCCGCGGGATCGCTGATCCTGCACGAGCGCTCGCCCATCAATCCCAAGTCGATCTACGCGACAGCGAAGGTCGCCGCCGACTTCCTGACGATGAACTATCACGACGCCTACGCCGTGCCCGGCGTCGTCACGCGCATGTTCAACAACTACGGCCCGCGCCAGAACCCGCGCTACGTCACGGGGACGATCATCACCCAGGCGCTCTCGCGACCGGAGATCGAACTGGGAGCGCTCGAGCCGCTGCGCGATTTCTGCTTCTGCACCGACGGTGTGCGCGGTCACCTCACGGTCGCCGCCCAGGGCGTCCCGGGGGACGTCTATGTCTACGGCCAGGGCCAGAACATCTCGATGGCCGACTGGTGCGGCATGATCCTCCGCGTGGGCGCCGAGCACGGCTTCTGGCCGGAAGATCGGCACGTCGTGATCGACGACCGCCGGCTGCGCCCCGGCGCCACCGACGTGATGGCGCTGCGGGTTGGTTACGAGAAGCTGCATGCCGAGACCGGCTGGGAGCCGAAGGTGTCGTGGGAGGACGGCGTCCTGCGCACGATCCGCTGGTATGCGGAGCACCGCGAGAGCTGGCTCGGGCGGGTCGACTGGCTGACGCGTCGGCCCGCCGAGACGCGATGAGCCGCGTCCTCGTCACAGGCGGCGGGGGATTCCTCGGCTCGCACCTCGTCGAGCGGCTCGAGACCGACGGGCACGACGTGTTCGTCGCGCGGAGCCGCGACTACGACCTGACGAGCTTCGACGACGCGGGCCGCATGTTCACCGACGCGCGGCCCGAGATCGTCTTCCACCTTGCAGCGGAGGTAGGCGGGATCGGTGCAAACCGCGCCAACCCAGGGCGCTACTGGTACGCAAACCTGATGATGGGCGCGCATGTGCTCGAACAGGCGCGAGCCCACGCGACCCGCAAGCTCGTGATCGGCGGCACCGTCTGTGCCTACCCGAAGTTCACGCCGGTGCCGTTCTCGGAGGACGACCTGTGGAGCGGGTACCCGGAGGAGACGAATGCGCCTTACGGCGTGGCGAAGAAGTCGATTCTCGTCGGCGCCAACGCGTATCGCGAGCAGTACGGGCTCGACGCGATCTTTCTGCTCCCTGCGAACCTCTACGGGCCGCGCGACAACTTCGACCTCGACTCGTCGCACGTGATTCCGGCGTTGATCCGCAAGATGCTCGAGGCCGACGGCGAGGTCACCCTCTGGGGCGACGGCTCACCGACGCGGGAGTTTCTGTACGTCGACGATTGCGCCGAGGCACTCGTGCTCGCCGGCGAACGCTACGACGAGCCTGCGCCGGTGAACATCGGCACGGGCGTCGAGACGTCGATTCGCGACGTCGCCGAGACGATCGCCGAACTGACCGGCTTCGCCGGCGAGATCATCTGGGACACGTCGATGCCGAACGGCCAACCGCGCCGCAGCCTGGATGCCTCGCGGGCACGCGACCTGTTCGGTTTCGAGGCGCGGACGTCGCTTCGCGCCGGTCTCGAGAGGACGATCGCTTGGTATCGGAGCTCGGCAGCCGTCAGCGCATAGCCGTCGGCGCCCTCGGCGCGGCCGCGGTCGTCGTCGTGGCGCTCGTCGCGGCAACGCAAACGACCGACGGGGCCTTGTCTGTCGCAGTGGCGCTCGTGCTCGCCCCGGTCGCGGTCGCCACCACAGCGGCCCTCGGAGGCAAGATCTCAGGCGGGCGCTTCGGCGTCGCCGCGGCTGCGGTGTACGTCCTGCTGCCGTTCCTCGCCAACCGCTTCATGCTTCCGACCTATCGCGGGACGTTCGACGCGCACGCACTGCCTGCCCTCGTCGGCGTGCAGCACACGCAGGTCTTCGCACTCGGGGTCGCGGCCGCGGTGGCCACGCTGCTGCTGCCGCGGGTCGTCGCCGCGGCCGGCGGCGTGCTCGCGTTCGTGATCACCGGGCTCGCATGGCAGTTCTCCGGCGTCGGACACCTCTCAGCCGCGTTCCACGAGACGGTTTGGAGCGTCACCCTGCTGGAGTGGCTCCTCTTCGCCGGGCTCCTCGGTTTGTCGATGCGGTCGCCCTTCCTCGCGCTCGCGATCGGCGGCTGGCTCCTGGCGGCGATCGTCTGGGGCGCGCATCGCGGCTACGCCGACGCGGTCTTCTGGGAGTCACTCGCCGTCGCGGTTCCCGCAGGCGCGCTCGTGCTCAGTTCGCTGGGGCTTCTGGTGCCGCGGCTTCGTCCGGAGAGAGCCCGGGAACCGGTTCCGAGCGAGCACTGAGCTCGAGCTCCAGCAGGGCGACCCGCTGGGCCAGGATCACGTTCTGGTCGGCCAGCTTCGAGATCACCGTCGAGTAGTGCAGGAGCACCGCGAGCACGAACAACAGCGCGACGGCGAACAGAACCGCGGGCGGATAGGTCTGGACGCCGAACCAGCCCGCGATCACGTTCAACCCACCACGCCAGGCCGAGAGGACGAGCAGCACGAGCCCCGTCAGCACCCAGAGCAACGCGTACCGCTCGCGGAGCCGCCGCGAACGGATCAGCTCGAAGACGACGAAGAGCAGAAGCAGCGACGCAGCCGTCGCCGCGAGCGAAACGGCAAGCGGAGTCTGGCCGGAGGCGATCATGCGTCCTCCAGCGGTGTTGCCCTCCGCCGCAGCGAGCCGATCACGATCGCAAGCATCACCTTCGCCATGTAGTACACCGTCAGGAGACCGCGAATGGAGGAGCGTCCCCCTGTGCGCTCGCGCATCCGCACCGGCTCTTCGGCCAGCCTGAGGCGGTTCTTGTGGGCCATCACTGCCGCCTCCACCTCCGGGTAGTCATGCGGATAGTCCGCCGCGAACAGCTCGATCGCCTTACGGTTCAGAACCTGGAAGCCGCTCGTCGTGTCGGTGAGGCGCTGTGCGGTGAGCAGCGAGACGGTCTTCGCGAGGATGCGGATGCCGATCCGCCGAGTTGCGGACGACCGGTAACCATCCGCTCCGGCGAACCTCGAGCCGACGCAGACATCGGCGCGGCCGGAGACGACCGCATCAAGGAGCGGCCCGAGCTCGGCGGGATCGTGCTGGCCGTCTCCATCGACTCGGATCGCGAGCTCGTAGCCGTGTTGCGCCGCGTAGCGGAATCCCGTCTGGACGGCTCCGCCGATCCCGAGGTTGAACGGCAGCGTGACAACCGTTGCTCCGTGCCGCCTCGCCCGCTCGGCGGTCGCGTCGTCAGATGCGTCGTCGATGACGAGCACGTCGACGCCCGAGTCGAACGTCACCAGCTCGTCGACTACTCCTCCGATCGCGTCCTGCTCGTTGAACGCGGGAATGATCGCGATGCGCTTCACCCCCACTACCGCAGCCCGATCAGTTCGAGCAGCCGCCTGGCGCGGTGCCGGTAGGTGTGCTCGTCGAGCACGCGCTCGCGCGCACGACGGCCCAGCTCCTCGGCCTGAGCCGGATCGGCGAGCAGATCGCGATAGGCGCCGATCGCCTGCTGTGCGTCCTCGACGATCACGATCTCGACGCCGGGCTCGAACCACCGCTCGATGCCGTTGTACGGGTTCGCGACGATCGCCGCACCGGCAGAAGCGAGCTCGAACGGCCGGCACGAGGACGACGCGTAGACAGTTGCATGTGAGCGGCGCGTGATGCACAGGTTGACACGCGCTGCGGAGATCGCACCGGCGAACGCGTTGAAGGGGACATCGCCGGTCATGCGGGCGTTCCCCACGTCCCCCTGGAAGTCGCGCCCGCCGAGCGCGAAGTCGACATCCGGGAGCGCCCGCGAAGGTTCGCCGACGAGCGCCTGCATCCATTCACGCCGGAACTTGTCGCCGTAGCCGTAGAAGAACACGTCCATCTGCTTCTCGCCCTCGCGCGGCGCGAAGAAATCCGGGTCGGCGCCCCAGAAGACCGCTTCGGCCCGTCGCGCGCCCAGTTCGCGCAGCCGTTCGAGCCCTCCTTCGGAGTTCGACACGACGAGGTCGTACTCGGACGGGTCGGCCTGGTGGTACCAGTTGAAGCCGGTGTCCATGCCGCCGAACTCGGGCAGGCTCATCGGCACGTCGCCGTCGTAGAAGACGATCGGCAGGCCGTAGCGCTCGCGCAGGTACGACGGGATGCCTGTGAGGTGGGCCATGGGCACCGTGAAGACCACGAGTGCATCGGGGCGCTCCTCACGGACGAGCGCGTCGAGATGCTTGCGCCAGCGCGGCGTCACCCACCGCCAGATGACCTCTCGCGTCATCCGCTCGCCCAGGCCGTCCTCCGGGTTGTCCTCGGCCCGGCGTAGATACGAGTCGCCCTTGAGTCGTGCGACGACGTCGCGAGCACGGGCGAACGACTCTCCCTCGACGAAGGTCGGGTTCGGAGCTGTCCGCCACCAGGGCGATTCGACCGCCCGCCCCCGATACGGGGTGACGACGAGATCGACGCCCTCCTCGTAGAGCCCCTTCCAGAGCTGCCACCACGCAGGTGTGCAGCCGTAACGGAAGTCGAGATCGACGGCAGACGCGGCAACGAGCAGCTTCACACTGGAAGTGTTTCATGAGCTCGTTACGGAGCCGTTAGCGCCTCTTGGGGTTAGGAGATAGGGGCCGGCAAAACGCCGCCAGGGGTGGACAACGGCAGCCGGTTGGCGTTTGGGGGAGGAGGTGAATGAATAAGAGTGTCCAAAGCCTCGAACCTGGTCCTCACCTGGCAACGTCGAACCCCGACTGAATCGATTCGGTTAGGCGGCGTCACTGGAGGTCTCACGCTGGTCGGCTACCTCGACGCTGGGACTGAGCTGTGATCGGATCTGCTTGGCCAGGGTGTTGGCCTTTGTCCAGCCCTTCCCTCCGGATGGGAACACGAGTATTTCCGTGGCGCCGAACTCCCGCAGGCCGTCGATGAGGGCAGCTGCGGGCGGGGCGACATCTGCTTTGCCGTTGGTGTGCACCCCAGCGAGGCGGAAGGCCCCGACGACTGCGTCAACACGTCGCGCGCTGCTTGATCTCTCCGTCGAAGTCGTCAGCGAGCGCGTGAAGCCATGAGGCGGGTGCTACCGGAGCAATGATCATCGCACCCTCGGCGTTTGCGGCGAGCTGAAGCAGTTCGGCTCGTGCTTCTGCGTGTTCAAGCCCACCATTCGCGAGCACGAGAACACGACGATGGGCTCCGGCAGGAGCTACCTGAATCCCTGCGGTCGTTTCGCGTTGCCGCCCACATCGAAACAGGAACCCGAGCGGACCGAGGAGCGCGAGAGGGAAGAGGAGCTGTCCGACAAAGAGGCCGGCCCACATATCAACGACGAGGTAAAGGCCGAAGCTGACCGCGAGGACTCCGCAAAACACCAACGTCACCGAGACCCCGACGAGATCCGATCGGAGCCAGACGTCAGCCCACGGGTACCCAGCGGCCGAAAGTGGACGAACTGCGAATGGTGGTGGTGCCAGGGTTGGCGTCATGGGTGCTCCTCCTTGTGCGATGCATGTACGGCTAGGACGCGAAGAGGGCGTGACCCGAGATCGGTGCGATTCGACGACTTTGTTCGCCCGTCGCCGGATCGATCCGAGAGACGGTGCCGTCCTTCGTATTCGCAACCCACACAGCGCCTTCGCCGACGGTCTATAGCGGCATGGAGTGGCCGACCGGAGATCGTTTGCAGCACGCGAGCGCGTCTCTGGGTACTCGTAATCCGACCCGACTGCGTTCCTCGAGTTGACGTGACCCATGCCGAGGCCCTCGAGCGCTTCGCGAACAGCGGTCAGACTCTGCCAGTCGAAGTTTTCAAAGCCAACGTCATTGGAGTGCCGACGTCTTTCCCGAGCTGTGACTGGGCGAAGCGTACGAGTGCGCGGTGCACTGCCTCGTTGCCACATCGCCTCGGCGTATACCCGTGCACCGAACTCCTCGCCAGCGTGCACGTAGGCGCTGACACCGATCAGATAGAGGCTGATCTCGATCGTCTCGACGACCTCGAGGGTCGAGAAGAGGCCGACGCCGCCATTGTCGAAAGCTGCGTCCGGGAACCAGTACGAGGTCGTGAGCTGTGCCCCGCCCGCGTCCTTCAGGGCCTCGACGTGGTGGAACTCCTGCGTGACTGCGTTGCGCAGAACCGGCAGGAAGGCCTCCGACGGCGTGCCAGCGCACGTTCGATGGCGGCGGTCACGAATGTGACCCCGAGCGCCTCCTCGGTCACGAGAAAGTCGAGACGTCCTTGAGAGCTTGCTTGTCGCCGATGCTCGCGGCCGCAGCGGTTTCACTGATGATGGACATTGCGCTTTCTCCTCCTGAGATTCGTGTCGCCGCCAACGACTGTGGCGGCTCTGTTGCTGACACGATCACCGCCGGTCGGGGAACCGTGGGGTTCCCTACGCACCTCGTGGCTTACACTCGGGCGGTGCGGACACCAGACTCAGGGAGTCGAGAGACGTAAAGGCAGCTCGATCTCGATCTGCGTTCCGCCGGTGGTTCCGCTGCCGAGCGCGAGCGTTCCGCCGAGTGCCTCGATCCGGTCGATCAGCCGGTTAGCCCGGTGCCTTCTCCGACGACCGCGCCGCCAATCCCGTCGTCCTCGATGACTGCTCGGAGGTTTGTCTCCGTATCTCGACTTCGATTGTGATCACCGAGGCGTGTGAGTGCTTGATTGCGTTAGTGAGTCCTTCGGATACGACGTAGTACGTTGCTACCTCGATTGGCTCGGGCGAACGAGGGCCGCTGACGTGCAGTTCGACGGGGATGGTGATCGTCGTGCGAGAGCTTGGAGTGCCGGTCGCAGGCCGCGCCGGGCGAGCAGGCCGGGTGCAGTCCCTGCGATATGTTCCGCATCTCATCGAGCACGGCCTCAAGATCTCGCTCGAGTCGCTCGAGTCCCTGGTGCTGAGGCGGTCCTTCGGCGGCGTTGCGCCTGCGAAGGGTCTGGACATCGAGGGCGAGCGCAATCAGGCGTTGTTGAACGCCGTCGTGGAGTCACGCTCCACGCGTTTGCGACCCGCGTCGCTGCCGACAGCGATCCGTGCGCGCGACGCGAGTAGCTCCGCGTGTGTGGTCGCATTCGAGATCGCGGTCGCCACGAGTTCGGTGTACGCGGCGACACGCCACCTCGCAGCGATCGGGCAATGCGTCGGAGCTGGAGACTACGATGATCGCGACCCAAACCCGCCGTCGCCGGCGACGCCGCGACCGCGACCGCTGAAACCGGCTGGCTGCGCGGTTTCGGCAACCGTGCCGCCCAGCCGTGTACCCATCCATGCGGGCGGGACGGCCGGGTCGAACTTGATCACAGACGCTAGGCCCGTCGAGCGACCAGCGGCCGCCAACCGGGATGAACGGGTTCCCACCCGCCGCACCGACGACCAGGACGTCGCGCTCGTCGAAGCGGACGATCGCGACGTCCGGCACGTCGAATAACCGCTGTACCTCTGTCGCCACGACGGAGAAGAGGCCTTCGCCGGCGGATCCGCGCGCAACGAGCGTGGCGACCCGCGCAGTGACGCTGGCTCCGCCAATCGCTCAGCATCCGCGCCTGAGCGTTCGAGATCGCGTTGGCGATCAGCTCGTGAAGTTCGCCAGTCGTTCCTCGGCGTCGTCGGCACACTCGCGCCCATCTGCACCGCGGCCATTGCACCCCACACCTTGTCGTCGACGACGATCGGCACTCGTAGCCGCCCTGTGCTCCCGCCGATCGCAACTTTCTGCCACTGCGCCCGACAATCCTTCGTACAGCTGATTCGCGCCGGTTGGCCCGTTTCGAGAATCGTGACGATGACACTCGGCCCATCCGAGACAATCTTGCACCGACGGCAACGGCGAGACTGGGGCCGAAGCCGTGAACGGTCCGTCCCGGCGGCGCGCGAAAGCCCGCATCGCGTCAGCCAGAGTGCCGTCATCGTCGACCCATCCTTGGCCGCTGCCGAATGACCGAGTCGAGCAGGTGGCGGCACCCGAGGTTCGAGGAGGGAGCAACGCCCTGCTCGTGGCGCTGACGGCGATCGTGCTCGCCAGGTCATGCCGATCGCCTGATTCAACATCACTATTCTTAATTAAATTTAGCATTTCGTCAATGCATCTCGGGTCGATCTCCGACATCGTGCCCCCGTACGAGCTCAATGCCCAGCACCTGCCCCATGCCCGTCGGCGATCCTGGTTGGGATGTTGCGGACCGGGACCTTGCCGACGAGCCGGTTCGTCTTCGGATCGATCACGGCGACGGCCGCGTCAGACGACGCGCCGGTGATCCCCTTGCCGCCGCCTCCGTGGATGACCAGGATCCCCGCAGCCGACCAGGATCGCGGCGCTGCCGGAATCGCGGCGCCAGGACCTCGGCTCGATCCCGAGCTCGTCGACGAGCACCCGCCGCGTTTCCTTGTAGACACGGAGTGCGTCGGCCTGACGTCCGCAACGGTAGAGCGCGAGCATAAGCTGGCCGCGGAGCCGCTCCTGGAGCGGGTAGCGGGCGACGAGTCCCTCCAGCTCGCCGATCAGGGCGTCGTGGCGACCGAGCTGGAGATCAGCGTCGAACCGCTCGATCAGAGCCGCCACTCGCAAACCGTCGAGCCGCTCGATGTCCGCCGACGCAAACGGCTCGTAGGTGAGATCGGCAAGCGGCGGCCCGCGCCACAGAGCGAGCGCTTCCGCCAGAACTGCGGCGGCGGGCTCGGGGTCGCCGGCGGCGAGCGCGATCGCGCGGCGCCCCTCTGCGACCAGGTCGTCGAAGCGGTCGAGGTCGAGCTCTCCCGGCACGCCGAGCTCGCCTAGTCGTGCGCGCTGGATCAGGACGCCCTCGCCGAGCAGCCGCCGCAGCTTCGAGACGTCCGAGTTCTGGACCGAACCTTCGTCGCACTCGACGAGCGCGACTCGTCCCCACAGTTCGTCGATCAGTCCGATCGCGTCGAGACCGCCTCGTAGTTCGCGTGGAGAGCAGCAAGGCGAGCAGCGCGCGCTGCGTTGGCAGGAGCACAAGCCGACGTCTCGCGCGCGCGCGTCGACTTCAGTCATCGACGATGACCGCCACGCTCCCCATGACGACCTCTGAGCCGTCCTTGGCGACGGTGAGCGGCCCCAGGCATGCGGTACTGCCATGTCTGTGCTCCGCGTGATGGTACCCACTGTCAACGAGGGGCGATACCCGGCGATGACCGCGCGGTGAGCGATCCGAGACCGCTCTCACCCAGGTTTGTGGGACGCATTCCCACCAATTGGAGGTCTCGCAAAATGCGTCTCTTCGTGCTTGTCGCACTCTTCACGGCCGCCGTCCTCGTCCCGTCGGCGCTCGCCACGGCGTCCGCCCCCAGAAGTGGCGATCTCCATGCCACGAAGAACTGCCTGGGATTCACGGGCGACCCCGGTTCGTACTGCCTGATCACCTCGTCGAATCTCCCCCAGATCGAGGTCGGCTCGAGGATCGACTATCTCCAGCCGCCGCTGCTCCTACCCCCGCTGGGAGCGACGTCGTCCTCGACCCTCCCGGGCCGGGGAACAACGTGGCCTTCGGGAACTGCTCACTCGCAGTGGGACAGTGCACCTTCTGGGGCGGCACGGGAAAGTTCACACACTTCCACGCCAGCATCCTTCATTTATATATTTTTTCGTCGTTTCGTCCCTGGGATGGCTCGACTGGGCTTGGGACGGGACATACAGCATTCAGCCCCAACAGCTAGCCCGGACTTCATTCCTCTACTCGATGGAGTCGGGATCGCCGGTTCAGGCGTTCCCGACTCAGGTCGAGAACGTTCGCTCTCGGTGCACCAGTATTTTTTTTATTTTTATATATTAATCTTAATTATATTTTAATTTTATAGTCCTCGTCTCGTCGGCGCTCGCCACGCGTCCGCCCCCAGAAGTGGCGATCTCCATGCCACGAAGAACTGCCTGGGATTCACGGGCGACCCCGGTTCGTACTGCCTGATCACCTCGTCGATTTCATATGATAATTGGCGCTAGCGCGCCAGTAACCGTCCGCAGAGTTTGCTCGAGTCTCTGCGTTCAGGCGTCTTGTTGAGACGTCGTTTGTCGGTCCGTCAGGCGCCGTTGCCAGCTGGGTGTCTCCGTCCGGTCTTCGGACTCATCTGCTCAGGCCGCGTCGCGTGCCTTGCAATGATCGTCCGAGCGTGCCGGCGACGCCGACCTGGCGCCCGCCGTTGGCGACAGGAGTCGTCCGCCTGTCGAGCGTGCTTCCTGCTCCAGATTGCCGCGCGGTTCTGCGTCCAGAGCCGGCATCTACCGGACCTCGTCGATCCCCGGTGCGAAAGCTGCTCAGCGTACTTTTAATCGCTCTTCTGACCATTTTTCCGCTCGCAATTTTTTTTTTTTTTTTTATTTTTTATGCCGCTTGCCAGCTCAATATCCCCGCGTATTCCGTCAGTATATGCCCGTATCATAGTCCTAGATCTCTAACGCTCTACAGTGACTTTTTTTTTTTTTTTAATTTTATTTTTTTTTATTTTTCAAACCGTACCGTGTTACACCCAGTGCATCCCCCTCAACGTTTTTAGTACTGGCTTGTTTCATGATTTTCCGCTCGAGCTCGGCGGATCAGTCTGGATCATTGCTTGCGGACGAGTGTGTCGAGCCAGTTAGGTGAATGTAGGCCGTCTCGGCACGATATATGCTGCAGCTGAGCTAACCGCTGCAAGCTCACTCGAGCACAGTTTAATATGATCGTTTGATTACGTGATCGGTGTGACACGCATCGGATCAGCACACGTCGCGGTCGTTGTCGCATCGACGGCGCTGTGGTGGCGCATCGTCGGTGCGAGCTGATCGCCGTGGCTATCTGCGGCTCTCGCAGTCGCTGGTCGTTACGCCGGCGCGTTCGTGTCTGGGCGGTCGAGGGCGCAGGCCACTACGGGCTGGGCTACTCGCTCCTCAGCGATCGGGGCGAAGCTCGTCGAGGTCCGCGATCGCGTGCCGAGCGACCTTGCGGATAGCCGACCCGCTCGACGCGATCAGAGCGGCGCGCTCGGCCTGCCGCAGCGATGACGATGCCGCGAGCGGGAGCGTCGCTCGATGCCGCGGCCGACTTCGCTCGAGCGCCGGCCGGTCGATCGCACGTGCTCGCCGCGTCACGTGCGCGTGTTTTGCAGATCCCGTAGCCGCATCGCGTCTGCAACAGCCCACAGGACGCGCTCGACGCTCGCGTCCTGCGGTAGCGATCGTAAATCGTGCGAGGATCTCTGCTCGAGCTGTGCAGCGCCGGGCTCGGCTCGATCCCGAGCTCGTCGGCGAACACCCGCCGCGTTTCTTGTGACTCGGAGGCGTCGGCCTGACGTCCAACGGTAGAGCGCCAGCATACTGGCGCGCAGCCGCTCCTACGGACGTTCGCGGATCAACGCCTCGAGCTCGCGCAGCACCTCGTCCGCCCGGCCGAGCATGAGCGCGCATCGATCCGGTCAGCAGACGCCGCGGCTCGAGCTTCCTCGAGCAGCCCGATCGGGGCTTGCGCGAACAGCCGCGAAGCGAAAGTCCGTCAGCGCCGGGCCGCGCCAGAGCGCCAGCGCTTCCGAGAGCGCCGCCTCTGCAGCAACGGCGTCCCCGTCGGCGAGCTGCGCGCGTCCGGCGCGGCGAGCCGATTGAACTCGTCGACGTCGAGCTCGCCCGGCTCCACATGGAGCCGATAGTCGCCGGCGCTCGTTGCCAACCGTTCGCGCCGATCTGCTGCGCAGCTGCGAGACACAGATCTGCAGCGACTTCTGCGCCCGATCCGGCAGCCCCTCTGGCCAGAGCGCTCGATCAGCGTGTCGTGTCGACAGGCTCGTTCGGGTGAAGCAGCATGAACGCGAGCAACGCGCGCTCTCGACGCGCCCGATGTCAGCTGCCGCCGGCGCCTCGCACTCTAGCACGCCCAGAGAGCGAAGCTCACGGCCGCCACCTAGCTCGCGCTTCCATCGCTGAATTCTCTCTGAAACCGGCGCAATCGACCTGAAACCGCCGAGAGGCAGGTCACCAAGCACACCACTCAAGAGCTCAAGTGTATTCTCTCGTCTACAACACTCGCCGCATTTGTGCCGTCGCCGCAGCGATCGCGCGGCGGGCGCTCGGATCGCTCAAGGCAGCTCGTCTTCTAGGATCGCTCGGCCCGCAGTCAACCAGCTTGCAGGCAAAGCAACTCGCCTCGCCCAGATCGCCTGGTTCGGGTCGTGCTCGAACGGCCGAGCCGAGCGTCGTCCGACAGGTCTCGGAATCCCCGCAGCGGTCTCGCCCAGCAGACGATCCCCGCGCCCCGAACCGGCAACAGCACCAACTGCTTCGGCTGCACCACCGCGGCGATCGTCGCACTCGTGATCGCGTCGCCGACAACTTCGGCGATGACCGCGCGTAGCGATCCGAGACCGCGCTCTAGCCAGCTTTGCTGCGACGCATTCCCGCCGATTGGAGGTCTGCGCAAATGCGTCTCTTCGGCTTGTCGCACTCTTCACGGCCGCAGTCCGCGCCCGTCGGCGCTCGCCACGGCGCCGCCCCCAGAGTCGCGATCGTCCACGGCCGACGAACGAACTGCCTGCGATCTCACGGGACGACCCCGGTTCGTACTGCCTGATCACCTCGTCGAATCTTCCCCAGATCGAGGTCGGCTCGAGGATCGACTATCTCCAGCCGCCGCTGCTCCTGACCCCCGCTGGGAGCGACTTCGTCCTCGACCCTCCCGGGCCGGGGAACAACGTGGCCTTCGGGAACTGCTCACTCGCAGTGGGACAGTGCACCTTCTGGGGCGGCACGGGAAAGTTCACACACTTCCACGCCAGCATCGTCGTTTCGTCCCTGGAGGCTTCGACTGGGCTTGGGACGGGACATACAGCTTCAGCCCCAACAGCTGAGCCGAGCAGTCAGCGGTCACTCCGGAACGCTGGCCCAGGCGAGGCTAGTGCGCCGGAGGCTTGAACTCGCCTTCAGTCTGTCGCTGCCAGCGATCAGCAGCCGGTTGAGCGACCATCATCCCATCGTGCTGCGCACGGAACTTGTCGTTCTCCTCGCGAGTTTGATCGTCCAAGGCAGCGTCGCTGCTGCCCTTTTTGTGTCGCCAACGTCGCCAGAACTGCACGCAGAAAGCATACGCCCGAGACGTGACCCTCTGGCGTCATTCCGGAACCCTGGCCCAGTCGAACGTCACACGCTCGAAGCGGCTCAAGGCATCCAGAAGAAGACGTAGCCGAGCGCGCGCCGAACGCGTTGGGTCGCCGTCGCGTCACGACCGGCCCAGGCGAGCTCGGCTGGTTTGCTAGCCGGATTCGCTTGCTACCGGGCTGGGGGCGAACAGCTTCCAGTGCCCCTGGGAGATGACTTCGACGGTTTCGTCGACCACCGTTATGGCGGTGTCGTCGTCGATCGCGTATGCGGGATTCGACAGGCCGGCGGCCCATCGTTCTGCCTCGGCCATCGTGTTCTCCGGCAGATCTGGGTGATCCAGGTGCGGGAAGATCGAGAAGTCGACGACGCCCAGCGTTTCGTCGCTGCCGCTGGGCGAGTTCCAGCCGACGAAGTCCTCGCCGATCCTGGGGGTCAGCACCATGCTCCCGGCGCTGAACCCCACCCAGACGCTGTCGCGCAGCGACGGCAGGAGATCCGCGAGACCGGATTCCCGCATCCAGTGGCACAGATACAGCGCGTCGCCGCCGTTCACCAGCAGGGCGTCGGCCTCGCGCACCCATTGCACCCAACGGTCTGAACCCATGCTGGGAAGTGCCGTCAGCTCGAGCACGCCGAGCGATTTCCAACCGAGCTCGCTCATCGGCTGGCCGGACCGTCCGCTGATGAACCGCCACGGGCCGGCCGGGGTGCTGTACGAGCTCCCGTACGCCGCCGTCGGGATGCAAAGAGCATGGGACTCGGCGATCGGCTTGCCCAGCAGCTCGACGAGCGCGTCGTTGATGCTCGAGTTCTTGACGCCAGCGGACGTGAGCAACAGCTTCATGCGGCCTCCGGGAATCGTTTCCTGCAGGGCAAAAAGGGTTCTACATGCCTACAAACACATACGCAGTAGAGACTGACAGTCCACCGAGAACTCATCGGCCTCGCTGAGATCCAGCCTCACTTCCTCATGGGTCATTCCCCAAAGAACCTCGAGCGCGAGTAACTGCACACTGGTCGCGCGCGGGAGCAACGCAACTGACCGTCCCTCTATAGTCGATGAGGTGAATCGGGCGTTGCCTCTTCTTGCCAGCGGCGACCTGCGGGCCACGGCTGCCTTCTACCAGCGGCTCGGCTTCACGAATAAGGGAGCCCCGCCCGAGGAGTGGGATTACCTGATCATCGAATATGACGGCGCCGAACTCCACTTTGTCGGTCCTTCGATGGGGGAACGGAGCCCCGGGAGCTGCTCTATCTACGCGGACGACATCGACAGCATCTACGCCCAGTGGAAGTCGAACGCCGACGCTGCGGCTCGTTTCACGCCGCTGAGTTTCACCAACTACGGCATGAGGGCGTTCACGATGTTCGACCTCTACGAGAACGAGATCCGCGTCGGCTCGCCGTCGCGTTGACGTGAGCGTTGCGGGACGAACGCTGGCGAGCGAGCGCAGATCAGTCCGAACGAACCCGAGTCCTTATGAGCTGCGTCACGAGGTTAGTGACGCTCGACGACGTGTCGGTTTCCACGCCATCAAGTGCTGCTGCAGCGAGCATTGACGTCCACGTCGTCGGTCAGGCCAGGAAGAAGTAGGTCGCCCACTGGGTGATCACGACAACCGCGAGGGCGGCGCTCGACCAGATGATCACTGCATTTGCAGACCACCGACTGCCGATCAGCCCCAACGCGAGGAAGAGCGGGAAGACGGTCAGCCCGAAGCGGGGCAACGACAAGAGCGGCCAGCGTTGCGTCGGCGCCGAGAGCGGGATCAGAAGGCTGACCACCGAAAACACACCGTAAGGGGCTCCGAGTCTCCGCCAGGCTACGACCGCGAGCCAGGCGAAAACGATCAGGGTGAGGGCGTAGAAGACGCTGATCGCGGCCGCCCGGGGCGTGGTGGTGTCGGTCGCCCAGTTCCAGTAGCGATGCGTCGAGTTCGGGCCGGCGATCAGTTGCCGGATGCCTTGGAAGCCAGCGTCGAGACCGCGTCCGATACCGGTGACCGGGCCAAGCGATGAAACTCTCCGTCCCCAACCTTCCCGTTGAGCGGTGAGGAAGATGAATGGGCGGCCTTGATCGATCCAGAGGTAGAGCGGGTAGAGGGCCGCGATCGGAACCGCTATCGCAAGGCGAGCAATCGCGTGCAGGCGGCGGGTGGATTTCCACGCCAACAACGGAAGGGCGACAAGCAGGGCGATCCCGCTTGAGCGGGTGAGGATCGCGAGGCCCGAGGTGACTCCCGCGCCGAGCCACTGCTTGCGCTCGGCGAACAGAAACGCCGCAATTGTCAGCATCAAATACAGCGAGTCGGTATAGGCGACGCCGAGGAACAGCGAGGTCGGGAAGATCGCGAGATAGAGCACACTGCGAAGCGCGGAATCGTCGCCGACCAAGCGTGCTCCGAGCCGGTAGAGCAGTACGAACGCTGCTGCACAAGCCGTGAGCGAGACCGCAACCGCGGCAAGCAGAAAATTGTCCAGTAGAGCGCGACCCAGAACGCCCACGAGGGCCGGGTAAAGAGGGAAGAACGCGGAGGCGTTCGGGCTGAACGAATACCCCTTGTCGGCGATGCCGAGCAACCAACCGGTGTCAAAGCGTGCCAGAACGTCGAGGACATAGCCCACGTCGTGTGTCCGCTTGTCCACGTGTCCGAGCGGATTGTTGTACGACTCGGAAAACAGCCATGTGACGACGAGCGCCCCCCAGATCGCCAGGCGGCTGAACACAAAGATCTGGAGAGGACCCCGGGGCAACGCGAAGCGTCCCAGGTGGACACTTCGCTCAGAAGCCTCGGTCACGGCTCGACTCTACTCGCCGGATCGAGGGGCGCTACGGTGCGCTGGATGGGGACCCGGCCGAACTACCGCAAGCCAGATTGGTTCACCCGCAACGTCTTCAACCGCATAGTGGCCGGGTCTACTCGTCTCGGGATCAGCGTCGCCGGCTCGCGCGTGCTCGAGGTACCCGGTCGCAAGACTGGAGAGCCCAGGCGGACGCCCGTCAATCTGCTCGGATTTGACGGGAATCGCTACCTCGTCGCGCCTCGCGGGCACACGCAGTGGGTTCGCAATCTCCGCGTAGCTGGGCGCGGGAATCTGCTGCTCGGGCGCCGAAGCGAGCCGTTCCGGGCGGTTGAGGTGCCGGACGCCGAGAAGGAGCCGATCCTGCGCGAGTACCTCCGTCGCTGGAAGTGGGAGGTCGGCCAGTTCTTCGGAGGCGTCGGCCCCGACTCGCCCGCCGGCGAACTCGTGCGGATCGCGCCCGACCACCCGGTCTTCCGCATCGAGAGCTAACCGCACTCCACCAATCGATCCAATATACCCCTACTGGGTATACTAAACATAGCCGTGAATGAAGACACGGTGTGGATCGTGTTCTCTACACCGTTTTATGCAGGAGCGACTTAAGCATCGATGGTTGGATCGTTTTCAATCGTCCATCAGATCGTCCGAGCGCTCTCGTTCGCGTTCGGAATGACGTGGGCGGTCCTCTGGGCGCTGATCCTCGGCTTCGGGCTTTCCGCGGTGGTGCAGGCGGTCGTGTCGAAGCGGGAGATGAGCAGCCTCCTTCCCGACGACTCGCCGAAGACGCTGCTCATCGCGACAGGCCTGGGTGCGGCCTCGTCGAGTTGCTCCTATGCATCGGTGGCGCTGGCTCGATCGCTGTTTCGAAAGGGCGCGAACTTCACCGCCGCGATGGTGTTCGAGATCGCCTCCACCAACTTGGTGATCGAGCTCGGGATCATCATGTGGCTGCTCTTGGGCTGGCAGTTCGTGCTCGGCGAGTTCGTCGGCGGGCCCCTCATGATCGTCCTGATCGCCGTCCTCTTCCGGCTCTTCCTCAAGCAGCAGCTCGTCGATGAAGCACGGGCAGAGGCCGACAAGGGGCGGCTCGGCTCGATGGAGGGGCACGCCGAAATGGACATGTCCGCCGGAGGGGAGGGAGGTTGGTGGCGGCGCCTCCGCAGCGCCAACGGATTCACGGCGACCGCGGACTACTTCGTGATGGACTGGGCCGCGGTCTACCGAGACGTCTTCGGCGGCCTGCTGATCGCCGGCGCGCTCGCAGCCTGGGTTCCCGACTCGTTCTGGCAGGGCCTCTTCTTCGAGCATCACCCCACGCTGGCGAAGGTCTGGGGGCCGCTGATCGGCCCGGCGGTCGCGATCATCAGCTTCGTCTGCTCGATCGGCAACGTCCCGCTCGCGGCCGTGCTCTGGAACGGCGGCATCAGCTTCGGCGGCGTGCTCGCCTTCATCTTCGCCGACCTCATCATCCTGCCCATTCTCGACATCTACCGCCGCTACTACGGCTGGAAGATGGCCACCTTCATCCTCACCAGCTTCTACGCCACCATGGCCGCCGCAGGACTGATCGTCGAGTTCCTCTTCCAAGCGCTCGGCCTACTACCCACCGAGCGTAACGCCAAGATCGAACTGGTCCACCTCAGCTGGAACTACACCACCTACCTGAACATCGTCTTCCTCACGATCGCCGCCCTGCTCATCTGGCGTTACTTCCGTCGCGGAGGCGGCTGGGCGATGCTGAAGCTGATGAACAAACCGCTGGACGACGAGCACGACCAGCACGGGCACGGAGAACACGTCCACGCCTGACGCGGACGCGTCCCGGCGCCACTCACACAGCGCCCGTCTGCCACCCGCTCGAGCGCAGGTGGCAGACGGACCGAATGTTCTCTAGGTCAGATCAGAGCGGGACGCTGATCGCCGCGCACTGACCGGTCGCCTGATGACCGACGTAGTTGGTCTGGCCGGGGATGACTCCTGCGGCCACGAACGGGAGAAGCCCCGAGCAGTTCAGGTCCCGTCCGACCTTGTTCCCGACGACGATGACACCGGGCGGAGGAAAATCGACGTCGTGCACCGTGATGTTGCTGAGCGTCACGTTGGTGCCGATCGTGTTGAATTGCACACCGAGGAACTCAGCTGTCACCCCGCTGATGGTGAGGCTCCCGCCGATCGTGAGGCCCTTGATCGACCAGGGAACAGGACTGCCTCCTCCAGTCAGCCGGACGAACCCGTTGACCGTCAGTTTGCCGGCCCCCGGGGCGACTGCTCCTCGCAGCAGAACGTCGCTCGCGTCCGTGGCGATGACGTTCCCGTTGATGGTGATGGTGGTGAACCCGTCCCCGTACGGATCGGCGCACGGCACTCCCGCGAACCTGCCGATCGTGTTCGTCGGCTGGCAGCCCAGCCCGAGGAGCGACCCTGCGCCCGCCGTGACGTCGTGTCCGACGGTGATCGTCGACGGCGCGCTTTGCGCGTCGAGCACGGCACCTGGGGCGACGTCGATGTTGCCGGCGACGTTGATCACAGCACCAGGCACGATGTTGCACACACCCGTAACCGAGATGCGGTCGTAGTTACCCGAGGGGATGCTGGTGAAGCTCCCAGTGCCGAAATTTCCACCAGAGCAGGTGTAGACCGTCTTTCCGGGGGCAGCGCTGGCGATACCTGCGGCACCAACCAACCCGATGGCCGCAGCCCCAGACAACGCCACCACCAAGACCACGACGTGCGCGATACGAAACCTCATGCTTGCTCCCTTCGTCTGTTGTGTCACGAGAAGGAAGCGCATGCACCGCGCCCGCCCAGATACGGCATCGGATTCCGCTCCCTCTCCCCTAAAACACCGAACCGCCCCTCCGCTGCGGTCCCTGATCTTCGAGTAACTACAACACAACATCGCCATCCTCGCAACAAGCCCGATCACCGCCGAACCACGGCTGCAGCAGAGGCACGGTTGCGTCATTCCAGAAGACTGGCGCAAGACAGCGCGGGGGGATTCGCAATTCAGGTACCTGGTACCTCCGGTACCAGGTACCGCTCCTGCGGCTCGCCTGATTCCAGGGGTCGCAGGCGCGGACGCCCAGTGGGTCGTAGAGTGACGCCGTGCTGAGAGGGCGCTGCGGGTGCAATGCCGTCAGGTTCGAGGTGTCCGACGAGTTCGTCGTCGCTTTCAACTGCCACTGCTCGAACTGCCGGGCAACGACCGGCTCAGCCTTCTTGCCGTGGGGCGAGATCGAGCCGGAAAAGCTCAGTGTGACAAAGGGTGCCGACTCACTGAAAGTAATTGGCGACGCCGATGGCCGTCACGAGACGCGCTGCGGGAAGTGTTTCTCGCTGCTGTATTGGACGGGCTACGAGGGCAAGATCCGTGTGCCGTACGGGTCGCTGATCGACGAGCCGGCGCTCAAGCCAACGGCGCACATGTTCGTCGGGTCGAAGGCTCCGTGGTACGAGATCCTCGATGATCTGCCTCAGCACGGCGAGTACCCGTGGTCTTGATCGGCGGGTAAACGCGACGAACCGAGCGGGCGCTTCGGGAACTCGAGGGCGGTTCAGACACCCGCACGGGTGAAGGTCACATGCGTGACTCCGCTGGGCGAGGAGGTGGCCTCGACCTGGTAGCCCTTCTCGATGCCCTCCAGTCCGTCCCACAGCCGTACGCCTCGGCCGAGCAGGATCGGCACGACGACGATGTGCATGTGGTCGACGAGCCCGGCGGCGAGGAAGTCGCGGATCATGCTGGCGCCTCCGCCGAGCCGTACGTCCTGGCCGTCCGCAGCCTGGCGGGCGGTCGCGAGCGCCTCGCTGGGTGAAGCGTCGATGAAGTGGAACGTGGTGCCGCCCTCCATCTCAATCGGCGGGCGCGGCTGGTGGGTGAGGATGAATGTCGGTGTGTGGAACGGCGGGTTGGGCCCCCACCACCCCTTCCACTCCGGATCCTCGTGCCATCCGGGAGGGCCGAACTTGTTCGCACCCATGATCTCCGCGCCGATCCCCGGAAGGAACCGCCGCGAGAAGGTGTCGTCAATGCCGCTGCTGCCGCCAGGCTCGCCGACCAGCTCGTGCCACCACCGGGTCGCGAACATCCATTGGTGGAGTTGCTGGCCCGCGTGGCCGAAAGGGGCCTCGAGCGTCTGACCTTCGCCCGTGCCGAAGCCGTCGAGCGAGATGGAGAAGTTATGCACGCGTGCGAGTGAGATAGGTGTCCTCCTTCGCGAATTGGGTCGGTTCCCGGAAGCCAGTCTAGGCGCGGGGTTTGATCCAGAGGGAGGTGTGCCCGGGTTGCACTGCTCCGATCACGGCGGCGACGAGCTCTCGGTGGACGGTCTCGAGGTCGACCGCTTCCCGTAGCCGCTGGCTGAACGCCGCGACAACGGCTTCGGCGTCGTAGCGTGCATGCGGAACGCTGTCCAGCCGAGTCGCCGTCACCAGGGGGCGACTGTCGTCCCGCCCCACTCCTCGGGTTCAACATCGCGAAGGGTCTGAGTCAGTTCCCACCGGTGTCCTCCCAGATCCTCGACGATACCTGAGCGCTCGCCGTACTCCCAGGTCGTCAGAGCTTCGACGACGCGCGCGCCTTGCTCGCAAGCACGAGCGAATGCCGAGTCCACGTCGGGCACGCGGACCTTGATCAGGTGCGTGTTCGCGCGGCCATCCGGAGCAACACGATCCCCGCCGACATCGACAACCACGACCGCTCCATCCGCACCGACACGCATCTGGGCTCGATGCGCATCGCCGATCCGCACCCGCTCTTCAAAGCCGAATGCCGCCTCCAGCCACGCTACCGCCGCCCGTACATCGGGATAGACGAGCACCGGCGTGACTGTTGCCGGCGGAGCAGAGCGATTACTCACCATGCGGGCACGTTAACGGTGTGCGCCGTTTCGCGCCTGGGGCTACGTCTTCGTTGAGGACGTGAGTCGGTGCTCGAGCCGACCAAGATAGGCATCGAGTATGTGACGCGGAATGAGCCCGGGTCTGATCCCGCAGGCGACGGTCTTCAGTTCGCCCTCACGGATCAGCGCGCGGACGTCGTCCTCGGAGCAACCGAGCTCCGCGGCGACCTCGCGCATGGTCAGGGGCGCAGGCCACTCCATACCCGAAGTATTGCCGCTGACAAGCAGCATCGAGTTCTGGGCCGCTCCGAACTGGCTCCAACTGGGGCATCCTTCAAGCGTCATCCGGAGTAATGGTCGAGCTACCGATCGGAGCATGCCTGTGTCCAAATCCATCGCTGTGTTCGGAGCTGGGCCCGGCCTCGGCCATGCCGTCGCCCGTCGCTACGCGCGCGAGGGTTACGCCGTTACGTTGGTCGCTCGCCGCACGGAGCCGCTTGACCGTCTGGCGCAGGATCTGACCAGTGCCGGGGCAACCGCCTACGTCATCACAGCCGACCTATCCGACACCGCTGCCACACCGCGCCTGGCCGAGCAGATTCGCGCCACGGCCGGCAACCTCGATGCCTTCTACTACGCACCCACCCCGAACACCGGGTTCGTTGCCGCAGCCAACCTGACTCCCCAGCACGCGGAGAACTTCATGCCGCTGATCTTCTACACGCTGCTGGGACTGGTCCAGGAGTTCCTGCCGCACATGCTCGAGCAGGGAGACGGCGCCATCCTGACGGCGCAGGGCGGGAGCACCGTGCAAGGCTTGCCGAACATGAGCGGCCCCAGTCCTGCGCAAGCCGCTCAGCGCAACTACCTGCAAGCCCTGCACGCCGAGGTAGCCGAACAAGGCGTCTACGTCGGCATGCTCTACATCGGTTCGGCCATCGAGAAGAGTGCCTTCCACGCCGAACTGGAGAGGGCCAAGGCTGCGGGTGATCCGGTCTGGGAGATGCCCACCGTCGACCCCGAACATCTCGCCGACCTGCTCTGGGGGATGCACGACACGAAGGGACCGCGGGAACTCATCTATCCGTAGTGCCGTGTGCCGTGGCCCGCAGGCCGCTCGAGGCGGTCAGCGACACGCCGACTACCGCATGCGGATCACGAACCTCTGAGCGCTGCTCTGTCCGATTGCGTCCTTCACCTGGACCGTGACGACAAACGTCCCGTCTGGTCGATGCGGCGTCCCGGCAAGCGTGCCAGTGGCGAGCAGGTGGAGGCCCTTCGGCAGGTGTCCCGTGAGCGACCAGCTGTACGGAGCGCGACCGCCATTGGCGGTGAACCGAAAGCGGTAGGAACGTGCCGGATGCGGCTGCGGAATCGCCGTCGTCGCGACGGCGACCGGAGGGACGGCGATGTGCGCGTCGAGGAGCGTCTGGTGGATCAGCATCGCCATCGCTTCCGACCCCGGAGCGAGCAGGTGCAAGCCGTCGTCCTGGAACCAGTCGGGATGATTGCCGGCGTATGTGTTCCAGTCGATGATCGCCAACTCGGGATGGCGAATCGCTGCACCGGCGATGTCCGCGTTCATCGCCGGGTACGGGCCCCGCGCCTCGCGAAGCGTGAGCCAGAACACGCGCTGGACGTTCGCCTGTTCGAGGGCGCCGAGGATTTGCTCGATCTCGTCGGCGTACTGAGATTCAAAGTCGTTGTATCCAACGGCGATCACGACCGTCGGTGCGATCGCGGATCCTTCGCCCTTGATCACGTCGAGGGCGGTCGGCGGATCCGGCGGACAGCTGGTGCCTGTCAGCCGACGGCAGGGGGCGACCTCGAGATCGAGATCGATGCCTTGATCGAGAGTCCGGAGCGCTGCGGCATCGCCGGGAATTCCCTCTGCGACCGAGTCCCCGATCAGGGTGACCGCAGGCGTACCGCTGAGCCCGTGCGCCGCAGCTCCCGTGCCGGCCGGGAGCACGAGCAGCACGGCAACCGCAACGCAGAGGCTGAGGGCGGCGCGACACATGAGAGCCAGTCTGGCACGCGTGTACGAGGTTGCCGGGTGTCTCGGCTGCCCCCGGTGCGTTTCAGACGATCGGCGGAACGGCGCCTTCGGCACTGGCCGCGAGGCTCGGGTCCCAGCCGCAGATCAAGCACGCGTGCCGAACGGCGGATCGCGCGAACTCGAGCGCGTCTTGGTGGGGGTTGGGTCTCGCGCGGACGTCGTCCCAGTCGAGGATGTATTCGCCGAGGACCGCGTCCCAGTGCGCGGCCGGCGGCGCTAGCGTCGCGTCGGCAAATCCCGTCGGCGCGGGATGCGCGTACGCGTAGAACGCCGCCTTCGGGTAGCGCGCGTCGCCAGGCCACCAGCCGACCGCGACCTCCTGGGCGTTCATCGAGTTGCGCATGATGAAGTCCTGCGACGGAGGGTCTGCGGGAAGTCCCGAGAACAGACTGACAGCGAGGTCGAATGACCCCCACCACGCATTGACCGGCGTCGAGCGGCCGCGGTAGGGCGCGCGAAGTTCCGCCAGGACGAGTGAGGCACGGGTCGCAGCGGCGAAGTACGCGGCCACCTGGCCCGTGCTGTACGTCGCATGTCCAACGTCCTCGTCGAGCGGCGTCTGCCACGACGTCTCCTGTGGAGTCATCTCGATCTCTACCGGTCCTGCGAGAGAGCGGATCGCCGCCAACACCTCGCGCGTGACCTCGGCCACCGCTCGAGCTGGGGTGAGCGCGACCCGCCGCACGCCACCGTCGCTGTGCTCGACAACAGCTTCGTGGCTGCGAAGGTCGAGCGTCACGATGAACGCGCCCGAACCGTCTGGCGCCGGTAACGGCATCGTCTCCCAGCCTCGTGAGGTCAAGCGCAATGCGGCATGCTGAAGCTGCGGCTCGGGCGGCGCGAGCGTGGCCGCGACCTTCCCGAGCACCTGCGTGTGCGCATGCAGCGTGTCGCGGGTGGCGCTCCACGCCTCGTAGGGGAGCGGCGGCCAGACGACCGTCATGAACACACGCTACCTCGTGAGGTGAGGCCGGCAAGACCCGCCACGAGCCGAAAACGGCTGCTATCGGGCCTCGCAAACCGGCTCGCCCGGTCTCTCGTAGCACCCGGGTAGACCCGAGAGGAAGGAGTACTCATGCACGGAATCCTCACGCGTTTCACGCTGGTGGCTGCAGTTCTCTCCCTGGCGCTCGTCGCGGCGCTACAGGCGGCGGCCGGCCCGCCGGCAGGCGGCTACACGATGACAGCGCTCGCCTCGGACATGCCTGGTGTCGCCCCGGTCACCGACCCCGACCTCGTCAACGGCTGGGGCCTCGCCCGCAGCGCGACGAGCCCGTGGTGGGTCGCCGACAACGGCCCGGATCCGACCTCGAGCAAGTCGACGCTGTACAACCAAACAGGTGCGAAGCAGGCGCTCACCGTCGACGTCCTGGGCGGTCCTACTGGCGCCGTCTTCGCGGGGCTCGCGGGCAACTTCCTGACCGCGACGACGGCGAGCACGGCGCTCGCGCCCGCGAACTTCATCTTCGCGACGGAGGCCGGCGACATCAGAGCATGGCGTGTTGGCTCGACGGCTGCGCTCGTCGCTCCAACGACAGGCATCGCCCCCGGCGCCGTCTTCAAGGGGCTCGCGATCGCCCAGCCGACGCCCGGCAACCCGCAGCTCTACGCGACGGACTTCCACAACGCGCAGGTCGACGTGTTCAACGGCGCCTGGCAGAACGTCACGCCGCCGGGCTCGTTCACCGACCCGAAGGTGCCGAACGGCTACGCACCGTTCGGGATCCAGACGATCGGATCGGACATCTTCGTCACGTACGGGAAGCAGGACGCCGATGCCCACGACGAGGTCGACGGCCAGAGCCTCGGCTTCGTCGACGAGTACGACCTGCAGGGGAACCTGGTCGCGCGCGTGGCGCAGCGCGGACAGTTGAACGGGCCGTGGGGGCTGGCGATGGCGCCGGCGTCCTTCGGAAGCGCTGCGGGCGACCTGCTCGTCGGCAACTTCGGCGATGGGCAGATCAACGCCTACAGGAACGGCAACGGCGGCTGGCACCACGACGGCACGCTGCGGACGGACCACGGCCACAAGCTCGTGATCGATGGGCTGTGGGCGCTCGAGTTCGGCAACGCCGGTGCGAACGGTGATCCGAACACGCTCTTCTTCACGGCCGGGCCGAACGACGAGTCGAACGGGCTCTTCGGCACGATCACGACCGGCTGAAATTCCGGGCTCGCATTGCCCCCGTCGAGGCCGTTTCGCGGCCGCGGCGGGGGCTCCGGGCCTAGGCCATCGTCAATCGGCTATGGGCCGAGCTTGTAGAGCGTGCCCGCCAGCGAGACTGCATAGAGCTCGCCGCGACCATCCACCCCGAAGCCGGAGAGCGACGGGATGCGGCCGCTGACGCGTGCGCTGCCAGCGCGGCCTTTCGCGCCGGTCGGGAAGCTCCAGACAGTGCCCGCGCAGTAATCGCCGTAGAAGTACCGGCCCTGCGCGGCCGGGATGGCCGCGCCGCGGTAGACGTAGCCTCCCGTCACCGAACACCCGTGCTCGTGCGAGTAGACCAGCACGGGGAACGTCTTCTGCCCGACGTTCGTGTAGCGGTGCGAGCTGTCGAACACGACGTTCCCCTCGTACCGGCTCCAGCCAAAGTTGGCCGGCGTGTCGAGCTTCGCCGCAGGCCGGAAGTCGATCTCCTCGAAGTGATCCTGGCCGACGTCGCCGATCCAGAGGTTGTCCGTCTGGCTGTCGAACGAGAACCGCCAGGGATTGCGCAGGCCGAGACCGACGACACGCCATGAACCGTTCGGTGCGGTCGTCGTCGAGCGCAGCAGCTTGCCGAGGCGCGTCGACATGTTCTCGGAGGTCTGCTGCGGGTCGTTTTCCGAGCCGCCGTCGCCGAACCCGACGTACAGATACCCCCGGTTGTCGAACTGCAACTGGCCGCCGTTGTGGTTCGAGTACGGCTGGTGGAGGCGAAGAAGAACCTTGGCGCTGGAGCGGATCCCGACCCCGTTTCCCGCGCGGTAGCGCACGACGCGGGAGTTGCCGGAGACGTCCGTGTACGACACGTAGAACAGGTGGTCGGTGGTGTAGCTCGGGTCGAACGCCATGGAGAGCAGACCTTGTTCCCCGCCGCTCTTCACGAGCGGACGGATGTCGAGGAAGGTGCCGGTGACCTTCCCGCCGCGAACGATCACGATCACACCTCGCTGCTCGACGACATACAACGTCGTCGCATCACCGGGCGCCGACGTCACGAACACGGGCGAGTCGAGCCCGGAGGTCACCTGACGGAACGTGAACGCGTCAACCGAATGCTTTGGGGCGGAATCGGCAACACCGGCGGCGCCGAGACAGGCGCCGAGCACGGCCAGGACAGCCCACAAGCGCTTCAGGGGCACCTAGCGGAGCGCGTCCTCGACGGCCCGCTCGAGGGCCTGGTCGATCCCATCCTTGCAGCAAGGCTCGCCCTCGACGCCGATCCGCAGGTCACGGACGCGGACCGGAAATGTCTGCTCATGAACCCGGCACGTGACGGTCCGGACGCGCATTCGAATCTGATTGTTGGCCCGCGCTACGACATGACCCGCCACGCTCAGCGTGTCGAAGCTCGATGCGGCCTGAACGTCGAACACCTCCGGCACCTTTCTCTCTGGAGGGAGCAATTCAGAGAGGAACTCCCCAAGCCTTAGACCGTCAAACGGCAGGCGAGTTAGGGGCGCGCCGCACGATTGTCGACCGAGCTCGTTCCGACCACCCTGTTTAGTGGGCTATCTCCCAGAGGTGCCCGGCTGGATCCCGGAAGCTCGCGGTGCGGATCCCCCACGGCCTGTCCATCGGCCCGTTCACAAGCTCGGCGCCACGCCGCTTCAGCTCCTCGGCCATGGCGTCGACATCCTGAACTTCGAGCGTGAACTGGAACCGGACTCCGCCGTCGCGGGGCGCCACGGTCGCGGGGTCGACGAGGCCAGGCGCCTCGCTCGTCTTCAACAGGTTGACCAGTGTCTCGCCGAACCTGAACACGGCCGAGTTCTCGTCCTCGAACACCACGGCCAAACCGAAGACGTCGCCGTAGAAGCGCTTCGCCTCGTCCAGATCCTCGACGAAGAGGGTGATCGCAGCGATACCGCCGGGCCAGGCTCTCTCTCCTGCTGACTGTGCCATCGCTCGGTGTGAACGTTATCGCGACGCGTTCAGGGCCGCAGCGGCCCGGATGAGCGTCTTGAAGGCGTCCTCGTCGAGCTGGTCGTCCTCACGGATGTCGATCGCGCGCCTGACGTTGCCCTCGAGGCTCGAGTTGAACAGACGGGCAGGATCCTCGAGCGACGCGCCCTTGGCGAACGTCACCTTCACCACGCTCTTGTACGTCTCGCCGGTGCAGAGCATGCCGTCCTGGTACCAGACCGGCACGCCTCGCCATTTCCACTCCTCGACCACCCCGGGAACGGCCTGCTTGATGAGCGCCCGGACCCGGGAGAGCATCGTGCCCCGCCAGTCACCAAGTTCCTCGATCCTCGCATCGATCAGCTGAGACGGAGACTCGACCTCGTTCGTTTCGCTCTTCTCCACGTCGCGAAGCTATCAGGGCACCCGTTCTCACGGCTCTGATCGCACATTCGCAGCACGAGTTGCGGTGTATCGTCACGGCCACCGGGAGGACGACGCATGAACAGGTTCGAACAAGCTGTGTACGACTGCATGATCCCGACCGCCGAGCTGCTCGCGGCGACGACGAAGCCGCTGCACCGTGCGATCCTGCTCAACTTCTGGCGCCACGTGCATCTCGAGGGCGCAGGCGAGTTCGAGACGATCGTGGCGCCCGACATGATGGTGGACGAGCCCGTCTACCGCGTCACCTGGGGAGCGAATCCCGCCGTCATCACCGGCAAGGAGGGCGTGCTTGCGTTCTACAACAGCGTCGGCGAGTCCGTGCTGTGGCACTCCGACGACCGTCTGTCGGTGGCCGACTGGGGGATCTGCGACGAGCTCACGTTTCACGTACTCGCACACGGCGCCGACCTGCAGGCGATCGGCTACGACGTCGACGATCCGGCCGCGCTCTACCACACCTCGAGCCGGCAGGCCTTCATCTGGCCCTATGACAGCCGGGCCCGACTGGCGGGCGAGCATCTCTACGAGGACAAGACGAGCCTCGCAGTCGAAGAGGTCAGCCCCGAGGAAGCGATCACCCCGGCCCGAGTTCGCGAGATCCATCGAGAGCAGCTCGCGAAGCTCGAAGCCGGCCGCGACGAGCGCTACTGGGTCTTCACCGGCTAGTAGGCGCCTTTCCGCGCGATGACCGCGAACGGCGTCTTGAAGAGGATCGAGATGTCGAGCCAGATCGACCAGTTCTCGAGGTAGTAGAAGTCGAGCCGCACCAGATCGTCGAAGGTCAGGTCGGAACGGCCCGCGATCTGCCAGAGACCGGTCATTCCGGGGAGCACGTTGTAGCGGCGCCTGTGCCACGGCTCGAGACGCTCGTAGTCGCGCAACGGGAGCGGCCGCGGCCCGACGAGTGACATCTCACCGCGGAGCACGTTGAGCACGTTCGGCACCTCGTCGAGCGAGAAGCGGCGCAGCCCGCGTCCGACCCGAGTGACGCGCGGATCGTCGCGGATCTTGAAGAGCGCACCCGATGCCTCGTTGGCCTCTTCGAGCGCGTTCTGTTGGCCCGCAGCGCCTTCGACCATCGTGCGGAACTTCAGCATGCGGAAGTTTCGCTCGCCGAGGCCGACTCGCACATCCGGATAGAGCACCGGCCCGCGGGACGTCACCTTGATCAGCAGGGCGATGATCAGCCAGACGGGCAGACCGATGATGACGATCGCGACAGCGACGACGATGTCGAAGACCCGCTTCACCGCCCACTGTGTGCCGGCGAAAATGGGTGGCCGCAGCTCGAAGAGCGGCAGGCCCTGACCGGGAACGTACTCCCCACGCTCGATCAGCAGCTCGGTGGTCCTCGGTGCGACGCGAACCTTCACACCGCGGCGGTGCGCCGCCTCCGCGATCTCCAGAAGGCGATCGTCGGGAAGACCGGAGTCCGCGACGATCAGCTCGTGAAGCTGCGCAGTCGCGAGCAGCTCCTCGACCTCGGAACCGGGTGCGACCTCGCCGACGAACTCGTAGTCGATACCTCCACGGCTCGAGCCCAGCGTGTCACGGAGATGCTGCCGCAACTCGGGATCACCGACGAGCGCGGCCCGGCGGGTGACGCCGGCGGCACGAAGCGCCATGCCTGTCACGAGCTCGTAGCTCGCGCGGAACAGCGCGATCAGCAAAGAAACGAAGGTCGCAGCGACGAGGTAGAGACCGAACGTCGTGAAGTGCTGCCCGGTTCCGATCGCAAAGGCGAGCGACAACGCCGCCACGAGAAAGACACTCGGCACAACCCGGCCTGCGCCCTCTCGGACCTCACGCGGCGCGTAGAGATGGGCCTGCCAGAAAACAAGGATCAGCAGAAGGATGAGAAACGCCAGCCAGTTCGTCTCATGGTCCCAGAGCAAGCCCCAGAGGATCGGCTTCGGATCGAAGAGGAGCGAACGGAAGGTAAGCGCAGCGAACAGCCCGAGCACCAGCCCGGCTATGTCGATCGTCACGAGCGCGAGCGCACTTCCGACGCGACGCGCAATCGTTTTCAGCGGTGTCGGCGCGAGGAAGTACGGCCGCGCAGAACGAATGTCCTCGACCTCGTTCGGAGGCCTAGCCGTGCGCCCGCTCAGAACCGGCTCTCCCACGCGGCGATCGTATCTCCCTGAGGACGTCGATCACGGTGTCCGCCCAGTGGCCGAGGGAGTGACCGGCCACCACGCGCGTGCGAAGTTGTTGGCCGACCTGCGCCAATTCCGCGGCCCCGGCATCCGCCAGAGCAAGGATCGCTGCTGCGAGCGCGTCCGGGTCGCGGGCGGGCGCGGTGAGAGGCAGCGAGACATCGCCGAGCAGCGAGGTGAAGGCTGGATTCGTGGACAGGACGGGCCGCCCGCAGGCCGCCGCCTCGAACACCGCCTTGTCGAGCGTGGCGCCCGAGCGCGGCTCGTTCGGACTGACGACGACATCGGCGGCTGCGATGAGTGCGGGAATCGCTTCACGGGGGACGGGCGGCAGGATCGACACACGGCTGCGCAGCGAGTCGTCGCTCTCGACGCGTCTCTCGAGCTCCAAGCGGTGCGCTCGCTCATCGTCATTGAGCGACGGCCCCCTGATCTCGAGCTCAACGTCGGCGCCGCGATCAACCGCCAGAGCGACTGCTTCGAGGAGTGTCCCGAGGCCCTTCCATGGAGCCGTTCGTCCGAGCGCAAGCAGGCGCAACGGCCCCTCGTGCGCAACGAGCGGCGCAAGCGCGAACCGTTCGACGTCGATTGCGTGACCGATCTCACAGATCTTCGGGGAGTCGAGCGGAAAGCTCGAGCGGTCGACGCTGAAGACGACATCGACGACGCCGGTCGCGGCGCGTAATGCCCGGCCACCGTGCCAGTGCGTGTACCAGAGAGCGAACGGGATTCGGCGGATGCGGACCTCGGGAGCGGCGAGCACCGCGAACTCCGGGACCATGTGGACGAGCACGGCGTCCGCTCCGCCCAGCGAGGCGTGCAGCGACTGCTCGAACTGTAGGCCGCGGCCGAGCTTTCTTGGGGACGCGAATGTGCGAACGGCTGCATTTGCAGGAACGTCGCTCCACTCGACGTCGCGCGCGACGATCGCAAGCTCGTCCACCCGCGCCGCGAGCGCCTCGACCAGATCGGTCGTCTGGGCAAGAGCCGGGTGACTCGGATCGAGCTCCTGCGTCACGAAGACGAGCTTCACCGTGCGCCGATCACGGCGTCGACGAGCGCGCGATAGGCATTCGCGAAGTCGCTCACACTCTGGTCCCACGCTCCGTACGTCGCGCGTGCCGCACGACCGAGCCTGACCGCGAGGGCCTTGTCCTCGAGCACGCGCATCAATGCCGTGACGAGCGCATCCGTGTCGCCGCGTGGAATCAGGAGCGCATCGACGCCGTCGGTTGCCATGTCCGGGATCCCCCCGCCGTCCGTGCCGATGACCATACGTCCGCGCGCGAAGGCCTCGAGCACGACACGGCCGAGCCCTTCCGGATACGACGGGAGAACGAGCGCCCGGGCGGCATCGATCCGGGCGGCGACCTCGACGGGCGGCAGCTCGCTGTTGTGCTCGACCTGTGCCGGAAGCTCCGCGACCAATCGATCGATCACCTCGTGACGCGAGCCTCGGCCGACGACGGTGAGCACGGCGTCGGGCTGTCGCTGCGCGACGCTCCTCCACGCTGCGGCAAGACCATCGACGTTCTTGTACGTCTCGAGCGCGCCCACGAACACAACGCGGCGAGCGTCGGGGACCGGGGCAAGCGGCGGATCGCGAAAGGCCGCCAGGTCGCTGTAGGTCGGGAAGCACGCCGTCGCAGGATGTCCGGTCACCTCGGCGACGAGCGACGACGTGAACGCTGACAGCGCGCGCGTCGCGTCGGCGTTGCGGATGCCCGAGCGCGCCGCGGCGTCAGCGGGGGCCGAGACGAGTCGGCGCGCGGGCGATCCGTAGGCGCGCGTGAACGTGCGCGGGTCGCCGTGCACCTCCACCACCAGCCGTGCCTGCGAGCGCGCAAGCCTACGGCCCAGCCGCGCCGCGACGCCGACATAGGGATCCGATGCGACGATCACCTCGGCCGGAAAGGCACGCAGCGAGCGTGCGACCTCGAACGGCAGCCGGGGATAGAAGGCCGCGGCGCTGTCCGGAAGCAACGCGAAGCGCGGGTCGCCGGCGCCCGTCCCTGCATTCAGCACACGAAGGTCGAGCACCTCGGAGAGCGCGTCCCACTTGCGCTGCAGCCACGGCGCGAGCGGCAGCGTGAGCCGGCCGCGCCCGACGAACAACACGCGCGGCGTCACCCAGCGGCCTCGGCGAGGATCTGCTCCAGGCGCGCGTAGATCACGTCGCGCCCGATCGCCGCCACGGACGGCTTCGCCGCGGCAGCGAGCCGTGACCTGAGTGCATCGTCGTCCAGGATGGAGCGAAGGGCGCCTGCCAGGGCCGCAGGATCGTTCGCCGGGACGAGCAGGCCGTTCTCGCCGTCGTGCACCACTTCCGGGACGCCTCCGACGGCGGTCGAGACCACGGGCGTTCCAACAGCGAGCGCCTCGACGGCGGCGTGCGGCAGGTTCTCCCAGGCGCTCGAGAGGACGGCCGCGCGCGCGCCGGCGAGATGCGCGAGCACCTCGTGACGCGGCAGAGCTCCGGCGAAGCGCACCCGATCCCCGAGCCGTCGAGCTGCGACGATCGCCTCGAGCGAGGGCCGGTCGGCGCCGGCGCCGACGAGCTCGAGCTTCGCCCCGTCGACCGCGGCGATCGCCTCGAGCAGCACCGGTAGGGCCTTCTGGTGGGTCAGGCGTCCGACGAAGACGAAGGTCCCGGGCTCGAGCTGTGCCGGCTCCACGTCGGCCGGGGGCGGGGCCGGGTTGACGAGCACCTCGATGCGGCCGGGTTCGAGCCCCCAGCCGCCTGCGATCTGCGCGAGGTAGCGGCTCGGCACCACGATCCGGCGGGCGCCGCGCAGCGACCAGGTTCGCAGCCGCCTGAGCGCCGCCGAGCGCGGGTCAGCCGCCCGCTGGAACGCTTCGAGCGACCCGCGAAACACGCCGTACCGCCACGCTCGTTCGTAGGCGGGGTCGGAGACGAGCTTGGCGACGAGCGGACGTCGCGACCCGCTCGCCGCCACGGCCGCGGCGGCGTACGTCGCGGTCGCGTAGATCACGTCCGCCGGCCTCGCGAGCCGAAGCCCCGTGAGGGCCACCTGCGGATAGCGGATGACGAACGGTCGGCCTCTCGCGACGCCCCGGACGGGGACCGGCCGCTCGGTGGGCTCGCTGTCGGCCATCGTGACGACCTGGACGTCGTGACCGCGATCGCGGAGAAACCGTGCGAAGTCTGGACCGTGGGTGGCGGGACCACCGACGTCGGGCGGCCAGATACCGGTGAGAAACACGATCCGCATCGGGCTATCGTAGGGCGGCGTGGCGGATGTCCGGCACATGGCTCTGTGGTCCCAGCTGCGCTCTCCGCGGCTCGCGCTGCTGCTCGGGACGCTCGCACTCTGTCTCGTGCGTGCCCGTGATCAACCGGGCCTCGACGTCGGGATCGGGGGGACGACGGCGACGATCGTGCCCGCCGATCTGGCGCTCGCCGCCCTCGCGGTGATTGCCGTCTCGGAGCTCGCACGGCACGGAGTCCCCCGCTCGGCCTGGGCTGCGCTCGTCTGGGCCGGCGCCTTCTGCGCTCTCGTGCTCGCAACCGGCTCCGCCAACGGCGCCTCGGCGTTCGTCTCGGGCGCGAAGCTCGTCGAGCTCGCGGCGCTGGGGCTGGGGACGCTCGCCCTCGTCTCCACGAAGCAACAGCTCGAGGCGATCGTCGATGTGCTGCTGCTGTTCACGATTGCCGCCGACGCCGTGGGCCTCGTGCATTTCACGACCGGCGGTGGAGGGCGCCAAGCCTCGTTCCTCGGCGAGCACGACTTTGCCGCCCTCGCGACGCTGCCGCTGCTCTACGGGCTCACCCTCGTCCTGACCCGTCGAAGAGGCCGGCGGGCGGCACTCGCGATCGTCGCCGGCAGCATCGGCTGCATTCTCGGGTCGGCGCTCGCCAGCCTTCTGGGCCTCTACGTCGGCGTCGCCACGCTGATCGGGATCGCCGCGCTTCGCCGGAATCTCCAGCTGCGTCCTCTGCTCGTGACCGCAGCGACCGTCGCCGTGGTCACAGCCGGCACGTTGACGATCCGGTCAGCCGATCTCGGTTTTCTCCAGTCGTGGTTCGGCAAGCCCGCGTCGCGCCCTGGGCAGTACGCATCGAGCTGGAGCCAGCGGCTGATCTTCGCGTACATCGGCGGCCGGATCTTCATCGATCATCCCTTGCTTGGAACGGGCTGGTACGGGGATCTGCCGCCGCATACGTTCGCCCGGTATCTCCCGGACGCACGCCGGCGCTTCAGCGATCAGCCTCCCCGGTACTTCCCGCGCGCAGACGGGGAGTTCATCCCGCAGCAGACATTCGACCAGGTCCTGTACGAGCTCGGCCTTGCGGGCGGCATCACCCTTCTCGGGCTACTTGTCTCGCTCGGACGAGCATGCGCCCGGACGGCGCGCCGCGCCCTCGGGTCGCTCTCGTCGCTGCCCGCCGCCTGGCTCGCAGGGTCGATCGGCGCATTGGCCGGCGAAGGGTTCTTCGGCGGAACGCCGCTGGCCGCCACCTTCTGGCTGGTCGCCGGCGTCGCGCTCGCGGTCGTCGTCCCGAACGAGCGCGCCGAATGAGGATCGTGCATGCAATCGCACGTTTGAACGTCGGTGGTGCGGCGCTCTCCGTGCTCGAACTGGCGGCGGGGCAACAGCGCCTCGGCCACGACGTGCTGGTCGTCGCCGGCACGATCCCGCCGGGCGAAGCGTCGATGGAGCAGCTCGCCGGGGAGCTGGGCGTTCCCTATCGCAACGTGCCGGAGCTGCAGCGCGAGCTTTCGCCTCGCCGGGATGCCGCCGCGACGAGAACCATCCAGCACCTGCTGCGTGAGCGCCGGCCGCAGGTCTTGCACACGCACACCGCGAAGGCCGGCGCAACCGGCCGCGTGGCTGCACTGCTCGCCGGCAGCGCGCGGCCCGGAGTCGTCGTGCATACCTACCACGGACACGTGCTCAGCGGCTACTTCACGCCTCGTCGCGAGCGGGCGTACCGTTTGGTGGAACGGGCACTCGCGTTCGCCACGGACGCGCTGATCGCCGTCAGCGACGAGGTGCGTGACGACCTCGTCCGCCTCGGCGTCGCCGCGCGGGACAAGTTCGAGGTGATTCCCTACGGCTTCGATCTCGACCGGCGAATCGACTCGTCGCCCGCAACACGTCAGGCTCGTCGCTCCGCAGCCGGCATCGACGGCGCGTTCGTGATCGGCTGGGCCGGCCGGATGACCGAGATCAAACGGCCGGGCGACCTCGTCCGCGTGCTCGCCGAGCTGCCCAGCACGATCCTCGTGCTCGCCGGCGACGGGGAGCTCCGTCCCGAGGTGGAGCAGCTCGCGCGGACGCTCGGCGTCTCCGACCGCGTGCAGCTTCTCGGGTACATCGACGACCTCGGCTCGTGGTACGGCGCGTTCGACGTGTTCCTGCTGACCTCGGCCAACGAAGGAACGCCGGTCGTCGCCATCGAGGCGCTCGCGGCCGGTGTGCCGGTCGTCGCGACCGATGCCGGCGGCACGAGCACCGTCGTGGACGACGGCGAAACCGGACTGCTGGCACCGATCGGTGACGTGTCGGCACTCGCCGCGCACATCGAGCGGCTGCGCACCGATGACAGCCTGCGGCGAACGCTGGGAGCGGAAGGGGCACGGCGGGTCCGCGACCGCTTCTCGACGGCCAGGATGGTCGACGACGTCGAACGGCTGTACAGGAGAATCCTCGGCGCGTGAAGGTCCTCCATGCCACCAAGGTCCAGGGGATCGGCGGAGCCGAGCAGCACCTGCTCGTCCTCCTGCCGGCGCTGCGCGAACGAGGAATCGATGCACGCTTCCTTTCACTCGACGCAGGTGGCGATGCCGACCGGTTCCATCAGGCCCTCGACGAGCGCTCGGTGCCGTGGCGACGCGTGCCCTGCGGGCACGATGTCTCGCCGCGGCTCATCGCATCGTTCATCTCGGCCATGCGCAAAGAGCAACCCGACCTGCTCCACACGCACATGGTTCACGCCGACGTCTACGGGTCGATCGCCACACACGCTCTTCGCACACGGTTCGTCTCAACCCGCCACAACGACGACCGCTACCTGCTCGGGCCGTTCCGCTACGTCGACCGCGCGTTCATGAGCGGCGCCGGCAGGATCATCGCGATCTCGGACGCCGTGCGTGACTTCCACATCCGCGCCGGGCTGCCCGCGAGGAAGCTCGAGACGATCCACTACGGGCTCGACACGCTCCCGACTGCGAATTCCGAGCTCACACCGGAGCAAGCCGGGATTGCGGCGGGCGCCCCGCTCGTGCTCGCGGTGGGACGCCTGATCGAGCAGAAGGACCACGCGACGTTGCTCGACGCCTTCGCCCGCGTGCGGCGCTCGTACCCCGATGCGCGCCTGGCGATCCTCGGCTGGGGCCGGCTCGAGGCGGCGATCAAGGCCCAGGCCCGCACGCTGGACCTCGACGACGCAGTGCTCGTCCCCGGGCGGGTCGAGCCGTCGGCCTGGCTCGAGCGTGCTCAGATCTTCGCCCATACCTCGCGCTGGGAGGGCTTCGGCATCGTGCTGCTCGAGGCGATGCTCGCCGGTCTGCCGATCGTCGCGACCAGGGTGAGCGCGATCCCCGAGATCGTCGACGATGGGACGACCGGCCTGCTCGCGCCGCCCGGCGACTCCGAGGCGCTGGCGGAGGCGTTGTCGCTTCTGCTCGCCGACCCACAGCGCGGGCGCACGCTCGGTGAGGCGGGCCGCCAACGCGCGCACGACAAGTTCTCGGTAGCGCAGATGACGGAGCGAACGATCGCCGTCTATCAAGGCGTCGTGCGGTGAACGAAGTCGGCCTGCGCGAGCTCGCTCTCGGCCGCCCGAGCCCGACCAGGATCGCTCTGCTCTCGATCTGGTTCCAGGGCCACAACAACCCTCGCTACGCCGAGCTGCTGCCGCGCCTCGAGCGGCTCGACGCGTGCCTGTTGCGGCTTCCCGACTCCCGCGTTCCGCGCGGGCTCGGGTTCAGGGCGTTCGTCGCGGCGAAGCCGCTGCTGCACGCCGCGGTCTTCGCGGCGGCATCGCGTCGCTACGAGAACCTCCTCACGCTCGACTTCGATCAACTCACCCGTTGGCCGAATGCAGCGGTCATGGACGCCGACGACCCGCTCTTCACGCCGCGCGAGGTCGAACTGCTCCAGCGACCGGCACTGCGCGGATATGTCGTCACGGCCGAGCACGCCGCCCGCCGCTACGAATCGCTCGGTGTCGCCAAGCCCTGGGTCGTGATTCCGCAGGGGGTGAACCTCTCCGCCGCGACGCCCGCCTTGCGCGAGCGGGCCGGGCGTCGCAAGCGAGACGGAGAGGTCGTGCTGGGTTGGATGGCCGCCCACCTGCTGACGAACGGCGACCGCGACTCCGACAACCCGTTGTACAACGTCGACCACCTGCTCGGACTGTGGGACGAGATCCACGCGAAGGTGCCGAACGCCCGGCTCTGGCTGGTCGGCAGCCCGAGCGACCGCCTGCGCGAGCGCCTGCAGGGCCGGCCGGACGTCGAGCTGACCGGCCGACTCGCCCGCGCGGACGCACTTGCAACCGCATCGTGCTTCGACGTCGCCCCCTACGCGCGCACGGCCGACCAGGGCATCCGCGCCGCAAAGGTCTCGGAGTTCATCGGTCTCGGGGTGCCGACGGTGTCCTACGACTACGAGGTGACGGCGAACCTCCGCGAGACGGGCGCAGGACTGCTCGTGCCCGACGCACGCGCATTCGTCGACGCAGTCGTGCACCTGTTGACCGACGACGCGGCACGCGCCGAGCTGGCGGCGGCGGCCGGCCGGGCCGGGGCCGACCTCGACTGGGACGTGCTGGCGCGACGGTTCTCGTCCGAGGTGCTCGACCGCTTCCTGCCCGGCTAGAGGCTACGAGAGCGCCGGCGTTCGCGGGCGAGCTCCAAACTCGCGCGTGAACTGCGTACGCTCGGAAGCGGCGAGCCCGAACCGCCACATCGCGGCCCCGCCGGCGACCGCCCAGAGAGCCCCGAGCGGCGTCAGAGCGAGCAGAGTCTGCGGATCCCAGACGCGCGCGACGGCAACGAGAACGACCGCCGCAGCAAGAACCGCCGGAAGGGCCGGGCGAAGCCCCGCGCGCAGAAAGGCAGTCGTCGGCGTCGCCGCGGCCGGAGCCGCGATCCGAGGAACGATGAAGACGAGCGCGACCAGGTCGGTGACGAGGGTCGAAACGGCGACTCCCCAGATGCCCCAGGTCCAGGCGAGCGCAAACGACAGGGCGAGGTTCGCCAGCGTGGTCACGATCGAGACGATCGCGATCGAACGCTGGCGACCGACTGCGATCAGATACTGCGTGAGGATGTAGATCGGCTGGTGGATGAGCAGCACGCCGGCGAGAATCGCCATGACGGCATAGCTCTGCTGGAACCCACCGCCGATCCAGGCGTGGATCAGCAGATCGGGGATGAGCAGGAGGGGCAGCGCGAGCAGGAGCATCAGCGCCGAGCCCGCGCGAAGGCCGATCAGCAGGAGACGCCGCTGGCGCTCCGTGTCGCCCGAGCCTTGAAACTGCGCGAACGCCGGGAACATCAGCGAAGTCGCTGCCGTGCCGATCCCGAACACGAGCGCGAACAGCTTCGCGGGCACCGAATAGACGCCGGAGGCCGACGAGCCGAGCACGATCCCGACGACGATCACATCGGTGGAGAAGACGATCTTCTGTGCGATGTGCACGAGGAAGTTCGACGAGCTGAAAACGGTGAGCGCGCGCAGCCGCGCGCGATTTACGAACCGCCGCCGGATGCGCAGCTCCGGCAACTCGCGCCGCAGCCACGCCAGCGGCAGCGCCAGCCTGACGACGGTCGTCACGAGGGTGAGCGCACCGAGCAGCACGAGCCCGCCCCAGCGCGGCAGGAGCAGGACGACGAGCACCGCGTACAGCACCGTTGCCAGGAAATTGGCGAGGTTCTGAACGTCCCAGCGCTGGCGCGCGACGAGGAGGTTGTTGAAGAGACCGAGCGGGAAGCGAACGGCGAGCGAGATGACGACGAGCAGCGTCGCCACCCGTGCGTCCCAGACAAGATCGTGGGGCGCGCCGACGGCGGTCGGCACGATCCAGGCCAGCACGAGCCCGATCGGCAGCGTGATCACGCCGATCACGGCGTACATCGCGAGCCCCGTCGACGCGACCTCGTTGATCTCATCGTGTGCCGAACGACCGTGCGCCTCTGCCGCGAACCGGACGATCGACGGGCCGACGCCGAAGTCGAGCACCGACAGGTAGATCGTCACGGAGCCGATGAACGACCACACGCCGAAGGCCGACTTCCCGATCGAATGGATCACGACCGGAGTGACGACGAGGCCGGAGACGATCGCAGCGGCGTACACCCCGTAGACGCCGAGCGTATTCCGCCGCAGTAGGCGCACTACGCAGTGGCGACGACGTGGAAGTTCGGGATCAGCGATCCCGGGACCGGTCGGCGCAGCGTCTCGCTGCGGGCATCGAGGGCCGCCCCGGCCTTGTTCAGCAGCCAGACCGGCGGTCGAGCCAGAAGCGTGCGCCGGAGCGCGATCTCGACGAACGTGCCGAGCAGCATGGCCAGGCCGGAGGCCGTTCCCGCTCCCGGTTCGACGGTCAGCGCCGACCAGGTCGCGTTCTGCTCGAAGACCCGGCGCAGGCCCGCGTGTGTCCACCGCCAGTAGTCGACGGGCGACGGGTGATAGACCTGCACGCCGTGCGTCGAACAGAGAACGCGCCCGCCGGGGGCAGTGACGCGGCGCAACTCGCGGACCGCTGCGGCCGGATCGTCGCAGTGCTCGAGCACCTGGGTGCACAGCACGACATCGAAGCTCCCGTCCGTGACCGGCAGCGCCTCGACCGGCCCGAGCAGCTCGGCCGCCGGGTTCTCGACCACATCCACCCCGACGTACTCGGAGGCGAGCCCGGCGAAGTACGGGTAATACGGCTTCACTCCACAGCCGACGTCGAGGACCCGAACGGGCCCGTCCGATTCGAGATCCGCCGCCTGCGCGCGCAGCCAGTCGGCGAGAGCCGCACGCACGACCCAGGTCGGGGAGGATCGCGGTGGGTTGCGGCGCTCCGATCCTGGCCAGGTCGTGAGAGGATCGGCCATCGGCGAGGCCAGCCTAGCCCTCCTTAGTGGATCAGGTGCTCGAAGGCGGCGAACGAAGGCTTCTTCACACCGCTGTACGTGATCAGGCCCGATTGCCACCCGGAGAGATTCGGCTCGTCTTTGAGCAGGAACCACAACATCATGTCGATCCGCGGGTTCTTGCGCGCGATCCCGAACGCCTGCGTGAGATAGGCCGCCTGTTTCTTCCACGACACTCCGAAGATCGGGTCGGGCGGGTTGGTCTGGTAGCCGTATTCGGTGATCCAGATGCGCTTGTTGCCGTACAGGCGCGTCACTTCGCGAATCAGGTCGCTGAGATTGCCGAGCGTGATCGCAGTCGCCGGTGCGCCCTTGGCGGTGACCGGCTTGGTCGTCGGGGTATCGCTCGGCCCTGCGTAGTAAGGGTGGTGGGCCCAGGCATCGAATGTCTTCAGCCCAGCCAGCTTCGCCGCACGGAGAAACGCGAGCGGTGAGACAGACGGCCGCGAGGTCGACGGATTGTTGTTGCCCCTCGGCGCCGTGCCCCCGCAGGCGACGCGCTCGCCCGGCGCAAGGGTCGCGTGCACGCCGTTGTAGATCGCGTTGCAGATCTGCGCGTACGCGGCGGCGCTCTGGATCACCCAACCGTGCGCGGTCTTGCGGTACTGGGGCGTGAGGAAGATCGGGTTGTTCGGCTCGTTCCAGGCAAGCCACTCCTTCACCGCCGGCAGGATCGTTCCGTCCGGCCCCTTGTAGGATCCGCTGTAGCGTTTCGCCGCGGCGAGAGCGAAGTTCCGCAGATCGACCGCCCGGGTCGGAGCGACGTTCATTCCCCTGCCGCCGTTCGCCCAGCCCGGCGTCCCGTAGACGGAGAACAGAACGTGCACCCCTGTCTGCGCCGCGTACTCGACGGTCCGGTCGTACAGCGACCAGTCGTAGGCAGGATCGGCCGGGTTCGTGGCCGACGCCGGGCGGCGTGTTGCAACGCCGTACTTGCCGCCCCAGTACAGATTCAGCCGCACCTCCTGGACGTGCAGCTGCTTGAAGAGCGCGAACGTCTTGTCGACCGGACCGTAGAGCGTCTGGGCCTCGTCGTAGATCCCGACCCGTAGATAGCGCGAGCCCGCTGCCGGCCTTGCGGTCGCAGCGACGAAGGCCGCCAGCACGACGGCGGCAATGACCCCGGCCCAGCGCATTCTTAGGCGGTCGCCGGCTCCCGGCCGAGCGCCTTCACCCAGCGGTGGAGCCCTTCCTCGAGATCGATCTCGGGCGCCCAACCCAGAACCTGGCGGGCCCGCGTGATGTCCGGCCGCCGCACCTGCGGGTCGTCGGTGGGCAGAGCCTCGAAAACGACCTCGCTCGTCGAGCGCGTGACACGAATCACCGTCTGCGCCAGTTCGAGCATCGTCACCTCGTGGTCGGGATTGCCGATGTTCACCGGCAGGTGCTCGTCACTGGTCGCGAGCATGTAGAGGCCACGGATCAGATCGTCGACGTAACAGAGCGACCGCGTCTGCGAGCCGTCCCCGTAGACCGTGAGCGGCTTCCCCTCGAGCGCCTGGTTGAGAAAATTCACCGAAGCGCGCCCGTCGTTCCGACGCATTCGCGGTCCGTAAGTGTTGAAGATGCGGGCGATGCACGTGTCCACTCCCTGTTGGGCGTGGTAGGTCATCGTCAGCGCCTCGGCGTAGCGCTTGGCTTCGTCGTAGACGCCCCTCGGGCCGATCGGGTTCACGTTGCCCCAGTAGGTCTCGGGCTGAGGGTGCACCAACGGATCACCGTAGACCTCACTCGTCGAGGAGATCAGGAAGCGAGAGCGCTTCCACTTCGCAAGGCCAAGAGCGTTGTGCGTGCCGTAGGAGCCGACTTTCAACGATGCGAGCGGCGCACGCAGATAGTCGACGGGGCTCGCCAGGGCAGCCAGGTGGAAGATGTAGTCGACCGGTTCGTCGATGTGGATCGGCTCGATGACGTTGTGGTTGAGGAACGCGAACTCGTCGCCCTTGATGTGGGCGATGTTCTCCAGCGACCCCGTTTCGAGGTTGTCGACGCAGATCACCCGGTGCCCCTCGGCCAGCAGGCGGTCGCAGAGATGCGACCCGAGGAACCCGGCTCCGCCCGTGACCACTGAAGTCGGCATCCCCGCGATCGTACTGGGCAAACCGGATTGTTCGACTCCTCCTTACGAACCTTTTTCATCCCACGCCCGGAGAAGGCCACGCTCCAACCGTTTTCCTACCGTTTCCCGCTGTGAGACGTCCCGCCCGGGGGCAATGATTCGTCCCGGAGAGATGCGCAAGTCCCTTGCAATTTCCGTCGCCGTCCCCCTGGCTGCCCTGCTTGCCGCCGCCGCCGGGCGCGCCGCGACCGTGACGGCGAGCGCGACCGTCACCGCAGGTGCGACCCTCTCGGTCGCAGGGAACGGCAGCCCCTCGTTCAGCCTGACGCTGAACGGCGACGACCAGACGACCTCGTACACCCTGCCGATCCAGGTCGTCGACGCGCGCGGGCTGGCCGTCGGCGGCGGCTGGAACGTCACTGTGACGTCGACGCAATTCAACAATGGAGCTGGGCGCACGCTCCCCGCCGCAGCGTCGACGATCACCGGCGTTGCCGCGACGTGCAACACCGGCTCGACCTGCACGCTCCCGACCAACAGTGTCGGCAACACGAACCTCGCGTTGCCGGCGGGTGCGACCGCGCCGACCGCGGTGAAGTTCTACAACGCCGCCACGGCCACCGGGCTCGGCCGGGTCAACGCGAACGCGACGGTGTCGGTCACGGTGCCGGCGAACACGATCGCCGCGACCTACACGAGCACGATCACCGTGGCGATCGCAGCAGGGCCGTAACCTACGAGCCGTGCGCACAATGCTCGTCATCCTGGTGGCCCTCGCAGTACCGACGTCCGCTGCTGCGGCGCAGTTCAACTTCACGGTGAACACCACGAGTCCGGTCACCGTGCCTGGCGTCACACTGAACGGCGACGACCAGACGAAAACGTTCCCAATGCAGTACACGGTTGCCTACACAGGGGGAAACAACACTGCGGGATGGAATGTGCAGGCAGCCTCGACAACTCTGACGTCAGGCGGGAAAACATTGCCGGCGATGAAGGTGACCGGGGTGACGAATGCGAACTGCACGGGGAGTGGCTGTGTCAACCCGACGAACAACGTCACGTGGCCGATCACGCTCGGTGCGACCGGCGCGAGGATCTTCAACGCTGCAACGAACACCGGCACGGGAACTGTGGTCTTGACCGCGACCTTTCAACTCACCTATCCCGCAAACGCGCTTCCCGGCACTTACACGGCCACAGTCACGTTGACCGGAGCCACCGGGCCTTAACCTCCGCGATGCGCCGTCTTGCAGCACTCGCGTTCGTTGCGCTGGCACTCGCGCCTGCCGCCCACGCGGCACCGAACCAATCCGTCTTCGGGCTGCGCACGGTCGGCAGCAACCAGCGCGGCTATTTCGTCTACACGCTCGCGCCAGACACGGCAGGCACCGGCGCCGTGATCGTCTCCAACGTGGGGACCGCGAGCGGCACCGTCAAGCTCTTCACGACTGACGCGACCACGGGCCGAACAACGGGCACCGTCTACGAGACCGACAGAACGCCGACGCGCGCCGGGTCGTGGATCACACTCGACTCGACCGAGGTGACACTCGCGCCGGGGGCGAACCGGCAGGTGGGGTTCACTGTCCACGTGCCGTCCGGCACCCCGCCGGGGGAGTGGGTCGGCGGCATCGTCGCGGAGGCCTCGCACCAGCTCGCCACGTCGAAACCGCAGAACAAGGCGAACGTGCAGATCAAGATCCGGGACCTGACGATCGTCGCGGTCGAGTCGAAGGTCCCAGGCCCGAAAACGGTCGACTTCAGAATCGGGACGGTCAAGACGGGCGGCCGAAGCGGCTTCCAGCAGTTGTTCGTCCACTTCGCAAGCCGCGGCAACGTGCTCCTCAAGCCGGCCGGACGCGTCTCGGTCCTCGACTCCAACAACAAGCTCGTCGAGACGCTGCCGTTCACCATGGACACGTTCCTGCCGCGGACCGCGATCGACTATCCGCTGCTGCTCAAGACGGCCCTGGGCGCCGGCGACTACCGGGCGGCGATCACGTTGCGCGTCCCGGGCGTCAAGCCGTTCACGGCGACGCGGCCGTTCTCCATCTCGCAGGCGAACATCAAGCAGGTCTTCACCTCGGCGAGCCCCACGCAATCCACCTCGTCCGGCTCGAGCGGCTCGTCGACGATCCTCGCGGTGATCGCCGCGGCCGCGATCGGCGCCCTGATCGTCGTGCTGGTGCTCTTCTTGCGGCTCCGCCGCCGCACGGCCTGAAAACCTGGCCTTGTCACCCGTTTGGGTGAGGCAGCATCACCGTCCGAGAGAGAAGTGCTGCGGACGGTGGCAGGGGATCACCCAACACGGGGACAACGAGGCTCGTGGGGCGGGACTGGCCCGCCGGGCGGCACGAGACGAGCATGAGACCCCGGCATCGGCGTGATCCGCCTCGTCGTGACGCTCAGTGCGCCGGCCAAGTCCGCGATCTCGTTCACCGTGTCGTAGCGGCCTAGCGGAGGTCCTTGTTCGACTCCATGTCGAACCACATGGCAAACAAGGTGAACTGGCTGCCGGAGATGAGCAGCAGCGCGACGAGAACGATCGTCGCGGGCGTGATCGTGTTGCCGCCGAAGCGACGCACCGTCTCGAAGACGCCGAGCAGGAGACCCACGGTCGTCATGACAAAACCGAGGAAGTAGAAGAAAACGAGCGGGTGGAAGTCGCGGATCACGTACTTCTCTCGCATGCGCCAGAAGAAGCCCTTCCAGAGCAGCCACGAGATGCGCGGCACAACCCGGCGGATCCGAATGCCAGATCGCTCACCGACGCCGTAGATCGGACGCGACGGGAAGTCACGCACTCGCGCGTTCCACACATTGAGGTGGACGAGCATGTCGTTCGGAAAGCCATATGAGGTGTAGATACGGTCGAGATCGAGCAGCTGCATGAGGCGCAGCGAGAGGACCGTGTATCCGGCCTGGGAGTCCGCGACGTGCCAGTAGCCGGACGCAACCTTCGTGAACAAACTGAGGATCGCGTTCCCGATGTAGCGGTTGCGCGGGATCAGCTTCCAGGCGCTGCCGGTGAAGAGCCTGTTCGCCTTCGAGTAGTCGAGCTCGTCGCGAATGATCGGCAACGTAAGCGCCTCGAGCTCGTCGGGGTCCATCTGGTTGTCGCCCGCCATCACAGCGGTCGCGTCCATCCGGGTGGTCAGCGCGCGCTTGTACCCGGTCACGATCGCGGCGCCAACCCCGCGGTTGCGCTCGTGGACGATCACCTCGACGCGCGGGTCGTCGACGGAGCGCGCACGGTCGGCCGTCGTGTCGCTCGAGGCGTCATCGATCACGAAGATGCGGTCGACGAACCCGGGGATGCCCTCGAGCGTGGCCGCGATCAGCCCTTCTTCGTTGTGAGCCGGAACGACGACAGCAACGGTCTTTCCTTCGAGCATGCTGCGTTATTCGCCTCGAGTGCTGCCTTGCCTCTCCGTAAGCTAGCTCGTACTCGGCTTAAGCACGCGCCTTCGGTCGGTAGCGCCCTCGCCCAGGCCGTGCCGAGGGCCTTAGTGTCATCCTGCAGTCAGCGCAGGATGTTACGCATCGCCGGATTGCCTTTGAAGTGCCCTGACTGTCCAGGAGAGTTGAGCCTGAGTGGCGACTCTGAGATGGCATGTCCGTATTGTGGACGGCGATTCACTGTGGTCGACGATGTTCCGCTTCTCGGCCCTGCAAATGACAGCGACCAACATGCGCACCAGCGCAACTACTTCGACACTGAGTTCGCTCAGTACGGTGCCTACGAGGTCGAAAATTGGAGAGCCAGCTTCAACGAAAGGATCTTCGCCGCACTCAACATTCCAGACGGAGGCGTCTACCTCGACGTCGGAGTCGGCGGTTCCGGCGCAACGGTTATCGAGGCCGCCCGTCTGGGGATGACCGCCGTCGGGTGCGACCTGTCCGTGGAGGGCATGCTGAGGGCTCATTCGTTCGCCAAGACGCTAGGGGCGAACGGGTATGCCCACTTCGTTGTTTGCGCGGCGGAACGACTGCCGTTCCCCGATGAGTCTTTCGCCTGTGCGAGCGCTGTTGCGGTGCTTGAGCACTTGGACGACGACGGCCAGGCTGCCGGAGAACTTGCGCGGGTTGTCAAGCCAGGCGGGCTCGTGTGGGCCACCGTTCCACACGCGTTCCGGTACATGATCCCACCGTTATGGCCGGTCTACTGGGCACATGACCGCCGGATTGGCCACAAAAGACACTACGACGCAGAGAGACTGTCCGACCTGATGTCTGCGGCGGGTTTCGACGAGGTTGGGGTTCAATTCACCGGTCATGCTGTGAAGCTCGTACAGTTTGGCCTCGTGACTCTGTCGCCGTCAGTGCGGACGAAGGAATCACAGATCTGGTGGGATCTCGAGCGGCGTGATTTGCGTAAGGCCGAGCGTCCGTACGGTGCGACGCAACTGAGCGGCGTGTACCGACGCCGCGGCAAGCCTTCTGAGGCTTCCCCACCGCGGGGACCGACCGGCGAGGCGCACACGACACTGACCCCAAGTTGACTGACGCGCTCAGCTCGCTTCCGCGGTCGCATGGGGTGACCAATCGATGTGGACTCTTGGGCCTTGGCGACCCGTGCCACCGTCTAGGATCGCGCGGTTGAAGCCGAGGGCTGACAACCGGGCCAGGTGGGGAGCGGCTATCGTCGTATTCGCGTTCGCGACCGCGTGGGCCCTGCTGATGAGCAGCAAGCTTCCGCGAGAGGCGACGGACGTTCCGCGGTTCCACGCCTATGGCGAAGCCGTCCGTCGAGGGCGGATGCCCTACCGGGACTTTCGGGTCGAATATCCGCCCGGGGCGCTCGTCGCGTTCGTCCTCCCCGCTCTGCTTGCGACCGGATCTCGGGGCTATCGCATCGCTTTCGAGATGCTGATGGCGCTGTGCGGCATCGGCGTGATCGCCGCGTCCTACCTGACGCTCATGCGCCTCCGTGGTCACGTGCTCGCGCCGCTCGCCTTCATCGCCATCGGGATCCTTGCGCTCGGTCCGATCACGCTCGGCCACTTCGACCTATGGCCCGCCTTTTTGGTCGCGGCGGCGCTCGCCGCGCTTTTGTGGGAGCGGCCGCTGCTCTCTGCGGTGCTCGTCGGGCTTGCGATTGCGGCGAAGATCTACCCGCTGGTGCTAGTGCCCATAGTGGTTGCCCGGCTCTGGAGGGCCCGCGGTCGCCGGGAGTCGCTCGTCTGGTTGGCCGCCGCCGCCGCGACGGTAGTTGTCTCGGTTCTCCCGTTCCTAATCCTCTCACCCGGCGGACTCGCCTGGAGCATTGCCGACCAGGCGCGGCGGCCGTTGCAGATCGAGAGCTCTGCGGCCGCAGCGCTGCTCGCGGCGCATCAATTTGGCCTGCTGCAGGTCGGCCTCGACTTCTCACATACATCGGTGAACTTGGGCGGCGCGAGTGCGCACCTAGCCGCCGCCGCCTCCGTCGTATTGGAACTTGCCGCGCTCCTTTATGTTTGGATCGCGTTCGCGAGACGCGATATCGACGACCGGTCCTTCATCCGCGCCTCGACGACGGCCGTGCTGACGTTCGTGGTGCTAGGAAAAGTGTTCTCGCCGCAATTTCTGCTTTGGCTCGTTCCGCTCGTCGCGCTCCTCGGCGGGTCGCTGGCGTTCGCCGGCTGCGTCGCCGTCGGAGCCGCGATCGTGCTGACTCGGGCCTACTTCCCGGACCATTGGGTCGCGGTGATCCAGCTCCAAGCGGGTCCGACGTGGTACCTGGTCGCACGCGACATGCTGCTGCTCGTGCTGCTCGCGACGCTGGTCGTCGCGCTCGCTAGGACACCCACTGCCACGTCGCCCAGCCTGCCACCGAAACGCCCAGCAAGATGGAGCTGGCGCCGACCACTGCCACGTGGACCCGCTCCCGGGTCGTGAGCGTGGCGAGCGCGAGGAAGAGCGGGAAGATCACGACGCCGAGCCGAGGCAGCGAGAGCAGCGGGTAAAGGTCTGACGGCGCAGTCAGCGCGAGCGCAAGAGACGACGCCGCGAAGAGTCCGTATGCGGCACCGACGGCTCGCCAAGCGACGATGGTGAGCATGCAGAACAGGACGAGGTACGCGAGGTACTCGAGGTTGAGCACGGCCGTACGGGCCGGGTTGATCGGCGTCCAGTACCAGTGCTGTGAGGACCCGACCGTCAGCTGCAGCGCGCCGGCCCAGCCGGCTCGCAAAGCGCGGAAGGCGCCGCCAAACGGGCCGAACGGCGAGACGGCCCGATGCCAAAAGCGCTCGGCGTGCAGAAACGCAGTCGCGCTGCCGAGTTGCTCGTGGAGGACGATCGGAAACGCAAGAAAGAGGAGCGGTGCAACCAGAAGACTGCCGAACGCGCGCAAGCGCACACGGGACCGCCAGGCGAGGAGAAGCAGGGGCGGCACAAGAGCGAGCCCGGTCGGGCGGGTCAGCAATGCAAGCCCGAGCAGCGCGCCGGCCGCCGCCCACCGCCCCCGCTCGGCCGCCAGAAAGACGCCGAGTGTGAGGCAGAGGAACAGCGACTCGGCATACACGGCCTGGAGAAACAGCGCCGCCGGAAATAGGGCCAGGTAGACGAGCGCGCGCTGCGCGGCAGCCTCGCCGAGTCGTTCGAGGGCCAGGCGGTAAAAGAGGATGAATGCCGCAAAAGTGGCGGCGAGCGAGACGAGGACGCCCGCCAGGACGTAGTGTCCTCCCATCACACGGCCCGCCCCGCCGACAATCCACGGATAGAGCGGATAGAAGGCTGGGCTTCCCTTCTCGCCGCCGTAACCGTGCTCTGCGATCTGCAGGTACGGGACGCTGTCCCAGCGCGCCCACACGTCCGTCGCGGCGCCGAGGTCGTGTGTCAGGCGTGGAACGTCGAGTCGGTCGGCGTAGACGCCGCGGTTCGGGTCAAACTCGAAGAGGACGAACAGCGCGCCAACCCAAATCGCGGCGCGGCTCCAGAGGAACGTCCAGACAGGGAAGGAGCGCAGCGCCCCGTACGCTCGCACGTCGCCTACCGGTCGCCCTCGGCGACTTCCCGCGTCGCCGGAACACCGCGACACAGGTAGTTCGAGAAGGCAACGAGCCTCGACGACAAAACGAGCCTGTCACACTGCTCGAAGACGACCCCGTTGGCCGCCGCGATAGCCGCCGCGAGTGGTCGAATGTTCAGGTAAACGTCGCGGCTCGTGGCCTGCATCACGGCGTCAGTATGGCGGCTGCGCCCACCGGATCGCGATGGACAGTCACAGATCGACACTGGGCTCTCCTTGTCCTCTTGCCGTTCGCCGCCATGCCCACTGCTCTGTCCGGAGCGCCAGACTGCCAGCGATCACCCTAGCTTCTTGCCAGCGGTCCGCGTCCTAATTGACCATCCCGACCTGACCGAGTTCTCCTGGTGTGGACTGTCCCGGTCTCGGCCGGTGCTGACCCTAGGATTCCGCGCGTGCACGCGGATCAGATCATGTTGAGTCAGCCGCAGGCGCCGGAGGAGAGCCGCACGTCGGCTGCGTGGTTCTCTCGCGGAACCTTGATCGAGGTTTTTGCGCTCACCGCTCTGGCGGCCGTGCTGAGGCTCACGACACTCGGCCTTCAGAGTTACGAGGTCGACGAGGCCTCAACTGTTTATGTCATCCACCGCTCATTCGTGCACATGCTCCACGCGGTCGCGTGGAACGAGGCGACCCCACCGATCTACTACGTCGTTGCTTGGGCTTGGGCGCGGGCATTCGGCACCGGTGAGGCCGCGCTCAGGTTGCTGTCGGCACTCGCCGGTGTGGCGATTGTCCCGTTCATCTACGCCGCAGGTCGCACGCTGTCATCGCGGCGTGTAGGGCTGGTGGCGGCCGCGATCGTCGCGACAAACCCTTACCTCGTGTTCTATTCGCAAGAGGCGAGGGCGTACGCCTTCTTCGTCCTACTTTCGACGGTGGCATTTCTGTGTTGCGTGCGTGCGATCCAGACGCCCAGCACTCGCGCGTTTGCCTTGTGGGCGGCGGTTTCGGTCGCAGCGATCGCGACTCACTACTTCGCGCTCTTCGCTTGGGTGGGCCAGGTCGTGGCTCTGGCCTTCTTCGGTGCTCCGCGCCGGTTAGGGGCATGGTCGAGCGCGGCGGTCGCGCTGTTGTCTCTGCCGCTGGTTCTCCTCGCGCGGCACCAGGCCGGGGCCGGGCACGTCACCTGGATCGCTACAAGCAACCTCTTTCAGCGTGTGCGTGTAACCGCGGAGACGTTCGCCCTGGGCGCGACCTTCAAGGGCACCCTTCGGCACTCCGTGCTCGCCGCGTTCGGCCTCCTTGCCATCGTCGTCGCTACTGCCATCGCCGCCGCGGGCTTCCTGCTGGTCCGACGAGCAACCCCTAGCGAGCGGCGAGCGGCGCTGATCGCCGGCCTCGTCGCGACGGTCACGATCGTAGTCCCTCTTCTTGGTGTCATCGTCCACAAGGACTACTTCTTGCACAAGAACGTGATCCCCGCCGTCCCGCTGCTCGCGCTCGTGCTCGCCGCCGGCCTAGGCTGCAAACGGGCCGGACGAACCGGAACGGCAAGCGCGATTGGGTTGGTCAGCGCTGGCATCGCGCTCACGCTGATGAGCTTTGCGATTTCCTCTCTGCGACGGACCGATGTTCGGCAAATCTCACAACAGCTTGGGGCTCCAGCTCGGGACCGCATCCTGATCTTCGTCCCGCGCTGGCGGCAACTCCTCGAGCACTACCAAGGCACGACTGAGGACATCCCGCCAACCGGACGACGCGTCTCGGAGATAGACGTCTTCACTACAAGCGCGAGCCTCCCCCCCGGAACGGTCCCGCGGAGCTTCCGGCTCGTTCGGTTACAGCACGGCAACACATTCAATCTCTTTAGGTTCCGAGCGCAGGCAACGCAGACAGTGACGGCCGCCGGTCTGGGGCACCGCACCTTCAGCGAGTCCGGCCTCCAACCGATCGCCGTATTCCAACGTGTGCGCTGAGGGGCTCCACGACGTGTTCACAAAACCTCGGCCGGCGTGGGTGTGACCCCATCGACCGTTCCGAGAGAACACCCACACATCCCGTCAGCCCGAGACGGCAGGGCGGCTGGAAAGTGGCTAGTCCTGCCGTAGAACACTCACTCGCTATGCAAGTGCCTGAAAGCACGAATCACCTGATCCGAACACGAGAAACGAATGCGGGCAACGACCAAGATCTTGAGCGTGACTCTCACGCCATCTTGCGCATCCGAGTGTCGGCGATGACCGCCGCGATCGCGCCGAGGATCAGCCCGATCAGCGCACCAACGAGCAACGACGTGTTCCGCGAGTGCGCCGAGGCCTTCACCGAACGGGCAAGCACGACGACTTTCGCGCTCTCGACTTCCTTGGCGAACGCCAACTGCTGTTGCAGGGTCTCCTGCTGCGCGATCAGGTTCCCCAGCCGCGTCTCGGCGTTGTCCTCCTGGCTGACGATCACGAGCTGCTGGAGCGGATCGAGATTCTTCGCCGAGCTCTCCGACCGCTGGATCACCGCGAGCCGATCCTTGACCGACTGAAGCTGCACGTTGACGTTGTCGAGCGTCGACTGGAACGTCCGGATCTTCACGCCGACATAGGACGCGGTGGTCTGACCGACGACGATATTGGCGAGCGCGTTCGCGGCGGCCGCCGTGGTCAGCGGACGCGAGCCGGTGACGGTCAGCGCGATCAGAGGCGTTGCCCGCGCAGCCCCCGCTCCGGTCACGGTGCCGACCTGGGCGACCGAGACGTGGCCGCGCAGCGCGCCGGGCCGCATGTCGGCTCGATTCGCCGCCTGCTCCTGGGCGGCGGCGGAACTGACGATCAGCGAGATCGCGCGTGGGTTCGTGCCGAAGCCGTTGACGAGCACACCGCCGGGCGAGGTCGGCTGGCCCAGCGAGATCAGAGCGGTCGCCTTGTAGGTCGTGCCGCCGCGGAACGAGTAGAGGACACCGAGGATCGCTCCGAGGACCAGCCCGCCGACGGGCAGCCACCAGAGCGCGACGACCGCACGGCGCCAGCGGGCGAGGTCGACCTCGCGCTCCTCGTCGTTTGCGCCGCTCATCGGCTGGTGAGCCTAGCGCGTTCTGCCCACTGCCAGTGTCTCGAGAGACCGTCTTGAAGCGGAGTGGCGGCCCGCCAGCCGAGCTCACGCTCGATCTTGCCGGTGTCGGCCTTCGTCCGCTGCATGTCGCCCGTCTGGCTCGGGCCGTACGTCACCTGCAGGGCGCGCCCCGCCACAGTCTCGAGCAGGCTCAGGGCGTCCTTCATCGTCGCCTCTTCCCCTCCGCCGACGTTGTAGATACCGGGCGACGCCTCGAGTGCGAGTGTGGTGGCCGCGACGACATCGGCGACGTACGTGAACGAACGCGACTGCGCCCCGTCGCCGTAGAGCTCGAACGGCTCGTCGGCGGCAAGCGCGGCGACGAACCGCGCGAACGCCATGTCGGGTCGCTGTCGCGGCCCATAGACCGTGAAGTAACGCAGGGCGACCGCACGAAGTCCGAAGATGCGCGCATAGGTGTCGTGAAGCTGCTCGCAGGCGAGCTTCGTGATCCCGTACGGGTTGTTCGGCCGCGGCGCGACCTCTTCAGAAGTCGGGTACTGCTCCGCATCGCCGTACACCGACGAGGAGCTCGCCCAGACGACCTTCACGTCGGCGGCAACGGCGGCCTCGAAGACACGTTGCGTCGCGAGCACGTTGCGGCGCAGGTAGACCGGGAACACGTCACCGAAGCTGCGCGCGCCGGGCTGGCCCGCGAGGTGGAAGACAGCATCGAAACCGGCGAAGTCGAGGTCGTCCTCGGCCAGATCGATCCGCTGCACGTCCCGCCCGTCGGCGTTCTCCTCCTTCAACGCAGGGTCGTAGTAGTCGGTGAAGCAGTCCAGACCGGCGACGTCATGCCCCTGGGCGAGCAGCGACTCGGCGAGGTGGGACCCGATGAAGCCGGCCGCCCCGGTGACGACATAGCGCACCGCGGAAACCTACCGGCACGCCTGCTGGAGGACTCCGCCCGCCCAGCGGACGCTCACCTTCCCGCCGCGCACCGCGAAGTGACAGACGTGCTCGACGACGATTCGCCGGCCCGCCGGCAGGATGCCGACCCCGATCGTCAGCGGTCCTGTCCCCACGACCCGCACGTTGCGCAGACCCGCCTTCCGCAACGCGCGTAGCGCCGAGCTCGTGCTCAGCGTGAGCAGTGTCTTCGCCCGGCGTTCGCCGAGCCCGTAGAGACGCGCGGAGCCGACCAGGTAGAGGCGCTGCGCATCGGCGACGACCGGCGAGTACTTGCCGTCCGGAAACGTCCAGGAGAGCGCTCCGTTCCTCGCGTCGAGCGCATAGGTCCTGCCGGCCAGCGTTGCGAAGTAGACCCGCCCCGCGACGATCGTCGGCGACCCGGAGATCGGGCCGTTGGCCTTGAACTTCCACAGAACGTCGCCGGTCGCCGCGTCGAAGCAGAAGAAGGTGTGGGAGTACGAGCCGACGTAGATGCGCGAGCGCCAGACGGCGGCAGACGAGTAGACATAGCCGCCTGTCGACTGGGACCAGCGCAGCTTGCCGCTCGATGCGCCGAACGAATACACCTTGCCGTCGGTCGCGCCGACGTAGACCCGCCCATAGGCGAGCGCAGGCGTCGCATAGAAGTTGCCGGTGCTGCCGAAGCGCGGCTGCACGCTCGCTTGCCAGACGATCTTGCCGCTCGTCGCGTTCAGCGAGTAGAGATGCCCCGAGTAGTCGCCGACATAGAGACGGTCGCCGGAGATCGCGACACCGCTCTTCACCTGCGAGTGGAGCGTCGTCGCCCACCGCGCCCTCCCCGTGCGTCGGCGCAGCGCCCACACCCGGCCGTCCCAATCGCCGACGAAGATCGTCGCGCCGACGACGACCGGCGACGACTCTGACGGGCCGATGACGTGGCGCCAGAGGACGCGCCCCGTTCCGACTGCAAAGGCAATCACCTCGCCGGTGAGCGCGCTACTCGGCTTCCGGTTGCACGGCGGGGCGTTGAGGAACGCCTCGTAGACAACATGGCGATCGAGTGCGGGTGACGCAGCGACGCACCGGTGCGACGCGAATTTCCAGGCGCGCTTTCCGTTCTTCGCTCCGACCGCGAAGACGACGCCATCGTTGTTCGCAAAGAACAGACGGCCGTACCCGACCGCCGGGGGAAACTCGACGAGGCTCCGCGCGCGAAACGTCCACTCGGTTCGAAACGGCGGTGCGAGCAGCACGCCGTTCGCGAAGCGCTGCCGCTCGGCGTCGTGCCCGTATGTCGGCCAGGCGATTCCCGGCTCGGGCGGAGGAGGTGCGGCAGCTTCTGTCGTGACGAACTCGATCGTGGACGACCCCTCGATGTCACGCGCCTGGTGCCTGACGTGCAGGTAGTACGCCACGCCGGCGCCGATGGCCCCGAGAGCGACGACCGCCGCGATCGTGATCAGCCGCCGCCTCACCGCTGCACCACCGCGTAGATCCTCGAGTAGCCGTGCAACAGGAGGCGCCTGCCGGAGCCCGAGACGGGCACGTATTCACCGTGCGGGAAGTCGAGCACGACCCTGCCGCTCCTCACGTCGACCCCGACGATGCGGTGCGCGAACGAACCGGCGTAGGCGACCCCGGCGACGACGGCGGCGGCACCGGAGATCGGACCACCGGTGCCGTGGGCCCAGAGTGTCCGGCCCGTCCGCGCCGAGAGCGCATAGAAGACGCCGTTGTACGAGCCGAAGAAGACGCGGCCGCCGGCAACGGCCGGGGACGAGTACACGTAGGAGCCGGTCGAGCGGCGCCAGAGGTAGCGGCCGCTCGTCGAGAACGCGGTCAGCGAGCCGGCCGTCGAGCTCGGCACGAAGACGCGTCCTGCCGAGACGGCAGGCGTGCCGTAGACCCGGCCGCCCACGCCGCGCGTGAACCGGACGCGCCCGGTTCCGGCCTGAAGCGCAACAAGCCGGCCGCAGTAGTCGCCGAGGTAGAGCGTCGTGCCCGCCAGCGCCGCCGACGACGTCACCTTGCAGCCGTCGTCGTGGCGCCAACGGACGTGGTGCGTCCGGAGGTCGAGCGCAGTGATCGTTCCGTTCCACGCACCGAATACGTCGGCTCCGTCGACGATCACGGGCGACGACTCGACAGGCGACCCGACGGTGTAGTGCCAGAGAAGGTGCCCGTCGGAGCGCCGCAACACCCAAACGTGGCCGTCCATGCCGTGCACGATCAGCTCGTCACCCCAGACGGCCGGCGATGCCGCCATCTTGCCGTGCGGCGTGTCGTGCCTCCAGATGACGTCCCCGTCGCGCATGTCGAGCGCCCACACGGTGCCGCGTGCGTTGGCGATGTACGCGACGCCGTCCTGGACGACCGCAGGGAACTCGATCAATGTGCCGAGCCCGCGCGACCAGACGACGCGAAACGGCGGGCGAACGTCGAGGCCGGGCTGGTCCTGAGAGCGCGCGGGGTTCGCGCCGTACATCGTCCACTGCAGGGCGCGGCGGTAGATCCGGATCGTCGACTTCGGATGCGTCCGGAACGACAAGCGAACCGAGCGCGCGGTGTACCCCGGCTTGACCACCTGCGTCACGAGCGAGCTGCGGTGGACCAGCGGGACGAGGGCCACTCCGCGCCGGTCGCTCCCGGCCGACCATTTCCCGATCGTCACCCGTGCCCCGCGGACGAGGGCGTTGGTGTCCCCATCGACGACCGTCACCTGCACCGCCGGGTTGTGGCGCGGCGCGGCGTCCGGAGCAGGCGCCGCCGGCCGGACGACGACCGGCTGCGAGGCGCTCGTGGTACCGGCCTCGCGTTGTGAGCCACAGGCCGCGAGCAGCGCCGCTCCCAGCAGGCAGAGCGGGACAAGCCGTCTCACGCCTCTTCCGGCACCGCCTCCGCCTGCGCCGGCTCGAGCGTGCCGCCCGCGTCTTCGAGGATCACCTGCGAGAAGAAGCGTGTCATCAGGACGCCTTCGCGAAAATCGCCGAACCGCGGCTCCGGGCGCTCTCCGTTTGCCAGGGCGAGCGCGAGCTCGGGGTAGCGCGAGCCTGCAGCCGTGGGCAACGGAAACCCGCCGCCGAAGCGTGGATTGACGTCGGTCACGACGAGCTCGCCGTCTGGCTCTCTGAAGCACTGCACGTTGGCAGGGCCGATGATGCGGAGCGTCTCGGACACCCGGCTGCTGAACTCGATCAGATCCTGATCCTTGATCGTCATGCCCTTGATAGATTCGCCGCCCTTCGACTCGATCATCGTTCGGGGCACGGCTGCCAGGCAGCGGGCATCGAGGTCGCAGAAGACGTCGATGGAGAACTCCGTCCCGAGGCAGGCCGCCTGGACCATCGAGTCGGCGGCGGTGTAGCGGAGGAAGAACTCGAGCTCGGTCGCGTTCGCGGCGCGGTAGATGTGCCGCGAGCCGAAGCCGCGCCGTGCCTTCACGAGGACGGGAAACGGGAGCTCACGGGGCAGCCCCGTCGGCAGCCAGGTGGGCGGCGAGCCGATCCCCTGCTCCACGAAGAACTGGTGGGCGAGGTATTTGTCGGAGCAGCGCGCGACGGTCTCGACACCCGAGACGAGCACGAGCGCTCCGCCCAGCTGCTCGCGTGCGTCGGCGAGCACGTGATGGTCGAGGTCGGTCAGAGGAACGATCAGACGGATGTCGTGCAGGTCCACGAGGTCGCGAAGCGCCGCGACGTAGCCGAAGTCGTCGACGCGAGGCACGAGCGCCCGACGGTCGGCGTGGTAGAGCGCAGGCGCCAGCTGGTCGATGTCGACCGCGACAGTGGTGGCACCGGCCTCGCGAAACGCGGTGACGATGTCAACCCGCTGCCCGGCGCACGTGAACAGGACGGCCGTCATAACGCGTGAGGGTACCGCGACCGTGCGACAACTCCCGCGATGACCCAGGCCACGGCGGCGAGGGATGCTGCAAAGAACATCGCAGACGCTAAGTGCCAGTACCGCCCGATCGGATATACGAGCACGTTCCCGGCCCCGGCCAAGGCGAGCAGGGCGGCGGCGGCGCGCGGCCGCTTCACCAGAGCGGCGCCGAAGCACACCCCTGCCATCACAGTCAGGACATATTGCGCGCTGAAAATCTTGTTGAAAAGCAAGAAGACCGTCGGCCCGGCCGCCGCAACTGCCACGGCGCCTAAAAGGTCGACCCGACGCACCACGAGCAACACGCCGAGCGCCAGGAGCACGAGCACTTGCACGATCACTGCAGCCGAGTTCGCCCAGGCAGGCACGGTGGCGGCGTCGAAAATAGCACCGGGCGCCCGCGCCCGACCGAACAAGTTCAGAGGCAGATACCAAAGCGACTCGGGCGTAATACCTCGAGGTGCTTGACGCGACACCGATGCCCAGACCGCATGGGGCCTCCAGACGATAAACGGTCCAACGATCGCGAGAAAGGAGATGGAGAACGCTGCCGCGTGACGTACCACGTCACCACGGCGCCGATGAGCGATGAGCCAGACGATGAGGAGGGCGGCGGCGACCGCGGGCGACCACTTGACGGCTGCGCCCGCACCGAGGAGTGTGCCGGACAGAACCCATCGCTCACGACAGGCAAGCGCGAGCCCGGCCATCAGCAACGCGGTCGGGAGCGCGTCGAACTTGAACTCCCAGAAGAAGAAACTGGTCGGCCAGAGTGCGAGGAACGCTGCGAGCCAGCGGGCGTGAGCAGTTCGCAGCGAACAAAGAGACGCTGCAATGACCCCTTCGGCAAGTGCCATGGCGAACGGGTTGACACTGCGCGCGCTGCCAATCCACTGCTCGCCGGCGAACAGCAACACCGCCCCCGGCGGATACTCGCTGTGTGGGTAGGTTCCATTAAGGAGACTGCGCCCTTCGGCGGGATAAACAGCCTGGACATCAATGTCTCCCGCTACACCGCGAGCCAGATGAACCGTCGCGATCAACGCGGGAAGCACGGCGGCGATCGCCACGATCACGCGCCGATCAAGCTCGTCCCGACGCAGCCATGCCCCCGCAAGAGCGAGTCCGGCGATGAAGACCTCGGGCGCGTAGCGGGCCTCGGATCGACTCACTGCCTCGATCGCCACAATTGCCACTGCCGCAACTGCAATCGCGACATTTGGATTCACTCTCCCCATCGACGCGCCTCGAGTAACGGAGTCATCGCCGCGGCAAAGAACACGATCCCGGTCACGACCCGGCGCGCCGACGTCGCCAACTGGTAGTGCAGTCCGAGAGGCGTCGACCAGTACGCAACCACGAGCCCGAGAAAAGCGACGAGTATGGTCGCGACTACATAAGCGACAAGCTCGTCGCTTCGGGCCCGGTGAGCAACGAGCAGAATCACCACGAAGAGCGGGAGAATGAGCAGCCACGCGCGCGGGTCGACGGCTTTTGCCGTGAGATAGGCGACGACAAGTGGCAAGCGGCCAATGTGCTCGATGAGGAATCCCAGATCGGTCGCGCGCGACAATGAGCCTTGGATCTGAACGTGGTGAATCGATAGCCAGACGCGCCAGGGGAGGACACTGACCACCAAGACGGCTGCTCCAGCGACCGCAACCTCGGCGAACTGCCGGCGTGAGCGTCGCGCGGCGAAGACTGCAAGCACAAGAAACAGCCCGAGCGCGAACTCGAAGCCCTCGACCTTGGTCGCTGCGGCGCCCCCAGCGAGGAGTGCGGTAACTGCGAGCTGCGAGACCCGGCGGTCCCGCAGCCAGCACGCGCCACAAACCCCGGCAGTCGCGAAAAGGACGGCTGCCGGGATATCTGCTTCGGCGGCAGCCAGTTGGTCGACGACCGAAGGCGCGGCCACGAGCATGGCAAGCACTGCCCAGAGCACGACGGGACGTGCGAAACCCGAGGAAAACTCGTAGATCGCGCGCAGGAAAGCAGCGAAAAAGAACAGGGATTGCAAGTCGAGCAGAGCCGTCTCGTAGCCCGTAAAGCGAAAGCCGGCCGCCTCGACGGCCGGCAACAGCAGCGGATAGTCCTTACTGATTAGGTCCGCCTGGGTGAACCAGCGAACGTCGAGCCCGCCCAGAGCCCACAGGGCGTGAGCTTTAGGAGTCCAGAACGTCCACGAGTCGTAAGCCCAGAGGGGCTGAAACCAGAGATCGACGGCCAGTAGGGCGAGCATGCCGCAGACAGCGAACGCCGCAAACCGCCAGACTGCCGGAGTCGGCGGCAAGATCCCACTGGGCTCTTCCTGGGCCCGAAGACCGCGAACTGAGCCACACGCCGCAACCAGGCAAATCACCACCACCTGCCAACGAGCTAGCGACGCGCCGCACACATAAAGAAGCTGTGCGACGATGCCGAACCCGGCTACCCCAACGAGATACGAGACGCCGAGGGAGCGGCGGAACGAAGAAGGCCCCCGCCACCAGCCGACCACCCCGGTGACACCCAAACCCGCGGCCAGTAGCAGTAGGTTCAGTAACACGAGACCCAGTAGATCGCGGATCAGTGGCTGACCCTCCCGACGCTGACCGCGGGGTACTGACCAGCACGCGGCCGAACAACCCAGATGCGATCAACTGCAGCGACGCGAGCCGGAGAGATGCCCCACGCGAGGACATAGTCGGCGGCGCGTGGATCCGATACCGACCGCCGCGGAAACAGAGTCTTCAGGGCCAATGATGGGAATGCGGCTCGTGCAGTGGGCCACGGAACGATGTTTCCCACGACCGTGGCGTAGGTCGCATCACGCGGGATCAAGCGCTGTGCACCGTCGGCTAGATACCCGGGCAGATATGCCTGAATCGGTCCGGCGGACTCTGCCGCGTACCCGTGAAGCCCGGTGGTGACGCGAAGGTCCTCAACAAACCGCCAAATCAGATACGGCAAGGCCCCCAGCGTGACCGCAAGACACATCGAGGCCGCTACAACAGAAGGCGGGCGTCCTCGCCCGCGGCGCCATAGCAACGCCGACGCGCCGACTGCAAACGCGACCCCAATGATGAGAAGCGCCCAGCCGATCCCACCAGGCGAGCCCGGAACTCCTAGCACCGCTTGAGTCTAGGGGTGCCACCCGCCGGCGGGCCCCTTGTAGACCCCGCCGAATAGCGCAACCGGCGTACGCAGGAGAATCAGCAAATCGGTCCTCCAGTCGTGATGGCGAACGTACCAGAGGTCGAGCTCGATCCGGTCAGCCCAGGGCAGCGTGGCACGGCCATGGATCTGTGCCCAGCCTGTGATGCCCGGCTTGACGTCGAGGCGGTGCAACTGCCGCTCGTCGTACTGATCGACCTGATAGCGAAGCGTCGGACGGGGCCCGATCACCGACATGTCGCCGCGCACAACGTTCCAGAGCTGGGGAAGCTCATCGAGGCTGAGCCGCCGGAGCAGGCGCCCGGTCCGCGTGATGCGCGCGTCGCCCTTGTCGACCGCGTAGCCCGCTCCCTGCTTCTCGGCGCCGACGATCATCGTGCGCAGCTTCAGCAGTTCGAAGTCGGCCCCGCTTCGGCCGACCCGGGTCTGGCGGTAGAGCACCGGGCCGCCGTCCTGCAGCTTCACCGCCACAGCAGCGGCGACGAGAAACGGACTCGAGACGACGAGCCCCGCGCCGGCGATCGTGACGTCGAGCGCGCGGTTCAAACGCGAGTGCCCTCCGCGACCTCCCACGTCGCGGGCACCCCACGGCGCAGATAGTTGAACAGGGCCACGAGCGTCGCCCAGGTGACAAGCGTGTAGTACCGGGCGACGCCCACTCCGACTACAGCGGCCGCGAGCACCCCAAGTTGGCAGGCAAGCACCACCGCATAGAACCAGCCTTGCGAGTAGAGCGCGAGCGAGGTGGCGAGTAGCACTACATGCAGGATCCCCGAGGCGTAGCGCAATAGCCGATGCGACACGATCTCGAGCAGGTAGACAGGGCCGAGACGACGGAGCATCTTGCCCTGCAGCACGATCAGCCAGCAGTGCTCGAACATGCGGACCTTGCGTCGGTACTCGGTCTCGTTTGACGGAGTCGGCTTTTCCCACGCGTGCGCGGCGGGCTCGTAGACCGCACGCCGGCCGTGCTGCACCATCAAGTACGGCAGGGAGAGATCGTGGCCGAAGCGGGGGTCGACCTCGACGTAGTCGAGGCGGCGCACAGCGTAGATCGACCCGTTGCCACCGGTGACCGAGCCGAGCTGGGACTCGGCGGTGCGCTGCTTCATCTCGTAGCTCCAGTAGACGCCTTCCTTGTTGCCGCCCTCGGCATCGAGGATGCGCAATTGCCCGCAGACATAGGCGACATCGGGATCGGCGAACGCGCGCACGAGCGTGCGCAGTGCGTCGGGCGACCAGGTGCAGTTCGCGTCGGAGAACGCGACGATCTCGCCATCGGTCTGTCGCACCGCGCGGTCCTGAGCGGCGACCTTGCCCCCGCGCGGATTCGAGATCACCTGTACGCCGGGGAACTC
>CAWDWI010000006.1:0-125940 GCA_963806025.1 uncultured Thermoleophilia bacterium | reverse complement strand
TACGTCGGCGTCGACTCGAGCGAGGGCGCCATCGCCATTGCAGCGGAGCGCTCACTTGGCCTGCCCTGCCGCTTCGAGGTCGCGCAAGTACCACCGCTCCCGGCGGGCGCGTTCGAGGTGGTGCTCCAGCTCGAGACGATGCTCGCCTTCCGCGATAAGAGGTCGCTGCTGGCAGGGGTCGCCCGCGTTCTCCCCGCGGGAGGGCGGTTTGCATTCACGCTGGAGGAGGGTGTGCCGCTGACGGGGTCGGAGCGGGCCCGCATGCCTGCCGCCGACACCGTCTGGCTCACGACGCTCGACGAGATGTACACCTTGCTCACAGAGGCCGGCTTCGAGGTTCGCTGGGAAGAGGATTGGAGCGCGTCGCACAGCGAAGTGGCCGCTGCGCTGGCCGACGCCTACGCCGCCGACTCGAAGGAGATTGCTTCGCGGATCGGACGTGGAGCACTGGACGATCTCCTGGCATCCCACCGACTCTGGAGCGAGTGGCTGGCGACAGGGCGCGCTCGCAAATTCGCGCTGGTGGCCGGACTCCCGCCCGCGCTCCATCCGACCGCCCCGCGATACTCCCGGACATCGGATGCGGCTCCGATACACCCTGCGGCGGTGGGACGGATCTGACGTGGGCACGGTTGAGGTCTCTCGACCGGCCTGCGCAGGCGATGAAGTACGCACGAGCAAAGGCGACCGCATGCGAGTTCACGCCGTCGTCCCCCTCGAAGAGGTCGAGGAATCCGACGACGAGCCGCGGGCCGGCTTTCTCGTCGTCGAACCGCTCAGTGATTAGTCCGCTTTTTGCGCAAACCTGCGCCCGGGACGCGAGGATCCGACACGAAACCTGGCCTTTCGTCGTGCGAACGGGCCGATAGGTTCGGTACATCGGCGGAGCGACAGCGGCGGCCAAGGGGAGAGGTTCGGGCCGCCGCTGCCGCCTTCGCCTGGTCCGCAGCCTCTCACATGAGTGCGTGCCCAGCCAAACCAGCCGCACCGACCGGATCCGCGCAGGCGAGATCCGCTCCTCTCCCCTATGCGAAAGCAGCGGATCAGTCGCCGCAGACGAGCCGGGCCTCCCCCACCCGCATGCCGCTCGGCCGCAGGGGCACTCTCACCCGCCAGGCGGTGATCCGGTATCCCTCGAAGGGGTGAGTACGCTGGACTACAGCGCGACGGCGGACAGCTCTGCTCCGCCACGCTCAGCGGCCTCGGCCGCTTCGAGCACGTGCAGCGCCAACGCGCCGCTCGCGCGGTGCGGGCGACCAGCGCGAAGTGACTCGACGAGCTCGTCGATCCCCAGCCCACGCGTCTCTCGGGGGCCTTGCGACTCGTAGGTGACCTGCTCGCCGCCGTGACGCCCACTCCGCAGGAGCACCTCGCCCCCGAACGCGTTGGCGTCCGGCAGCACCAGCGACCCGGTCGTGCCGTACACCACGAGCCCGCTCAGATACTGATCTCGCGCCTCGAAGCTGACGGTCAGGGTCGCCAGCCCGCCGCGTTCGAGCTCCAGCACGACGGCTGCGTGAGTCGGAACATCGACGACGATCACCTCCCCCGACCTCGGGCCTGCCCCGAGCACGCGTTCCGGTGTCGGTGTCTGCGCGAAGCCGGCGACCTTCGTGATCGGGCCGAGCAGCGAAACGATCGCCGTGAGGTAGTACGGCGCGATGTCCAGGAGCGGGCCTCCGCCGGCCCGGTAGAACATCTCGGCGTTTGGATGCCAGGTGTCCGGGCCACCGACGAGCATCGTTGCGGCTGCGCCGAGCGGCCGGCCGATTGCATCCGCATCGATCAGGCGCCGGCCCGCCTCGTAGGCGCTGCCGAGGAACGTGTCAGGGGCGCAGGCGAGACGAAGGCCGCGACGCTCGGCATCGGCAACGAGCTCCCGGCCTTCGGCGCTCGTCGCAGCGAGTGGCTTTTCGGTGTAGACGTGCTTGCCCGCGGCGAGGGCGGCCCGCACCAGAGGGGCGTGTGCCTTGGGAGGCGTGAGATTGAGGACGAGCTCGACCTCGGGATCGGCAATGAGTTCATCGACGGACGACGGCCTCAGCCCGTGCTCCGACGCGAACGATTTCGTCAACTCCTGGTCGAGATCAGCGCACGCGACCGGCTGCCACCGTTCGAACGCAACCGAGTCCTTGACGTAACGCGCGGCGATGATCCCACAGCCGACGACGCCGACGCGCATCGGCGCGGTCACGCGCTGGTCATTCGGCGCACTGCGCGCAACGAGCGCTCGACGGCCGCGAACGGGTCGTCGCCGACCTCGTCCTCCTCGACGACGAGCCATTCCGCGCCGGCGCGCAGGGCAGCGGGCAGCACCTGCTCGTAGCCGACGACCCCGTCTCCGACCGGCACGTCGTCGCGGCCCTCACGGCTCGCGTAGTCCTTGACATGGACGAGCGGGCAGCGAGCGGCCGTTCGCTCGAGCTCCGAGACCGGATCCACGCCGGCCTGCCAGACCCACCCGAGATCGAGCTCCAGCCAGAGCAGGTCGGGCGGGAGCTCCCGCAGGAGATCGAGGAATGTCGCTCCCCCGTCGAGCGGCCGGAGCTCGCTCCAGTGGTTGTGAAAGCCGAGCTTCAGCCCCGCTTCACTGGCTGCTCGGGCCGCCGCGTCGATTCGCCGCACGACGGGCTCGGGCTTGTCGAGCGAATCGGGATCGATCCAGCTGACCGCCAGACGGTCGGAGCCGAGCACCGCGAGCTCGGCGGCCAGCGACTGCAGCTCGTCCTCGATCGCCTCGAGTCGTGCGTGGCGGCCGACCGCGACGAGACCGGCTTCGTCGAGCCACGCGCGCACCGTGCTGGGCTCGTGACCGTGCAGGTCGTAGAGCTCCACGCCGTCGTAGCCCTGCAGGCCGAGGCTGCGCAGAGTCCCTTCGAGGTCGCGATCGCACTCGGCGCGGACCGTGTAGAGCTGCAGGGCGACGTGAGCCACACGACGACCCTACAGCGCCACGCCTCCGGCTACCCTGCCCGCCGTGCCGTACTACATCTGCCCGCATTGCAAGGAGCGCTCGCTCGACATCGACGCACGTGAGGGCTTCTCGGCGCAGGCACCGTCCTGCCGGCACTGCGGCTTCGGGTTTCTGTTCGAGCTCCTCGACGACTACTACCCGGCACCCGACACGGGTCTGCTCGTCACCGACCAGGAGCGGCGCGTGCTCGCGATCGGACGCGGCGTGTTCGAGCTGACCGGGTTCCCCGAGGCCGACCTGATGGGCCGCGACGTCGTGGACGCATTGCAGTTCTCCGACGCGAAGCCGATCGAGCTGGCGCGCGAATGGGGCGTCCGCCGACTCGGCGAACAGGTCTCGATCCGTACCCGCGGGGGCAGCGAGAAGCGAATCGTCGCCGACGTCTTCCCGGCCTATGACGACGACGGCGGCCTGCTCGTCGCGCTGACGCCGAAGCGCGGGTAGTCGCTCCGTCGAACTCGGGAATCTGGTTCGGCTGCGCCGAATCAGATTCCTCCAAACCGAACCAGGTTCGCGAGTTTCAGGTTCCCAGGCGGCTCGACGGGCACAGGTCGAGCGCGAGCGGGCAGTCCTCACAGCGCGGCTTGCGCGCGTCGCAGATGCGGCGACCGTGCCAGATCAGGAGGTGCGGGAAACGCGCCCAGTCGGCCCTGGGCACGAGCCGGACCAGATCGCGCTCGATCTTCACCGGGTCTTGCTGCCTCGTCAGACCGAGCCGTTGCGACAGGCGGCGGACGTGCGTATCGACGACGATCCCCTGCGCCGCGCCCCGCTCTGCCGAGACGACGTTTGCCGTCTTGCGTGCGACCCCGGGCAGCCGGAGCAGCGCGTCGAAATCCTCAGGCACCTCGCCGTCATAGTCCTCCAGCAGCCGCTGCATCGTGCCGCGGAGCGCCTTCGTCTTCTGCCGGTAGAACCCGGTGGCGAAGATGTCGCGTTCCAGCTCGGCGACCGGCACGGCAAGGTAGTCCTCGGGACGCTTGTACTTCACGAACAGTTTCTCGGTGACGCGGTTCACGTTCACGTCGGTCGTCTGCGCGCTCAACATCACCGACACCAGCAGCTCGAGCGGGCTCGAGAACGTCAGGGCGATGCTGGCATCGGGGTGCTCGGCGGCGAGCCGCTCGATGATCGGCGCGATCCGCTCCTTCTTGGGAGCAACCTTCCTGCGCCTCGCCTCTGCGAGATAGCTCCGCGCCATCAACGAAGGATGTTGACAGCACGTGCGGCGACGAGCAGCAGGGTCAGGATCGAGATCACCGACTCCAGCATCATCAGCATCTTCGCCCAGCGGGTGAGCGGCATCGTGTCGGTCGGGCTGAACGCGCTCGAGTTCGTGAACGACAGGTACAGGTAGTCGGCGAAGCGCGGATGCCACCCGGCCGCGGACACTTCGGGATCCGTCATCTGCACGAAGGCGAAATCGCGGGGCTGTTTCGGATTCGCGAGGCGTCTCGGTGGCCCGCCGCCGTCGAGCTCCCAGAACCACAGCGCGAACACGATGACGTTGGTGACCCAGATCGCGAACGCCCCGTAGAGGAGTGTCCGGCCGTGCACCCCAGAGCCGTAGAGCAGCTCGTGAACGAGAAACACGAGTGCGAGCGCGTTGGCGATGCTGATCATCGCGGTGAGAGCCATCGCAGCCTTCCGCCGCGCACCGGACTCGTTGACGTGGCGATGCGGCGCCGTGACGGCGAGCGGGATGAGGACCGCGAGCTCGAGCGCCGGGATGACGAACCGAACCCAAGGCGGCCCCGGCACGAGAGCGTCCGGCAGCGTGACGAACAGCACGGCCGCCGCGAGAACGGCGACCGCAGCGGGCCAGCGCGGCTCGAAGGGAGGCGTCTCCGTCATGCGGCCGCGACCAACCGCCCCGGCGGTTGGCGCAGGTTCGGCCCGGCGCACACCAGGTCGAGAGCCGGACATCCGGCGCAGGTGAAGTCGCTCGGACTCGGCACGAACTCGCCGGCATCGATTCGGCGGATCGCGGCTGAGAGCTCTGCTTCGAGAACGGGCAACTCGATCCGGTCGAAGCTGGTGGAGACGACCGCGTCGGGGCGTTCGAGGAAGTGGTAGACGACCTCGACCGCGTCGGCGCCTGCCCGGAAGCACGCGAGCGCATAGACGAGTCGCTGGAGCCGGTAGTCGGCCTCGACGATCTCCTCGGGCGTTCCTTCGGCCAGGGTGTTCGTCTTGTAGTCGAGGACGAGCGCCTTTGGCCCAGAGCGCCAGAGCACGTCGAGCCGCCCGTGGAGCAACACGCCGTCGTGCTCGAACGCGAACGGCCGCTCGGGCACCGCGCCCTCGAGTGTGGCAATCCGCGCTGCGAGGTCCGATTCGCAATAGGACGCGACGAAGCGGTCGATGCGCGCGAGCTCGTCGTCCGTGACGCCGGGGTACCACGCCCGGACGATCTCGCTGTCGGGCGCCACCGGAGCTCGGAGATCGACCACCTCGAGCAGGCGATGTACCGCGTCGCCGGTCTCGGTTGCCTTCAGGCCGTGCGAGCCCGCGCCCGCGCCCCGCGCTCTTCGCGCAAGCCGGCAATCCGCTCCGTGTAGTAGCGATAGGAACAGCGCTCGAAGAGCGCGAGCGCCGAGTACGACAGTCGCCGGACCCGATGCAGCGGCGGTGCCGGGAGCGGAGGGAGCTCCGGCAGCCGGTACCCGCGAGGGGCGGGCGCAGTCGGCAGTTCGGCAAAGAGCGCGAGCTGGCCTTCGCCCTCCGCAGCGGCTTCCGGCTCGACGACGGGCCGAGGTGCCCACCGGTCGACGGCCAGCACGAACCGTGCCTCACCTCGCTGCAGCTCGCCGCTCTCGAGCTCACCGTCGAGCCCGAGCCGCGCGAGCACCCAGCCGATCGGCGTGTCCCGGTCCTGCTGGCGGTCGGGATCGATCGCGCCGGAGACGATCAGCCGGTCGATCGCGCGCGTCATCGCGACGTAGTAGAGACGCAGCCGCTCGGCGGTGTCCTCCCGCTTCTCCGCCTCGCGCACCTCTTCGTAACTGAAGACTCCGCGCTTCTTGCCTGACTTGGGATCGATCACGCGGAAGCCGAACGTCCCGTCGGGACGGACGAGGATCTCGTCGGAGGACTGGACTCCGCCTGTGTCGCGGCCTGCGTCGGCGACGATCACGACCTTGAACTCGAGCCCCTTCGCCGCGTGGATCGTCAGCAGCCGCACGGCGTCTGCCCCTTCTTCCTCGGAGACAGCCTCGAGCTGTGAGGCTCCGACGGCCTGCTGGTCGCGGATGAAGGCGACGAAGCCTTCGATGTCCGGGCCGCGCAGGTCCTCGTACGAGCGCGCGAGCCGCATCAGCTTGCGGAGGTTTGCGTAGCGGCGGCGCCCGTCCCACTGGGCGAGCACCGCCAGGTCGTAGTCGTGTGCCGAGACGATCTCCTCGCACAGACGCTCGAGCGACAACCGCATCGAGGCTGCCGCCAGCCGGTCGTAGCGCTGCTTGAAGGCGCGGACCAGGCGCTGGTCGTTCTCCGACAGCGGCTCGGGCAGCCCACGCTCGACCCCGGTGAAGAGGGGACGTTTGCCGGCGTGCCTGCGAATGTGCACCAGACCGTCGTTCGAGACGCCGACGAACGGTGATGCGAGCACCGTGACGAGCGCCTCGTCGTCGTAGCGGTTGTGCAGCAGGCGAAGGTACGAGAGCAGATCGACGACCTGTTGCTGGCCGAAGTAGCCGCGACCGGTCGCGCGGTACGTCGGCAGGTCCTGCGCACGCAGCGCGGCCTCGTACCGCTCGGCGTCGGTTCCCGCTGCGAACAGCAGGACGATCTCGCCCGGCGAGGCGACGCCGTTGTCGACGAGCTCGCGTACACGCCGCGCGATCGCGTGTGCCTCGCCGTCGCGCCAACCCTCCCCCGCCTCCCGGTAGCTGCGCTTCTCGGTCACGAGCAGCTCCACCGGATGGCCGAACACCGGATCGGAGAACTCGCCCGACGCGGCGAGCGGCTGATAGCCGTCACCGAACTCCTCGCTGAAGAGATGGTTGACGGCAGCGAGCACCTCGGGCCGCGAGCGGTAGTTCCTCGAGAGCGGCAGCCGCAGGGCTGCTCGCTCACGGCGTTCGCGGAAGACCGCGACATCTGCGTGGCGAAAGCCGTAGATCGACTGGAACTCGTCGCCGACGAAGAAGACGTCGGGAGCACCTGGGCCCTCCCGCAGGAGGTCGACGATGTCGCATTGCAGACGGTTCGTGTCCTGGAACTCGTCGACCATGATCGCGCGGAAGCGCAGTTGCTCCGCCTCGCGGACCTCTGCGTGGTCCCGCAGCAGATCGCGGGCGTACAGCTGCAGGTCCTCGAAGTCCAGCGACGACTCTCTCGCCTTTGCCGCGGCGTACTCGGCCGCAAACAGATCGAGCAGCTCCTGCAAGAGCTCACTGTCGCGCGCGGCGAGCTCATCGAAGGCCGCCTGGTTGAGCCGGTCGCGCGCTTGGCGGAAATCGGCCGTGCGATCGCCGGTTGCCGCAAGATGGGAGAGGTCGAGCAGCTGCTCGGGGCTCGACCGCAGGACCAGGGCAGCATTCGCCGCCGCAAGCTGCTTGTCGGTCACATCGGGGTCGGCCGCCAGTGCCTGCGCGGCGGCGTGGAGGTCGGCCAGCCGCTCGGGGATGTCCGCTTGCTCACCGAGCTCGAGTTGCAGGTCGCGCCCTGCCGAACGGAGCGTCTCGTAGACGCCGGTCAGCATGCGACGAAGTCCCTGGGCCCCGTAGGTGGCGAGCAGCCGCAGGCGCTCCGAGTCTCGGGTCGAACAGAAGCCCGCGAGAGCTCGCTCGAACGCCTCGCCACGGATCACAGCGCCGTGCTCGTCGTCGAGCTCGCGGAACCGTGGGTCGATCCCGACGGCGAACGGGTGCGCCCGCAGAAGCCGCGAGCAGAACCCGTGAATCGTCGAGATCCACGCACCGTCGAGCTTTCGCGCCAGGTCGTGGCGCCCGCGCGCGTGCAGCGCTGCCCTGATGCGGGCGCGCAGCTCGCCGGCCGCCTTGCGGGTGTACGTGATCACGAGCACGGATTCGACGTCGAGCCCCTCCTCGCACACGGCGCCGACGAAGCGCTCCACGAGAACCGAGGTCTTCCCGGTCCCGGCGCCGGCCGAGACGAAGACCTCGCCCTTCGCGTCGACTGCCGCTCTCTGCTCCGGGTTCATGTCAGGGACGCTCCACGCGGCACATCGTCCAGAGATCGCACCAGGCCGGACAGGTCCCACCCTTCGGGTCGTGGCGTATGTCACCGGCCTGGATGCGCTGCGCGTAGGCGAGCCCGCGATCGCGCGCGGTCTCGACGAGCGACCAGAACTCACCGTCGTCCAGGTAGTCGTTCCGCTGGTAACCCGGCAGGTCGTCGATCGCGCCGGCATGCAGCAGGCCGCGGGTGACGCGCGCGCCGGCCAGCGCGCGGTAGACGCCCCCGAGCGGCTCGATGCCGACGAGGTCGCGCAGCACGAGCATGTAGAGCGGGATCTGCAGCTTCAGCTCCTCGTCGATCTGCTTCGCCGAGTGCGCGCTGCGGCCCGACTTGTAGTCCTGCACGATCCCGCGCGCGCTGTAGGGATCGACGTCGATGCGGTCGATCTTGCCGCTCAGGTGGAGATCCCCGCCGAGGTGCAGGCCGCGCTGCAGCTCGGGAGCGGAACGGTCGGAGCCGAACGACACCTCGAAGCGCCGCGGGACGAACTGCAGCGGCGACGCGGCCTCGTCGCGGACGAAGCCCTCCAGGTCGCGGAAGAGGCTCTGGTCCAGCTCCGCCTCCTGCAGGTCGGTGAGATCGAGCCGAACCCCGCCCCGCAGCGCATCGTCGAGGCAGCGGCGCAGGAAGCCCACAGCCTGCTCGACGTTCTCCGGGGTGACTCGATCGTGACCGAGCTCCTTCGGCAGGCCGGCGTAGAATTTGTGCAGCGCGCTGTGCGCGACCGAGCCTCGCAACATCGGGTCGACCTGTGCGTCGATCGTCCGCGGCGAGATGATGCGCTCGAACAGCCAGGCCGACGAACAATCGGCGAACCGCTCCAGCTCCGTGACGCTGTACGTCGTCTTGGCGCCGTAGACCGCGAGCAGCACTTCGCTCGTCAGCCGTGTCTCGCGCCGCAGCGCGGAGCGCGCACGCACGAGCCGCCGGCCCCAGTCGTTCGCGTCTGCGACGGCGCGGGCTCCGTCGGGGTCGCCCACCGAGAGCTGCGCCAGCGAGCGCAGCCGTTCGCGGTCGGACGGGGCGGCCTCGAGGTTCCAGGTGAGCGCCGAGAGCGGGCGCCGAACCGTCGCCCGCGCGACATCGTCCTCGTCGAAGACCGCCGCGACCTCCTCCCAGAACGGGCTCGGTTCGCGCGGAGCGCCGTCGTCGGTGGCCGCCTCACGGACCAGGTAGAGACGGCGCGTCGCCCGCGTGCAGGCGGTGTAGAAGAGATAGCGGTCGCGGCTCACCTGATCCGGCCGCTCGAGTCGGCCGCCGAGCTCGCGACGGGCATCGTCGTCGAGAAACGGCGACGTTCGAGAGCGTCGCGGCAGCGACCCTTCTTCGAGGCCGAGCAGGAACACGGCCTCGTAGCGCCGTGTCCGCGCGCGCAGCAGATCGACCACGGCGACCCGTCCTGCCTCGTTCGCAGACGCGAGCCGGACCTCCGCGCGCTCGAGCGCAGCAACCACGTCCTCGGCCTCCACCGGTTCGCCGAGCGCGGCGAATGCCTCGAGCTCGTCGAGCAGCCGCAGCGCGGCGTCGTAGGCCCGCAGGTCGAGCCGCGAGGTCTCGCCTGCCGGCGGGGCGTCGGTGCCGTAGGCGGAGCGCAGCATCGACCGGATCAGCGCACGCACCCCCGCAGCCGGCGTTTCGGCACCGCGCAGCTCCGCCAGTGCGGGCACGGGAGCCTCGCGCAGCTTCTCCGCCTCCTCTTCGACCCGCGCCGGCGTGTGGATCGCCCGCCCTCGCAACCGGCCTTCGACGAAGTCGACCGCCGACCGGGCGAGGCCGGAATAGGGAGAGCGCAGGAACGCGAACAGCTCGCGACGACCCCCGTCGAGCCACGTGTACCGGAGCAGCTGCAGCAGTGCATGGCCGAGCGGCGTGGCCCCGAGGCGAACCCGCGACTCGATCGCGTACGGGACGCCGAGCCCGCCGAGAACGGTCTCGAGTGGTGCCCGCCACTGCTCGACGGACGGCGCGACCAGCGCGATCTGCTCGGGTGCCGTGCCTGCTCGGATCAACGAGATCAATTCCTCGCCGACGAGCTCGAGCGTGCCGCGGGCGCCGGCGCCTTCGAAGAACCGGATCCCGGCGTCGAGCTCGGGCGGCGGGGGCGGTGACTCCTGGAAGAGAGCCCGCTCGAGGTGCGCGAGGGCGGGATGCGCATACTCGGCCGACCGGGGCGGCAGCTCCTCGATTCGCCCGTCCGCCAGCGACGACAGATCATCGGCCGTGCGCTGGAGCGATGCGAAAGCGATGCGGCCCGGCTCGTACGGCAGCGACACGTGCACCTCGGTGCGGCCCGCCAGCGCCTCGAGCAGGGACCATTCGGCGCCGGTGAGGTCCTCGAAGCCGTACGCGAACACGGGCTCGCCGTGCCACGCATCGAGGTCCGACTGGAGCCGCTCGGCCGCCCGGCGGCGGAGCAGGTCGCGATCCCAGAGCCCCAGCCGGTCGAGCTCCGTGCGGTAGGCCGTGTACAACTGAGCGAGGTCGCCGTCCAGCGCCGCCGGGTCGACCATCCCCTGCTCGAGCTCACCGAGTGTCTGCTGCAGAGTGTCGGCGAATCCACCGGTGCGGGCCGAACGCGACAGGCCGTTCAGCCGCGTCGCCGCGAGCGCACGGCGCACGACGAGCGCCCGCTGGGCGTCGGTCGCGACCGGACGCTGCTCGGGGTCGAAGCGGATCAGGCGCCGGAACAGGTCGTCGAACGTGCCGATCGAGCCGCTGAAGAGGCAGCCGCAGCGGGCCAGGAGGTCGCGCTCGACGCGGTCGACGTCCGACGCGTTCGGCACGATCAGGGTCGGTTCGTCGTCCAGGCGCGCCAGATAGCGCTCCAGGAGGAGCGCGACTTTGCCCGCATGCGCAGGCCCCGCGAGGAGGTGCAGCCCCACCTTCCCATCGTAGAGCGGCCGCAGGACGGGTCCCCGGGCCGCTCCCGACGGAAACGACGCTCTAAGCGGCCGCGGCGCCCTTCGGCCGGCGGCCACGCCGCGCGGCCGCGCGGCCCGGCATCTTCCCTGCGCAGTCGTCGCAGAGGTCGGCCACCTTCGAGCCGCGGCGGGCATCGCCGTAGGTCACGCGAAGCGTCGCCCCGTGCGCCTCATCGACCTCCTTCCCGCAGCTGTCGCAAACCAGAATGGTTTTCCGTGCCAATTTCGCCTCCTGAGCTTGTTTTCTCGCCGCAGTTTACGCAGCGCTGAGCCGAATGCGAATTCACCTGGAAAATCGCGGCGCCATGCACCTCGCGATCGGATTCGGGAGCATCGCTAATCTTGGCCGCCGTGGAACCAAAAACGATCGTGATCCTCGAAGGCGACCAGACCGGACAGGAACTCCTCGAAGAGTCGCTGCGCGTCCTCGCTCCCGACGTGATCGGCCTCGAGATCGAACTGCCGCGCTTCGACCTCTCGCTCGAACGGCGGCGCGCGACGTCGAACGGCATCGTGCACGAGGCTGCCGCGGCGATCCGCGCACATGGGTTGGGCCTGAAGGCGGCCACGGTCACTCCGGAGACCCGCGACGACGTCGGCTCCCCGAACCGGATCCTTCGCGAGGAGATCGGCGGCAAGGTGATCGTGCGCACCGGGCGCAGGATCCCCGGCGTCGTGCCGTTCGGCGGCGTGCATGCGCCCATCGCGGTCGTGCGAATGGCGGTTGGAGACGCCTACGGCGCCAAGGAGTGGCGGGAAGGGGAAGGCGACGACGAGGTTGCGTTCCGCACGGAGCGGATCGAGCGTCACGTCTGCCGTGCCGTCGCCGAGTTCGCGTTTCGTGAGGCGGAGCGCACGGGCGCGAAGGTGTTCGGAGGCCCGAAGTTCACCGTCTCGCCGACCTACGAGGGGATGCTCAAGGAGGAGATGGACGCGGCGGCTGCGAGGCATCCCGCGGTTCCGTACGAGCCGCAGCTGATCGATGCCACGTTCGCCCTGCTGGTCGCCTCGACCGGTGACCCGCTCGTGATCCCGGCACTGAACCGCGATGGAGACATCCTCTCCGACCTCGTCCTGCCGCTGTTCGGGTCGATCGCCGGCTCGGAGTCGATGCTGGTGGCATTCGAGGGCGACAACCTCGAACCGACAGCGCTGATGGCCGAGGCTGCGCACGGGACGGCACCCTCGCTCCAGGGGAAGAACATGGCGAATCCGATGGCGATGATCCTCGCCGCGGCAGCGCTGCTCTCGCAATCCGAGGTCGGTCGCCCCGCCGGGCGCGCGATTCGCGAGGCCGCTCTCGAAGCGGTCGCGCAGGGAACGAAGACCGCCGACCTGGGCGGTGGCGCCTCGACGACGGAGTACACAGACGAGGTGATTCGCCTGACTCGAACGAAGCTCGAGGTCTGGGCCTCCCTCTAGTCGAGCATGCGTTTTCTCCACGCCCGCACGCCGAAGAATCCGGCAGTGCCGAGCACGAGCAGGGCGATCACCGCGTAGAGCCCGTACTTGCCGACCGCCTCGGCAACCGTCTTGCCGGCCCAGTAGGCGAGCAGCGAGACGCTGGTCGCCCAGAGGATGCCGCCGGCCGCATTCCAGAGGAAGAACTTCCACCACTTCATGTGGCTGAGACCGGCGAGCCACGCGGCCGTGACCCGCAGGACCGCGACGAAGCGGCCGAAGAAGACGGCCTTCGAGCCGTGCTTCTCGAAGAACCGTTCGCTCGGAGGCAGCGCCTTGTCGGCGTAACGGCGAACGAAGCCCCACCGGTTGATCAGCGCACGGCCGCCGTAGCGTCCGAGCGCGTAGCCGATGTTGTCGCCGACGATCGCAGCAAGCGACGCGATCACGATCACCCACAGGAGCGAGTACTGGTGATGTTGCGGGTTCGCCAGCACCGCCGCGGTGATCAGCACGGTCTCGCCGGGGATCGGCACACCCGCCGACTCCACGGCTACGAACACGAAGAGGAGGACGAGCCCGTAGTCGTGGAGGAGCTGCGTCACGCGCCAAGCAGTTTAGGGCGGGGTCGATCCGTGCCGACTACGCACGGCAGTGGCTCCGCGATGCGATAGCGTCGCCGTCGGATGAAACTCGGTGTCCCGAAGGAGCTGGTTCCCGGCGAACGTCGCGTCGCGCTGATTCCCGAGACCGTCGGGCGGCTCGGGGACGGCGTGGAGGTCGTGGTCGAGCCGGGTGCCGGTGAGGCGGCGGGCTTCTCTGATGAGGCGTATCGCGAGGCCGGTGCGGCGCTGGGGGATCCGTGGGGTGCCGATGTCGTTGCGAAGGTCGCGGCGCCGACGGCCGAGGAAGCTGCGCGGCTCCGCACCGGGCAGGTGTTGATCGCGTTTCTTGCGCCGCTGACCGACCTCGCCGGTGTCGAGAGGTTGGCGGCGGCCGGCGTGTACGCGTTTGCGTTGGAGTCGGTGCCGCGGATCACCCGTGCGCAGCCGATGGACGCGCTTTCATCGCAGGCGACGGTCGCGGGTTACAAGGCGGCGTTGATCGCGGCCGACCGGATGCCGCGCTTCTTTCCGATGCTGATGACCGCGGCAGGAACGATCCCACCGGCGAAGATATTGGTGCTGGGAGCCGGTGTGGCCGGGCTGCAGGCGATCGCGACGGCGCGGCGGCTCGGCGCGGTCGTGTCCGCATTCGATGTGCGCCCCGCGGTGCGGGAGCAGGTCGAGTCGCTCGGCGCGAGCTTTCTCGATCTCGGCATTCACGGCGAGGAGACGGAGGGCGGCTACGCGAGCGAGCTGACGGCTGAGCAGCAGGTTGCACAGCAGGCGGAGCTACAGGCGCGCATCCCCCAGTTCGACGCCGTGATCACGACGGCGGCGATTCCGGGGCGCCCAGCCCCGAAGCTGATCACCGCCGAGGCCGTGCGCGCGATGCACGCCGGTTCGGTGATCGTCGACCTCGCCGCGGAGTCGGGCGGCAACTGTGAGCTGACCCGGCCGGGTGAAGAGATCGTCGAGAGCGGCGTCACGATCGTCGGCACGACGAACCTGCCGTCGACGATGGCGACGCATGCGAGTCAGCTCCTGTCGCGGAACGTCGCGGCGCTCGTGGGATTGATGATCGTCGACGGAGCGGTCGCGCTGAACTGGGACGACGAGGTCCTGGCCGGCACCTGCGTGACGCGGAAAGGAGATGCATGAGCCATAACACGCTGCTCGTCTTCGAGGTGACGATCCTCGTGCTGGCGATCTTCCTCGGCTTCGAGGTGATCTCGAAGGTGCCGACGATGCTCCACACGCCCCTGATGTCGGGGACGAACGCGATTCACGGGATCGTGATCGTCGGCGCGATGATCGTGCTCGGCCAGCCCGACAAGGGCGCGTTCACCTGGGTCGTCGGGTTCGCCGCGGTCGTCCTCGCCTCCGCGAACGTGGTCGGCGGGTTCGTCGTGACCGACCGGATGCTCGAGATGTTCAAGAAGCGCGAGCCGCCGAAGCCGGCTGATGCACCGGAGAGCGGCAAGAAGACGTGAGCACGGACGTCACCAACCTGCTCTACCTGGTCACGATCGTGACCTTCATTCTTGCGTTGCGGTTCCTCTCGAGCCCGGCGCACGCGCGTCGCGGCAATCAGATCGGCGCAGCGGGAATGTTGCTCGCGGTTGTCGTCACGTGGATCAACGTCGGCACCACGAGTTGGTGGGCGATCGCGGTCGGGATGCTCATCGGCGGCGGTTTCGGAGCGGTCGCGGCGCGCAAGGTGAAGATGACCGCGATGCCGCAGATGGTGGCGCTGTTCAACGGCGTCGGCGGCGGGGCGGCGGCCCTGATCGCGCTCGCGGAGCTGCATCGGATCCTCCCCGAACCGGGCGCTCCGACGGTGGACATCTCGGTGGCGATCGTCCTCTCCGCTCTGATCGGCTCGATCTCGTTTGCGGGGTCGATGATCGCCTTCGCGAAGTTGCAGGAGCTGATCGGCGGACGGCCGATCACCTACCCCGGCCAGCAGATCGTCAACGCGCTCGTGTTCCTCACCGCCGTCGTGTCGGGCCTTGCGCTGATCGCGGGCGTGCAGGACCAGTGGCTGCTCTGGGTGTCGATCGCGGCGGCGTTGCTGTTCGGCGTCCTCTTCGTGCTCCCGATCGGCGGCGCCGACATGCCGGTCGTCATCTCGCTGCTGAACGCGTTCACCGGCCTCGCGGTCGCCGCCGGCGGCTTCGAGCTCGACAACAACGTGCTGATCGTCGCCGGCATGCTCGTCGGTGCGTCGGGCACCTTGCTGACGATGAAGATGGGCCAGGCGATGAACCGCTCGATCGCCAACGTCCTCTTCGGTGCGTTCGGCCAGGTGAGCGCCGGCGCGGCGGCCACGGCTGTGGGCGGCACCGGGGCAGTGCGCCCGACCACCGCTGACGATGTCGGCGTGATGCTCGCGTACGCACAGAAGGTCGCGATCGTCCCCGGCTACGGTATGGCGGTTGCGCAGGCCCAGCACGACGTGCGCGCGCTCGCCGATCTGCTCGAATCGCGCGGTGTCGAGGTCACCTATGCGATCCATCCGGTCGCCGGGCGAATGCCGGGGCACATGAACGTGCTGCTCGCCGAAGCCAACGTCCCCTATCCTGCGTTGAAGGAGATGGACGAGGCGAATGCGGAATTCTCACGCACGGACGTCTCGCTCGTGATCGGGGCCAACGACGTGGTCAACCCGGATGCGCGCAACAATTCGGGAAGCCCGATCTACGGCATGCCGATCCTCAACGTCGACGAGTCGAAGGCGGTGATCGTGCTCAAGCGCTCCATGAACCCCGGGTTCGCCGGCATCGACAATCCGCTCTTTCTCGAACCGAACACCATGATGTTGTTCGGTGACGCGAAGGAGTCGGTCGCCAAGCTGACCGCGGCCGTCAAAGCACTGTGACGAGCGCTCGGGTCTTCGACGGCCGCCGCGTGCAGGAGGCGGTCTCACCGGCGCGCGCGGTCGAAGCGGTGCGCGCGGCGTTCATCGCGCATGCGCGCGGAGAGTGGACGATGCCGCCGAAGGTCTACGTCACGAACTATCCCGCCGGAGACTTTCGCGCGATGCCAGCGCTCGGCGCCGGACACGCACTGCTGAAGTGGGTGACGTCGTTTCCCGGCAACCCGCAGCGAGGGCTGCCGACGGTGACCGGGGTCGTGCTGTTGTCCGACGCGGAGAATGGTCAGCTGCGGGCAGTGCTCGACGCTGCGGCGGTGACGGCGCTCCGCACCGGAGCCGCTGCGGTGCTCGCAGCCGAGACGCTCGGCCGTCCGGACGCGGAGACGGCCGCGGTGATCGGCGCCGGCGTCAACGGACTGGCGGCGGCGAGGACGTTCGTCGCGCGGGGCCGGCAGGTGCTGATCTGGGACGTGAACGAGGAGCGCGCCCGGCAGGTCGCCGAGGAGCTCGGCGCCGAGGTTGCGTCGTCGCTGCAGACTGCGCTGGCCGCCGACTTGCTCGTGACGGTCACGCCGGGCCACGAGGTGCTGCTGACCGAGGGCACGCTCCACCCGGGACAGCACGTCTCGCTGATGGGCGCCGACGGGCCGGGCAAGGCGGAGGCTGCGGATTCCGAGCTCAGCCGCGCCCGGCTCTTCTGTGACGACTGGGACCAGGCTTCGCACGGAGGCGAGTTTGCGCACGCCGTCGAGGCGGGCCTCCTGACGCGCGACGACGTGACCGACCTCGGGCGCGTCCTGACCGGCGAGGCTGAGGGTCGTCGGACCGAGGGCGACATCACGCTGTTCGACAGCACCGGCCTCGCGATCCAAGACCTCGCGATCGCGCTGGCTGCTCTCGAGCACGCGGACGAGCTCGACCTCGGGACGCTCTCGCTCTAGACCCAACTCGGGGTGCTTGCTCCCGCGTTAGGGTCGTCACGTGGATGTCCCGGATCCCGTCCGCCGGCTGGCGCTGTGTCCGTTTCACGAGCTGCCGGTACCGCCTGATGTCGAGCAGGTGGAGCTCGACGGCGCGTTCATCAGCATCAACCGGTGGCCGACCGCGCAGATGGTGGGGATCCGCGGCAGCGGCCCTTCGGATATCGAAGCGACGGTCGCGGCCGCTCGCGCCGTCGCGCGCCGGCGTGGCAAGACGATCGTGGCGTGGTGGGTGCCGCCCGATCAGGACGACGTCATCCCGGCGCTCGAGTCGGCGGGGCTCGTGAACCAGGACACGCCCGGGTTCGAGGCGATCGAGAACGCACTCGCGCTCGTCACGACACCCGTCGTCGACGCCGCAGAGGGCATCGAGGTGCGGATGACCGAGACCTGGGACGACTTCCACGCAGCCTCGAACGTCGGCGGGCAGGTCTTCGGGATGCCACCGGTGAGCGACGATGACCTACGCGCGCGCTACGACGACTATCGAAACCCGGAGAACCCGGGACGTGGATTCATCGCGCTGATCGACGGGCGTGTGATCGGGACGTCGTACGCCGCGTTCGGCGATGCCGGCGTGAACCTGTTCGGCGGCTCGGTGCTGCCGGAGGCCCGCGGGCGCGGCGTGTACCGCGCACTCGTCCAGGCGCGCTGGGAGGCCGCGGTGGCCCGAGGAACACCGGCGCTGACGGTGCAGGCGAGCCGCATGTCCCGGCCGATCTGCGAGCGGCTCGGCTTCGTCTTCCTTGCGCCCGTCCGCGTCTTCGTCGACCAGCTCTAGCCGACCGCAAAGCGACCCGGGTCGAAGATCGCGAGCTCCGGCGGTTGCTCACCGAGGATCGCCCGCGCGACCAGGTCCCCGCACGCGAGACCGAGCACGTTGCCGTGGCCCGAGTAGCCGCCGGCCACCCAGACGCTCTCCCGGCCGGGCACACGCCCCACCAACGGCTCCAGGTCGGGGGTCGTTCCCCAGATGCCGGCCCAACGGTGCGTGACCCGCGGCCGGTAGCCGACGAGCTCCTCGACGAGCGCCTCGAGCCGGTCCTGCACGAGCTCCGTCGTCGCCTCGACGTCCGTCTCCTCCGTGGCCGGCGAGACATCCCGGCTGCCGCCGACCACGAGTCGTCCATCCGGCAGCTGGTGCCAGTAGTCGAAGCCGCTGCGGGCATAGTGCGGCCGCTCGTACCGGCGTTCCGGGAGGGGCTCGGTGGCGAGCACCTGACCTCGGGTCGCGCGGACGAGGCCGGCGAGCTCGGGCAGGAGCCCTGCGGTGAACCCGTCTCCGGCCACGACCACGACGTCGGCGTCGAGCTCGTCGACACGCACCGGGTCGCCCTCGCGTACGTCGGCCCCGGCCGCGACCGCATGTGCGGCCAGGCGCCTCACCCAGCGCGCAGGCTGCAGTGCTCCGTCGGTCGGATGGTGGATCGCACCGACGTAGAGACCGTCGAGCGGCGGAGAGAGCGCGTCGACCCATTCGACGACGAACCCATCGTTGCGCAACGCATCGTGCTCGCACCGGAGCGCCTCGCACTCCGCATCGTCGATCGCGAGGCGCAGGCTGCCGACGCGCCGAAACGCGTCACCGGCGAGCTCCTCGAGACGATCGAGCGAACGTTCGGTGAGCTCCAGCACGAGCCGGGCTTGCTCGGCGCCCAGCAGCCGGCGGGCTTCATCGTAGGGTGGCGTCGCACCCCGCAGAGCGAAGCCGCCGTTCCGGCCGCTGGCTCCGCCCGCGATCTCGCGTGCCTCGTGCAGGCGCACGCGCACCCCGCGCTGCGCAAGCGTGAGGGCACACGAGCATCCCGTGACGCCGCCGCCGATCACCGCCACCTCGGCACGTCCTTCGAAACGGTGGCGCGGGAGCTCATCGCGGCTCCTCGAGCCAGAATGGCGTCCTCGAAGTGTGGGTCACGGTGGCAGCCGCCTTCTCATCATCGCAATGTCAAGGCGCGAGCGTTCGCTCCCTCGCCCGCGTTCACCACGTGGCGAGATCCACTTCACAAGGCTGGGGAGCGGAATCATCGTCGCAGGTAGCCTGTCGCCGCTCGCGTTCGCCGCAGGAACGCAGGGCAATCGGCTGGACCCATCCTGAGCATCCCGACCGAGGGTTGATATCCCCGGAACAGGTGGCTGACCAGACGTGGTTCCCGTTGCCTTTCGTCAGTTGCCGGCTTGACATCAACCGGCGGTCGTTTGTAAGGATTCCGCCTTCCCCAATAACACGGCACAGGATGTGCCCAACCTTGTGAGGAGGGGAGAGATATGCGTTGGCTTGTCCCACGCCGTCTCGGCTTTATCGGAGCGATCATCTTCGCGATCGCCTCGCTCGGTGGTCTGCTTGCGTCCAGCGACGCGGCAGTCACGCCCGGCGCCTCGAATTGGCCGCTATGTGTGCAGCGCCCGCAGATGTGCACAGAGTTGGCCGACCCATGGACGTGGAACGGGTACACGTACACGTCCGGTCACGACGAGCCGTCGGCCCTGTTCTACTCGACGGTGCCAGGCTCGGGCAATTCCAATCAGTACCGGCTGACACTGCCGACCGATCCGGTCGCTGCGCCCCTGCAGAACGGGACCGGCAGCACGTGGAACTTCCAACTCCACCCGGCCTTCTGGTTCGGGATGGCCTTGTGCGACGACCAGGATGCGCCCAACCCGGGTGTAGCCTGCCCTCCCGATAGCGACAAGAACATCTTCAAGAGCACGAACCCGAAGTCAGCCGATTACCTCGGCCTGACGCCGGGTACCGCCTTCATGGAGATGCAGTTCTATCCGCCCGGCTGGGGCCCGGTGAGCTGCACCGACGCCAACGGGAACCAGGACGGCAAGTGGTGCGCGGCGATGACGATCGACAGCGTCCAGTCGAACTCGAACACCGGCGCCGCGAACAATGCCGCGTGCAACGGCCTATTGGGACCCGAACCGGTCAACTACGCCATCATCACCAAGAGCGGTGTCCCCGTCGCACCGGCGCGACCTGACACCGGCTTCGGGAATCAAGCGGTGGTGACCTCCAATACGCTCGAGTTCAGCAACGGCGACAACCTCGTCGTGGACATGCACGATACCGCCGCCGGCTTCCAGGTCGTCATCCACGACCTGACGACCGGGGAGAGCGGCTCGATGACAGCCAGCGTCGCCAACGGTTTCGGGCACGCGCTCTTCCAACCAACCGCGTCGTCTTGCTCCCTGGTCGACTACGCGTACCACCCCATGTACAGCACGTCGGGTCCGGATACGCGCGTGCTGTGGGCGGCGCACTCGTACAATGTCGCCTTCTCCGATGAGATTGGCCACTTCGAGTACTGCAACTCGGTCACCTCCTTCGGCGGGAGCTGCAGTGCTTCCAGCTTCCCCAATCCGACCGACCCGACCCGCGACAGCGACGACCGGGGATGCTTCCCCTATCCGGTGGTCAGCCCGGCGGGAGCGACGATCAGTTCCCTGACCGGGTGCCTCGCCACAGACGTCGACTTCGACGGGCCCGAATACCAGAACGGCACCTGGCCCGGGAGCACTGGTGCGGTCGCAAGCAACGTCTCGACGCCCATCCAGTTCAGCAGTCCGCTCTTCACTGGACCGGGTGCCAGCGGTCTGCGCAACTACCAGAAGGTCGCGTTCGAGACCGACCTACCCCGCATCGAGGGAACGGATTCCTCCACTACCAACAACTGCCAGCGACACGTGAGCAATCCGGCCGATCCCAGCCCGGGATCGGGGTGTGTGAATCCGCCGCTCGGCCCGGGTGGCGTCTCGACCTTCTATCCGATCTTCAGCACGACGACAGCCCCGGACGGGTCGTGCATCTGGCAAGAGGGCGGCGCCAACATCCCCGGTACAACCAACACGTTCGGGGGAACCTCAACCGCCGAGTACGGTGGCCTCCTGCTGTCGAACTATCCGGCGGTCGGCTTCACCGTCACTCAGCGCTACAACAACTTCCAGAACGTTCTTGGCTCGAATCCTTGTCCGGCTTGATTCGGACTGACTAGCTGACCCATTCGAACGCACGGCCGAGCGGGCGCTTCGACCGGCGACGAGCGGACCTCCGCCCGCCCGGCGAATCGGGCGAGGCGGAGGTCGTTGCGGCCCCTCCCAGCTAGTCGTTCGACATCCAGTTCCAGAGGTTCGTCATCAGCTGGAACACGTGCCCCTGCCATACAGCGCCCGCAATTGTGAAGGCGCCGGCGGCGAAGACCTTGGCGCCGCTCGCACTTTCGTAGTACGTCATGTCAGCGTTGATCCCGTCGCCGTACAAGTTGGGGATCGACGCAACGATCTGCACGTTGGGCGGGGAAGCAGCGACAACGTCGTCGGCCTCGATGCCGCCGCTCGAGAAGTCCATTCCGACGTCCAGCCCGGTGCCGTCGATCAGCCACGGCAGCTTCATCGCCGCACGGCGAACGACCCATGAGCCACGGTGTTCACCCATGTCGTTGCGGTAGTACTGGACGCCGATCAGCGCTGCTTCCGGCCGGCCGAGGTCGCGCCACTTCGCAACACGAGTCATCACGTTGTGGTTGATCTCGATCTTCCAGAAGAAGTTGTTCGCCGACAGGAACATCAAGTTGCCGCCTAGATCGCGGTAGCGGGAGACGGCGTCGTACTCGTGCTGTGTGACGTACTCGTGGTGACCTTCGAAGATCAGCAGCCGATAGGCCTTCCGAAGCTGGGCACCGTCGGCGCTGTTCAGCTCGGCGTCGGAGATGTAGTCCGCCTTGTGATGGTTCAGATATGCCCAGCCGAGGAACCGTGCGTCGTACTGCTTGTAGTGCGGCGGCACGCCGCGGTTCAAGAAAGGCCGTGACAGCACGGCGGTGCTGCCATGGGCGTACCACGTGTCGGGGATCGAGTCGTGGTTGTCGTCACGGAAGTTGTAGGCCTGCCATGTCTCCGTCGGCAGAACGATTGCGACCGAGTGCTCGCCCAGATGCCTCGGGCGTAGGACGAATGTCGCGTAGCCGATCCGGCGTCCCGGCGCCGTGAGCTGTGCGAAGTACAGGCCGCTCGGCCAATTCCCGACGCGGATCGGGTAGGTGCTCGTCCGGGCCACGGCCCCGAGCTCGCGGACGGCACTGATCGGCGTGCCCGTCATCACGTCGCTGGCCAGAATGCGCCGGTAGCTGGTAGCGGCGCGGAACACCTGCACCTTGAGGTTTGGTGCCTTGTCCCAGACGACGAGTCGAGCCGTCGAGCCCGGTGCATAGCTCTGATTCGGGAAGAACGCGGTCACCTTCGGCTTGGTCGAGTCAGGGATGTGGCCGGCATAGCCGACCAGGTCGAGCTCGTCCGCGTCGAGATGCTTGATCCATTCGGGCCTCGTGTCATTGGCTGCGGAGCAGCAGAGAACGAGGACGGTCGCTGCGAGAAGCGCGACCTTGCTGAGTGAAGTGGAGGTAGCCATGCAGCCACCGTCCGGCCGGCCTCAAACGACTCACCAACCCCGCGCTAACCCGGCTCTAATCGCGCCTTTCCACCCGCCGGGAAGGGTGTTACAACCCGCATGTGCTCGACTTCCGGATCCTCGGTCCGCTGGAGGTCTCCGACGGTGGGCCGGTTGCAATCACCGGGCGCAACCCGCGATCGCTCCTCACCCTGCTCCTGCTTCGCCCGAACGAGACGGTCTCCGCCGAGCGCCTGATCTACGAGATGTGGGGCGAGCAACCGCCGAAGGCCGCGGTTGCGTCACTCCAGAACGCGGTCTCGCAGCTCCGCAAGCTGCTCGGCCCCGGTGTGCTGCTGAGGCGGCCTCCCGGCTACGTGCTCGACCTCGAGCCCGAACAGCTCGATCTGTGCCGGTTCGAGCGGCTGACGTACACCGCCCGCTCCGCCCTCCCGGTCGAGCGCGCGCGGCTTCTGCACGAGGCCCTCGCTCTTTGGCGCGGGCCGGCACTTGCCGACTCGGAGCTGGAGCTCTTCGCCCAGGACGAGGCACGAAGGCTCGAAGAGCTCCGCCTGGCGGCGACCGAGGACCTCGTCGAGACCGAGCTCGAGCTCGAGCGGCATCACGAGCTGATCCCGATGGTCGAGTCTCTCCTGCGCGCGAACCCACTGCGCGAGCGCCTGCGTGCGCAGCTGATGTTGGCGCTCTACCGATCGGGCCGCCAGGCTGATGCGTTGAAGGCGTTCCACGCCGGCCGGCGGTTGCTCGTCGATGAGCTGGGGATCGAGCCGAGCCGGGCGCTCCAGCAGCTCTACGCCCAGATCCTTCGCCAGGAGCGGGTGCTCGAGCCGGGATCGGCGCAGGTCGAAGAAGCCGCCGACGACTCGGACGAGGTGTGGCGGGCGATCAAGCTCGGCCGGCTCGTCCCCGTGCTCGGCACCGGAGTCGCGCTCAACGGCAGCGCTCACGGCTCGGAACGCGATCAACTCGCGGAGCATCTTGCGCGCGCGTTCGACTGTCCGCGAGACCACAGCAGCGACCTCGCCAAGGTCGCGCAGTACGTCGTCGTCACGAGGGGAATCGGGCCGTTGTACGACGAGCTACATTCGATCTTCGCCCGCGAGTACGAGCCGCAACCCGTCCATCGCTGGCTCGCCGAGCTGCCCTCCCTGCTCCGCAAGGCAGACGTTCCGCAGCAGCTGATCGTCACCACACAGTACGACTGCGCCCTCGAGCAGGCCTTCGACGAGGCCGGGGAGCGCTACGACGTCGTTGCCTACATCTCACTCGGACGCGACCGCGGCAAGTTCCTGCACCGCACCGCGGAGGGAGACGCGATGGTGATCCAGCTCCCGAATGCATATGCCGGAGTGCCGTTGGAGGAGCGACCGGTCATCCTGAAGATCCACGGCGAGGTCGACCGCACACCGACGCGCGACCTCGAGAGTTTCGTCGTCAGCGAAGACGACTACATCGCCTATCTCGCGGAGTCGGGACTCGGAGGCGTGCTGCCGGTGACGCTGGCGGCGCGGCTACGGCGCAGCCATCTGCTCTTCCTTGGGTACGGGCTGCTCGACTGGACGCTGCGAGTGTTCCTGAATCGCCTCTGGTCGGACGGCCAGGCGGACTACCGCTCGTGGGCGGTACAGCCGTCGGCGGGGGCGATCGAGCGAGAGTTCTGGAAGAAGCGCGGCGTCGAGCCGAGCTCGCGCCCCCTCGACGAGTTCGTCTCACTGATGCACGCGCATGCAACGGAAGGAGCTGCGGGATGACGGTCGTCACAGAAGCGCTTCGCTCCCCGTACAAGGGCTTGACCGCCTTCGACGACACTGAGCTCGACGCGCTCCTCTTCTTCGGGCGTGGGCGCGAAACGGAGATCGTCGCCGCCAACGCGCTCGCATCCCGGCTGACGGTGCTGTACGGCCCGAGCGGGGTCGGCAAGTCGTCGCTGCTCCGCGCCGGGGTCGTCCGATCGTTGCGGGCGCTCTCCGAGACCGAGCCTCTGGCCGTCGCATACCTCAGCTCCTGGTCGGGCGACCCCGTAGCGGCGATCGAGGACACGGTCCGCGGCGCTCTGACCGACACGTTCGGCGGCGACCCCGGGGACGCGCCAGGGGACCTCCCCGACCGCCTCGACGCCTGGACAGCAGCCCTTGGCTGCGACCTCATGCTCATCTTCGACCAGTTCGAGGAGCTCTTCCTCTACCACGCCGAAGGGGGACTGCTCGACCTCCTGCCCGAGCTTGTGACCCGCCCGGGCCTCCGCGTCAACGTCGTGCTCGGCATCCGCGACGACGAGCTCGCGCGACTGGATGTCTTCAAGGCGCGGATTCCAGGCCTCTTCTCGAACTACCTTCGCCTCGACCTGCTCGATCGCACCTCCGCCCGCGCGGCCGTGCTCGGCCCACTCGGGCGCTACAACGAGCTCGAGTCGGCCGCCGTCGAGATCGAGCCCGCGCTCGTCGAATCGATCCTCGGGGAGGTTGCGGCAGGCCGGATCGACTCGGGGTTCGTCGGACGCGGCTCCGCCGTCGAGGAGGACCGGACCCGCATCGAGACGCCGTATCTGCAGCTCGTGCTGCAGCGGCTGTGGCAGGTCGAGCGCGAGCGACATTCGGACGTGCTCCGGCTGTCGACACTCGCAGCACTCGGCGGAGCGCAACACATCGTCGAGGATCATCTCGAACGGGCGATGGCCGCCCTGAGCGCGCCGGAACAGGATGTCGCTGCCGGCATGTTCGACCATCTCGTGACACCGTCCGGCACCAAGATCGCACACGGCGTCACCGACCTTGCCCTGTTCGCACACGTCGATGCCGCCGAGCTCCAGCCGGTGCTCCACTCGCTCTCGCGCGAGCGCATCCTGCGCCCGACCGGCGACAACGGGCACGCGGGCGACCGCTACGAGATCTACCACGACGTGCTCGCGGGAGCGGTGCTTGCCTGGCGCGCGCGACACGACGCCGAGGGCGCTCTCGCGACCGAGCGCGTCGAATCGCGGCGCCGTCAGCGTCGCCTGGCGATCGTCGCCGGAATCTCCTTGGCTGCGTTCGCGCTGATGGCGGTCTTGACGATCTACGCGTACTCGCAGCGCAACAACGCGAACCACCAGGCTGCGCTCGCCCGCGTCCAGCGCGCTCACGCCGATCGTTGCCGTGAAGGTCGCCAAGGCCGCGACGCACCGCGCCAACCGCGCCACCGCCAAGTTCAAAAAACAGAAACGGCGGTACGTCCACCTCTACACGCAGAACAAGGCGCTCGCGGATTCGTACCGGCGGCAGCGAGCGCGCGCTGACGAAAAGACGACCGAGGTCCAACAACAGAACACCGTGCTCGCGCAGAACAAGACGACGCTCGAGCGCCAGAACACGGCGCTCAAAGCCGCAAAGTCGAAGGCGCTTCACAGTGCGGAGCAGGCGAACGCCGCGAAAGTCGCTGCTCAGGCTGCGACGGCGAAGACGCTGGCCGCCAACCAGCAGACGACGGCGGGCGCACTCCTCCAGGAGTCCCAGGCCCAGCTCGCCACCGATCCGGTCAGCAGCGTCAACGACGCACTCGCCTCGACCCGAGACGGCGGCATCGCCCGGCGCCGAAGACGTCCTACGGAGCGCGCTGCTTGCGAACCACGACCTCGCCGAGCTCCCCGCGGGCGGCCCGGCGGCGGATGCTGCGTATTCGCCCGACGCATCGAAGATCGCCATCGCAGACGGGCCGGGCAAACTGTCGGTGTTCGCGGTCTCCGGCGGCCGCCTCTTGGAGAGCTTCGAGACGTCGAGCCCACTGAACGCCGTGGCGTGGACGCCCGATGGACAAACCGTGGCCGCCGGCGCAAAGGACGGCACCGTTCGCCTGTGGGACGTTGGCTCCAAGGCACCGATCCGGCTGCTGGGACAGGGAGGTCCTGTCGTGGATGTTGCGTTCTCGCCGGATGGCCGTACGCTCGCGACCGCAGGCGGGCAGACCGTGAAGCTCTGGGATGCCGCGAGCGGCATTCTGGAGGCAACTCTGCATCACGCGCGTCCGCTGCGCAGCGTGTCGTTCAGCTCGGACAGCCGGCTGCTCCTGACCGTGTCGAACGAAACCGCAGCGCACGTCTATGACGTTGCGACCGGGACGCTCCTTTCAACCCTCGCGCACAAGGCAGAGGTCGTGGCGGCCGCGTTCGGCCCGGGCGGGGGCCGCGTGATCACCGGCTCGCGGGACGACACGGCGAGGATCTGGGACGCTCGAAGCGGGACGTTGGAGCGGACGCTCGTGGGACACAGCTCTCAGGTGCTGACGGTCGCGTTCAGCCCACTCGGGGACGAGGTCGCTACCGGAAGTGTCGACGGCACGGCGCGCGTGTGGAGCGCCACCACCTACGAACTGCTCGATCGGCGCTCCCTTTCAGGTCCCGTCGTCTCGGTCGCATTCGCGCCTGACGGACAGAGCGTGGTCGCCGCCGACACCACCGGCAGGGCGATCACGTTCGGGCCGACTCAGGAGCAGATCGAGCTGATCGGCCAGAAGGGCTCGATGCACCGGGTGCTGTTCGCACCCGACGGGCGCACCGTCGCCACCGTCGCCGGATCGACCGTTCGGCTCTGGGAGCCCTACGGCGAGCCGTGGTTCCGCGGCATCCACAAGTTCCCGGCGCCCGCGACCTCGTGGTGTTCGACCCGACCGGCAAGCTGATCGCGAGCGGCAACGCCGACGGCGACGTTCTCGTCCAACGCGCGAACGGCGAGCCGTTGCGCACGCTGCGCATCGGCGCCCCCATCGTGTCGCTTGCCTGGGCGCAAAACGGCATGCTGCTGGTCGGCGCCAAGGATCGAGCTGTCCACCTCCGTGCGAACGCAGGTCAGACCGACGCGCGCACAGTCGCACACGGCTCGACGCTCGTCGGTGCAGCACTTCGAGCGGACGGGCAAGTGGTTGCCACCGCCGGGACCGACGGGTACGTCCGACTCTGGGATGCGACAACCGGTCGCCGGTTGCTCGAGCTGCATCCGCCTGCCGGCGTGACCTCGGTCGCGTTGGACCCGACCGGCCGGTTCGTCGCGGTCGGAGCCGGCCCGAGGATCGACGTCTACGACGCTCGAACCGGCAACAGGCGGCGATCCTGCAGGGTCACACCAACACCGTCACAGGGCTCGCATTCTCGCCCGACGGCTCACACCTCGCGAGCTCCAGTCGCGACCACGACGCGCGCCTCTGGAATGCCAAGACCTTCAATTTCGTCAAGGTGCTGCGGCGGCATACGTCGTTCGTCAGTGGTGTGGCATTCAGCAGCGACGGCCGCTGGATCGCGACCGCTGGGCCGCTGAAGGCGGGCATCTGGGCGGCGGCGCGGTCGAACTTGAGGGGAAGCTTCATGTTCTTCGTTCGCGGCAACGAGGCCCCGATCAACAGCATCGCCTTCTCGCCGCGCGGCTGGGAAGTGGCGACCGCGTCGCGCGACGGGTCGATCCGCGTGTTCGACTGCAAGCTCTGTGGACGACTCGCCAACCTTGAGTCCTACGCGAGAGCACAGCTGAAGTCGTTGCACAGGTGAGGCGGGCACTGATCATAGGCGCCGTAGTTCTGGCGGCGCTCGCCCTGGCCGCGGGCGTCTACGTGATCCACGTGCAGCACGCGGGACGGGACATCCGCGGCTCGTCGACGGTCGAGTTCCATCCCCCTACGCCTGCCGCACCGGCTCCTACGGCCGCTCGCGCAATCGCTTGGCCGATGTATGGGCGCGGGCCGGCTCGACTCCGCGCGCTCGACGGCGTCGGGCTGCGGCCACCGTTCCACCGGCTCTGGACCTGGCACGGTGGCGCGCTGCTCGAGTTCCCACCCGTCATCGCCGGTGGACGCTTGTTCATCGCGACCTTCGACGGTCGCATGTACGCCATCGACGCGCGCACAGGCCTTGCTCGCTGGCGCTTCGACACGCATCGCTGCGCGTGGGCGTCACCCGCCATCGCCGGCCCGCTCGTCGTCGAGACCTTCATCGGGCACACCTGTGGTGCCGATGTCCCGGGCCGAGACGGAGAAGTGATCGCGTTCAGCAGGCGCAACGGCGCGATTCGGTGGCGGCGGACGATCGGCCCCACGGAGTCATCCCCGCTCGTGGCAGGCGATCTCGTCTACGTGGCGGACTGGAGCGGCCGCGTGCTCGCGTTGAACGCACGCACGGGTAGGACCCGCTGGACGTTCCGGGCTGGCGGTGCGATCAAAGGCTCGCCGACGCTCGCAGGCAACCGTCTCTACATCGGTTCGTACGACGGGCACGTCTATGCCATCGGAGCGCGAAACGGCCGACTTGTCTGGCGGGCATCTGGGCAACCTCGCCTGGGCCGCGCCGGCAGTTTCTACTCCACGCCCGCCGCAGCGTACGACCGCGTGTACATCGGCTCGACCGACGGCAAGGTGTACTCCTTCGGAGCCGGCAGCGGGCGGCTGCGGTGGTCGATCAGCACGGGCGGCTATGTCTACGCGGCCCCTGCCGTCTGGCGCGGCCTCGTCCTGGTCGGCTCCTACGACCACACCTTTCGCGCACTCGACGCAGCGACTGGCGCGGAGCGTTGGTCGTTCCGCGGGAACGGACCGATCTCCGGGGCCGCATCGGTCGTCGACGGAGTCGTCTACTTCTCGACATTCGGCCTCCGCACCTATGCGTTGGAGGCCACGACCGGGCGTCTGATCTGGACGTGGCCGGATGGCGAATACTCTCCGGTTGTGACTGACGGCCGCAGGCTCTACCTCACGGGCCGCGGCAAGCTCTATGCCTTGGTCCGATAGCGGCCCGCCGGCCTGTGCGACGAGACCGAGCAGCTCCAGCTCGACGAGCGCGGCCGCAAGCTCGGCGGCAGTGAGGCCCGTGCGGCGAATCAACTCGTCGGCTGCGGCCGGCGCGTCGGCCACGACCGCGCGCACCTGCGCCGCCGCCCCGGCCAGCACCGGTGGGTCGGACGCCGGAGGCGGATCGACCCCGATCGCAGCCAGTACGTCGGCTGCACAGGTGACGGGAGTCGCGCCGAGACGGAGCAGCGCATTCGTCCCTCTCGAGAGCTGCGACGTGATCTCGCCCGGGACCGTGAGCACCTCGCGGCCCTCGTCGAGCGCGAAGTCGGCGGTGATCAGCGCACCGCTCCGCTCACGAGCCTCGACGACGACCGTCGCGAGCGCGAGACCGGAAACGAGCCTGTTGCGCGCGGGGAAACGCCACGGCGCAGGCTCGACGCCCGGCGGATACTCCGAGACGATCAACCCGGCCTGAGCGATCTGAGCGCCGAGTGCCGTATGCGCGCGCGGGTAGTCGCGGTCGATGCCGCAGCCGAGCACCGCGACGGTCAGACCGGTCTCCAGCGCACCTCGGTGAACCGCCGCGTCGATCCCGCGCGCAAGACCCGAGACGACCACGACCCCGGCCGCAGCCAGCTCACGTCCGAGCGAGCTCGCGACCGCCGAGCCGTACGCCGAGCAGGCACGCGCGCCGACGACTGCCACCGACGGCTGTTGCAGCAGGCCGAGCGACGCGTCACCGCGGACGAAGAGGCCCGGTGGAGGATCGTGGATCGCGCGGAGCCGCGCCGGAAACGCGGGATCCCCTCGTGCCGCCCAGCGGAAGCCGCAGCGAGCGAGCTCGAGGCGGTACGACTCCTCGTCGAACTCGCGCAGGAACGCGGCGAACCGCGCGCTGCGCGGCACATCGACCAGGTGCGAGCCCGAGCGGGCCGCGAACACCGCGGTGGCGAGCTCGCTCATTCGGTCAGCTCCGCGGAAGGGCGATATGACAGCGCCTCCGCCAGATGCTCCGGCTCGACCGCCGCGGCGGAGGCGAGCGCGGCGATCGTCGCTGCGACACGTGCGACGCGCGCCCGGCCGCGGCCCGAAAGCGGCAAACGCTCCACGGCCCGGGTCAGCAGGTCGTCGGCCGCCGGTGTTCGCGCCGGTGGCTCGTCGCGCAGTCGCCGGCACGCAGCGAGCACGCGATCGCGGACGGCGGCCGACTGTTCGCCGGGCGCCCCCGCGAGATCACCTGCGCGCGGCCGCGGCACCGCGAGGAGCAGGTCGAAGCGGTCGAGGAGCGCGCGCGAGAGCTTGTCGCGGTAGCGCTGCACCCGCTCGGGCGTGCATGAGCACTGCGCCGCACCGTCGCCGCGCGCACCACAGGGACACAGGTTCATCGCAGCGACGAGCTGGAAGCGCGCCGGGAAGACGACGCGCCCGGCCACGCGGACGACCGAGACGTACCCGTCCTCGAGGGGTTGCCGCAGCGCTTCGAGTGCCGGACCGCTGGAACTCGGGCAGCTCGTCGAGAAAGAGGACGCCGTGGTGCGCGAGGCTCACTTCTCCGGGCCGTGGCATCCCGCCCCCACCGCCGATGAGAGCCGCGACCGAGGCCGAGTGATGGGGCGCGCGAAAGGGCGGGACACGGACGAGCCCGCCTCCCGGCGGGAGGACGCCGCTCACGGAATGGATGCGCGTTACCTCGAGCGATGCGTCGTCGGGCAGGAGCGGCAGGATCCCGGGGAGCCGGCGCGCGAGCATCGTTTTTCCCGAGCCGGGCGGGCCGGCGAACAGGATGTTGTGCCCACCTGCCGCGGCGACCTCGAGCGCACGGCGCGCCCGTTCCTGGCCCCGAACGTCGGCGAGGTCGGGAACGTCTGCAAGCGATTCGAAGTCGTCAGCCGGCACCGGCGGCTCCGGCGGGTCGCGTTCTCCGCGGAGATAGGCAACCGCCTCGGCGAGATGACGCACGCCGACCGGTTCGATTCCGGCGAGAGCGACCTCGGCGCCCGATTCGGCGGCACAGACGAGATGCGTGAGGCCGGAGCGACGGGCGCCTTCCGCGGCGACGAGCGCGCCGGGAACAGGCCGGAGACGGCCGTCGAGTGCGAGCTCGCCGACCGCTGCGTGCCCCTCGAGCGCTTCGGGCGGCAGCTGGTAGGACGCTGCGAGCACGGCCAGGGCGATCGGGAGATCGAACCCCGACCCTTCTTTGCGCAGCGCCGCAGGCGCGAGGTTGACGGTGATACGGCGCTTGGTCGGCCACTCGAGCTCGGCGGAGGAAATGCCGCTCCGCACCCGTTCCTTCGCCTCCTGGCACGCACGGTCGGCGAGGCCGACGATCGCGAAGGACGGCACACCCTGCTGCAGATGTGCTTCGACCTCGACGCGGCGCGGATCGATGCCGACGAGCGCGTGGGTGACGGTGCGTGCGAGCACACGGTCACGCTAGGCGGCAACCCGTGACGTGTCTGTCTCGGCTTTGCGCCGAAAGAGTGAATCAGTGCCTGCGGATGAGGTCTGCGTACGACGGCGGCACGAAGCCGTCGCGTGGCAGCAACCTCCACAAGAAGATGCTGCCGACGATCCACGGGCTGGCGAACAGAAGCGGCAGCACCCAGACCCAGAGTGGTGTGTGAGCGGTCATGCGACCACTATGCGGACCCGGGCGGCGCAATCGGGCCGATCGGGCCGGATCGTTACGAAACGCTTACCGGTGGGCTACCAGCACGTCTTCGAAATACTCGCCCGACCGCCGGCCCGTGCGGCGGTTGACGTGCCGCTGGTAGCGCTGCTCGAGCTCGAGCCCCGAGCGAGACAGGATCTCCGGATACAGACCGCGACGGTCGTTGACGACGATCACCACGCGTCCACGCGGCTTCAACACCTCTGCGCACGCGCCGAGAACTGCCGCGATTCCGTCCGTGTACGCCGCGAGCGCGGCCTTCGACGTACCGCGTTCGGCCGCGCCGATCTCGCGCTCGCGCAGATCGCCGAGATCCAGCAACTCGTACGCATACCGGTGCTGCTCGTGGTAGTCGATCAGCCCCGGATAGGGCGGCGAGGTCACGACGGCGTCGAACGGGCCGGGCAGAGCCAGCTCGCGTGCATCGCCGTGCAAGACGATCGCGGACTTCCGAGAGCGGACGCGCGCGAACTCCTTCAGACGGGTCAGCGTGTCGAGTGTGTAGCGACGGAGGAAGTGATCCGCACGCTCGACGGGCCGACATTCACGGCGATGCTTGTGACACCAGTACGGCTCGACCTGCGGAACCTTCGGGAAGTCGAGGTCGAAATGCGTCGTACGCCGAGCCGACCGCGCCGCGCGCGCGAGCACGACACGCAGGACGTCGGCATGCTCGTAGTCGCCGGCGAGCGAGCGAAAGCGCAGCAGATGATCGCGCGCGGCCGGAGCGAACCAGCGGCGCACGTACGGGGTCGCGCCGGTTGCGTCGCCCTCCCCCCGCTCGAATCGCGCGAGCGCGTCGCGCAGGTCGTGCTCGAGGCCGAACGGATTGTGTGCTTTGGTCTTCACACCCATCAGCAGGCAGTTGAACGCTGCGATGTCGACACCGGCGGAGTCCAGACCGCTCTCGAGCGCCTGGACGAGCGTCGTTCCGGAACCGGCAAACGGATCGAGCACCCGCCCACGCACCGGCACGTGCCGGCGGAAGAGCTCCTCGACGAGCTGCGGCACGTATTTCCCCAGATAGGGATGGAGGCGGTGGACGTGCTTCGTGCGGAGGCGCTCGGGGAGGGCGCTCTCGGACCACGACAGGTCGAGATCGAGGCCCTGGTAGATCTGCTCCTGAGTGCTCGCCACGACGCAGAGTTCGCCGCGGCGGGGGCGCTTCCTAGAACGCGTCTGCCAGGTGCTCGATCCGCCCTGCCCGCTCGGCGATCACATCGAAGCGCACGTCGAGCCCTCCGAGTTCCTGGTGCCGGCTGAGCCAGACCGCAGCGGCACGGCGCACACGGGCCACTTTCCGTGCATCGACCATCTCCAGCGGGTCGCCGAACCCGTCGCCGCTCTTGGACTTCACCTCGCAGAACACGAGGACGCGGCCCCGGCGCGCGATCACATCGAGCTCGGCACCTGCGAGCCAGCAGTTCGTGTCGAGGATGCGGTAACCGCGCAGCCGGTACCAGCGTGCGGCACGGCGCTCGGATTCGTGCCTAGGCCGCGGGGAGGTAGGCGCGGGCACGCCATGACCTGCGGTGAATCTCGCAGGGCCCTCGCTCACGCACGATCTCGGTGTGCGACTGCGTGATGTACCCGACGTGGGAGGCGAACCCATAGCCGGGATAGAGCGCATCGGCGGTGCGCATATACCGGTCGCGTGTCACCTTCGCGATGATCGACGCGGCGGCGATCGCGGCGCTCTTCGTGTCGCCGTCGACGATCGCTCGATGCGGCGGCGCTGTCGGGCCGAGCTTGAACCCGTCGACCAGGCAGACGTCGGCCGGCTGGCATGCCCAGAGGGCCTCGCGCAGCCCCCGCAGGTTGCACCGGTGCAGACCGTCTCGATCGATCACGGCCGCTGGAAAGACGCGCACGGCGACAACCTCGGCGCAGGCGATCACCGCACGGTAAAGCTCGTCGCGGGTCGCCGAATCGACCTGCTTGGAGTCGTTCAGGAGCGCCAGCGGCCGAACACGGTGGTCGCGCAGGCACTCGTAGTCGAGCAGCACCCCGGCGACGACGAGCGGCCCGGCAAGCGGCCCGCGCCCTGCCTCGTCCGCCCCGGCTACGTACCGGGCTTCGAGCCCGCGATCGAACCGGAGCAGCTTCTGGCCGGTTTGGCGGCGCTTGGACGGCACGTGCCGACAATAGCCCGGGGCGCGGGCAGCATCGTGCTCAGTAGGCCGGAGTTTGCGAAGAAGTTACGACTGGCGGAGCTCGCGGACGCGAGCCTTCTTCCCGACCTTGCCGCGCAGGTAGTAGAGCTTCGCGCGGTGGACGTCGCCGATCTGCATGACCTCGATCTTGTCGATCTTCGGCGAGTGCAGCGGGAACGTGCGCTCGACACCGACTCCGAACGAGTTCTTGCGGACGGTGAAGGTCTCGCGGGCGCCGGCACCCTGGCGCTTGATCGTGATCCCCTCGAAGACCTGGATGCGCTGGCGCGCGCCCTCGATCACGCGGAAGTGGACGCGCACCGTGTCGCCCGCCTTGAACCGCGGCACTTCGCGCAGCTGACGGCGCTCGATGTCCTGGATGATCGTGCTCATGTCGAAAGGGGCCGGAGGCCGGGCGGAATCGTAGCAGCCATGGTCAGCGGATCGAGATTCGGCTCGGCGGCCAGTAGGTGGCGATCACCTTGCCGATCAGGTTCTTTCGCGGGACGGTGCCCCACGAGCGCGAGTCGCAGGACGACGCACGGTTGTCGCCCATGAAGAAGTACTGCCCCTTGGGGATCCGCTCGGGGGCGATGGTGCGGTCGTCCCGTCGATCGGGCTGGATGTACGGCTCCTTCAGGCGTTTCCCGTTCACGTAGACGTAGCCTTCCCTCTCCTCCCACAGGTCACCCGGCAGCGCGATCAGGCGCTTGACGAAGGTGCCGCCCGCGCCGCAGCGGATCGCGGCGAGCGGAGGCGTCTTGAAGACGACGATGTCGCCGCGCTTCGGTGACCAGAAGCGGTAACAGAAGCGGCACGCGAGCACCCGGTCCGAGAAGCGCGCCTCGCACTCGGATCCGGGCCGGGCGCAGTGCAGCGTCGGCTCCATCGAGCTGGACGGGATGCGGTAGGGGTTGACGACCCAGTGCTTGATCGCAAGCACGATCGCGATCGCGCCCAGGATCGTCACCAGCCAGTCGATCGTCACCCGCCAGCCGTGCGGCAGCCCTTCGGTCAGATGGTCGATCGGGTTTCTCAGCGGACCTGCTCCCTTCGCCAGCCTTCGATTCGCGCATGGTCACCCGAAAGCAGCACGTCGGGAACCCGCCAGCCCTGGAATTCCGCAGGCCGCGTGTAGTGAGGGTACTCAAGCCCGCCACCCAGCTCCTCCGAGAACGATTCGAGCTCACCCGACCCCTCGCTCAGCGCACCCGGCAGGCGGCGGGCGATCGCATCGACCAGGACCATTGCCGGCAGGTCCCCGTTCGAGAGCACGTAGGGGCCGATCGAGATGGCATCGGTTGCGAGATGCTCGACGATCCGCTCGTCGAACCCCTCGAAGCGGGCGGACAACAGTGTGATGTGCTCGGAGGCGGCGAGCTCCTCGACGACGACCTGAGTGAGCTGGCGTCCCTGCGGGCTGAGCGCGATCACCGGCTGGCCCGTCTTGCCGGCGTACACGGCCTCGAGCGCAGCGGCGACCACGTCGACGCGAAGCACCATCCCCGCGCCCCCGCCGTAGGGCTCATCGTCGACCTGCCCGTTCCGCAGCGGTGTGTGATCGCGATAGGAGAAGAGCCGTAGGTCGAGCTCGCTGCCGAGCACGGTCGCAACAGGCCGCTGTTCGGTGAGCCAGGAGAAGGCGTGCGGCACCAGAGTGAACACGTCGAGCTGCATCACTCGGCGAATCCGGCCGCGACCGTGATTGAGCCCTCGTCGAGATCGACCTTCAGGATGCACTCCTCCACCATCGGCAAGAGGACGCCGGAGTCGAGCTCGAGCACGTCGTTCGCGACCCCGGGCGTCACGACCTTGACGCTTCCGAGTGCACGGCCGTTCTCCTCCACCACCGGCAGCCCGACGAGCTCGAACGCGTAGTACTCGTCATCGGCGGTCGGAGGCAACGCTGCGCGCTCGACCTCGAGCACAGCCCCGCGCTCGACGGGCCGGTCGAGCCTGATCACCGGCCGGCCGGAGGAACGCCGGTGCGCGACGACCTCGGCCTCCTGGCCCCCGGCGAGAAACCGTGCGCCAGTCTTCCACCAGCGGTCGTCGGAGCTCGGCTGCTCGACGAAGAACGCTCCGTCGATCCCATGCGGGCGGCCCACCTTCCCGATGAGAACCCTCATCGACGAGACTCGAGCGAGGCGATCGCCTCTTCTCGCACCACGGCCTGCAGGAGGTTCTCCGCGACGAACTCCTGCGCGTGCGGCCAGCCGCTCGCGCTCGTCTCACGAACGGCGCGGTCGACGTCGAAAGATGTGCGCATCGGGGTCGGTTCGCCGTCGACCAGAAGCGTCCAGTACGCCGCGACGTCTCCCTCGTACGCCATGCCGACCGAGCCCGCGTTGACGATCCGCAGGTCGCCGATCCGCCTGTCGAACTGATGGTGCGTGTGCCCGATCACGATCGTTCCGGTATGTCCGGCGAATGTCTCCCTGACCGCGTCTTCGGGCGTCTCGGCGGTGGTGATCGGGGTGTTGTCGGCCGGAGCCGCATGGCAGAAGAGAACGCCGTCGACAGTGACTGCGAGCGGCAGGGACTGGAGCCACTCGAGATCCCCCGCCTCGAGTTCGCCCCGTTCCCAGTCCTCAGCGAGGTCTTCGCAGTTGCCGCGCAGCACGTGGGCGTCGAGCGAGCGGATGATCGCGACCGTCTCGCGGGGGCACGGGCCGTAGAGGTAGTCGCCGCCGAGGACGATCGCATCCGCGTCGACCTCGGCCAGCACGGCCTCGAGCGCCCACGGCATCGCATGGACGTCGTACAGCGCAGCGACGTTCATTCGGGATCGGCGATTTCCACCAGAACGCGGCGCCCCTCGCGGGCGGCGCTCGCGCGCACGAGCGTCCGCAGGGCGCGCGCGATCCTGCCCTGGCGGCCGATCACCTTGCCGACGTCGTCGGCAGCGACGTGCAGCACGAGGACGAGCGCGCCGTCGCGCTCCTCCGTTTCCACGCGCACGGCATCTGGATCGTCGACGAGCTCGCGGGCGAGATACGCGAGCAGCTCCGCCATCGAGAACGGGCCCGCCGCCGCTACTTCTCGATGCCGGAGATCTTGATCAGCTTGGCGACGGCCTCCGTGGGCTGTGCGCCCTTGCCGAGCCAGTCCTTGACCTTCGCCTCGTCGAGCTCGATCGTCGAGGGATCGGTCTGCGGGTTGTAACGACCCACGATCTCGAGGAACTTTCCGTCACGCGGCGAGCGCGAATCGGCTGCCACCACACGGTAGATCGGGTTCTTCTTCGAGCCCACGCGGGTGAGCCTCAGCTTGACTGCCATTCGATTCCTTTACCTCCGTCCGGCCTTTCTCTTCTTTCGCTTGACGCCCGTCTTCCGTCCTGCGGACAGCGGTTCGGGCGCCTGTTGGTTCGGGAGGGCCGGCGTCTTCCCCCGCCCCATCTGCTTCATCATCTTCTCCATCTGCTTCCGCGCTTCGAGCAGTTGATTGACCTGCTCCACGGTCGCTCCGGAGCCGTTGGCGATGCGAATCCGCCTCTTGCCGTCGATCACGATAGGGGATCGGCGCTCCTGTGGCGTCATCGAGAGCACGATCGCCTCGACGCGCCCGAGCTGGTTCTCGTCGACATCGACGTCTCCGAGCTGGTCCTTCATGCCCGGGATCATCTTCAGGATCCCCTGCAGCGGCCCCATGCGCCGCAGCATCTTGTACGCCTTCAGGAAGTCGTCGAAGGTGAACTGGCCGGCGGCGAGCCGCTTCTCCATCTCGGCCTGCTCGTCCTCCTCGACGGCCGCCTCCGCCCGCTCGATCAGGGTGAGCACGTCACCCATGCCGAGGATGCGCGAGGCCATCCGGTCGGGGTGGAACACCTCGAGCGCGTCGACCTTCTCGCCTGTGGATGCGAACTTGATCGGCTTGCCCGTGATCGCCTTCACCGAGAGCGCGGCGCCGCCTCGTGCGTCGCCGTCGAGCTTCGTCAAGATGACCCCGTCGAACGCGATGCGCTCGTCGAACGCCTGCGCGACGTTCACGGCCTCCTGGCCGGTCATGGCGTCGAGGACGAGCAGGATGTTGTGCGGCTTGGCCTCGTCGCGAACGCGTGCCAGCTCCGCCATCAGCGCCTCGTCGATCTGGAGGCGGCCGGCCGTGTCGACGATCACCGTGTCGAGCCCGTCCGAGCGGGCGCGCTCGATCCCGCTGCGCGTTGCCTCGACCGCATCCTTGGTCTCGGTCCGGTAGACCGGCACCTGGATCTGGTTGCCGAGCTGCTCGAGCTGGTCGATCGCGGCCGGGCGCTGCAGGTCGGCGGCGATCAGGCCCGGCTTGCGGCCCTGCTTGCGCAGCGCGAGCGCGAGCTTGGCGGAGGTTGTCGTCTTGCCCGATCCCTGGAGGCCGGCGAGCAGGATGACGGTGAACTTGGCGAAAGCGAGTCCCGACTCGCCCTCCCCCATGAGCTCGGTCAGCTCGTCGTGCACGACCTTCACGACCTGCTGGCCCGGCGTCAGGCTCTTGAGCACCTCTTCGCCGAGCGCCCGCTCGCGCACGCGTGCAACGAAGTCGCGGACGACGGTGAAGTTGACGTCGGCCTCGAGCAGCGCGAGACGGATCTCGCGCATGGCGCGCGAGATCGACTCTTCGTCGAGCTTGCCCTTCTTCCGGAGGTCGCCGAGGGCGCTCTGGAGCTTGTCTGCGAGGCTGTCGAACACGAGGGCGCATGGTAGCTGCGCCCCTGGAAACGACCCATCTCTAGGATCCAGCCATGCCCTACTCGGCCGCCGCAGACCGGTACCAGCACATGCACTACCGCCGCAGCGGCCGCAGCGGCCTCCAGCTGCCGGCGATCACGCTCGGGCTCTGGCACAACTTCGGCGGCGACCGGCCGCTCGAGACGAGCCGAGCCATCCTCCGCCGTGCATTCGACCTCGGAGTGACGCATTTCGACCTGGCGAACAACTACGGCCCGCCTTACGGCTCGGCCGAGGAGACGTTCGGTCGCGTCTACCGCGACGACTTTCGCCCCTACCGGGACGAGCTCCTGATTTCGACGAAGGCCGGATACGACATGTGGCCGGGACCGTACGGCGAGTGGGGCTCGCGCAAGTACCTCCTGGCGTCCCTCGACCAGTCGCTCGCCCGCATGCAGCTCGATTACGTCGACATCTTCTATTCGCACCGCTTCGATCCCGACACGCCGCTCGAGGAGACGATGGGCGCGCTCGACACCGCAGTCCGGTCGGGCAGAGCGCTGTACGCCGGCATCTCGTCGTACTCGCCGGAGAACACCCGAGAGGCCGCCGCGATCCTGGGGTCGCTCGGCACACCGCTCCTCATCCACCAGCCGTCGTACTCCTTGCTCAACCGCTGGATCGAACCGGAACTGCTCTCGACGCTCGACGAGCTGGGTGTCGGATGCATCGGCTTCTCGCCGCTCGCGCAGGGGATGCTGACCGACAAGTACCTCGACGGCATCCCTGCGAACTCACGCGCGGCCGAGAACAGCTCGCTGTCGCCCGACCTGCTCACCGACGAGACGCTCGGCAAGATCCGCGGGCTGAACGAGCTCGCGCGCGGGCGCGGCCAGTCGCTTGCTCAGATGGCACTGGCGTGGACGCTGCGCGATCCGCGGATGACCTCGACGCTGATCGGAGCGTCCTCGGTCGCGCAACTCGAGGACTCGCTCGGCGCGTTGAGGATGCCCGACTTCTCGGACGACGAGCTCGCAGAGATCGACCGCTACGCGACGGACGGCGGAATCAACCTCTGGGCGCGCTCCAGCACGTAGCGGACGGGGTCAGACCCCAGACGTGTCTCTTCGAGGCATGGCCCGGGCGCTGAGACCGCACGGTTGGCGGAACTTGAACGGCGCTCGATCGGCGAGACGGATCCAGATCCGGGCCTCACCGTCCCTCAGGGACATGGCCGGGGGTCAGACCGCGGCCGTGTCCGAAGGGGCTACCTCCGGAGCTCGTACTCGAACTGACGCAGGTCGAGGCTGCCGCCCAGGCGGCGCAGTGCTCCCGACGCCGGGTCGCCCTCCGGGACGTTCATGAAGTGGAGCGCCTCGCCGCGTCCCCGGGCCGCGGTGAGCAGCCTCGCGGCTGCTTCCTCGTCCCGGGCCTCCAGTTGCGCAACGCCCACACGAGGACCGTTGACCCGGATCAACGCCGCGGCTCCGTCGACCTCGATCCGCTCACAGCCGTCCGGAAGCGACGCGTCGGCGCGCTGCCACGGCAGGTCGGCCTGCCCGAGCGAACGCGCCTCCGTGCTCCGCGCCTCGGCTGCCGGCAGCTCGGCGGTCAACGACCAGATCTCGAGCACCCTCGTCCGTGTGAAGCCGAGCTGCTCGTAGAGGCGAATCGCAGGCTCGTTCTGCTCGAGCACCTCGAGCGTCACGCGAGCCGGCGCTCCCGCGAGCACGTCTTCCATCAAGGCGCGCCCCACCCCGTGCCGGCGTTCGGCCGGAACCACCCCGAGGCCGCCGATCCAGCCGTGGTCGCCGCGCACACCGAGATTGACGATCCCGATCGGCTCCCCGTCGCGCAGGGCCACACGCGATCGCGAGAGATCGACGTCCCACAACGCGAGCATCGGCGCGAGCGTGGCCGCATCGACGTGCATCGGCACGAAGTACCCCTCGTACCCCGCGTTGAAGACCGCCGCGAGCTGCTCGAGCCCGAGCGTGTCCGCAGGGACGATCGTCATTCGGACACGAGCGCCCGCGCGAAGTCTCCGGCGTCGAACGGCCGGAGATCCTCGAGACCCTCGCCCACACCCACCAGCTTCACGGCCAGCCCCAACTCGTACGCGATCGCGACCGCGATGCCACCCTTCGCCGATCCGTCGAGCTTCGTCAGCGCGACTCCGGTGACGCCGACGGCCTCGCCGAAGAGGCGCGCCTGCTGCAGGCCGTTCTGCCCGGTCGTCGCATCGACGACGAGCAGCACTTCATGCGGCGCATCGGCGATCCGTCCGGCAATGACCCGGCGCACCTTCGCGAGCTCGTCCATCAGGTTCGTCTGCGTGTGCAGCCGGCCGGCGGTGTCGACGATGACAACGTCCGTCGGCGAACCGACCGCGTCGTACGCGACGGCGGCGGGATCGCCGCCACGCTCGCCGCCGACGAAGGCGGCACCTGACCGCTGTGCCCAGATCTCGAGTTGTTCCTCGGCCGCCGCGCGAAACGTGTCGGCTGCCCCGAGAGTGACGGTGCGCCCGTGCTCGCGCAGCTTGTTCGAGAGCTTGCCGATCGTCGTCGTCTTGCCTGTCCCGTTCACACCGACGACGAGCAGCACAGCGGGCTCGTGCGCGAGATCGAGCGTCGGCGGCTCGCCGAACAGCGCAGCGATCTCCTCGGCGAGCGCCTCACCCAGCTCGGTGAGGTCCTGGCGGGCCTCGAGACGACGGATCAGCTCGGCCGTCGCACGCACACCGACGTCGGCGTAGATCAGAGCCTCCTCGAGCCGCTCCCACGACGCATCGTCGCCGGGATCGAACGCGGCCACCGCCAGCTGCTCGGTGAGCGCCCGGCGCGACTTCCCGAGCGATTCACGCAACCGGCCGAAGAAACCGCGCTGTTCGACCTCGCTCTCCGCAGGCGCCTCGGAATCTCCCAGCAACTGTCCCCAGCTCCGCGCCATGACCGGGGCACGTTAGCGCTCAGGCCGTTGCTGCGACCTCTTCCTCGCGCGGCAGCCGCCGCGAGACGATCTGCGAGACGCCGTCCGTTCCCATCGTGACGCCGTAGAGGACGTCGGCGGCCTCCATCGTGCGCTTCTGGTGCGTGATCACGATGAACTGTGCGCGATCGGCGTAGGTGCGCAGAAGCTCGGTGAACCGCCCGATGTTCGTGTCGTCGAGCGCGGCCTCGACCTCGTCGAGGAGATAGAACGGGCTGGGCCGCGCCAGGAACAGCGAGAACAGGAACGCGATCGCGCCCAGCGCCTTCTCGCCGCCTGAGAGGAGCGACAGGCGCGTCACTCGCTTGCCGGCGGGCCGCAGCTCGACCTCGATGCCGGGCTCTTCGTCTTCGTCCTCGGGCTCGGTCATGCGGAGGCGTCCTTCGCCACCGGGGAAGAGCGTCGTCGCAACGTCGTGGAAGTGCTTCTCGACCGCCGTGAAGGTCTCGGCGAAGCGCGTCTCGACCGTGGTGGTCAACTCGTCGCGCAGCTTCTCGAGCTCGTCGAGGCTCTTCTCCAGGTCGGCCCGCTGGACGGACAGCTCTTCGAGGCGCTCCTTCTCGACGTCGTACTCCTCCTTCGCGAGTGGGTTGACCTGACCGAGCAGCTCGCGGCGCTTCTCGTAGCGCGCGAGCTTCTCCGCCAGCTCGTCGCGGTCTTCGCCCTCCGCAGGCTCCGCTCCGGCCGCGTCGAGGCGACGCTTCGCCTCGTCGCGCTCCGCGTCGGTCCTCGCGAGCTCCACGTCGACCGCAGCGAGCTGCTCGCCGGCGGTCGCTGCAGCCTGCCGCAGCTCGACCTCCTCGGCGCCGAGGCGCCGCAGAGAGGCGCCGAGCTCGGTGGTGCGAGCCGCCTGCGCCTCTGCCCGGCGGCTGACCGGCGCCTCGAAATGCTGGACCTCGATCGCAAGCGCACGCTCGAGCCGCTCGGCGCCGCCGGCGAGCCGCTCCAGGACGAGCTCGCTCGGCCGGCGCGCATGACCCGGGTCGGCGTCCGCGAGGGCACGAGCCGCGCTCCTCGCCCGCTCGGCGGCCTCCTCTGCCGCCTGGCCCGCTTCGAGCGCGCGCGCGGAGAGGTCTTCTGCCTCCAGCCGCAACTCGGCGAGTTGGCCTGAGCCCGCGTCTCCCGTGCGGCCGCCCGCTCGGCGCTCGGCTGCGAGCGCGCGGCCGTCGGCCTCGGACACCGCCCGGCGAAGCTCCGCCTCGCGCGAGGCGATCCCGTGCAGGTCGCCGGCCAGGCGCCCTGCCCGCTCGGCGAGCGGGGCCTCCAGGCGACCGGCGGCGGCCGCCACAACCCTCAAGGTCTCGTCGAGCCTTTCCGCGCCGTCCACGATGCGGGCGAGGCGCGAAGCGTCGGCTCTACGGACGTTGCGCAGATGCGCGACCGGAGCGAACCGCTCGGCGGCAGCCCGGGCCTGTTCGACGGCTTGCTCGCTGCGGGCCGCGGCCTCGGTGGCGCGCGCCGCAAGCTCCTCCACCTCGCCGCGCAGTTCGCGGCGGCGCGCGTCGAGCTCGAGGAGAACGGCCTCCGCGGTCTCGCCCGCGAACCAGAGCTCGCCGTGCTCCGGGTCCCAGCCGATCCCCTCAGGGGTCACGGCCGTGACCTTCGACGCGAGCAGTTCGTCCACCGGCAGCACGGGCACGTTCACGAGCTCGCGCGGATCGCGGCCGACGAGCACGAGCACCGAGCCGAGGCCGGCCGCCCTCGCCTTCTCGATCAGCTCGAGCCCGCGCCCGGGATGAGCCGCAAGCACGGCCGAAGCACGATGTCCGAGCGCGGCGGCCGTCGAGCGCTCGGCGCCCGCTTCGACCTCGAGCAGCTGAAGCGCGAGCTGCTCGCCTTCCTCGGCGAGCGCACGCGCGGCCGGCGGCAGCCCTTCGCGCTCCGCGAGCGACTGCTCCAACGCAAGGAGGCGTTCCCGGGCGAGGCGGACACGGGCCTCGAGATCTTCCTGTTCCCGGACTGCGGTGCGGGCGGCGGCATCCGCGTCGTCGGCCAGGCGGCCCAGGTCGGCGGGCGAGGGGCCGGCCGGGGCCCGGCGCGCGTCGGCCAGCTGCGACTGCAGCTCCGAGAGCAGACGCTGCGCCGACTCGTGCCGGACACCGAGTGTCTGCGTCGCCCCGCGGAGGGCGAGCAGAGCGTCGCGCCCGCCGCCGGTGAGCTGCGACTCGGTTTCGGCACGGCGGGCGAGCACATCGTCGAGCTCGGCGGAAAGCGTGGACTGCGCCGCGCGTTCGATCGCGGCGATCCGGGCCCATCGTCCTTCGGCCTCGACCTGCAGGCGCGCGCGTTCCGCGGCAGCCGACTGGGCGGCCGTCGATGCGTCGCGTGCGGCGGCCTCCAGACCGACGGAGGCCGATGGGTCGTAGGCGCGAGCCGCCTCGAGCTCGGCGCGCAGCGACGAGCTCAGGGATGCGGCCGACTCGCGCCGGAGCGCGATGCGCTCGCCGCCGCTCCGCAGCCGGTACAGCGCTGCGGTCGCCTGCTCGCGCGCTCCGGCGGAATCGGTGAGCTCCTCCTCGGCGCTCTCGCGCTCGGCGACGAGGGCGTTGATCTTCAGGTCGAGCGCCGCGCGCCCCTCTGCGGTCGCGGCGCGTCGCCCTTCGGCCTCAGCTCGACGCTCGGCCAGGCGGGCGAGGTCGAGCGTCGCGATCGCCGCCTGCAGGCCCGAGATCTCGACCCCGAGCTTCTCGGCCCGCTCGGCTGCCGTCGCCTGCAGCGCGAGCGGACGAAGCCGCTTCTTGACCTCCTCCTCGAGATCGCGCGCCCGGTCGACCTGCACCGCGACGCGGGCGAGCTTCAGCTCGGCGCGGTGCCGGCGGCGCTTGAACCGGCCGAGGCCGGCCGCCTCCTCGATCAGCTCGCGGCGCTCGGACGGCTTCGAATTGAGCACGGTCTCGACGCGGCCCTGCGAGATCACCGAGCGGAGGCCGCCGCCGAGACCGACGTCGGACAGGAGCTCGACCAGGTCGATGCGCCGCACCGGCGTCTTGTTGACGAGGTACTGCCCCTCGCCGCCCCGGTTCAGCCGTCGCGCGACCGAGACCTCGCTGTAGGGAAGGTCGGGCCATTCGCCGTCGGCGTTGTCGAAGAGCAGGTCGACCTCGCAGAAGTCCGTCGGCTGGCGCCCGACCGAGCCCGAGAACAGCACGTCGTCCGGCTTCTCGGCGCGCAGCTCGCCGGGGCTCATCGACCCGGTCGCCCAGAGGATCGAATCCGACACGTTCGATTTCCCGGAGCCGTTCGGCCCGACGACGACCGCCACCCCCGGCTCGAGGTGGATCTCGACCGGCTCGACGAACGACTTGAAGCCGCGCAGCTTGATCGCTTTCAGGTGCACGCCTGGACCAGGCTATATCGCGGCCAGGACGCCGCTCGATTCGCCTACTTCGTCCCTGCACCGACCAGCAATTCGCACGGGCCGCTGAACGCGCCCGCCGACTCGAACTCCCCGAGCGCGGCCTCGATCTCGGCCCAGGTTGCCTCACGCGCCGGCTGTTCGAGCTTGGCCAGCATCTGGTGCAGCGCGCCGAACGACTCCCGTTCGAGCTGGGTGCACTCGGCCGCCGAGGCGAGCCGGAGCGGAGCGTCGAGCCGTTGCGCCTGCACTTCGCGGAACCCTGCTTTCTCGAGGAGCTCGCCGAGGTTCGTGGCCGAGAACGGCCCCGGGAGGCCCGGCCCGGGCGGCGGCAGTTCTGCGTTCCGGCGGATGATCGAGATCGGCACCGAGAAGAACCGGTTCCGCTCGGGCTCGGAGAAGACGATCGCCGCATAGCGTCCGCCGACGCGCAGCGCCTCCCTGGCGGCGGCGAGTGCCCCGAGCTTGTCCGGCAGGTACATCAGTCCGAGCCGGGAGACGGCTGCGTCGAAGGAGCCGGGCTCGACGTCGAGCGATTCGCCGTCCATCACCCGGGTCGCGATGCCGGCAAGGCCGGCAGCACGCGCCGCGGCGGCCGCCTCGTCGAGGATGTTCGAGGAGATGTCGGTGGCGAGCACCACCGCGCCGCGCCGCGCAGCCTCGAGCGACTGCCCGCCCGAGCCGGCGGCGATGTCGAGCACACGCGTCCCCTCGCCGACCTGCGCGAGGTCGAGCATCAGCTGCGTCGCTTCACCGAGCCAACGGTCGAAGACCGGATCCCAACGGTGCCACGCGCCCGCCGCGTCCTGCCACTGCTCGCGTGTCGTCTCCTTGTAGACGGCCGGATCGAAGGTCGTGGGCGTCATCTCAGACCTCCTCGATCCAGCCCCGCAGATCTGCGTCCGAGACCTTCTCGAGCAGATCCGGGTGATCGGCGCGCATGTGGTCGCGCGCGCCCTGGACGACCTCGCCGTCGCTGGTGCCACGGATCACGTAGCCACATTCACAGGTGATCTGCTTCGCCATCACTGCTCCCTTCGATCGTGTGCGCTCGTTGTATGCCCCGGAGGTTGGGTCTATGTTGGCGCGGACTTGTCGCGTGGGAAAGTTCAGCTCTGCGGCCGGTTCGTCGTCGAGCTCGACGACCGTCGCGTCGAGGACGAGCTACCGGGACGCCAGGGCCGGCTGCTGCTCGCGTTCGTCGTGACGAACCGCCTGCGGACGATCGCACGCGACGAGCTCGTAGAGGCACTCTGGCCGTCGGGCCAGGACCTCGGTCTGGCGCCGCTCCTGTCCAAGCTGCGTCGCGTGGTCCCACTCGACGGGCTGCGCCCGGCAGTCGGCGAGCTGTGGGTCGACATCGAAGCAGCGGCCGCCGCCGTCCACCGGGCCGAGAGCTCACTCGCGCTCGGCGACCCGCACGCGGCCTGGGGGCCCTCGCAGGTCGCGATGTTCGTGGCGGCCCGCCCCTTCCTCGCCGGCGAGGAAGCTCCCTGGATCGACGTCGAGCGGCTGCGACTGGGCGAGCTGCATCTGCGCGCGCTCGAGGCGTATGCCGCTTCGACGCTCGGTGTCGGCGGGACCGAGCTGTCCGCTGCTGTTCGCGCGGGGCGGAAACTCGTTGCCCTCGAGCCCTACCGCGAGTCGGGGTACCGCATCCTGATGGAGGCGCTCGACCGCGAGGGCAACCCTGCGGAGGCGCTGCTGGTCTACGAGGGGCTGCGGTCGAAGCTCCGCGACGACCTCGGGATCAACCCGTCGTCCCCGACGCAGGAGCTTCATCGCCGCCTGCTGGGCTGACGCCCTTCAGCGCCTCCCGCGCCGCGTCCTGCTCGGCATCCTTCTTCGACCGACCCGTCCCGGTCCCCACCACCTCGGCGTCGATGATCGCCGCAGCTGTGAAGGAGCGGTCGTGCGGCGGCCCCTCGACGTTCACGGTGGCATACGTGACCGACCGGCCCGTACGCGCGAGCCGTTCCTGCAGCTCCGTCTTGTGATCGACGAACGTCGTCAACGCGTATTCGATCCGCGGCTCGAACGCCTCGACGATCGCGGGCTCGATCGCCTCGAAGCCGTGCTCGAGATAGAGCGCCGCGAGCGCGGCCTCGAGGAGTGCGGCGAGCACGTTGCGGTTGCGCGAGAGCTTGTCGGCGTCGTCCGAGCCCTCACCGCGCAGGCGCTCGCCGAGCTCGAGCTCCCGCGAGACGACGGCACAGCTGGCCCGCGAGACGACGTGCGAGCGCACCTTGGCCATCCGGCCCTCGGTGAACGCGGGAAACCGGTCGTAGAGGGTTCGTGCGACCACGAGCTCGAGCACCGAGTCCCCGAGGAACTCGAGCCGTTCGTACGACGCGGTACGGTCGGCAGCCCACGATGAATGCGTGAAGACCGCCGCCGCCCGGTCTGCGGGGAGCTCGTCGATCAGCTCCCGCAGCGATTTCTGAGACTTACTGGTGCGAGGTGACGTAGTCGACGGCCTGCCCGACGGTCGTGATCTTCTGGGCATCCTCGTCGGAGATCTTGATCCCGAACTGATCTTCGAGCTCCATGATCAGCTCGACCAGGTCGAGCGAATCGGCGTCCAGGTCTTCCTGGAACGACGCCTCTTCGGTGATCTGATCTTCCTCGACTCCGAGCTGCTCCGTCAGAACTTCCTTGACGCGCTCGAGGACCTCTTCACGCGACGCTGCCATGTCACCTCAAATATTCGTAGGGGCGAAAATCCGGGCGATCATACACCGACGCGGTCCGGGAGCCGCTCGGCGAGGCGCTCGACCACACGGTGCTCGGCGCCCCGGGCGGCCAGCCGGATGGCGTTCGCGACGGCCTGGCGGCCCGAGTTGCCGTGGGCGATCACGGCGAGGCCGCGCAGTCCCAGCAGGTAGGCGCCACCGTAGGTGTCCGGGTCGAGCCGCTTGCGCATGCGTCGGGCCGCGGGCCGGATCAGGAGCCCTCCGAGCTTGCCGGAAGCGGTCGAAGAGATCTCCTCGCGCAGCTCGCCGAGCAGCTCGCCGATCGTGCCCTCGAGCAGCTTCAGGACGATATTGCCGGTGAACCCGTCCGTGACGAGGACGTCTGCGACTCCCCGGAGCAGATCGCGGCTCTCCGCGTTGCCGGCGAAGTTGAGCGAGGCGTCCTGGCGCAGGAGGCGGTGCGCCTCGATCGTCAGCTGGTTGCCCTTCTCGTCCTCCTCGCCGATCGAGAGCAGCCGCACCTCGGGCCGGTGCACGTCGAGGATCTCCTCGCTGAAGACCGAGCCCATGTGGGCGAACTGGAAGAGATGCTCCGGCCGCGCGTCGGCGTTCGCGCCGGCGTCGAGGAGCACGCTCGGCCCTCGGTTCGCCGGGAGCGGAACCGCGATCGCCGGCCGCAGCACGCCCGGCAGTCGTCGTAGGTGCAGGAGGCCGGCGGCCAGCATCGCGCCCGTGTTCCCGGCGGACACGGCTGCGTCTGCGGTGCCGTCGGCCACGGCGCGAACGCAGGCGACGAGGCTCGAGTCCGGCTTCGCGCGCACGGCCTCGGCCGGCTTCTCCGCCATTTCGATCACCTCCGTCGTCTCGACGAGCGTCAGGCCCTGGGCGTCGAGCCCGGCCGGGCCGTAGAGCGTCACCTCGATCCCGTCGGCTGCCGCCGCGAGCGCGCCGAGGATCACCTCGCCGGGCGCCTGGTCGCCACCGAGTGCGTCGACGGCGACGCGGGTCACGACCTACGGAACGTCGAGGCGGAGCGGTTCGACTTCGCGGCCACGGTAGGTGCCGCAGGTCGGACAGACGCGGTGCGCGCGCTTCGGCGACCCGCACTGCGGGCAGGTGTTGACGCGCGGAGCCTCGAGCTTGTGCGTCGCACGGCGCGCATCGCGGCGCGCCTTCGATGTTTTCCTCTTGGGGACAGCCATGGCGGCCGCCCATGATAGCTATCATCGTCCGCGAGCCCTCCGGGGCTCGTCCCATGACGGATCTCTAAGTCGAAACCCGCCTCTCCCGCCCTTTCGACTGAACGGAGGTCCGCCCCATGCCGGGCTCATTGGCAGCACGTGACATCTCGAAGAGCTACGCGGCCGTCCAGGTGCTGGACCGGGTGTCGCTCGTCGTCGCCCCCGGCGACCGGATCGGCATCGTCGGCCCGAACGGCATCGGCAAGTCGACCTTGCTGCGCGTGCTCGCCGGCCTCGAGGCACCCGACGCCGGCCGGGTGGTGAGCGCGGGCGCGGTCGGCTACCTGCCGCAGGAGCTCGAGGCGCGTCCCGGGGAGACCGTCCGCGGCTACCTCGCGCGACGAACCGGAGTCGGCACGGCCGAGCAGGAGATGGACGACCTCGCGGCGCGGCTCGCGGAGGAACACGACCTCGCGGCCGCATACACCGATGCACTCGATCGCTTTCTCGCACTGGGCGGCGAGGACTTCGACGCCCGTGCCGCGTCGGTGCTCGACGACGTCGGGCTGGGTCGCCGTTCGGACCGTGAGCTGCGCACTCTCTCCGGCGGTGAGGCGGCACGGGCGGCTCTCGCCGCGATCCTGCTCTCACGCTTCGACGTCTTCCTGCTCGACGAGCCGACGAACAACCTCGATTTCGCCGGCCTGGCGCGGCTCGAGCGCTTTCTCGGCGGTCTGTCGGCCGGAGTCGTGCTCGTCTCGCACGATCGCGACTTCCTCGACCGGACGATCAACCGCGTCGTGGAGATCGAAGCGGAGACGCGCCGCGTCCACGAGTACAGCGGCACGTGGACGGAGTACGAGGCGGCGCGTGCGCGGGCGCGCGCCCAGCACGAGGCCGCCTACGCCGACTATGTCGACGAGAAGCGGCGGTACACGACCCTGCTCGAGGACCGGCGGCGCCAGGCGCACACGCTGGGCGGCGAGCGGAAGCTGGCGCGGCAGACCGGCGGTGCAGACCGGCGGGCGACGAACGCCCTCCGCGGAAAGGTCAACCAGGCCCGCAACCACCTGGAGCGGCTCGAAGAGGTCGAAAAGCCGTGGACGCCGTGGCGGCTGCAGATGGAGTTCGCCGCGGCGCCGCCCACCGGAACGATCGTCGAGCTGGCGGGCGCGGTCGTGCAGGTCGGTTCGTTCGCGCTCGGGCCGGTCGACCTCGGCCTCCAGTACAGCGAGCGCGTGGCGGTCGTCGGGGCAAACGGCGCGGGCAAGACAACGCTGATCCGCGCGCTGACCGGCGAGCTGCCGCTCGCCCACGGCTCGCGACGAGTCGGGCCTGCCGTCGTGTTCGGGGAGCTGACCCAGGCGCGCGACCTGTTCGGCGGCGTCCTCGTCGACGATTTCGCCGCCCTCTCGGGGCTCCCGGTCGGCGCGGCGCGCACGCTGCTCGCGAAGTTCGCCCTCGGGCCGGACGACATCACCCGCCCGGCGCACTCGCTCTCTCCCGGCGAGCGCACCCGAGCCGGCCTCGCGCTGCTGTCGGCACGCGGTGTCAACTGCCTGATCCTGGACGAGCCGACGAACCATCTCGATCTGGAAGCGATCGAGGAGCTGGAGACGGCGCTGGAGACCTACGAGGGGTGCCTCGTCGTCGTCACCCACGACCGGCGTTTCCTGAGCAGGCTCGCCGTCACCCGCACAATGGAGCTGTGACGATCGACGACCTGACCGAGGCCGACTGGCCGGCCGTCTCGCGGATCTTCGAAGCAGGGCTCGACCAGGGCACGTTCGAGGAGACGGTCCCGTCGTGGGAGCAGTTCGACGAGCGCTACCTCGCCGCGCCGCGACTGGTCGCGCGCGGTGGCGACAGCGTGCTGGGCTGGGCCGCGCTCGCCCTGGTCTCGCGACGGCCGTGCTACCGCGGCGTGGCGGAGAACTCGGTGTATGTCGCAGCCGACGCGCGCGGGCGGGGCGTCGGGCGCGCGCTGCTCGAGGAGCTCGTCCGGCGGGCCGACGCGGCCGACATCTGGACCGTGCAGGCGCACATGTTCGCCGACAACGCCGCCTCGCGGGCGCTGCACGAGGCGTGCGGGTTCCGGCTCGTCGGGATCCGCGACCGCCTGGCGCGCAAGCACGGCGTGTGGCGCGACACGGCGCTCCTCGAGCGCCGCTCGCCGTCGATCGACTAGGGGCTAGGCGTCGTCGCGGAGCGCTTCGAGCGCGGCCCAACGAGGGTCGCTGTGCTGCTCCTCGTGCGTGTGCGGCTCGTCGTTCAGGTTCTTGCCGCATTCGGCACAGAGGCCGGCGCAATCCTCCCGGCAGACGATCTGCTCGGGCAGCGCGAGGGCGATCGCGTCGCGTGCCCACGCCGAGAGGTCGATGTTGTTGCCCTCCACGTACTCGGTCCGCATCTCCTCGTCCTCCGGTGCCTCGTCCTGATACTCCCGCGCCCGGATCGGCAGCTCGAGCACGGCATCGCCGAGGCAGCGGTAGCACGGCCCATAGAGGCGGGCGGTGAAGGCGAGGGTGAAGACCGTCCCGGTGGTCGCACGCGTGATCTCGAACTCCGCCGGCACCTTGTCGGGCACGGGCAGATAGCGCTGGCCGCCGAAGTCGAAGGCGGACAACTCGATCTCGAGCTCGTCACGGTGCTGCTCACCCGGACGGAGCTTCACCTGCCTGAGACTGAAGCTCGTCATAGGACGAGGGTATCGTCCCGGGGGTGACCGAGGAGGCACGCCTCGAGCAGGTCGGAAACGGGCTCGCTCCTGTCACCGAGGGCTGGTTCGTCGTCAACGCCCGGGATGCCCCCTGGATCGCGCACGACGCCTTCGGCTTCCGGTGCAAGTTCGAGACCGACGGCCGTGTCGCTTCGGCGCGAGAGGGCCTCCAGCCTCAGATGTTCGCCGAGATCGGCTACACGCTGGCGGTGCTCGGGCCCGGCAAGCCGACCGGCATGTACCACGCCGAGACCACCCAGGAGGACTTCTTCGTCGTCTCGGGCGAGTGCCTGGCGATCGTCGAGGAGCAGGAGCGGCGCCTCCGGCAGTTCGACTTCCTTCATTGTCCGCCGGGCACGCACCACATCTTCGTGGGGCTGGGCGACGCGCCGTGCGTGCTGCTGATGATCGGCAGCCGCACCGGGGAACGAGGAATCGTCTACCCGCGCTCGGAGGCGGCACTCGCGCGGGCCGCCGGGGTCGAGCACGAGACGAACTCGCCGAACGAGGCCTACGCCCCGTTCGGGCACTGGCAGACCGGCGGTCCGAAGCCGGAGGTCTAGCGCTCTAGTAGTTCGAGCCGTTGTCGGAGAGGTCGACCGGGCCGATCCCGGCGACGACCGACTCCTGCGAGCGCTCATGCAGCCGCTCGCGCCCGCGGCGGACTGCGACGAGGAACTTGTCGAGGTTCGTCTCGAGCGTGGCGAGCATGCCGTCGGCCCAGTCCTCCATCTCGAGGCGCATCTCGCGTGCGGAGCGCCGCGACTCGTCGATGATCTCCTGCGCCTGCCGCTCGGCCAGCTTGACGATCTCGGTCTGCGACGCCTCGCGCACCGCCTGCTCGCGCGCTTCCTGCAGGAGGCGATCCTGCTCGCGCTTCGCCTCGGCCAGCATCTCCTGGCGCTCCTTGACGATCCACCGGGCCTGCTTGATCTCCTCCGGGATCGTCGCGCGCATCTGGTCGAGGATGTCGTAGATCTCCTCGCGGTCGATGCGGACCTGGTCTGTGAGCGGCACGGCCTTGGCGTTGTGCACCAGGTCGTCGAGCTTGTCGATCAAAACGAGGACATCCATGGGGTTGCAGTCTACTCCTGGTCGGACAGTGGAGCGCCGCCTCGGCCGTTCGGGAACATCGCCTTGAGCCGCGCGGCGACGGCCTTGGGCACCAGCTCTTCGACATTTCCGCCGAACGAGGCAATCTCCTTCACGCCGCTCGAGGAAACGAAGCTGACCTGCGCGCTCGCCATCACGTAGACCGTCTCGATGTCGGGCGCCAGATGCCGGTTCAGCTGGTTCATCTGGAACTCCCACTCGAAGTCCGAGACCACCCGGAGGCCCTTGACGATCGCCTTGGCGTCCCAGCGCCGTGCGAAGTCGACGACGAGCTCGCTGAACTCCGCCACCTCGACGTTCTCGACGACGCCGTCGAGCGCGTCCCTCAGGAACTGAACACGCTCGGGGACCGAGAACATCGGGGTCTTGTGATGCGGATTCCCCACCACACCGACCACGACCCGGTCGAAGATGCGGGCGGCGCGCTTGATCACGTCGACGTGCCCGTTGGTCACGGGGTCGTAGGTGCCGGGGTAGATGGCGGTGATCACGTCTCGTACAGCGTAAGGCGTGCGGAGCCGTACTTGCGGGACGTGCGCACCTCGAGGCCGGGCACGTCCGGCGGATCGGCCCGCCCCGAGGTCTCGTAGACGAGCACGCCGTCTTCGGTCAGCAGGCCGCCCAGGTGCGGGGCGAGCTTCCCGTGGTCGTAGTCGTAGGGTGGATCGCACAGGACGAGGTCGTAGCTGCGGCGCTGCCGGGCGAGCGCGCGAGTGACCTCCTGGCAGAGAACGGTGCCGCGCAGCTTGAGCTTGTCGAGGTTGGCGTTGATCGTGCGGCAGGCTTCGCGGTCGGACTCGACGAAGGTCGCGCTGGCGGCGCCACGCGACAGCGCCTCGAGCCCGAGGGCGCCCGAGCCCGCGAACAGGTCGAGCACGTCGGCGTCGTCGACCGGACCGATCAGGTTGAAGGCGTTCTCGCGGACGCGGTCCGACGTCGGGCGAGTGTCGCGCCCCGCGGGCGCGGCAATCCGATGGCCTCTATGTGAGCCCGCGATGATCCGCATCGCCGGACATTCTGTCGGCCTCGTCCTGCCAGGGGCCGTCTTCACCGCGCAGGCTGACGGCGATCTCGCGCGCAAGCTCGATCAGGCCGCGGTCGAGCCGCAGCTTCGTGAACTGCAGATCGCTCCACCCGGACTGGCGGGTCCCGAGCAGCTGGCCCTCGCGCCGCAGGTCGAGGTCGACCTCCGCGAGCTCGAAGCCGTCGGTGGTCTGGACGAGTGCCTGCAGGCGCCGCTCCGCGGTCTCGGTGAGCTCTTCGACGGGCCGTGAGATCAGGAGGCAGTAGCTCTGGTCGGCTCCCCGTCCGACCCGGCCACGGAGCTGGTGCAGCTGCGCGAGGCCGAACCGATCGGCCTCCTGCACGATCATGATCGTCGCGTTCGGGATGTCGACACCGACCTCGATCACCGTTGTCGCGACGAGCACATCGAGCTCGTGCTCCTTGAACTGCCGCATCACCTCGCGGCGTTCGGCCGTCTTCAGCTTGCCGTGCAGGAGGCCGACGCGATAACCGCTCAGCTCGGCGCGACGAAGCCGATCCGCCTCTGCCTCCGCTGCGCGGGCGAGACGGGTCTCGGACAGCTCGATCAACGGACAGACGACGTAGGCCTGCCGTCCGGCGTCGAGATGGACGCGGAGGCGGGTGTACGCGTCACTGGAACGCTCGGCACCGACGCGCGCGGTGATGATCGGCTTGCGATTCGCCGGCGGCTTGGCGATCTCGCTGACCGAGAGGTCGCCGTAGATCGTCAGTGCGAGCGTGCGCGGGATCGGCGTCGCCGTCATGTGCAGCACGTGCGTCGAACGATTCTCGGCGAGCGCTGTCCGCTGCTCGACACCGAATCGATGCTGTTCGTCGACGACCGCGACGGCGAGATCGGCGAACTCGACGTCGCGCTGAATCAGCGCGTGCGTGCCGACCGCGATCTGGGCGACGCCGTTTGCGATCTCGTCGCGGATCTTCTTCGATCCGACCGAGCCCGTGAGCAGGACGCAGCGCACACCGAGCTGCGCACAGATCGGCTCCAGGGTCAGGAAGTGCTGCTCGGCGAGCGTCTCCGTGGGCGCCATCAGCGCGCCCTGGCGGCTCGATTCCACCGCCCGTAGGAGCGCATAGAGCGCGACCACGGTCTTGCCCGAGCCGACGTCGCCCTGGAGCAGCCGCTGCATCGGCGTCGTCTGCGCCAGGTCGAGGTCGATCTCCATGATCGCGCGCTCCTGGTGCTCGGTCAGCTGGAACGGCAGCACGGTGCGGTAGCGGTCGATCAGCTCACCCGGCCGGGCGAGGGACGGCGCGACCGCGTCGGTGTCGCGCAGCCGCGCCACGATCAATTGAAGGGTCACGAGCTCGTCGAGCGCGAGCCGGCGGCGCGCCTCCTCCGCCTGCTGGAGGTCGAGCGGAAAGTGGATCGCTGCGAGGGCGTCGCGGCGGAGCACCAGATCCAGCTCGGCCGGCAACGGGTCGGGGACGCTGCGGGCGTGTTGCGCGAGCGCGGTGCGTACGAGCTCTCGCAATCGCGTGGACGGGATCTGCTCGCTCGCGGGATAGACCGGCGCATAGTCCGCCGTCCGGCGCGCCTCGCCGATGTCGTAGCTCTTCACGTCGAACCCGTAGCGTCCGAGCTTGCCGCGCAGCCGCACGCTCGTTCCGGCGACCAGCTTCTCGACGAGCCACGGCTGGTTGAAGAACGACGCGCTGACCTGGCCGCCGCTCGAATCCCGGACGATCGCGGTGACGAGCGTCCGTCTGCCCCGCAAGGGCCGCGCGCGAGCGCTGACTATTCGACCCTCGATCGCGACTTCACCCTCGGCGCTGCCGAGCTTCGCGATCGGAACCTGGTCGACCGCGCTCTCGTAGCGACGTGGAGCGTGGAAGAGCAGGTCGCGCACCGACTGGATGCCGAACGTGCGCAGGCGCTTGGCGAGCGTTGCACCGACGCCGGGCAGCGTGAGCACATCGAGTGCGTCCAGCCGTTGCGGCGGCGCCCAGCCGCGCGGCCGGGGCCATTCGTGCTGGACCACGCCTGTAAAACCCGCGTGCATTCGGGTCATTGTCGCCACCTGGACGCAGCATAGGACCCGGACCGGATGGCGTCCCTTCAGGACCGGTGGGTCGGATAGTGCACGACCGCGTCGACCCCGCCTGTCGACGCGCCACGCAGCTCGATCGTTCCGCCGTCCAACTCGACCAGGCGCCGTGCGATCGACAGGCCGAGTCCCGATCCCGGCGCCTTCGACGCGCGCCAGAAGCGATCGAAGGCCCGCTCACGCTGCTGGGAGGAGAGCCCGTCACCCTCGTCGATCACGTGCAGCAGGCCGTCACGAACGGCGACGACGATCGTGGCGCCCGGCGGTGAGGCGTCGAGGGCGTTCGAGAGCAGATTGTCGAGCACCTGTTCCACGCGACCCTCTCGCGCGCGCACGGTCGCGCCGTCGCCGTGCGCCTCGAGCGTCACGCCCCGCTCGTCTGCGAGTGCCGACCACAGGTCGACCCGCCGGCCGACGACGTCACCGAGCGGCAGGTCGCCGGTGGTGCCGGTCGAGGCGTCTGCGCGCGCGAGCTCGAGCAGCTCGTCGACGAGCCCTGCGAGCCGTTCGACCTCGATGAGCGCCGCCTCTGTCTCGCCGTTTTCGAGCTGCAGCCGGAGGGCTGTCAGAGGGGTTCGCAGCTCGTGCGACGCATCGGCGACGAACTGCTCCTGCGACCGCAGGAGCGTCGCCAGCTTCGTCGTCGTGCGATTGAACTCACGGGCAAGGCGGCGCACGTCTGTCGGCCCGTCGTTCTCGGCAGCTCGCGCCGAGAGCTCGCCGGCGCCGACGCGGGCCGCGACGGATTCGAGCCTGCGAAGCGGCCGCGCGATCGACCGCGCGAGCAGGAGCCCGATCAATGCCGCGACGCCGAGGACGATCAGCGCCACGGCGACCAGGGCGACGCGGTAGCGCCTGATCCTGTGGTCGAGCGCGGAGGTCGGATAGGTGATGCGAACCGCGCCGAAGACACTCCCGGCCGATTGCACCGGTATCGACACGTAGAGGCCGTGAGGCCCGGCTCCCGACGATCGGATACCGCTCGCCGTCAGGCCGTTCAGCGCGGCGACGATCTCCGGCTCTCGGGCGAACGCGGTGGAGCCCGTCGGCGCGATTCCGCTGGAGTCGACCACCGTCCTGCCGGCGCGATCGACGATCACGACCCTGCCGCCGGTCTGTTCCTCGTAGTGCTTGACGCTTCGCGCCAGACCGGGAGGCCGCTTCCCCGACTGAAGCGCGTCTTCGGCGAGCGACTCCGTTGCGAACGCGTCACGCTGGACCTTCGACGTCAGGTCCTGCCGTTCGTCACGGTCATAGACGATCGCCAGAGGCACCTCCAGCGCGATCAACACGACGATTGTCAGCGCGAGGTAACTCGCCAGCAGCCGCCAGGTCACGGAGCCAGGCGGAGCCCGACCCCGCGGACCGTCTCGATCAGGCCTGGATCGCCGAGCTTCCGGCGCAGGGCCGCAACATGCACGTCGACGGTCTTCGACGACCCGTACCACGTCGTGTGCCAGACCTCGCGCAGGATGCGCTCACGATCGACGACGGCGCCGGCGTTTCGCGCGAGCACCGTCAACAGGTCGAACTCCCTGCCGGTCAGCTGGACCTCGTCCCCGTCGACCATCGCCCGGTGACCGCGGAGATCGATGCTGATCCGGCCGGCGTCGATCCGCTCCGACTCGCCCTGCGGCGCCGAGCTGCGGCGCGCGACGGCGCGAATGCGAGCCACGAGCTCGCGAATGCCGAACGGCTTGACGACATAGTCGTCCGCGCCGAGCTCGAGCCCGATCACGCGATCGACCTCCTCCCCACGCGCCGACACGACGATGATCGGAACAGCCGAGTGTGCGCGGATGCGACGGCAGACCTCGAGCCCGTCCAGGTCCGGGAGGCGCAGGTCGAGCAAGACGATGTCGGGCGTCGCAGCGGCGAGCGCCTCCTCGCCCGTCGCAGCCCGCACGACGGTGAAGCCCTCGCGCCGCAAACCCTCGGCGAGAGGGACCGCGATCGAGTCGTCGTCTTCGACGAGCAGGACATCCATGGGCCTCATCGTTGCAGCACGATCGCAGTCCGCCCCTGCGGTTCTCCGATTCTTAGAAGTCCTCGTACCAGAAGAAGCCGACCGTGCCCGGGCCGGCGTGCGTACCGACGACCGGGCCGAGCGCTGTCGCCATCTCGATCACCGCCCGCGGGCGAACGTGCTCGACCAGGTCCCGCAATGCCGTGAGGCGGTCGGGAGCCGCGGCGTGCGCGATTCCGACCTTGAGGTTCGGCGAGTCCGTCGAGGTCGACGCGAACAGGTCCCTGAACTCGGCGAACGCTTTCGCGTTGCCACGGACGCGCTTGATGGGGATCACCTCCCCGTCCCGAATCGTGAGGATCGGCTTCACATTCAGCAGGTTCCCCGCGAACGCGGCCGCGCGGCCGATGCGGCCCCCGCGTGCGAGATACTCGAGCGTGTTGACCGTGAAGAGCAGGTGGTGATCGTGCTGGTAATGCGCGACGAACTCATCGATCTCCTCGTCGGTGGTGCCGCGCTCGAGCCGCCGCTGCACGCCGAGGCCGAGCATCGCGATCGCCGCGGAAGCCGTTCGTGAATCGATCACGCGCACCGCGTCGCCGCCGAGCAGCTCCGCGGCGGACTGAGCACTCGCAAACGTGCCGGAGAGCGTCGACGAGATCTGGATCGAGAGGATCCGCTCGTACCGGCCGGCCAGCTCCTCGAACGTGGCGAGAAAGTCGCCCGGCGTCGGCTGCGACGTGGTCGGCAGCTCGGGATCCGTCTGCAGCCTTTCGTAGAAGCGGTCGGCCGTCATGTCGACGTAGTCCTTGAAGCTCTCGTCGCCGAACCGCACGTACAGCGGCACGGTCCGGAAGTTCGGGAAGCGCGCCTGTGCGTCGGGAAAGTCGGCGGTGGAATCGAGGACGACCGCGGTGTTCTCGGCGGTGAGCTTCACTGCCGGGAAGCCTCGCACACGATCTCCACGAGCCGGTCGAAGTCACCGTCCTTCGTGACGACGGCGGCTGCGCCCGCCCGCTCCACCTCGGCTATCTCCTCGGCGGTGACCGAGGCCGTGAGGCACACGACGCGCGTCGTCGGATCGGCCTCGAGCACGAGTCTTGTGGCCTCGGCACCGTTCAGGCCGGGCATGCGGTAGTCCATCAGGACGACATCCGGCCGCAGCGCGCGAACGACCGGCGGCGCCTCGTCGCCGGTCGCGACACTCGCGACGACGTCTATCTCGTCACGCAGGCCGAAGAGCAGCTCGAGCGTCTCGCGAAACGTGTCGTTGTCCTCGACGAGGATGACCCGGACCGGCGTCATTCGGCTGCCAGCAGAAGCGGATAGTGCGGCTGGCCCCCCTCGTGCACGTCGAGCTCGAGCTCGGGATACTCGGACTGGATGCGGCCCAGGAGCCCGTCGAGTGGTGGCGGGTCGTCGCCCGTCAACAGCGTGACGACGCCCCGTGGCTCGCGCAACAGCTGATCGAGCACGGCCTGCGCCACCTCGTCGAACGTCTCGCCGCCGGCAACCGGCTCGCCCTCCGCGAGGCCGAGCCACTTGCCCTTGCGCACTGCCACGCCGTTCAGCTGCACATCGCGCGAAGCGATCGTCACGGCACCGGTCGCGACTCCGTCGACTGCCTCCTGCAGCGCGGCGACGTTCTCGTCGGCGACCCGCGACCCGTCGAACGCGACGAGCGCAGCCAGTCCGGCCTGCAGCGACCTGGTGGGGACGACGCGCGCGACCTTCGACGCGTTCTCGGCCGCATGCTCCGCCGTGAGGATCACGTTGCCGTTGTTCGGCAGCACGATCACCTCGAGACCCGGGGCGTGCTCGATCGCAGCGACGAGATCGGCGGTCGAAGGGTTCATCGTGGGGCCGCCTTCGACGACGACGGCGCCGAAGCTCTCGAACAGCGCCCGGTTTCCTGCACCGGCCGACACGGCGACGACGGCGCAGGCCGCCTGGTCGTCGGGCACGGAATGGAGGAGCCGCTCCTCGCGCTGCTGGGTCTGCGCGTGCATGTTCGCGATCTCGACACCCGCGATCGCACCTCGGGCGATTCCCAGCGACAGCGCACGGCCGGGATCGTCGGTGTGCACATGCACCTTGAGAGCGCTGCTGTCGCCGACGACGAGCAGGGAATCTCCGAGCTGCTCGAGCTTCGATTCGAGCTCGTCGACGTCGAGCCCCTCGCCCTCGACCACGAAGACCGTGCAGTACCGATAGCGCGAGAGCTCCTGATGGATCGCTTCCAGCCCGAACGTCTCCTCGTGCTCCGGCGGCGGTGCCTGCGCCTCGCCGGTGAGCGCGGCGTGGATGCCGCGCACGATCTCGACGAGGCCGGCTGCACCGGCGTCGACCACTCCCGCCTCCTTGAGCACCGGCAGCAGCTCGCGCGTCTGGGTGACGGTGTCGTCGCCGCGCGCGATGATCCCCGCAAGGTCGGCGCCGTGCTCGGCGGCGTCCGCCATCGACCGGATCGCGGTCAGCATCGTCCCCTCGACCGGCTTCTTCACCGCCCGGTACGCGGCGTCGCTGGCCGAACGGAACGCCCGGGCGAGGTCGTCGCTCTCGGCGAGCGACTCGGTCGCGCCGCGAATGATCTGGGACAGGATCACGCCGGAGTTGCCCCGCGCGCCCATCAGCGCGGCGCGCGAGACCTCCCGAGCGAGGCCGGCGCGGTCGTCGGGGCCGTCGTCGTGGAGCGCCTCCTCGATCGCGCGCACCGTCAGCGTCAGGTTGGTTCCCGTGTCGCCGTCAGGGACCGGGTACACGTTCAGGTCGTCGATCCGGCGCCGGTTCGCCTCGATCGCCGCGCGCGCGCCGTCGACGAGCTCGTGGACCCGCTGCCTCATGCGCTGAGCCTCACGCGCTCTGCCTCACGCGCTCGATGACGACCTCGACCGCCGCCACCTGCAGGCCGGTCGCGCGCGCCACTTCGTAGGCGACCTGGGACCGGACGGTCGAGGCGACCTCGGCCAGGTTGAGCCCGTGGGCGACGACGATGTGCACCTGGATCCGCAGCGAGCTCGCGTCACCGTCGACGCTGATCCCCTCGCGGCGGAAGATGCGGCCGACGCGCGTGCCGGCCGACAGGCCGACGACGCCGTAGCACCCGAGTGTCCGTTCGGCGACGATCTCGGCCACCGCCTCCCGCGCGATGGTCAGCCGGCCGAGCTCCAGATCCAGGAAAAGGTCATCCGCCACGGGTTGCGCATTAGACCCGAAATCCCGCCAGGAAGGTTGCTGGTTTGACCTTTCCGCAGGCCCTGTGCGACGCTCGCCGGCGATGCTCGTACCGGGCGACGATCCCCCGTTTCTCGTCCTGCGGCTCGGCAGCGCGCCGGGCGAGTTCCCGCTTCGCCTCCGGCAGGGAAACGACCTGATCCGCCGCCTCGAAGGCTCGCCCGGCGGCCAGGCGGAGCTCGTCACCCGGATCCTCGCGGCCCGCGCCGGCCCCTACCCTCAGGAGTTCACGGCCGACCCGGCCGACGAGCCGGCTCTGCTCGCGGCGCTCGCGGCACCGCCGGAGCTCGCGCCAGGCAGGCTGGCCGACCTGCGCGACGCGCTCAGGTCGAAGGCCGAGCTAGCGCCAGGCATCCGGGCTCCGCCCGGCGGGAGCCGACCGCGGCCGGTGGCGCTAGATCGCCTTGGTGACTTTGCCGCCCTTGAGGCAGCGGGTGCACACGTAGGCGCGGGTCGGCGAGCCCTTCAGGAGCACGCGAACCCTCTGGAGGTTCGGATCGAAGCGGCGCTTGGTGGCGACCATCGAGTGCGAACGGTGGTTCCCGAACCCCGGTTTCTTCCCACAGATTGCGCAGATCTTGCTCATAGCGGTCGGCAGTGTAGCGGCTGCAGGGCTATCGCTTCGCGCTCGCGCGGAGCCGGGCGAACAGATCCGCCATCTCGAGCGCCGAGCGGACCGCCTCGGCCGCCTTGTGGATCCGCGCCTCCGCCTGCTCGACGGTGTCGACGGTGAGCACGCCGAACGAGACCGGAACGCCGGTTTCGATCCCGGCGAGCTGCAGTCCAGAGGCGCACTCGGACGCGACGTAGTCGAAGTGCGGCGTGTCGCCGCGCACGATCGCGCCCAGCGCCACGATGCACGCGTAGCGGCGGGTCTTTGCAAGCGCCATCGCCGCCAGGGGCAGCTCGAAGGCGCCCGGCACCGGCATGACCGTGATCGCGTCCTGCGAGACGCCCGCCTCCACGAGCGCCTCGAGAGCGCCCTGAAGCATCTTGTTGGTGACGCCGCCGTTGAAGCGCGAGACGACGACGCCGACCGAGCGGCGCGTGCCGCGCGGGGTCCCCTCGAGCACCGAGTAGCCGTCCGGGACGTCGACCTCTCCACGCACGTGCTCGACGCTCGCACCGTCCTGCGGTGCGTCCTCGATCACACCGGCCGACTGTGCAGCGGGCCAGCCCGCGAACGGATCGCCGCCTGCGCCGTTCTCCTCGACCGACTCCCCGCTGGGATCCGTGTCCTCGCCAACCGGTGCGTCGTGGATCCGCGTCTCCTCGAGCGGCGTCTCCTCGACCGGCGGTTCGTCGTCCACCGGCGGCGTCTCATCCCTGGGCTGATCGTCGATCTCGCTCACTCGGCCTCCGGTTCGTATTCGAGGTTCTTCAGGTCCTGATGGTGCAGGCGATGACCGAGCTTATCCCGCTTGGTGCTCAGATAGCGCTGGTTTTCGGTATGGGGTGCGACTTCGATCGGCACCTGCTCGACCACGGTCAGGCCGAAGCCGTCGATCCCCGTCATCTTCTTCGGATTGTTCGTGAGGATGCGCAGCGTGGTGAGGCCGAGGTCGGCGAGGATCTGGTTGCCGATCCCGTAATCCCGGGCGTCGGCCGGGAACCCCAGCTCGAGGTTCGCCTCGACGGTGTCGAGTCCCTGCTCCTGCAGCTCGTACGCGCGCAGCTTGTTCAGGAGACCGATCCCGCGACCCTCCTGCGCCATGTAGAGCAGCACGCCGGAGCCCTCCTCCTCGATCTGAGCCAGCGCCTGCTCGAGCTGCTCGCCGCAGTCACAGCGGAGCGAATGGAAGACGTCGCCCGTCAGACACTCGGAGTGGACACGCACCAGGACGTTCTCGGCGCCGTCGACGTCGCCCTTCACGAGCGCGACGTGGATCTTGCCGTTCAGCTTCTCGCGGAACGCGATCGCCGTGAACTCGCCGAACTCGGTCGGAAGCTGGACGGATGCGCCCCGCTCGACCAGCTTCTCGTGGCGACGCCGGTACTCGACGAGGTCGGCGACGGTGACCATCTTGAGGCCGTGCCGCTCGCAGTACGGGGCGAGATCGGGCACGCGGGCCATCGTGCCGTCGTCGTTCATGATCTCGCAGACCACGCCCGACGGATCGAGCCCGGCCAGGCGGGCGAGATCGACCGCCGCCTCGGTCTGCCCGATCCGCTCGAGGACCCCGCCCGGCTTCGCGCGCAGGGGGAACACGTGCCCCGGCTGAACGAGATCGTGCGGGGTCGAGTCGGAATGGATCGCAACCTGGATCGTGTGGCTGCGGTCGGCGGCCGAGATGCCGGTCGTGACGCCGCGACGCGCTTCGACGCTGACCGTGAACGCGGTGCCGAGCGGCGCCTCGTTGTGCTCGGTCATCGGGCGCAGGCCGAGATGGTCGGCGCGCTCCTCCGTCAGGCAGAGACAGATCAGCCCGCGCGCGTGGGTCGCCATGAAGTTGATCGCGTCCGGGGTCGCGAACTGCGCCGCGATCGTGAGGTCACCTTCGTTCTCGCGGTCGGGATCGTCGACGACGACGACCATCCGCCCCTCGCGGATGTCCTCGATCGCCTCTTCGATCGTCGCGAACGGGGTGGTCACAGCCATGGTCGAAGGCTAGCGGGGGAGCAGCTTCTCGACGTACTTGGCGAGCACATCGGTCTCCAGATTCACCCGATCCTCGGGTTCGAGCGCCCCGAGCGTCGTCGCAGCGAGGGTGTGTGGGATCAACGCGACCGCGAACCCGTCCGCGTCGACCGCGGCAACGGTCAGGCTCACGCCCAGCACCGCGATCGATCCCTTCTCGACGACGTAGCGGAGCAGCTCAGGCGGGGCGTCGACCCAGATCCGCTTGCCGTCGCCTTCCGGCTCGACCGAGCGGACGCTGCCGGCGCCGTCGACGTGGCCCTGGACGTAGTGGCCGCCGAGCGGCTCGCCGGCGCGGAGTGCCGGCTCGAGGTTGACCCTCGACCCGTGGTCGAGGGTTTCCAGGCTCGTGCGCGCGAGGGTCTCGGGGACCGCGTCGAACGCCAGCGTGTCCCCCGCGGCCTCGACAACGGTCAGGCAGACACCGTCGATCGCGATCGAGTCACCGACCTCCGCGTCGGCTGCCGTGGACGGAGCTTCGATCGTCAGGCGAACGCCCGCCGGCCCGCCCTCGCGCGAGACGACCGTCCCGACCTCCCTGATCAACCCGGTGAACACGCTCCAACCGTAAAGGTGTCTGACACCCCGTGTCAGACACCGATCAGTCGCCGTAGACGAGCGTCTCGACCGTCTCGCGGACGAGCACCTCGAGCTGTGCGCGCTCGCCGGGAACAGCCGTCGCGAGCTCGGCGAGCAGCTCGTTGACCGCATCGCGACCGCCGGGAGCCAGTTCGTCGGTGCCGATCTCCTCCAGCCTGCGGCGCAGCTCGTCGTTCCCGAGCTGGCGCGTCAGCCAGTGGCTCAGGTGTGTGACGAGCTGGTCGTCGGCGCGCTGGGAGTCAGGTTTGCTGGACATACGCCTCGAGGAGCACGTCGCCCCCTATCCGCCTGGCGGAGAGATGCGACAGCGTGCGCGAGGAGGGTAGCGAAGCAGCCAGCCGCGGCCCGGTGCCGGCCAGGGTCGGTGCGACGAAGACGAGCAGCTTGTCGACGAGGCCGGCGCGGAAGAACGCCGCCGCCAGGGTTGGCCCTCCCTCGAGGAGAAGCGACTGGGCCCCTTCGTCCGCGAGCGAACGCAGCTCGTCCTCGAGGGCGCCGGTTCGCAGCTCGAGCTCGAGCCCGTCTGGGAGCGGCCCGCGCGAGAAGGCAAGCCGTCGCGGCTGGCCCTTCGGTGTGGGAACGTCGCGCGCGTCGAGACGGGGCCGGTCGGCTCTCGCCGTCCCGCCGCCGACGGCGACCGCGTCGACCTGCGCACGCAGCGCGTGCACGTAGCGGCGGCTCGCAGGGCCGCTCACCCAGCGCTCGCCCGGCACGGCGAGACTGCCGTCGAGCGTCATGGCCGTCTTGTAGATGACGAAGGGCCGTTCCAGCGAGACCCAGGTCCGCCACGCCTCGTCCAGGGTGCGGGCCTCCCACGAATCGGCGTCGTCAGCCTCGACGCCGGCCGCGTGGAGCCGCTCCGCCCCGCCCGCGGCCACCCGGTTCGGGTCCGGCGCCCCGAACACGACCTTGCTGACGCCCGCCGCGATGATCGCGTCGGCGCACGGCGGCGTCGTCCCGTGGTGCGCGCACGGCTCGAGCGTGACGTACATCGTTGCGCCGCGCGCCCGCTCACCGGCTTGCTCGAGGGCGACGATCTCCGCGTGGCGGCCTTCGGCTTCCGTCACGCCCTCACCGACGGTCTCGCCGTCGCGCACGACCACGGCGCCGACGGTCGGCTTCGGATACGCCCGCTGGGACGCGTCCCGGGCGAGCTCGATCGCCCGTGCAAGCGTCACGCGAGTGCGGAGACCAGGCGGCGGTATGCCCCCGCGATGTCCTCGTGCCCGAAGATCGCAGTGGCGGCGACGAGCAGCGTCGCACCGCAGGCGCGGATCTCCCCGATGTTCTCGTCGGCGACGCCACCGTCCACCTGGATCGGGACGGCGTCACGGAGTGCGCGCCGCAGACGGCGCACACGGTCGTACGTCGCCTCCATGAACGGCTGGCCCGAGTAACCCGGATGGATCCCCATGCAGAGCACGAGGTCGGCGTCGCCGCTCACTGCCGCGACGGTTTCCGGCTCACTTTCCGGGTTGAAGGCGACCCCAGCCTGCAGCCCCTGCTCGTGGGCTGCGCGGATCGTGGCGGCGACGTCGCTCACCGCCTCGTAGTGGAAGGTGACGCTGTCGCCGCCCGCCGCGGCCACCGGCTCGAAGTACCTGGCGGGGCTCTCGACCATCAGGTGCACGTCGATCGCACCCCCGTCGCGATGGATCAGCGGCGCGATCGACTTGAGAACGATCGGGCCCATCGTGATCGGCTCGACGAAGTGGCCGTCGCCGACATCGAAATGGAAGATGCGGCACTCGGCCTCGAGCAGCTGTTCGATCTGGTGACCGAGGTTGCCGAAGTCCGCCCCGTAGAGCGACGGCTCGACCTCGATCGTCCGGATCCAATCCCGCCAGGCCACCCTTTCGATCCTACGGTTTCAACCGTGCGATGAAGAACCCGCTCGTCCGGTCGCGGTGCGGGAGTGTCAGGAGGAACTCGGGGCGGGTCGGGTGCGCGTACTGCGGCCACTCGGCGTCGAGCGGCATCGGCTCGAGCCCGGAGGCATCGACGACCGCCTCGTTCTCGTCCGCGTTCATCGTGCACACCGAATAGACGATCGTCCCCCCGGGCTTCGTGCGGGCTGCGGCCGCCTGGAGCAGCTCGAGCTGAAGCTCAGGCAGCGGCCTCGCGCGCCAGCGCAGGTCGGGACGCCGGGCCAGAACGCCGAGGCCCGAACACGGAGCGTCGACGAGCGTTCGGTCGAACCCGCTCTCGTCCAGCTCGCGCGCGTCGGCGGTGACGACGCGAACGTTCGAACCGACATTCTTCGACAGCGCCTGCGCGCGGCCCGGATGAACCTCGACCGCGGTCACGCTCCCGGCGAGCATCATCGTCTTGCCGCCAGGCGCGGCGCACAGGTCGAGAATGCGCTCTCCTTCCTGCGAGCCGACGACGAGCGCCGCGAGCTGCGAGGCGCGGCTCATCGGTCGCATGCGCGCGATGTCGACCGTCTCGACGATGTAGGCCCCGGGCACATCGGTCTGCTCGCCGACAGGCTCCTCGGAGCGCACCTCGAGCCCCGGCGGCTCGTTCTGTGCGCGCATCAGGTCGAGGGCGACCTCGCGCCCGAAATCGCGCGTCCAGACTTCGGCGATCCAATCCGGGTAGGAGTGCTTGAGAGGACCTTCCGGAAGCGAGGCGACGAGCCCCTGCAGGCCCTGCGCAAGTTTGCGCATGACGGCGTTCGTGAACGGCACCGCACGCTCGAGGCGCGCGGCACGTACGAGCTCGACGGTGTCGTCGCCGACCGCGTGGTCGGCCTGGTCGGTGAATGCGAGCTGGTAGGCACCGAGCCGAAGGGCGGCGCGAACCGGCCCATCGAGCTTGCGCACCGGCCGCTTGCCGAGCTGCTCGATCCCGAAGTCGAGTGTCCTCGCCATCTGCACCGTTCCGTAGGCGAGCCGCTGCGCGAGCGCCCGATCGCGTGCGTCGAGGTCTGCGACGGCAGACGCGAGAGCACGATCCGCGTACGCCTCCTCTTCGAAGACCCGGCGCACGACCTCGAACGCGGCCTGGCGCGCCGGCGCGATCACTTCACGCCGCGCAGGAACTCGTCGTAGCTCATCTTGCCGCGCCCCTCCGGCTGCACGAGCTGGGGCACGAAGCCCTCGTTCTCGAGCCCCGCCCGCCAGATCGTCACCCGCCGTCCGTGCAGCGTCGCCCACGCGCCGATGTGCGGCGAGAGCGCACGCACGCGGCGCCAGCTGTCGAGCGGATCGTCGAGGTTCAGCTCGCGGTCGACGGCAGTGATCTTCTCGGCATAGGTTGCTCCGTCCTCGGATTGCGGCCGAAACGACGGCGATTCGAGAGCCGTCGCGAGCAGGCGCGCCGCAAGCTCGGCCGAGCGCTCGAAGACGCCGCCGGCATCGAGGTCGCCGACCGGGAACGCCTCCTGGGCGGCGATCGGGCCGGCGTCGAGCGCCTCGATCGTCTCGTGGATGGTCACCCCGGTGTCGCTGTCGCCCGCGAGGATCGCGCGCTCGACGGGCGCAGCACCCCGCCAGCGAGGCAGAAGAGACGGATGGACGTTCAGCCAGAGCGTGCGGGCGAGCAGTCGGGGCGGAATGTAGAGCCCGTAGGCGCAGACGACGACGCGATCCACGTCGCCCGGCAGCTCCGGCTTCTCCGGCTGGTGGACGGGGATGCCGAGCTCGAGCGCAACGTCTTTCGCCGGTGGTGCCGCGAGCTTGCGGCCGCGGCCGCTAGGGGCATCCGGGCGCGTGAGCAGCCAGGCGACATCGTGGCTCTCTGCGAGGCGCTCGAGCACGTCGGCGCCGAGCGGCGCCGTCGCGGCGATCCCGATTCGCATCAGCGCAAGACGGCGCGGGGCCGCAACGTCGAGAGCGCCTCTTTGCGGTGCTCGTCGTCGGTGCGGTCGATGATGAGCACGCCGTCGAGGTGGTCGAGCTCGTGCTGCACGACGCGGGAGCCGTACTCGTCGAGCTCCCAGCGAACGTCGTTTCCTTCGGCATCCTTGCCCTCGAGCGTCACCGTGACCGACCGCTCGACCGGCACACGGACGCCCTGAAGCGAGAGGCAGCCTTCCTCGTCGGTCTCCTGCTCGTCGGCGCGCTCGACGATCACGGGGTTGACGATCACGCGCGGTCCATCCTCGTCGGGCTCGAAGACGAAGAGGCGGCGAAGCACACCGACTTGCGTTGCCGCGAGCCCGACGCCCTGTGCCTCGTGCATCAGGGTGGTCATGCGCTCGACGAGCCGGAGCAGGTCGGCGTCGAAGTCCACCACCTCGTGCGCGACGAGCCTCAGTGCGGGATCGCCGTACTGGCGGATCTGGGCGAGCGCAAAACGGCGGCGCGCATCGGCCTCCGCCTCGGCCTGCGCGTCCTCGACGGACTCGCCGTCGTGGTCGTGGTCGTGCTCATGGTCGTGGTCGTGCTCGCTCACGGCGACGCAGTGTAGGGGAAGCGCTCGAGGATCCAGGCTTCGTCGAGCGGGTCGCGCCGGTAGGAGCGCCCGCCGACCTTGACGTAGTCGCGCGTTCTCGGATCCATCGGGAGCCGCGACTCGACCGGGTACCAGCGGTTGTGGCGCTCGATCAGGTCGTTCACCTCGCTGAAGTTCCAGCGCTCGACGATCCTCCGCCACGCGGCTGGGTCGGAGCCATGTTCGGCGTAGGCCTCTGCGAGGAGCCTCTCCTGGCGCTCGGTCTCCTCGTCGATCTGCTTCAGCCGCTGCATGAACGGGAGCGGCCCGCCGAGGGAGGCGAAGTGGCGGTCTGCCTCGATGCGGAAGCGGCGGATCCGCCGCGGCAACGGCCGGCCGACGAGCGGGTTCAGGTCCTGCTCGGCCTCGAGCCGCTGCCGCTCGGCCTGCGACGGCGGCGTCACGTCGCGGATCCCCCACTCGCCGATGATGTCCTCGGGCCGCTGCTTCACGACCCCACCATGGTGCCGCAGACCGACCGTCTGCAGCAGACGTGTCCGTCAGAGCGATTGCGGGTCGACGTCGACGACCGCGGTCAGCTTCGCCTTGCGCATGTTCGGCGCGGCCGCGGCGAGCAGCCGCGCCGCTTGCGAGGCGATCCGGCGCGGGTGAGACGTCTTCGCGACGAGCTGCCCCCGGTATTTGCCCCGAAGACGCAGGAGCGCCGCAGGTCCGAGCAGGTCGGCGCCGGTGATCCCCACCTTCAGCTCCTCGAGCGCCCGCATCACCGGATCGAGCTCCGGCCCCGCGACGACGATCCGCACGAGATGCGAGAACGGTGGATAGCCGAGCTCCTTGCGCCGCTCGAGCTCCTCCGTGAGGAACCGTCCGACGTCGTGACGCGCGGCGTAGACGATCGGCCGCGCATCCGGCTGGAACGACTGCACGAGCACCCGCCCGGGTGCGTCCCGGCCGCTGCGCCCGGCCAGCTGCGTGATCAGCTGGAAGGTCCTCTCCTCCGCCCGAAAGTCGGGCATCCCGAGTCCCGTGTCCGCGTCGACGACCGCGGCGAGCTCGACCCCGGCGAAGTGGTGGCCCTTCGCGACCATCTGCGTGCCGAGCAGTACCGCGCCGCTCGCATCCCGGAAGCGCGCAAGCGACTTCGCGAGCTGCTCCGGCTTCGCAACCGCGTCGGCGTCGAGCCTGATCAGCTCGAGCTCCGGCAGCTCGCGCTCGAGCTCACGCTCGAGCTTCTGCGTCCCGGCCCCCAAGCGAGCGATCTCGGGCGAGCCGCACGCCTCACACGTCGACGGCGCCTGGCGCTCGAAGCCGCAGTGGTGACAACGCAGGGACGTGTCGCCGTGCAGGACGAGTGACACGTCGCAGTTCGGGCACCGGATCGTCGTTCCGCACGCGCGACAGTGGAGCGCCGGCGCAACTCCGCGGCGGTTCAGAAGCAGGATTGCCTTGCCACGACGCTCGGCCACGCCGCGCAACGCACGCAGGAGCGGCGCCGACAGCGGATAACCGGCCTCGCGCCGCAGATCGATCACCTGCACCGGCGGCAGCTCGGCACCGAGCCGGCCGCCGAGCTCGAGGTGCTCGAGCGCTGCCCAGCTCTCCGGGCGCGGCGTTGCGGAGCCGAAGACCGCAACCGCGCCCTCGAGAGCCGCACGTTTCGCGGCGACGGTTCGTGCGTCGTACCGTGGATCGGAGTCCTGCTTGTACGACGGGTCGTGCTCCTCGTCGACGACGATCAGACCGAGCCCGCGGATCGGGGCGAAGATCGCCGAGCGTGCGCCGACGACGATTCGCGCCTCGCCGCTTGCGATCCGCGCGCGCTCATCGCGGCGCTCGGCGTCGGTGAGCGCCGAGTGGAGAATCGCCACGCGGTCGCCGAAGCGCGCCCGCACCCGACCGACCGTCTGTGGGGCGAGCGCGATCTCGGGCACGAGGACGATCGCCCCGAATCCGCGCTCGAGCATCGAGGCGCACGCCTGCAGGTACACCTCGGTCTTTCCTGAGCCCGTCGCGCCGTAGAGCAGGTAGTTCCCGTCGCCGTTCACGATCCGGTCGACCGCCGCGATCTGCGAGTCGGAGAGCCGCAGCGGCTCGGCCTCCCCGGTCAGGGCCTGCCGTTCCGCCGGAGGCGCCTGCTCCTTGCGCCGCTTCGGTGTCTCGGGCGCGACGAGCGCGAGCGCCCTCGCCGGCGTCGAGCCGTAGTAGTCGGCGATCCAGAGCGCGAGCTCGACGAGCGTCGCAGGGATCTCGCCGGTCACCGACTCGATCGGCCTCGCCTCGACTCCGTCGGGTGCTGACTCGTGCAGCGAAACGACGATCCCCCGCGCACGCGAGCGGCCGAACGGGACGCGGACGATCGCGCCGACCGCGACGTCTTCAGGCACCTCGTAGGTGAACTCCCGCGCAACGGCACGCGCAGTGACGAGCGGATAGACCGATGCGTACGGCACTACGCCGGTTGCTCTTCGGCGCGGGCATTCGAGCGAAGGCGCTTGAACGACAGCGTCCTGGCCATCAGCCCGATCGCGATCAGGCCCAGGAGGACGTTCACGACGACGAGCGTGATGTTCATGCCGACGCTGAACGCGAGCAGCAGTGTGTGTGAGACACCCTGGCCGCGGAACAGGAACTCGGTGAGTCCCTGCTTCGTCCCTGCGCCACCCGGTGTCGCAGGGAAGAGGGTCGCGAGCGAGTCCACCACCTGCGCGAGAAGTGCGTTGTGGAAATTCGCCGTCACACGGAACGCCTTCAGGAAGAAGTAGAGCGAGAGAATGCGGAAGCCCCAGGAGATCGCCTGCGGGAGCAGTACGCCGAAGACGAGCCGGCGACGCTGCCCGAGGATCGCGAAGCCCTGCCGGACACGAGTGCGGAACTCGTCGTACCGGCGACGCGCCCAGACGAACCCGATGACCGCGGCCACGAGGAGAACCGCGAGCGCAATCTCCGTCGGCCGCTCGTGGCGCAGGAAGAACTTCCAATCGACCGTGGGAATCCGCGAGTAGAGCTGGTGGGTCGGCAGCACACCGATCGCCAGCGCCCAGATGATCAACGCGCCCGCAGTCACGAAATCGAAGAGCGTCTCGACGAGCAGGGTCGGGGTGAGCGTCACATAGGTCGACCCGGGCAGCCGATGCTTGACGAGGTACATCTTGACGATGTCGCCACCCCGCGCGGGAACGATCGAGTTGACGCCGACACCCGCGAGATACGCACCGAGTGCCGTGCGGTACCTCAGCCGCTCGCCGGGGTAGGCGGCGCGCACGATCGTGCACCAGGCGGCAGCGCGGAGGAACAGCTTCGCCACATGGCAGGCGAGCGCGAGCGCGAGGAACTGCCACTGCACCGCCGTCAAGTGGTGGAAGAAGACGTTGACCGCGTGAAGGAAGTGGCCCAAGAGCGCCAGGGTAATCCAGGCCCCGGCGGCGGCCGCTCGACCCGGTCGAGCGCGGTGCCCAGGGGTTTCGCACTACGATCAGGACGATGGCTGCCGGCCACGGAACCGACGAGTACCTCGAGACGATCTATTTCCTCGCGTTCCCGATCGGCGAGTACCGGCCGGACACGTCGGGGTCGTCCCAGACGATCGCCTCCAGGGTCGCCGAGATGCTCGGCGTCTCACGCGCGTCCGCAGGCGAGATGTTGAAGCGCCTCGAGGCCGACGGCCTGGTCGAGCGCGGCGAGCACAAGGAGGCGATCCTCACCCCCGCCGGCGCCGAACGGGCGCGCAAGGTCGTCCGCAAGCACCGGATCATCGAGCGGCTGCTGACAGATTTCATGGGCTACACGGCCGCGGAAGCGCACGTGCACGCCGACGAGCTCGGCGGGACGTTCACCGACGACATGGTCGACCGGATCGAGGTGAAGCTCGGTTACCCGGACCGCTGCCCGCACGGCTGGCCGGTCGACCCGGACTTCGAGCAGGCGGAGAACCGCGAGCTCGAGCCCCTCTCGGCGCTCGATCCGGGCGCGCAGGCCACGATCGTCCGGCTCGCGGAGCACGACGGCGATCTCCTGCACTGGTTCTACGACGAGGGCCTGACGCCGGGGACCACCGTCGAACTGCGTGCCGCCGAGCCCGCCGCGGGCCAGTTCCGCGTCGCGATCAACGGCAGCGAGAAGGGAATCAGCGAGAAAGCCGCGGGCGGGCTGTTCGTCAAGCGCGTGGCTGTCTGAGGCGAGCTGTCAGCGCCTGTGCTTGAACAGAAACCCGCGAACCTGGTTCGCCTGAGGCGAATCAGGTTCGGAAGGTTGCAGCTGCTGCGTATGACTCGGCCCACGTCTACCACCTGACCGCGCACGGCATCGACGACCGGCCGATCTTTCGGGTCGACGCCGATTTCCAGAGACTTCGCGCTACGGCTCGACGCGTCGGAATCCGTGAAGCATGGGAGTGGCATGCGGCCTGCCTGATGGACACGCACTATCACCTCTGTTCCGTCCGACCCTGGGCCGGGTGTCCTCGATGCGCGACCTGAACGGCGCGTACGCCCGCGCCTGAACAAGCGCCAGAACGTCGCGACACCTCGAGTCGCCTGCGGCGAATCCGGTTCGGACGGATGCAGCTGGCCTGCGACGATAAGGGCTGGGCGGCTGTTCGTCAAGCGCACCTGAGCGGGAACCTGATTCGGCGCAGCCGAACCAGATTCCCGAGTGCCTGAACTAGAACAGAAAACTCGCGAACCTGGTTCGCCTGCGGCGAATCAGGTTCGGACGGTTGCAGCTGCGAGGCCCGCGGCCTCGCGGAGCGCGTCGGCCTTGTCGGTGCGCTCCCACGAGAAGTCGTGGTCGTCGCGGCCGAAGTGGCCGTACGCAGCGGTCTTCTGGTAGATCGGGCGCCGGAGGTCGAGGTCGCGCAGGATCGCGGCGGGGCGCAGGTCGAAGTGCTCCTTGACGAGCTCCTCGATGCGCGCCACACCGAGCTTCTCGGTGCCGAAGGTCTCGACGAGGATCGAGAACGGGTGCGCGACGCCGATCGCGTACGCCACCTGGATCTGGCAGCGGTCGGCGAGACCGGCCGCGACCACGTTCTTCGCGACGTACCGCGCCGCGTACGCAGCCGACCGGTCGACCTTCGTCGGATCCTTGCCCGAGAACGCACCGCCGCCGTGCGGCGCCGCGCCGCCATAGGTGTCGACGATGATCTTCCGCCCGGTCAAGCCGGTGTCGCCCATCGGACCGCCGATCACGAACTTGCCGGTCGGGTTGACGAAGACGAACGTCGGATCGTCGAGGCTCTTCTCGTCATACAGATCGGGCGGCAGAATCGGGCGCAGCACGTGCTCGATCAGATCGGGCTTGATCATCGTCTCCGGATCGAGCCCCTCGCGGTGCTGGGTCGAGATCAGGACGCGCTCGACCTCGACCGGCGTCTGGTGGCCGTCGGCGTCGACCTCGTACCGAATCGAGACCTGAGCCTTGCCGTCCGGCCGCAGATACGGGCAGGACGTCCGACTTCCGCACCTCGGCCAGCCGTCTCGCAATGCGGTGCGCGAGCATGATCGGCAGAGGCATCAGCTCCCGCGTCTCGTTGGACGCGTAGCCGAACATCATGCCCTGGTCGCCCGCCCCGACCTTGTCGAGCGGATCGTCGTCGCTCGGGTCGTGCTGCAGCTCATACGCGTTGTCGACGCCCTGCGCGATGTCGGGTGACTGCTCGTCGAGCGTCACGATCACGCCGCAGGTGTCCGCATCGAAGCCGTACTTGGCCCGCGTGTAGCCGATGTCCTTCACCGTCTCGCGCACGATGCGCGGAATGTCGATGTACTCCTCGGTCGTCATCTCGCCCGCCACGACGACGAGACCCGTCGTGATGAGCGTCTCGCAGGCGACCCGGCTCAGCGGGTCGTTCGCAAGCGCGGCATCGAGAACCGCATCGGAGATCTGGTCGGCGATCTTGTCAGGGTGTCCCTCGGTGACCGATTCCGAGGTGAAGAGAAAGCTCCGCTCCGCCATGGCCGCCAAGCGTAGCTATTCCTCCGTCGGGCGTCGGCCCATGAGCGCGCCGGCCAACTCGTGCAGCGGCATGCCGTCGAGCACAGAGCACACCCCTTCGGTGATCGGCAGCTCCACGCCGATGCGGCGCGACAGATCGCGCAGCACCGGCGCTGTGGTCAGCCCTTCGACGACCTGGCCGATCTGGGCCCTGGCCTCGTCGGGTGTCGCGCCCCGCGCGATCAACTCGCCGGCGCGGCGGTTGCGACCGAGCGGGTGGAAGCACGTCGCGATCAGATCGCCCATGCCGGCCAGGCCCGAGAACGTCTCTGGCTCAGCTCCACAGGCCTCTCCGAGGCGCGCCATCTCGACGAGACCCCGGGTGATGAGGGCCGATTTCGCGTTGTCGCCGAGGCCGAGCCCGTCGACCGCTCCTGCCGAGAGGGCGATCACGTTCTTCGCCGCACCGCAGAGCTCGACCCCGACCACGTCACTGCTGGAGTAGACGCGGAACGTCCCCGAGTTGACCGCGTCCTGCAGCCGCAGGGCGAGCGCTTCGTCCTCGGCTGCGATCACGGCGGCGCCGGGCAGGCGCGCCGCGACCTCGTCCGCCATGTTCGGCCCCGAGAGCACCGCCACGGGGCGACCATGGACGAGAGTCGAGAGCCGGTTGCCGGTCGCCGGATCGAGGCCCTTGACGAGGCTGAGAACCGGCGCATCGCCGCGAACACGTGCGAGCACCTCGCCGAACGCGTTGCTCGGGACCGCGATGACGACCACGTCGGCCTCTTCGTACGGCGCGTTGTCGAGCGTCACACGCGTAGCGACGAACACGTCGTGGCCGCGATCGCGCAGCAGACCGCCGAACACCTGCCCCCAGGACCCCGCGCCGACAACGACGAATCTCACGAGCGTTCGCGGAAGTCGACCACCACCGGGACGCCCTCGAGGTTGAAGCGCTCGCGGAGCTGGTTCTCCACCCAGTAGGCGTAGTCGCGGGTGACGAGACCGGGATCGTTGACGGTGAACCGGAAGCGCGGCGGCCGCGTCGTCACCTGCGCGCCGTAGAGGAGATTCAGACGGCGGACGCCCTTCGAAGGCGCCTGCCGCATCTCCTTCAGCTCCGCGATGAACTTGTTCAGCTCTGCCGTCGGGACACGCGAGACGAACCGGTCGTAGAGCTCCTCGACCTTGCCGAGCAGGCGCGAGACGCCGCGGCCCGTCAGCGACGAGATCGTGATGAAGTCCGGACGCTGCCGCAGCCGGCGTGCGAGCTCGGGGCGCACGTCCTCGATCGTGATCTCCGAGATGTCCCATTTCGAGAGCACGATCAGCGTCGCGCAGTGCGCTTTGCGCGCAACCTCGACCGCGGTGATGTCGCCTTCGACGATGCCCTCGCCCGCGTCGATCAGGACGAGCGCGACGTCGGCTCGTCCCGCCGCGTCGAGCGCGCGCAGCTCCGAGTAGTAGTCGATTCCCTGGCGTTGCCTGCGCTTCCGCCGCAGGCCGGCGGTGTCGATCAGCTGGAACGTCCGTCCTTCGTGCTCGATCACCGTGTCGATCGTGTCGCGGGTCGTGCCCGGAACCTCGGAGACGATGGTGCGCTCCGAGCCGACGAGCTTGTTGTAGAGCGACGACTTGCCCACGTTCGGCCGGCCGAGAATGGCGACCCGGATCGCGTCCTCCTCGATGGTTCGCGTCGATTCGCCCGGCAGCAGATCGAGGATCTCGTCGAGCAGGTCGCCGGTGTTCGAGCCGTGCAGCGCCGAGATCGGGAACGGCTCGCCGAAGCCGAGACGGTGGAACTCGTACGCGAGGCTCTCCTGGGACGGGTCGTCGATCTTGTTCGCGAGCACGAGGACGTTCTTCTTCGCCTCGCGCAGGATCTGCGCGAGCTCCTCGTCACCGGGCGTGACCCCGGCGCGGGCATCGACGACGAACAGGACGAGGTCGGCCTCCTTGATCGCGGCGCGCGCCTGCAGCGCGATCTGCTTCGTGATCGGGCTCGGGTCGGCGATGTCGACGCCGCCGGTGTCGATCAGCAGGAAGCTGCGCCCGTTCCATTCACAGACGAGCTCCTTGCGGTCGCGGGTCGTGCCCTGCGTCTCGTGGACGACCGCCTGGCGCGTCGCGGTCAGTCGATTGACGAGCGTCGACTTCCCGACGTTCGGGAATCCGACGATCGCCACCGTGCCTTCGAGCTTGACGGCCGTGCTGCTCATACCGGCGGTGTCGCGTGAGCCGGGCGGCCCGCGGCGTGGAGCTCCGCAAGCCAGTCGAAGAGCACATTGATGCGACGCTCGATCTCGGCGGTCGCCTCCTTGTAGCCGCGGCCGCCCTTGGGCAGCCCCTCGAAGCGCACGGGCTCGCCGAAGGCGATCGAGCACGGAGCGAAGTCGCTGACCTTCCAGAACTGCGTCCCGTAGATCGCGATCGGGACGACGGGGACGCTCTCCTGCACCGCGACCATCGCGGCGCCCGGTTGCGCTTTCCCCGGCCGTCCGAGCTTCAGGCGGGTTCCCTCGACGAACAGGCCCACGACCCCGCCCTCCCGTGCCGTCTCCCGCATCAACCGCACCGCGTCACGGTCGGAGGCGCCGCGCCGGACCGCGATCGTGCCGTGCCAGCCGACGAACCGGCCGAGGCCTGGAAACCCGAGTACTTCGGACTTCGCCACGAAACTGACGTTGCGCGGCGACATCGCACCGACGATCGGGATGTCGAGCCAGTGCATGTGATTCGCCGCATAGACGAGGCCGCCGGTCGCGGGAACACGTTCGCGTCCGTAGGCGCGCGCCCGCGTCACCCAGCGCGCCGGCCGGCCCATGTACACCCGCCCAAGGCGCCACGTGGTGTCCTGGAGCGTCAAGACGTTGCCGGCGAACGAACGCGGATCAGTTCCTCGATCCGCGACACGACGTCGTCGACCTCGAGGCCCGTCGTGTCGATCAGCTCCGCGTCCTCGGCGGGCTGCATGCGCACCCGGTCCGACGCGTCGCGGATGCGGAGATCGGTCGCAAGCGCGTCGGCGCCGATGTCGGGACGCTCGGCCTGGCGCCGCGCGGCCCGAATGGCGGGGTCGGCGTGGAGATAGATCTTCACCTCGGCGTCGGGGGCGACAACCGTGCCGATGTCGCGGCCCTCGATGACGACGTTCCCCTGATGGCCGAGCACGCGCTGTCGCTCGCGCATCACCTCACGAACGTCGTGATGGCGTGCGACCACCGGCACCATGCGGTCGATCCGCGACTGCCGGATCGCCGAGGTGACGTCGGTCTCGGCGATGAAGACGCGGCCGACGGTGTCGAACGTGACCGGGTTTCTGCGCGCCAGGTCGCCGAGTGCGTCGCCCTCGGCGAGCGGCAGGGCTTCCCGGATCGCGAGCCAGGTCAAGGCGCGATACATCGCCCCGGTGTCGAGGTAGTTGAAGCCGAGCCGCTCCGCGAGCTTGCGGGCAACCGTGCTCTTGCCGGCGCCTGCCGGTCCGTCAATGGCGACAATCATCTGTGGGTGATCTGCTCCAGGAGGTCGTAGAAGCCGGGGAAGGATATCGCCACCGTGTCGGCGCCCTGCACCTCGACGCCGTCCCGGCTCGCCAGCCCTGCAACAGCCCCAAGCATGGCGATCCGGTGGTCGCCGCGGGCGTCGACCTTTCCACCCTTCGGGCGCGTGGGCACGCCCGTGACCGAGAAGCCCTCGTCGTGTCCCTTGATGCGGCCGCCGATCGCCCGCAGCCCGTCGACCACCGCGTCGATCCGGTCTGTCTCCTTGTGGCGCAGCTCGCCGGCGCCGTAGACCCAGCTCTCACCGCGTGCCTGCGACGCGAGCAGTGCAAAGAGCGGCAGCTCGTCGACGAGCAGCGGCACCTCGCTCGAATGGATCGTCGTCGCGGTCAACTCTGCACCGCGCACCTCGAGGTCACCGACCTGTTCTGCGCCGATCCGCCGCCGCTGCAGGATCCCGACCCGGCCGCCCATCCGCTCGAGAACATCGAGGAGTCCCGTGCGGCGCGGATTGAGATTCACGTCGTGGATCGTGATGCGCGACTCGGGGATCAGCGTGGCCGCGACGATGAACGGCGCTGCCGAGGAGAAGTCACCCGGCACGTCGACGGCGCCGAGCCGCAGGCGCTCGGCTGGGTCGACGCTCACGGAGCTCGGCCGGACGGTCACGCGCGCGCCCGCGTCCTGCAGCATCAGCTCGGTGTGGTCGCGAGTCGGTGCGGGCTCGACAACGGTCGTCTTGCCCGTGGCGCCGAGCCCTGCGAGCAGGACGGCGGACTTGACCTGGGCGCTCGCCACCGGCAGCTCGTAGTCGATCGCCTCGAGCGGCGAACCGGTCACCGTGAGCGGCAGATGCCCGTCGGTGGTGTCGATCCGGGCCCCCATCCGCCGCAGCGGCTCGGCGACGCGCTCCATCGGGCGGGCCGACAGCGATTCGTCACCCGTCAGCGTGAAGCTCCCGTCCTGGAACGCGAGGAGCCCGACGATCAGTCGCGCCAGGGTGCCGGCGTTGCCGCAGTCGATCGACGCAGACTGCAGCCCGCGTAGGCCGAGGCCGTGGACCACGAGCTGGTCGCCGTCGTCGTCCACCTGCGCGCCGAGCGAGCGCACCGCAGCGAGCGTCGACAGGGTGTCGCCCGAACGCCCGAAACCGCGCACCACGGTTTCGCCGTCCGAGACAGCTCCGAGCAGCAGCGCTCGATGCGAGATCGACTTGTCGCCGGGCACTGCGAAATGCCCCTCGAGCCGAACGGCAGGCTCAACTCTCATCGATGACCGCCGAGATCACGACGCTGTAGCCCTGCGACTCGAGCATCGTCGCGGCGCGTTGTGCCTCGCCTTCACCCTCGACGAGCAGCGTCAGCGTTCCGCCGCGCTCGGGCGAGACGTGATGCATCTCGAAGTCCTCGATGTTGATGCGTTCTGCGCCAAGAGCCTGTGTGATGCCTGCGAGCACGCCCGGACGGTCGGGGACGTGCACGCGGAGCCGCTGCAGCGAGCCGGGATCCGGGTACTCGCGCTCGAGCATGCGCCGCCGGTTGCCCGACGCCTCGCCGATCCAGCGGGCGAGGAAGCCCGCATCGCCTTGTTCGAGCGCGGCCTCGACCTGCTCGATCAGGCGCCGCTGCTCGGCGAGCGCTCCTCGGATCGCACCGGCGTTGTCGAGGAAGATGTCGATCCAGATGCGCGGGTTCGCACCCGCGATGCGCGTCATGTCGCGCAGCGAGCCGCCGGCGTGCGCGAGCGGCTCGTGCCCGTCGACACGTGATGCGCCGGTTTGGTTCGCGACGATGTTCGCGAGGACGTGCGGCACGTGGCTCGTCATCGCGACGAGCCGGTCGTGCGCGTCGGCGTCGATCGCCACCGGCGTGGCGCCGACGTCGGAGACGAAGCCGTGGACGACCCTGTGCCGCGCCGGGTCGGTGTGAGCGACCGGCGTCAGGAACCACGTCGCACCCTCGAAGAAGCCGGCGGTCGCGTTCTCGGCGCCGCGTGTCTCGGAGCCGCAGATCGGGTGACCGCCGACGAAGCGAGGGGAGCCCTCGGCCGCACGGACGACCGACCCTTTCGTCGAACCGACGTCGGTCACCGTCGCCTCGCTGCTCGCGGCCAGCACCGCTGCGACCGTTGCAGGCAGCTGAGCGATCGGGACCGCGACCACCGCCAGGTCGACGCCGGCGACCGACTCCTCGAGGCTCGCGGCCGCCGTGACGGCGCCGACATCGACCGCGGCGGCGAGCGCTGCGGGCTCGGCGTCCCAGCCGACGACGTCGTCCCCGCGCCGCTGCGCAGCGAGCGCGACGGACGCGCCCATGAGCCCGGTGCCGACGATTGCGACCTTCATGCCCCCCATTGAACCTGGTTGCCGGCGTCCTTGAATCTGATTCGGCGCAGCCGAACCAGATTCACGAGTTCCGTACTGAGACCGGCAACTCGGGAATCTGGTTCGCTTCGCGAATCAGATTCCGGTGACTGACCAGCGCAGCGCACTGAACCTGGCTGCCAACAGCTTGAACGCTTCCTTGAATCTGATTCGGCGCAGCCGAACCAGATTCACGAGTTCCGCACCGAGACCGGCAACTCGGGAATCTGGTTCGCTTCGCGAATCAGATTCCGGTGACCGATCAACGCGGCGCGCGCATCAACTCGGCCAGGCGGAACGCGAGGTCGAGCGACTGGCGTGCGTTCAGCCGCGGGTCGAGCAGGGTCTGGTAGCGCGCCGCGAGGTGCTCCTCCAGCACGTCGTCGGCGCCGCCGAGACATTCGGTGACATCCTCGCCCGTGAACTCCAGGTGCACGCCGCCCGGCCACACGCCAACCTCCCAGCAGGCGTTGAAGAACCCCTCCAGCTCGCTCATGATCGCGTCGAAACGACGCGTCTTCACCCCGTCGGCTGTACGGATCCCGTTTCCGTGCATGGGGTCGGACGCCCAGAGGATCGGATGCCCTTCGTCCCGGACCGCGCGCAGGAGCGGCGGCAGCAGCTCGCGGACGTGCTCGGCGCCCATTCGCGCGTAGTAGGTCAGGCGGCCCGGCACGCGGAGCGGATTGAGACGCTCGGCGAGCTCGACGACCTCCGCGGGCGTCGCAGCCGGCCCGATCTTGACGCCGATCGGATTGTGCACCCCGGAGAAGAACTCGACATGTGCGCCGTCGATCTGGCGCGTGCGCTCCCCGATCCAGAGGAGGTGGGCGGAGCAGTCGTACCAATCGCCGGTGATCGAGTCTCGCCGGGTGAGACCTTCCTCGTAGTCGAGCAGCAGTCCCTCGTGGCTCGTGAAGACGTCGACCTCGTGCAACCTGCGCTCGTTCGCGAGGTCGATGCCGCACGCTGCCATGAACGCGAGCGCGCGCTCGATCTCGCCCGCGAGCTGGTCGTAGCGCTGTCCTTCCGGCGACGTCGAGACGAAGTCCTTGTTCCACAGGTGGACCTGAGTGAGGTCGGCGTAGCCGCCCTTCGTGAACGCGCGCAGCAGGTTCAGCGTCGAGGCCGACTGGTTGTAACCCTCGACCATTCGTCGAGGGTCTGGGACACGCGCCTCGGCCGTGCGGGCGTCGTCGTGGATCATGTGACCGCGGAAGCTCGGGATCTCCTCGTCGCCGACCTGCTCGAACGGCTCGGAACGCGGCTTCGTGAACTGACCGGCGATTCGCCCCACCTTCACCACCGGCAGCGTCGCACCGTACGTCAGCACGGCGGACATCTGCAGCATGATTTTCAGCTTCTCGCGGATCCGCATCGTCGAGATCTCGTTGAACGACTCGACGCAGTCGCCCGCCTGGAGCAGGAACGCGCGGCCGTCGATCACCTTGGCCAGGTTGTCGCGCAGCGCCCTTGCCTCGCCCGCAAAGACGAGCGGCGGGCTCGACGTGAGGCGCTCGACGGCGGCCTCCACGGCGGCGCCGTCGGGCCAATCCGGCTGCTGGAGGGCGGTCCGCTCGCGCCAGGAGCGCGGCGACCAGGTTGAGGGCGTCACGGTCATCGATCCCAGTGTAGTTGCGCTTTTTGCTCTATCCTCCGTCTGTGATCTTCGCCTCCCGGATCGGTTGGTCATGGCGCCGCGGGCGAGGCGGAGGCTTGCGCTAGAGCCGCCTCGTCCGCTGATTCGACCCGGCGCGACCACGACCCACGAGAGGTGACCTCAATGCGCGTTTTCTCCGGCATCCAGCCCACGGGTGCCAAGCACATCGGCAACTACATCGGCGCCATGCGCCAGTACGTCTCGACGCAGGACGAGGGCGAGGCCTTCTTCTGCATCGTCGACCTGCACTCGATCACGACCGACTACGACCCGCAGGACCTGCACGACCGCACGCTCGATCTGGCAGCGCTCCTCTTCGCCGTCGGTCTCGACCCGGAGCGCTGCACGCTCTTTGTCCAGAGCCACGTAACCGCTCATTCCGAGTCGGCTTGGCTGCTCTCGGCCGTCACCGGGTTCGGGCAACTCGGCCGCATGACGCAGTTCAAGGAAAAGGGCGAAAGCAAGGAGTTCGTCGCCGCAGGGCTCTTCACCTATCCGGTGCTGATGGCCGGCGACATCCTGCTCTACCAGACCGACATCGTCCCGATCGGCGACGACCAGCGCCAGCACCTCGAGCTCGCGCGCGACGTGGCCCAGCGCTTCAACGCGCGTTACGGCGAGACGTTCAAGATTCCCCGTGCCGTCTACCCCACAGTCGGCGCGCGGATCATGGACCTGCAGGAGCCGGAGAACAAGATGTCGACGACCGGCGGCACAGCACAGGGGACGGTGCTCGTGCTCGACGAGCCCGACGTGATCCGCAAGAAGTTCAAGACCGCGGTCACCGATTCCGGGCGTGAGATCCGCTACGCGCCGGACGAGAAGCCGGGGGTCTCGAACCTGATCGAGATCCTCTCGGTTGCGGCGGGCATCCCGATCTCCGAGGTCGAGCGGTCGTACGACGGCAAGGGCTACGGCGACCTGAAAGGAGACGTCGGCGAGGCCGTGGTGGAGCTCGTCCGGCCGATCCAGGCGAGGTACAACGAGCTGCGCACCGACGAGGGCGAGCTGCGGAGGCTGTTGCAGGTCGGCGCAGAAAAGGCACGTGAAACCTCCGCGAGCACGCTCGAGCAGATGTACGAACGGATGGGGTTCGTCCGACCGTAGTCGAGGTGCGAAAGCAAGCTTGTTACCGAATCGCCCGAGCGTGGTACCCCCTGTGAGTGGGATGCGTTTTTAGCGTCCTGACGTAGCGTCAAACCGACAGAGGGGGAGTCGCATGAAGCTCAGGAAACGCCTGTCGATCGTGGCAGGCCTCACTGTTGCGTGCACGGCGATCGCCATCACGGCCGGAGCCGTCACGCGAGGCGGTGCCGGCGCGGCGATCGCGCCGCCGCCGTCGTCCAGTTGTCAACTCGGCAACGGCATCAAGCACGTGATCGAGATCACCTTCGACAACGTCCACTTCAACCGTGACAACCCGAACGTCTTGTCCGACCTGGAACAGATGCCGGCTCTCGAGAACTTCATCACGAGCCAGGGCACGATGCTTTCGAACAACCACACGCCGATGATCGCCCACACGGCCGACGACAGCATCACCAACTACACGGGCCTGTACGGCGACCGGCACGGACAGCCGATCACGAACTCGTACGAGACGTTCAACACCTCGGGCGTCCCGATATCGAAGTCGTCGTTCGCCTACTGGACCGGGACGTACGGCCAAGATGCGTTCCCGAACCAGCCGTACTCGCCGCTCGTTCCTGCGGCCGGCCAGCCGCCGAAGACGCCGCCGGCGCCATGGGTGCCGTTCACGCGTGCGGGCTGCGACGTCGGTGACACCTCGACCGCGAACATGGTGCTCGAGAACGTCAATCCGGATCTGCAGAACGTCTTCGGCGCCAACTCGCCGGAGGTCGCCCAGCTGAACGCGGATACCGACTCGTTCAAGGACCAGGAGGTCGCGGACTATCTCGGCCTCGCGGTGCACTGCGCGCAGAACGACTCGTTCTGCTCCACCGCCCAGGCGGTCAAGTTCGGGCAGACGACGCCGTCGCCGACGGCCGTCAACGATGCACTGCCGGACGAGCCGGGTGGTTACAACAACTTCCAGGCGGTGTTCGGCCAGAAATACCTGCAGTCGCAACTCGCGCAGGCGGCCAACTCCGGCGGAAACCGCGTCGTCAACGGCCACACCTACCCGGTCGTGAACAGCGCCGGGAACCTGGTCGACCTGAGTGGCAACCAGATCAACGGCGCCTTCCTGCCGCCGAACACGCCCGGCTTCCCCGGGTTCGGCCCGATCAGCGCGGCGCAGTCGCTCGCGTACATGGCCGACATGCAGGAGGTCGGCGTGCCGATCACCTACGGCTACATCTCGGATGCGCACGAGAAGAAGCCCGGACAGACGGGGTGCTCGAACGGTGGCACGGCGCAAGGCCCCGGCGACCCCTGCTACAAGGCGAATCTCGTCGCTTACAACACCGCGTTCACGACGTTCTTCCAGCGGCTCGCCGATGACGGAATCAACGCGACGAACACGCTGTTCGTGATCACGGCCGACGAGGGCGACCACTTCGCCGGCGCGAACGTCGGCCGTTCGCTCACCCCGACGTGCACGGGCACGCCCGCGACGCTCGGGTACACCTGCAGCTACACCAGTGGGCTGCTCGGCGAGCGGCAGGTCTCGATTCACGGCCTGCTGCAGAACCAGCTCGGCAACAGCACCCCGTTCTACAACGAGTCGCAGGGCAACTCGTTCTACATCAACGGCAATCCCGGCCCGAACGACGCGGTCACCCGGCAGCTCGAGCGGGACGTCGCGAACGCGAAGGCAAACAACCCATACGACGGCGACTCGGCCCAGAACATCGCCCAGTACGAGGCCGATCCGACCGTGGAGCAGCTGCTCCACTTCGTCAACGCGGATCCCAACCGAACACCGTCGTTCACAGCGTTCCCGAAGCCCGATTACTTCTTCACGATCGGTGCGACCGACGGATCGACGCCATGCGCTTCCGGCACGAACGCCGGAAATGCGGCGACGAACTGCACCTCGCTGAACAACGGCTTCGCGTGGGATCACGGCTACTACGCGCCCGAGATCGACACCACGTGGCTCGGGCTCGTTGGTCCGGGGGTCGCCCACAAGGGCATTGACGGCCTCGGCCCGGCCGGCGGACCGAGCTCGGCCGACGGGTCGAACGCGAGCCCACAGCTCGTCACGACGACGGACGCGAAGAACCCCGGCACGTGGGCCGACCACACGGACACCCGACCGACGATCATGGCACTCGTCGGGCTCAAGGACGACTACGTGACCGACGGCCGCGTGCTGACCGAGGATCTGACGATCTCTCCCGGTCAGACCGGGGACAAGAAGTTCCTACCGCTGGCCGTCTGTTACAAGCAGCTCAACTCGAGCGTCGGGCAGTTCGGAACCGACGTCCTCGTCGCCGACACGGCCGCATTGAAGACGGGGTCGAGCGGCAACGACTCGACCTATCAGTCGGTGGCCGCGAAGATCAAGGCCCTCGGGGTGGAGCGGGACGCCCTGGCCACCTCGATCAAGAACGACCTCTTCAACGCCGAGTTCAACGGCACGTCGATCCCGAACGGCAACTCGAACACGGCGCACTGCAACAACCTCCTGCGGTCGGCTGACCGCCTCGTCGGCAAGTAGGAGGCAACTAGACGAACGTCGTCGAGCGAAGCCGCTCGACTTCGGAGGGCTCGAGCTCGCGCCACCGGCCGGGCTCGAGCCCTTCGAGCGTCAGCGGCCCGTAGCGGCTTCGGTGCAGCGAGCGCACGCGGTGCCCGACTGCCTCGAACATCCGCTTGACCTGGCGGTTGCGGCCTTCGTGGATCGTCAGCTCGATCCGAGCGCCCGCGAGGCGACGTACCTCGGCCGGGCTCGTCGATCCGTCGTCGAGCTCCACCCCGGCGCGCAGCCGCTCGAGGTCGGCGTCGCTCGGCTGCGTCCACGTCTCGACCTCGTAGACCTTGTCGACCTCGTACTTCGGATGTGCGAGGCGATGTGCCAGCTCTCCGTCGTTCGTCAGCAGCAGTGCGCCCGTCGTGTCGGCGTCGAGCCGGCCGACGGGGACGACGCGGGACGGATGCTCGACGAGATCGACGACGGTGCGCCGGCCCTGCGGGTCACTCGCGGTGGTGACGACACCCGCGGGCTTGTAGAGGAGGACGTAGGCGAGGCGCTGCTTCGCGAGCGGCCGGCCGTCGAGGCGCACCTCGTCCGTCGTCGCCACGAACGTGTTCAGTTGTCCCACCTCGCCGTTGACCGTGACGCGCCCGTCCTTGATCAGCTCGTCTGCCTTGCGGCGCGAAGCGACTCCGGCACGCGCGAGCCAGGCGTTGAGGCGCATGGCTCATTGAATCCGATTCGCGCTCGAACTGCTGTCGAACCGATCTGGTCCGCCGTGCGAAGCAGCGCTGACATGACGGCCACAGATGTACCCCTCGACGGTCGTCACGAAAGGAGCAACAGGTGCGCAAGCTCGCATTGGTAAGCCTGGCGGCTGTCGCGGTGGCGGTGCTGGTGGCCGCGGTCGCGACCCGGGGCACGGGCCCCGGAGCCGCCAAGGCATCGAGCCACCGGGAAGCTCCGTTGATCTCGCAGGATCCCACGGCCGACAACACGGATCTCTATGCATTCGTGTCGCCGGACAAGCCGGACACCGCGACGATCATCGCGAACTGGATCCCGGGAGAAGACCCTGCCGCAGGGCCGAACTACTACACGTTCAGCACCTCGGCCAGGTACGACATCTACGTCGACAAGAACGGCGACGGCAAGCCGGACATCACCTATTACTTCCGGTTCTCGAACCTGCCGTCCCAGTTCTTCCTCGGCCAGACGCAGCAGCGTTACACCGTCACGAAGGTCGTGAACGGCAAGTCCACGCTCGTCAAGTCGGGGCTCATGACCCCGCCGGACAACATCGGCCCGCGCTCGACCCCGAACTACCACAGCCTCGCGGTTGCGGGAGTTCATTCGCTGGGCGACGGCTCGACGGTCTTCGCCGGGCAGCGTGACGATCCGTTCTTCGCGGACGTCGGGGCGATCTTCGACCTCGTGGCGATCCGTTACGGAACCGGTGCCACCGGTGGCGGCAAGGACTTCCTCTCGGGCTACGGCGTGCATTCGATCGCGCTCCAGATCCCGAAGTCCGCGCTCGACAACGGCGGCAACCACACGATCGGCGTCTGGGCGGCCACCGACCGCCAGAAGCTGAGCGTGCGCAACGGGAAGCTGGTGGGCGACTGGGTCCAGGTCTCGCGCCTGGGCAATCCGCTGATCAACGAGGTCCTCATCCCGACCGACCTCAAGGATCACTGGAACGCCAGCTCGCCGGCAGACGACAAGCAGTTCCTCAAGTACTACACGAACCCGATCCTGGCCACGGTGCTGCAGAAGCTCTATCCGCAGTTCGGGCCGTTCACCGACACCGGCCGCAGCGACCTGGTGCAGGTCCTGCTCACCGGCTTGAAGACGCCCGCGCTCAACTACACCGGGCCGACCCTGGCCGACGAGCTGAGGCTCAACCTGTCGATCCCGCCGACGGCGCCTGACAAGGTCAGCCGCCTGGGTGTGATCGGCGGCGACCTGGCCGGCTATCCGAACGGCCGCCGGCTCGCGGACGACGTGGTCGATATCGACGAGCGGGTGGTCGGCGGCGTGCTGATCGGTCATTCGTTGCCGCTCGGTGACGGCGTCGACGCCAACGACGTGCCGAACCAGACCGTGTTCCCCTACGTTGCCGATCCGTTCAGCGGCTTCGACAACACGAAGAGCCCGACGCTCCCGAAGACGGGTTAGTCGTGAGGACTCGGCTTGCAGCGATGGGGGTGGCGGCACTTGCCGCCACCCTCGTCATCCTCTTCGGCGGCGTGTTCCGCCACGAGCGGGTTGCGATCGCGAGCTCGGCCCTGCCGACTGCTGTCGTGGAACAGCTGCAGCGCGGCTTCGCGACCGGCGATACCGCGGCGCTCGTGGCCGGGCTGCAATCCGAGTTGCGGGCCGACCCCGGCAGCGTCAAGACCTGGGGCTCCCTCGGTCTCGCCTACGAGCAACGTGCTCGCGAGACCGGAGACTCCACCTACTACGGCAAGGCTGAGGGCGCCTTGCGGCGCGCCCTCAGCCTCCGCCCGAACGACCTCGTCGCAACCGCGGGTCTCGGACAGCTGGCCCTGTCTCGGCACCGCTTCACGCAGGCGCTCCGGTTGGGCGAGCGCGCCCGCACGATCTCACCGACCACCGCCGGCGTCTACGGCGTGATCGGCGACGCGGAGATCGAACTCGGCCGCTACGGCCCCGCCTTCCGCGACTTCAACCACATGACCGCGCTGAAGCCCGATGTCTCCTCGTACTCACGGGTCTCCTACGCACGCGAGCTGATCGGACGGACCGATGCTGCGGTGCAGGCCATGCAGCTCGCCGTCAGCGCCTCGGTCGGCGAACGGGAAGCAGGCGCCTGGACCCGCGTGCAGCTCGGACTGCTCTATCTGTCGACAGGCCGGCCCAAGCTCGCCGCGATCGAGATGCGGCAGGCGCTGCAGCTTTTCCCCGGCTACGCGTTCGGGCTCGACGGCATGGCGCAGACGCAGGTCGCCCTCGGGCACATCACCGTCGCGCTGCGCTACGAACAGGAAGCGGTCAATCGGATCCCGCTGCCGCAGTACGTCGGTCTGCTCGGCGATCTCTACCACGCGAGCGGCAACCAGGCCGCCGCGCACGAGCAGTACTCGCTGATCGGCGACATCGAGCGCCTGCTCGCCGCGAACGGCGTGCGCAACGACCTCGACATCGCGCTCTTCGACGTCGATCACGGCATTCGGCTGCAGCATGCACTCGGGTTGGCGCAGCAGGGCTTCGTGTACCGCCCGAGCGTCTTCGGCGACGACGTGCTCGCCTGGGCGCTCGCGCGCAACGGCTCCTGCGCCGAGGCGCTGCACTACTCCCGTCTCTCGCTCCGGCTCGGGACCCGCGACGCCGTCAAGTACTTTCACCGCGGCATGATCGAGCGGTGCCTCGGCCGGAACGCCGAGGCGCGCACGTGGTTCAAGCGGGCACTCGCGCTCAACCCCCACTTCTCCGTCCTCTGGGCGCCGGTCGCGAGGAGGCTCGCATGAAGCGTCTGCTGCTCGTCGTGCTCGTCGCGCTCGCCCTCGCACCGGTCGCCTCGGCCCATCCGCTGGGCAACTTCACGATCAACCATTTCTCCCGTGTCCAGGTCTCCGGTCATCGGATCTATGTGCGCTACGTCGTCGACATGGCAGAGATCCCGACCCTGCAGAAGGTGCCGCTGACGATCAAGGGCCTCGAGCTCCGCGTGAACGGCAGGACCGTTCCGCTGCGTGTGACCCGCACCGCGCTCGCGCATCCTCTTGGTGCCGCAGGACTGCACACGACACGTTTCCAGGCGATCCTGATCGGCCCCGAGATCAACGCTGCCACGCGGGTCTCCTACCGGGACGACAGTTACCCCGGCCGGATCGGTTGGAAGGAGGTCGTCGTCGGCGCGCACACCGCCTCGACGAGCGACGAACTGCGTGCCTACCCGAAGGACCTGCTCTCGAGCCCGCTCGACATCCACTCGGCCGACGCGACGCTTGCGCCGACCAGTGACCCCCCGCCGACGGTGCTCAGCGGCAAAGCGCTGCGCGCGCCGGACCGCGTCGCGGATTCCGGTTTCGCAAAACTGATCGTCCGCGGCAACCTCTCCTTCCTCGTCATCCTCGCGTCACTCGCCGTGGCGCTCTTCTGGGGCGCGGCGCACGCCCTCTCGCCGGGCCACGGCAAGACGATCGTCACGGCGTATCTCGTCGGGAGCCGTGGCACACCGAGGCACGCAGCGCTGCTCGGCCTGATCACGACGGTCACGCACACGATGGGGGTGTTCGCGCTCGGCGCGGTCACGCTGGCGCTCTCGGCGTTCATCGTCCCCGACCGGCTGTATCCGTGGATCAACGTCCTGTCGGGAGCACTCGTGGTCACGGTCGGGCTGGCAGTGCTGACCGGGCGTTGGCGCTCAGCCCATGCGCATGCGCACGAGCACTCCCACCCATCGCCCGAGCAAGGTGCGCCCCTCGCTCGCATCCGTCTTTCCAAGAGCGGAGCGGCGCACACGCATGGTCAAGGCGGCCACCATCACCACCACGAGCCGCCGAAAGACATGCGAAGCCTCGTCGCGGTCGGGATCTCGGGCGGCCTCCTGCCCTGCCCCTCGGCACTCGTCGTCCTGCTTGCAGCCATTTCGCTGCATCGCGTCGCGTTCGGGATGCTGTTGATCGTTGCCTTCAGCTTCGGTCTCGCGCTCACGATCACGGGGATCGGACTGCTGGCCCTCTTCGCCAAGCGGGCGTTCGGCCGCTTCGACCTGAACGGCGGACTGATCCGATACCTGCCGGCGCTGAGCGCGCTCGTGATCGTCGTCGCGGGCCTCGCCATGACCGTCCGGGCGCTTCCGGAGCTGCACGTCTGATGTTCGGGCTCGACACCTGGCTGACGCACTTCTCGGACGGCAGCACGCTTCTCGTGGTGATCGTCGTCGCGGTGATCCTCGGGCTTCGACATGCCAGCGACCCCGACCATCTCGCCGCCGTCACGACGCTGGTCTCGAACGGACGGGGCGGCGCGACCCGGCTGGGCCTCACGTGGGGTCTCGGCCATGCCACGTCACTCGTCGTGCTCGGGATTCCGATCGTTCTGTGGAAGGCCTACCTACCGCCCAATGTCGAGCAGAGCGCGGAGGTGACGATCGGGCTCGTGATCATGGCGCTCGCGCTCTGGCTGCTCGTCCGCTGGCGCCGGGGAGCATTCGCCCATGCCCACGACCACACGCATCTCCGGGTCCCGCCGAGGCGCACGCCGTGGCAGGCGTTCGGGATCGGGCTGATCCATGGGATCGGCGGCAGCGGCGGCGTCGGGGTGCTGCTGCTCGCGACGATCCACAGCCACGCCGTTGCGCTGCTCGCGCTCGCCCTTTTCGCTGCGTTCACGGCCGTCTCGATGGCGCTCCTGTCGACCGGGTTCGGGATGACGCTCTCGCGGCCGCGGGTGCAGCGCTCCTTTGCACGCATCGCGCCGGCGCTCGGTTTGCTCAGCCTCGCGTTCGGGGTCTGGTACACGCTGGGAGCGCTGACGATCGCGCCGTACTGGTTCTAGGGAGGGTCTCGCGAGGAAGACGGCCGCCGCGGCCGAACACGATCTTCATGCCGCGCTTCCTCGCCGCTGCGGGAGTGGTCGCCGTCTTCTTCGGCGTCCTGTTCGCGATTCTCTTCACGCGGCCCGGGGTGAGCGCGGCGCCCGCGGCCCGGACAGCAGCTCCGGTGCCGGTGAAGCTGTCGTCGACGCTCCCGGCCTGGGTCGCGCCCGGCGTCGGGGTGGGCGTCTCGGGCTTCGCGGGCGCGCACCAGATCGTGCGAGCGCGGCTCGGAGGCCGAAACGTCGCTGTCGTGCGCTCGGGGCGGCTCGGCGGCTTCCGGCTCACGGTGACCGCGCCGCGCCCGGGCCGCTACGCCGTCTCGGTGCGCTCGAACGGCATCGTCGCCCGCGCCGGGACGCTGCTCGTTCGTCCCGTGATCCTCGACGCAGTCGGCGACGTGACGACCGGTGAAGAGGTCGGGGCCAGTGTGTCGACGCTCGGGAGCAACTACCCGTGGTCGCAGGTCGGCCCGACGCTGCGCGCCGCCGACGTGGCGACGGCGAACCTCGAAGGCGCCGTCTCGACGCGCGGCGTGGCGGTGGCGAACAAGCAGTTCCATTTTCGCGGCTCACCGGCGCTGCTCCGCAGCGCACACGACGCGGGCGGTCTCGACGTCGTCACCGTGGCGAACAACCATTCGGGCGACTACGGCTCGGTCGCGTTGCTGGACACGATCCGGTACGCGCATGCAGCGGGCCTCGAGACCGTAGGCGGGGGCATCGACGCCGCCGCGGCGCTGCGTCCTGTGATCGTCAAGGCGGGTGGGCTCCGGATCGGCTTCGTCGGTCTCTCCGACGTCAATCCGTACGGTTTCAACGCGACTGCCGACTCGCCCGGGACGGCCAAGGCCGACCCCGACACCGTCACCGCCGCAGTCCGGGCCGCGCGCCGGCAGGCCGATGTCGTCGTCTGCTGGTTCCATTGGGGCACCGAGCTGCACCCGGTCCCGTCGGAGCGTCAGCAGCAGCTCGCCGCAGCCGCGCTCAACGCCGGCGCGCAGGTCGTGCTCGGCGCCCATCCGCACGTGTTCGGTGCGGTCAGCTCCCCGACCCGGCACTCAGTCGTTGCGTGGACGCTCGGGAACTTCGTCTTCCCCGCGAACTCGGCGGGCACGACGCGCACCGGGATCCTCATGGTCGCCCTCGACCGCAACGGCGTGCGCGGCTGGCGGGTCGAGCGCGCCACGATCCACGGCTTCCGGCCGCAGCTCGACGGCTGAACTCGCGAATCTGGTTCCGCTCCGCGGAATCAGATTCGACCCAGGCGAACCAGATTCACGAGTCGCGAGCCGGGCTAGTAGATCGCCGTCGCGAGGCGGCGGCGGTACTGCACGGTCAACGGATGCTCGTGGCCGAGCTCGGCAAACAGGGCGACCATCACCTCTCGCGTACCGTCGGGATCCTCGTCGACACGACCGAGCAGCAGCTCGAACGCGCGCTCGTAGTCGCCTGCGGCAAGAGCGGCCTGAAGCTCCGGATCGGCGACCGACTCGGCGACCGGCGGCTTCGTCAGCTCCTCGAGGAACATGTCGATCGCCGCGCGGCCCTGCGCCCCGACGAACTCGGCGACGACATGGCCGTTCCGGAACGCCTTGACGGCGGGGATCCCGCGGATCCCGTACTCGCTCGCGAGCGCCTGATTGCTGTCGACGTCGACCTTGACGAGGGTGACGCCTTGCTCGGCGGCGGCCTCCTCGAGCACCGGCGCGAGCGCCTTGCACGGCCCACACCACTCGGCCCAGAAATCGACGACGACCGGTGCATCCTTCGACGCGTCGATCACCTCGGTCTCGAAGCTCTTCTCCGTCACGTCCACAGTGGGAAGGTACCGGCAGGTCGAAACTCGCGAATCTGGTTCCGCTGCGCGGAATCAGATTCGTCCCCTGGCTGAATCTGATTCGCCGCAGGCGAACCAGATTCACGAGTTACGCGGGGCGTTTCTCGGCGACCGCTTCGAGACGCTCGCGGATCTCGGTCACGTCGGCGCCGAGGTCGTCGACGCGTGGGAGCGCGGCGAGCGACTCGAGCCCGAAGATCCGTTCGAAGAGCGGTGTGGTGCGATAGCGGATTGCGCCGAACTCGTTCTCGCGCCCGCTCTCGCCGATCAGCCCGCGCTCGGCCAGGCCCGCGACGACGCCGTCGACGTTGACCCCGCGGATGCGTGCGATCTCGGGCCGGCTCAGCGGCCCGAGGTAGGCGACGATCGCCAGCGTCTCGAGCGCAGCCTGGGACAGGCCCTTCTCAGCGGGTTTCTCGAAGAGACGGGAACAGGCCTCCGACGCGGCCGCCGATGCGCGAAACGCCCAGCCGCCCGCGACGTGCTCGAGCACGATCCCGCTCGTCTCCTCGGAGTAGCGCTCGCCGAGGATCTCCAGTGCTTCCATGACCTGCGAGACGTCGACCTCAGCCGCGGCGGCGAGCTCCTCGGCGGGCAAAGGCTGTGACGCCACGACGAGCAGCGCCTCGACGACTCTCGCAAGAGCCGCGGCGGGCGTGGCCTCGGTTGTGATCAGGCGGAGTGGGCTGTCCACGAGAGACTCCTTTCAGCGTCGGCACGGGAAATCCTTATCGGCGCAAACGGTGCTGCCTGCGCGATCGCGATCTCGTTCTGCTTGCGCAGCTCGAGGAGCGCGAGAAACGCGACCGCCACCTCGACCCGCGAGAGGCCGTGGACCTCCTGGTCGAAGTCGAAACGGCTCCGGCGGCGGAGCAGCGCGCGCCAGCGATCGACGAACTGTGACACGGGCGGGAACCGAAGGGCCATGTGTGCCGTCGAGGGCTCGGGCGGCTCGATCGAGAGCACGCGCAGCGCAGCGGACAGCTTGTCCGGGCTCTGCGGTGCGAGCTTGCGCTCGGGCCGCGGCGCAAGCGGCGCCGGGCCGATGCGGAAGTAGAGGTCGCGCCGCTCCTCGAGGCGTCCGCGCAGGAACTGCGCCGCCTCCTTGGCGCGCCGGTACTCGGCGAGGCGCCGCGCGAGCTCTTCGGCGGCCTCCTCCGGCTCGAGCTCGGCGAGCTCGGCCTCCTCCTCCGGGAACATCGCGCGCGCCTTCAGCTCGAGCAAGGCGGAGATGAGAACGAGGAACTCGCCGCACGCGTCGAGGTCGAGCTCGCCACGCTCGGCGAGATGCTCGACGAACGCGATCACGATCTCGGCGAGATCGACTTCCTGCAGCGGCAGCTCCTCGCGCAGCACGAGCGAGAGCAGCAGGTCGAACGGCCCCTCGAACGCGTCGAGGTCCAGCTCGAGTTCACGGACGGCTACCGGCACCGGTTCAAACTACCGTCCGTGCCGGACGCGGCCCTTCCCTCCCTTGGGGATGGCCATCGCGGGGCGGTGCTCCTCTTCCTGGTGCTTGCGGCGGCGCCGCGGCACGGCGGGGCCGCCGAACTGGTGCATGATGAAGTAGGCCGTCGAGCCGCAGAAGAGGATGATCGAGACCCACGCGTTCAGGCGGAGACCCGCGATGTGGTGCGCAGGATCGACGCGGAGGAGCTCCTCGAAGAACCGCCCGAAGCAGTACCACGAGATGTAGAGGGCGAACAGCGCCGGGGGCCTGATCGTCCACCGCTTCGAGACGTAGAGCAGCATCCCGACCCCGACGAAGTCCCAGATCAGCTCGTAGAGGAACGTCGGGTGGAAAGTGGCCCGGTCGAGGTACTGCAACGGCCGGTGGACGGGCGAGATCTCGAGCCCCCACGGCAGCTTGGTGGGCTTGCCGAAGAGCTCCTGGTTCCACCAGTTGCCGATCCGGCCGATTCCCTGTGCGAGCAGAAGGCCCGGCGCGGCCGCGTCGAGGAACTTTGCGACGTCGTAGCCCGAGCGGCGCACCACCACCGCGCCCGCGATCGCGCCGAGCAGAATGCCGCCCCAGATGCCGAGCCCGCCCCGCCACACCTCGAACACGCCCTGCCATTTCGGGGTCGGCACCTCGTTCCAGGACGTGAGGTCGTGGTAGGCGCGTGCTCCGACGACGCCGAACGCCACGCCCCACACCGCCACCCGTGTGACGAGATCCCACTCGCCGCCCATCGCCTTCCAGCGGTGGCCGGTCAGCCAAACGCACGCGAGGATCGCGACGAGCAGCGTGAGCCCGTACATGTGCAGCTGTAGCGGGCCGAGGTGGACGACACCCGTGTGGGGCGACGGGATGAAGAAGAGCACGCGCGGACGCTATCCGACCTGGCCCGGTGAAGCCGGGCCGGTGCATGCGCCGGCCTAGAGCAGGATCGAGGCGGCGAGCTCGGGCGTGCACCCGCGCTGGAGCAACTCGGCCGCGCCGTGCAGGTCGATGTCGGAGCGCGCCGCGAGCTCCGCAGCCACGTCCGGCGGATAGCCGGCCCGCTCGAGCTCGGACGAGCGCCAGTGCTCGACGAGCTCCTGCTCGGTCAGCGTTGCATTGGTCTCCGCAGTTTCCATCTCTTTGCCCTCTCCCTTTTCTTCGGTACAACGAGCGCAACGGTTCTCCCCATGTTGGGGGAGATCGAGATTTACGAAATCCAAACGCTCGTCACCCTCCTTCTACCACGGCCGGATCGCGAGATCCTCGTCCAGTCGGAGTGGCTAGGGCTAGACTTTTGGGCTAGCCCTAGGCCCAGATCTAAGCCCTGCTAGATTGTCGATAGAGGTGGATGGGCTGCAAGCAGCGGGCGATCCAGAGCTGCGCGAGGCGCTCCTCTTCGCGCGCGGACGTGCCCGGCCCGTGACAGCCGATGAGCTGGCCGAGGCCCAGGGGGTGCACCGCAACGTCGCCCGCTCGCGGCTCGAGCGGCTGGTGGAAGCCGGCCAGCTCTCGCCTGGCTACGAGCGGCGGACCGGTCGGTCGGGGCCTGGCGCGGGCCGACCTGCCAAGACATACGCGGTCGAGCCCGAACTGACCGCGATCGAGTTCCCCGCGCGCCGGTACGAGACGCTGCTCGGTCTGCTCGTCGACGCGCTGCCCGCGAAGGGGCGCACCGAGCAGTTGCACGAGATCGGTGCGTCGTTCGGGGCAGAGCTCGCACGCTCGGCGAAGTTGCAGCGCTCCTCATCGCTCCGCGCGGCCTGTGACGGGGTCTGCAGTGCGGTCGGCCGACTCGGCTACCAGGCCTCGGTCGAAGAGGTGACGGCGGACCATGCCGTGCTCGCGACGCCGACCTGCCCGCTGCGTCCGCTGGTTCGCACGCATCCTGAGGCTGCCGAGATCGACCGCGGGATGTGGGCGGGGCTCGTCGCGCACGCCTCGGGGGCCGCCGTGACGAAGGTCGAGTGCGAGACGCAGGACTGTCTGTCCGAGCACGCATCGTGCCGTGTTCGCATCTCCATTCTCTAAATCTCTTTTTGTGGTAGAAAGAGATGGATGTTCGCCCGCCTGCTCCACGGTCCACCCGGCCACCCTGCTCACCCACCGCTGACCGACGCCACGATCGGCATGTTCGTGCTCGCGGGCGGGCTGATCGTCCTCGGGAAATGCGGCGTCGCACCTGACAAGCTCGGCCCCGCGGCGTGGCTCGCCTTGATCGGCGGGCTGATCGTCGCGGGGCCAACGGCCGTGACCGGCTTCGCCGACTGGGTCTCGATCGAATGGGGCTCCCCACGCTGGCGCACCGCGACGATCCACCTCACGGCGATGGTCAGCGCCGTCGTGCTCTTCGCCGCCGCAGCCTGGCTGCAGTGGCCGGGGTGGCGCGACGGCGGCGTGACGACCGGCGGGCTCGTCTGCACGCTCGCCGGGGTCGCCGCGCTGACGACCGGCGGCTGGTTCGGCGGCGCCATGGTCTTCGTCCACGGCATGCGCGTAAAGGAGGAGTAGATGGACTGGGCTGCGTTGATCACCTGGGTTCTCACAGCCGCCGGCGGCTTCGTTCTGCTGGTGGTCTGGTTGAAGAACGGCGGCATGAACCAACAGGACGGCGGACGCATTCGCTCGGCGCGGATCCTCACCCACTTCGCGCTGGCGGCAATCGGGCTCGTCTTGTGGATCGTCTTCGTCGCATCCGGCTCGAGCGCGCTCGCGTGGACCGCATTCGCGCTCCTGCTCGTCGTCGCCCTGATCGGCTTCTCGATGCTCGCGATCTGGCTCGCGCAGCGATCGCGCAGCGAGGTGGCGGCCGCCGAACAGCGCTTCCCGGTGGCGGTCGTCGGTCTGCACGGAGTGCTCGCGGCAACGACGCTCGTGTTGGTGTTCCTCGCGGCGGCCGGCGTCGGCACCTGATGGCGACGCGGGTGACGAACTGGGACGCCGTCGGGCGCTCCGAGGCATTGCTCGAGGCGATGCTCACCCGCAGGTCGATTCGCGCCTTTTCGCGGGAGCCGGTCGCGCGCGGGCTGATCGAGAACGCGCTGCGGGTCGCCGGGTCGGCACCGTCCGGTGCGAACCAGCAGCCGTGGACGTTCGTCGTCGTCACCGACGACGACACCAAGCAGCGCATCCGTACTGCAGCCGAGCACGAGGAAGAGCTGCTCTACCGCGAGCGCGCGACCGAGGAATACCTGCGGGCGATCGAACCGATCGGCACCAACGCCTCGAAGCCGCACCTCACCGATGCGCCCGTTCTGATCGCGGTCTTCGAGCAGCCCTGGCGGTTCGAGAACGGCGAGAAGCACAAGCACTACTACGTCCGCGAGTCGGTCGGGATCGCGGTCGGTTTCCTCGTCGCCGCGTTGCACCTGTCCGGTCTCGCGACGCTGACGCATGCGCCGTCACCGATGGGCTTCCTCCGCGAGATCCTCGACCGCCCCGAGAACGAGCGTCCGTTCCTGCTCCTCCCCGTCGGCTACCCGGCCGCTGACGCGACGGTGCCCGACCTGCGCAAGAAGACGCTCGACGAGTTCGCCGTCTGGGTCTAGGTGCGTTTCGCCGCGCGGTCTGGGCGAAGGCGTTGAACGATCTCGGCGACGTCGGCTCGACCGTCGTCGGCCAGACCAGCGACCACGCCGTCGATGTTGTCGTCCTTCTGGTTCTGGCTCATCTTGAACTTCGCCTCGATGCGGCTGATCAGCAGCTCGACGCCGACGATCGCCCGCAGCTGACCCTCGTGAAACGTGGGAGGCGCATCATCCACGCTCCACGGATGCGCACGCGGCGTTTCCTGGCGGGCGGTCAGCCGACGAACGTTCTCGTCCACCCACTCGGGCTCGTCGTGAATCACCAGCTGACCGTAGACGTGAGCAATCATGTAGTTCCACGTCGGCACAACTCGACCGTGCTCGGCCTTCGACGGATACCACCCCGGATGGATGTATGCGCTCTCGCCGTGCACGATGGCAAGTGCCTCGCCAACCGCCGGCTGACGCCATTGGTCGTTCTTCCGCGCCACGTGCCCGTGCAAGGCTCCGTGCTCGCCGACCTCGGGCACGAACAGCAACGGCAGGAACGTCGCAAGCAAACCGACCTCCGTCACAGTCACGAGATCGGCAGCCTGGATCCGCGACAGAAACTCCGCCGCCGCTTCGGCGCCAACCGAGAACTGGTTCGGCGTGTACACGCACCGATCCTAGCCAGCTGACGCCGCGCGCTCTTCGCTGCCGGTTCGAAGAATCGGTACCTGGTACCGGAGGTACCAGGTACCTGACGTGCGAAGCTCGCGCGCCTCGGCGCGCTAGGCGACGGCGGATTCGCCGAGCAGCATCTTCACCTCGGCGTAGAAGTCCGGCGCCGGCTTCACCTTGTACTGCGGCCCGAAGGCGTACACCTTGCGGCCCTGTGAGGTGATCAGGTCGGCGTAGACCGGCGACTCGCCGGGGAAGTCCTTGATCAGCTGCGCGAGCTCGCGAATGGTGCCCCGCGCCGCCGTCGTCGCGTCGATCAGGAGCCGCACCTCGCGCTTGTCGGGCACCGCCTCGAACGCGGTCAACTCGAGCGCGACGAGCTTCGTCTCGCCTTCCTTCCGGTCGATCCGCGCCTTGACGATGAGGATGCGGTCGGCGGTGCAGAGCTCGCGCGCCTTGTCGTAGGTCTGGTTGAAGACGACCGTCTCGACGCTGCCGGTGATGTCCTCGAGCCGCAGGAACACCATCGCGTCGCCGCGCTTCGTCGTCATGTGCCGCACACCGGCGACGATGCCGCCGATGGTGACGACCTCGCCGTCGCGCCGGCGATCGAGCTCGGCGATCGTCGCGTCCGACTTGCGGCGCAGCTGGTCGCGGATCCCCGACAACGGATGTTCGGAGACGTAGAGCCCGAGCACCTCCTTCTCGAGGCGCAGCAGCTCGTTCTTCTCGTACTCGTCGGTGGGAGTCGCCGGATGATGCTTCGGCTTCTCGTCTTCGATGGGGCCGAGGTCGAAGATCGAGCCCTGGCCGGCCAGCCTGTCGGCCTGCTGCTTCTGCCCCCAGCCGACGGCCTGCTCGAGCACCTCGAGGTTGCCCTTGCGAGTCCCGGGCAGCGCGCCGCACTTGACGAGCGCCTCGAGCACCCGCTTGTTCGAGACCATCGGGTCGACGCGCTCGGCGAAGTCCCAGATCGACTCGAACGGGCCGCCCTCGGTGCGCGCTGTGATCAGCGCGCGCGCCGCGCCCTCCCCCACACCCTTCACCGCGTTGAGACCGAACCGGATCTTGCCCTCGACGACCGCGAAGTCGACCTGCGACTCGTTCACGTCGGGCGGCAGCACCTCGATGCCGAGCTCATGGCACGCGTTGACGTAGATCGGCACGCGATCCTTGGTCGACATCACCGAGCTGATCAGCGCCGCCATGTACTCGCACGGATGGTTCTGCCGCAGCCACGCGGTCTGGTAGGCGATCAGCGCGTAACAGGCCGCGTGCGCCTTCGGGAACGAGTAGTCGGCGGCCTTCTCGACGTCTTCCCAGAGCTGCTTCGCGACACCGGGCGTGACGTTCTGTTCGGCGGCGCCTTCGAGGAACTTGTCCTTGAGCGAGTTCATCAGCGCGCGGATCTTCTTGCCGATCGCCTTGCGCAGGTCGTCGGCCTCGGTGATCGAGAAGCCGGCGAGGTCGCGCGCGATGCGCATGTACTGCTCCTGGTAGACGCAGATCCCGTGCGTCTCGCTGAGAATCGGCACCAGGCGCTTGTCGAGATAGGTGACCTGCTCCTGCCCGGCCTTGCGCTTGCCGTACGACGGGATGTAGCTCATCGGCCCCGGGCGGTAGAGCGCGACGAGCGCGATCAGATCCTCGAACACGGTCGGCTTCACCTGCCGCAGCGCGTCGCGCATGCCCGACGACTCGAACTGGAAGACGCCGGCCGCGTCGCCCTTGGCGAGCATCGCGTAGGTCTTCTTGTCGTCCATCGGGATCGCCGAGATGTCGAGGTTCCCGATCAGGCGGCACGCCTTGTCGATCACGTCGAGGTTGCGCAGGCCGAGGAAGTCCATCTTGAGCAGGCCGAGCGCTTCGATGTCCTTCATCGAGAACTGGGTCACGAGCTCCTGGTCGGCGCCCTTCTGCTGCAGCGGCACGACGTTGATCAGCGGCTCGGCGCCGATCACGACACCCGCGGCATGGATCGAGTCGGCACGCGTGAGCCCCTCGAGCGGCTGCGCGAGCTCGATGATCTCCTTCGCGACCGGGTCGGCGTCGATCGCCTTGCGCAGCTCGCTGCCCGGCTTGAGGCAGTCGTCGAGGGTCTGGCCGGGGCCTTCCGGGATCAGCTTCGCGATCTTGTCGACGACGCCGTAGGGCACCTCGAGCACGCGGCCCGCGTCGCGCACGGCGGCGCGCGCGGCCATCGTCGAGAAGGTGATGATCTGCGCGACGCGGTCGGCGCCGTACTTCTCGCGCACGTAGTTGATGACGCGCTCGCGGCCCTCCACGGCGAAGTCGATGTCGATGTCGGGCATCGACTTGCGGCCCGGGTTGAGGAAGCGCTCGAACATCAGGTCGTAGCGAATCGGGTCGATGTCGGTGATCGCGAGCGAGTAGGCGACGAGCGAGCCGGCGGACGAGCCGCGGCCCGGGCCGACCGACACGCCGTTTTGCTTCGCGAACCGGATGAAGTCCCAGACGATCAGGAAGTAGTCGGTGAAGCCCATCTCCTTGATCGTCTTCAGCTCGTACTTGAGCCGCTCCTGGAGCTCGGCGGTCACCTTGTCGTACCGCTTTTCCAGGCCTTTCTCGCATTGCTCGACGAGATAGTCGAACGCGTCGCGACCCTCCGGCACGTCGAACTTCGGCAGCAGGATCCGGTCGAGCTCGATCTCGACGTTGCAGCGCTCTGCAACCTCGAGCGTGCGCCGCATCGCGTCGTCCTGGCCGGGGAAGTCGAGCGCCATCTCCTGCGGCGTCTTGAAGTAGAAGTGGTCGGTCTCGAACTTCCAGTGGTTCGGGTTCTTCAGCGAGTCGCCAGACTGAATGCAGAGGAGCGCCTCGTGTGCGCGCGCGTCGGTGTCGCGCAGGTAGTGCACGTCGCCGGTCGCGACGGTGGGCAGGCCGCTCTTCGCCGCGAGCTCGGTGAGCTGCGGCAGGATCCGAGCCTGCACCTCGAGGTGAGCGTTCTGCAGTTCGACGTAGACGTTGTCGCGGCCGAAGACCTGCGCGAGGTGGTCGAGCTCTCCCTCGGCGTCGGTGACGCGGTTCTCCTCGAGCGCCTTGCAGACCCGGCCGCTCAGGCAGCCGGAGAGCGCGATCAGCCCTTGCGAGTGCCGTTCGAGCAGCTCCCAGTCGACCCGCGGCTTGTAGTAGTAGCCCTCGAGGTAGCCGAGCGACGAGAGCTGGATCAGGTTCGAATAGCCCGTGTTGTCGGCGGCGAGCAGCGTCAGATGGGCGTTGCCCTTCTCGTGCGCCTTGCGGTCACCCGCGACGTAGACCTCGCAGCCGATCACCGGCTTCACGCCGGTCGATCTGGTCGCCTTCCAGAGCTGGACGGCGCCCGCCATCGAGCCGTGATCGGTGAGGCTGACCGACGGCATCTCGAGCTCGGCGGCCCGTTTGACGAGATCGGGGACCCGGCACGCCCCGTCGAGGATCGAGTACTCGGAGTGGACGTGGAGGTGGACGAAATCTGCCTGAGCCATCGCGGAGGCCCAGTGTACGCCGGGGTCCTGACGGGTCTCAAAAGGCCGCTCCGAGCAGTGGAAAAGGTCAGGGGCTCGTCGTCGCGGCCGGCTGCGTGGTGGTCGCCGGAAGGGTCGGGACCGGCGGCGGCGGGCCGACGGTGGTCGAGAAATACAGGACCGGATGGAGCTCGACGCCGTTCGGCGCACCGCGCTGGCCGTGCAGCACGTCGAAGAACAGGACACCCTCGATCGTCGCCTTGAGGTCGAGTGGTGTGTAGTGCGAGCTCGAGACGTTCGGCATCGCACCGTCCATCGATTGACGCGCCTGCGCAAGCTGCGCGGCGTACGGCGATCCCGCCTCGCATTGCGCCTGCGGGGCCTCGACGTTCAGCTCGGCTCCGGTTCTGCCAAGGAGCAGAACGTGCAGATCGGAGTCGGCTTCCTGTTTCGCCGCGATCACGTGGACTCGCTTCAGCACCACCAGCTGCTGTTCGACCGGAAAGCGCGGGGACGTCTGGGTGACGGGCGGCGCCGCCATCGCGACGAGCTGCTCGGGTGTCATCACGATCGGTTGTGCAGGAAGCACGAGTCCGTCGGTCAGGTGCTTGACGTCACCGCGCTCGGTCCCGCACGCGACGACACCGTGGCTCAGCGAGAACTTCTGGATCGGCGTGAGGCCGTCCTCCAGCGCCGGGTTGATGGTCACGACCCCCGGCGCCCCCGGCTGCGTGCTCGCCGGGGGCGCAACGACGGTCACCGTCACGGTGCGTGTCCCATTCGCAGCGAGGAAGCCGGCGAGCCCGAGTGCGAGCCCGCCGACCACCGCGGCGATGATCGCGCCGCGCTTCAGCTCGCGCCCAGCGGCACGGCCGGGCTCTCGGCGGGCGCCGCCGCCGGCGCAGCGACAGCCTGCCCGAACGAGTTCAGGTAGGTCTTCTGCGCCGGGTCGTTGAAGAACGTCGAGGCGGCGGCGTTGCCCCAGCCGTAGAGCGACTGCGCGTTCTCCTGCGTGAGGTTGAAGTCGGTGGTGCTGATCGCGTGTGTCGGGATGCTCACCGTCCGCGCGAAGACCGAGTGCGCCATGGTCTCACGGTCCCAGGCCTCGGTCGCCGCCGAGAACATCGCCTTCAGGAGCGGCACCGACCAGAGCGGGCGCGGAATCGCCCGGTGCGGCAGCCCCTCGGTGGCCGACTCGCCCGAGTGGAGGCGAAAGCCCCAGGTGGGACGCTTCGGATTCGGGCTGTCGAAGAGCCAGATCGGGAAGTTCGAGAGCAGACCACCGTCGACGACGTAGTGCGGTTGCCCGCCCTGGTAGAGCTCGACCGGCCTGAACAGGAACGGGTAGCTCATGCTCATGCGGACGGCGTCGACGATCGGGAAGGTGTCCTTGTCGAGCTGGTTGCCGTGCTTGTCCTGGTAGTTCGGGAGCGCGTCCGGGAGCAGCAGCATCAGCCCGCTCGTCACCTCGGAGCCGATCACGTGCAGCCGGTACCTCGCCCGTTCGTACTGCGCGTCGGTGATGTCCGGTACCTGGTCGCGCGGCGGCAGGTCGAGGCGTTTCACGTCGGCGAACGTGAGCTCGGTCTTGTCGAGTTTCTTCGCGAGCGGCGAGGCCGCGAGCTGCTCGCTCATCCACTGGTGGAAGTAGTTGCCGGGAGCGAGCCCGCGCATGCGGGCGACCGCATTGAAGAGACCGCCGCCCCACTTCCCGCCGATCCCGCAGTCGGCGAACTTCGGGTACTTCGCGTCGTTCAGGATCCGCTGCAGGCCCGCCGCGTCATAGCCGACCGCGAGCAGCGCGGCCACGATCGCTCCCGCCGACGTGCCGGCGATGTTCACCCATTCGCGCACACCGCCGTCCTTCTCCGCGGCAGCGATCGCGCCCGCGAAGGCGATGCCCTTGACACCGCCGCCCTCGAACACTCCGTCTGCGCGATGGCGTTCATCCTGCGACATGCCAACCACCTACCTTCCCGGTCGAAAAGCCGCAGAGCCGGTCGAAGTATCACACCTCGGCACGGAGGCCTCAACCCCCGTATGGTCGATTCATGTCGTCGCCGTCGTCGGTCGCCGAGGTCGTCGCGCGCATGCAGGCCGAGGCGGCATCGCTGCCGAGCTCGGATGGAGTCGCCTGCTTCACGCACCTCTATCTGTCGGTGACCCAGGGTGTCGAGCAGCAACTCGGCGGCTTCGCCTTCCAGGATCCGCAGTTCCTTGCGCACCTCGATGTCGTCTTCGCCGGCCTCTTCTTCAGCGCGCTCGACGCCTCCCGGAACGACCCTGCCGCCATGCCGCGTGCCTGGGCGCCGCTCGTCGAGGCCCGCGCGGCGCGCGGGATCGCGCCGCTCCAGTTCGCGCTGGCCGGGATGAGCGCGCACATCAACCGCGACCTCCCGGTCGCCCTCGTCACCACCTGCCGCGAGCTCGGGATCGGGCTCGAGGAGGGCTCGGGCCAGCACGCCGACTACGAGCACGTGAACGGCGTGCTCGCGACCGTCGAGCAGGCCGTGAAGTCGCAGTATCTGAGCGGCTGGATACGGAAGCTCGACCACCTGCTCCATCGCGTCGACCGGATCGACGACATCGTCGCGATGTGGGACGTCGCCCGCGCGCGCGACGCCGCCTGGGTGAACGCGGAGGCGCTCTGGGCGCTGCGCGACCAGCCCGACCTTTCCGCCAGCTATCTCGACGTCCTCGACCGTACGGTCGGCCTCACCGCACGCGGGCTGCTCGTGCCCGCCGACACCTGGCTCCAGAAGCTCGCGCGGTTGACTTCGCGCCTGTAGTTGACCAGGATGAAAATGGTGTAACTCATCGCCGAGGCTTCTGCGGCCACGGCAGGATCGACCTCCGTGGCTCCGGCTCGACCGCAGGAGGTTTCGTCACGTGGCCACCCCAGCTGGGCTTTCCATCCGTCAGCAGAAGCGATACGGCTGGCGCCCCGACACCCCCGACATGCGCGACTTCTTGCTCGCGGTCGCGCCGTCGAAGAAGCTCCCCAAGCAGGTCAGCCTGCGCTCGCAGATGCCGCCCGTGTACGACCAGGGACAGCTCGGGTCGTGCACCGCGAACAGCATCGGCGCGATCCTCGAGCTGAACGAGCTCAAGCAGAAGGAGCCCGACGCCGCGACGCCCTCGCGCCTGTTCATCTACTACAACGAGCGCGTCATGGAGGGCACCGTGACCGAGGACTCGGGCGCCGAGATCCGCGACGGGATCAAGTCGGTCGCGCAGCTCGGCGCGCCGCCCGAGAACCTCTGGCCGTACGACATCACCAAGTTCGCGCAGAAGCCGACCGCCAAGGTCTACGCGCAGGCCAAGAAGCACCAGGCGGTGCGGTACGCGCGGGTCGTGCAGGACACGCTCCCGCTCCAGAACGTGCTCGCGTCCGGGTACGCGATCTCGTTCGGCTTCACGGTGTACACCTCATTCGAGACCGCCGTCGGCTCGGACGGGATCATGCCGATGCCGCAGCCCGACGAGAAGGTGCTCGGCGGTCACGCCGTCGTCGCGGTCGGCTACAAGCCGATCAAGGGGCAGCTCTACTTCGAGTGCCGCAACTCGTGGGGCACGAGCTGGGGCGACCAGGGGTACTTCTGGATGCCGGCGGCCTACATCACGAGCTCCTCGCTCGCGAGCGACTTCTGGGTGATCCAACAGGTCGAGTGAGGCTACTCGGACGCCGCCGGCGGCGCGGGCGGCGGTGGTGTTGGTGGTGGTGCGGGAGCGGGAGCCGCGGGCTGCGCCTGCGCCTTGCCGATCCCCGGCACGGCGGCAACCAGCGTGTCCTGCGCCCAGCGCTCGCTGAACCCTGCGAGGAAGCTGAGCACGAGCAGTGCGAGGCGCCGGTCGGGCTTCGTCTCGTTCTCCGCGACGGGCAAGTGCAGCAGCCCGCCGGTGAACGCGAAGGTGATCACCATCGCGAAGGCGCCGCCGATCAGCGGACGCAGCCCGCCGAGGAACAGCGCATACGGCCTCCCCACGTCGTAGTCGAGGTCGAACTGGCCCGAGTTGATTCGCTGGACGACGCTGACGAGCGCGCCGATCGCGCCGGCGACCAGCGCTGCGACCGGCGCCGCCCACTTGAGCGAGAGCCAGATCGCCGCGATGGCCGACAGGACCACGACGACGAGCGCCATGCCCGCGAAGTAGACGATCTGCGCCTGCCCGTTCGCGGCGTCCTTGTAGTACGCCTCGGTGCGCTCGATCGCCCCGCGCTCGTGCTCGAGCATCTCTTCGGTGGCCTTCGGATCGTCGTGCGCGGCGCGGCGGTCGACGAGGCTCATCAGATGCTCGGCCGACGCCATCATCAGGTTCATGCAGATGCGCTGGCGCACACCCGTGAGCACGGTGGTCGCGCGGACCGCGAGCTCGTCGCAGCGGTACATCTCGTTCGCGATGTCCGGCTGGTCGCGCGTCGCCCAGTGCGTCTCGCGGTAGAAGCTGCAGCGCGTCCCGCCGAACCTGGTCTTCTGCTGGGTGAGCGCAACGGCGCTTTCGACGTGCGTGCACCAGTACGCGCGCACGATCTGTCCGTGCTCACGCTGGAACGCGGTGCGCACCTCGTCGTAGTGCGCCTGTGTCTCGGGCGTGATCCCGTCGCCGCGCAGCTCGCGCCACCAGGCGTCGTGTGCATAGATCAGCTCCGGAAACGTCGGCGGGGTTGCCGCGCTGGTGTTCGTGACCGCGACGGTCTCGGTCGGCGCGGACCTCAGCGACTCAGTCAGTTCGGTCATCCAGACCTCCTGTCAACGAGCCGCAGTAGCCCGCTCAGAGTACGTCGAGTCGTACAGGTGTTCAAGGGGACCGCGATCAAGGGACCGGCTTGGCGGCGAGCTCGTGGAGGGCGTCTTGTGCGCCCGTGGTGATCGGGTCGCCGTGGCCGACGCCGACGATCGTGGCCTCGAGCGCGGCCAGCCGCTGCAGCGACACGTGATGCTGCTTCTTGTTCAGGTTGAAGGCGTGCCAGCCGGGGCAGAGCCCGGGCCACGTTGCCACGGCGTCGCCGACGATCGCGAAGCTCCGTTCGGCCCACGAGAACGCGAGGTGCCCGGGCGAGTGCCCCGAGGCGTGCAGGACCTCGAACGGCCCGAATCGATCGCCTTCGTCGAGCAGCTCGTCGACCGGGCAGGGAACATGCTTGGGCCGGTTGAGCCAGAGCCCGAGCTGGAACGGGATCAGCTTCAGCGACTGCCGCGGGAGGATGCTGACCGCCTGCGCGCGCCGGTCGCCCGAGACGATGTCGGCCTCCCAGCGGTGCGCGTAGACGGTGGCGCCGCTCTCGCGCTTGAGCGTGGCCAGGCCGCCGAGATGCGAACGGTGGCCGTGCGTGATCGCAATCCGCTTGAGGTCGGACGGCGTGCGGCCGAGCTCGTTGATCGCCTGCAGCACGAGGTGCGCGTCGTTCTCGAAGAGCGTGTCGACGAGTGAGAGCTCCCCGTTCGTGTCGACCAAGAACGCATGCACGTGCCCGCCCTTGCCGTGGCCGAGGCTGTGGATGCCGGACGCGAGCTCGATCACACCGCCGACCGCTGCCAGGGCGCGAACGGGTTCTCGACGCCGCGCAGCGCAGGCTCGAGCTCCGGGAAGTGCCGGAGCAGCAGCGTGCGCATGGAGTTGTCCTCGACCCAGTCGATGCCCTCCTTCGTGTAGACCTCGGGCCGGTAGTCGCGCGTGAAGAAGCGGTCGCTCTCGATGCGGCGCGACGCCATGAGGATGAAGATGCGGAACGCGGTGTCGCTGAACCCGAAGCCTTTCGGCTTTTTCTCCGCGTACATGCCGATCATCGTGTCGACCTCTTCCGGGTCGCGGTAGATCCGCTTCAGGTCGGCGGCGTGCTCCGGCGTGTCCGCCATCTCCTCGAACGTGTCGTAGGCCTTCAGGTGCAGGAGCCGCCGGAACTCGTTGTAGCGCGGCACGCCGCGCTCGCGGACACGCAGCACGTCGATCGATGCGAGATCGACGAGTGTGCCGTCGGCCTTGTCGAAGTGCTGCAGGTACTTCGGGAAGTTGTGCAGCGTGATCGCGCCCGGGTGCATCGTCCCGAAGGAATAGAGCGCGTCGGCCATCGACAGCTCGGTCAGCCGGTCGCGCACGTGCAGCACGCCGACCTCGGGCAACGTGCGCTCCTGCAGCAGCCGGTCGTCGTCGAGCGAGCGGAAGCTGAACTCGTCGGGGATCAGCGGATGCATGCGGTAGACGGCGACGAACTCCTCGGTCAGTTGGTACGGCACGCCGTGCAGTGCGGTCGGCGAGCCGGGGATGCCGCGGATCACCTCGTTCGAGGTGCGGCGTCCGATCAGGCGGTCGAGCCGCCGGCCCTCGAGGCCCCACCAGTTCGTCCGGAGGGCGGTGACGGTGGTCGGGTGCGCGATGATCGCCGGCGTCCAGTCGACGGTGTGGATCTTCGCCATCAGCGCCGCCACGATGAGGCGCGCCTTGTCGAACAGCTCGTCGTCCGAGAGCTCGGGATGCGTCGCGTGCAGGTGGTCGCAGACGGCGTTGTGCTCGCGCATGAACAGCGAGTGCAGCAGCGCGAGGCCGACCCAGAAGTTGCCCGCGACGCCCGTCAGGTCGACGTGCGACTCGATCTCCTGTGGGATCAGCCCGCGGTCGTCGAGGCGCAGCTTGCCGTGCTCGCCGGTCTTGATCGCCTCGGCGAACGCCGGGTCGCGCCCGTAGATCTGCGAGCCGTCCCACCAGTGCGTGTCGTCGGTGATGAACGTCGGCGGCCCGTCGCCGTTCGCCGACGGATCGCGTCGCGTGCGCTGGATCTGCATCGGCTTCTCGGGCCAGGGATCGTCGGCATCGAGCGGGACGAGCCACGGGTTCTCGGTCTCGTTCTTGCCGTGGTTGAACCAGTCGTGCACCTCGAACTGGATCCATGCGCCGGCGAGCAGGTTCAGGGTCGTCGCGGGAATGAACTCGTCGCGGGTCAGGAGCTCGCGCGACACGACACGCGGGTTCGGCTCGAGCGGGTTCGACTCGCGCACCGTCTCGTTCAGCGGCACGTTCCGCCCGAAGCGGCTGCCGAGGCTGCCCATCAGCGGGTCGTCGAGGTTGTTGAAGGTGCCGTCGAGCGTGCGGGCGGTCAGGTAGCGGGGATGATCGGAGACGTCGGGCTTGTCGAGCGGCCCGCGGCCCGTGTCGTAGAGGTTCTTCTCGCGCAGCACGTTGCGCAGGCCGATGAGGACGAGCATCGCGACCGGCTTCGGCAGCTTGTCCCAGCCCACGTGCCGGTCGAGCGCCGAGGCGGCGTCGTTGTAGAGCGAAAACGGCCAACGTGACACGACGTTCTCCTTTCGGACGCGCCGCAGCGACACAAGCGCGCGATCCTCGAGGGTGTTCCGGGCCGTTGAAACGCGCCTCGGGGATCGGGACTGACCTAAGCAGAGGCTGCCGCGCGAGTCAACGCGCGCCGACCCGCGGCCGACCGGCACTCTTGTCGTCATGCCGCTGCCGCCGCTCTCCGTGCTCGACCTGGCGCCGATCGTCGAGGGCTCGACGCCCGGCGAGGCGCTGCGCAACTCGCTCGATCTGGCGCAGCATGCCGAGCGATGGGGCTACCGGCGCTTCTGGCTCGCCGAGCACCACAACGCGATCGGGATCGCGAGCGCCGCGACGGCCGTCGTGATCGCGCACGTCGCGGGCGGGACGGAGACGATCCGGGTCGGCGCGGGCGGGATCATGCTGCCGAACCATCCTCCGATCGTGATCGCCGAGCAGTTCGGGACGCTCGAGGCGCTGCACCCGGGGCGGATCGACCTCGGGCTCGGCCGCGCGCCCGGCACCGACCGGCTGACGATCCACGCCCTGCGCCGCGAGCCCGAGAGCGCCGACACGTTCCCGCAGGATGTGCTCGAGCTGCAGCGCTACCTCGCCGACGCCGAGCCGGGCCAGCTCGTGCAGGCGACTCCGGGCGCGGGCGCGCGGGTACCGCTTTGGATCCTCGGCTCGAGCCTGTTCGGCGCCCAGCTCGCGGCGCTGCTCGGGCTGCCCTACGCGTTCGCGTCGCACTTCGCGCCGGAGGCGCTACTGCCTGCGCTCGACGCGTACCGCTCGACGTTCAGGCCGTCCGAGCAGCTGCAGGAGCCGTACGCGATGGTCGGCGCGAACGTGATCGTCGCCGACGACGAAGAGACTGCACGGCACCTCTTCACCTCGCCGCAGCAGTCGTTCACGAACATCCTCCGCGGCACTCGCGGCCGGCTGCCGCCGCCGATCGACGACATCGAGTCGTACTGGACGCCGCCCGAGAAGGAGCGTGCGTCCGCGATGCTGCAGCCGCTCGTACGTCGGGTCGCCGGAGACGGTACGCGCCGGGCTCGAGGCGTTCGTCGAGGAGACGGGCGCGGACGAGGTGATCGTGGCGGCGGCGATCCACGACCATGCGGCGCGGCTGCGGTCGTATGAACTGCTCGGCGGGCTGACTTAGAACAGGCCGAGAACGTCTTTGATGGTCTCGTCCAGCTCATGCTGTTCATGAACGGTCAAGCGCCCGACGGTGCGACCGATTCGGCTGCGATCAACCGTGATGAGCTGGTCGGTCAGAACGCAAGTCCTCCGCCCCCGCACTGTGATCTCGGGCCGGAAGGCAGTGACCACGGCGCTTGTGGATGTCGGGGCCACGATGACCGTCGAGAGCCATTCAGCATCGTCTGACTGAATGACGACGGCGTAACGTTGACCTCGCTGTTCGTGGCCGCGCGGCTGCTTCGGTGCTCGAAGCAGAACGACGTCACTCCGGCGGATCGGGCTCACCAAAGAAATCTCGGATCTCGGCAATCACCGCGAGGTCGTGCGGATCGCTCCCAATCCGCTCGGCGTCTGCACGCATCTGCTCTCGGCGGCTCTCGCGGGCGCTCCGGATCAGGGCCTGACGAATCGCCTGAGACTGAGACGTGCCATCGTTGGTGAGCCGGGCCAACGCGCGCTGCGCCTCCGCGTCGAGCCGGACTGAAATCGCCTTCTCGGCCATCTCAGCTGAGCGTATCACGTTTGTCATACGTCGCTAGTCCAGTTCAGTGAGCAGTCCCTTCTCCTCGAGGACGTCCCACGCGAGCTGGAACGCCTGCTGATGCATGACGGCACGCGCGATCCACGACTCCGAGCCGTTGTCGTGCAGGTCCTCCTGTGCCTCGAGCACGCGGGCTGCGTGGACGAGGTACAGCTCGTGCACGTCGGCGAGCGCCCGGTCGCAGTCGCCCGAGATGTCGTCCCACGCGTCCTCCACCACCTCACCTGCGACGCGCTCGGCTTCGATCAGGTCGTGCCAGTATGCGCCCGGCACGAAGCGCTCGGCGATCAGCTCCCCGAGCCGCGCACGGTCGACTTCGATGCGCGACGCAACGTCGGAGATGATTCGGTCTGCATCCTGCGGTGGCTTCATGCCTCCCATCGAAGCAGCGAGTGCGCGCGGCGTCATCGGCTCTTCGGGACATGTGGATCGAAAGTGTCGAAGTTGTTGAACACGCGAATCTGGTTCCGCTATCGCGGAATCAGGTTCGCTCCAGGGAACCTGATTCGCCGCAGGCGAACCAGATTCCCGAGTGTCACAACGACGGAAAGTCGAACAGCTCAACGAGCCGCGCGAGCGCGCTGACGTCACCGTCGAGCTTGACCGCGCCGGAGGCGACCGCATCGTCCGGCGCGAGCCGCCGCGTCAGCAGCGCATGCAGCTCGGCATCCGTCGTCGTGACCACCAGATCGGCCCGTTCGGGCGCGCCCGCGGCAACGGTCAAGCTCGCCCCCTCTGCCGCCACGGTGAAGACGCCGTCGCTGAGCCGCAGCTCCCACGTCGTCGGCCGCCCCACACGCCGCGAGTTATGAAACGCGAGCATCGCAGCGACGAGCCAGCGCGACCGCGTGACGACTTCGCCCGGCAACTGCCCCATGCTCTTCGTCCCCCACCGCCCGAGCGCGAGCAGGATCGGCTCGAGCTCACGGCCGTACCCGGTCAGCTCGTAGACCGTCCCGCGGTCGGGCAGCGGCAGCAGCCGGCGCTCCAAGACTCCCGCGGCCTCCAGGTGCTTCAGCCGGGCGGTCAGCGTGTTGGTGCCGATCCCGGGCAGCCCCTCGGCGAGGTCGCCGAAGCGAAGCGGCCCGAGCAGCAGGTCGCGGACGATCAGTGGCGCCCAGCGGTCGCCGACCACGTCGAGCGCGGTCGCGATCCCGCACAGCTGGGCGTAGCTCCGGGCCGGCGCGGTCATGCCGGAAGTAGATCATACTTATCTATCGCAACTTAACTTGCATTCTGCAAGTCTCGACGTTAGGTTGGCCCGAACGACCGAGGGAGAGCCACATGAGCAGGAACGTGATCGTCCGCTACCGCACTCACCCCGACGCGGCCGACGAGAACGCGCGCCTCGTCGAGGCCGTCTACGCGGCGCTCGCCGAGGCCGACCCGGGCGACTTTCGCTACACGACCTACCGCCTCGCCGACGGGGTCACCTTCGTGCATGTCGCCCAGCAGGACGGCGAGGAGAACCCGCTGCAGACGCTGCCGGCGTTCGCCGAGTTCCAGCGTGAGCTCCAGCAGCGCTGCGCCGAGCCGCCCGCACCGAGCGAGGCGACCATCGTCGGCTCCTACGGCCGGCCGTCGTGAGCGCCGAGGGCTCGGGCACGCGCGAGGATCCCTGGCGGCTGAAGACGCCGCCGGGCAAGGCGGCCTACGAGATGTGGCGGGACGAGCAGGCCGACCCGCCCGCGCTCGTCTGCCAGGTCGGCGGCACGCAGCTGCGCTATCACCTGCGCGCGATCGACGACCTGCACGCGATGCTGAAGGCGCACGGCGACTGGCTGCCGCTCGGCGGAGCCGACGAGCAGAAGCCCGCGCAGGAGGGCAGCGTCGAGGCGTGGGGACGCTCGCCCGACAACCCGGTCGGCGGCTGGTACGGCCTGAAGAAGGGCCTGCGCGGTCGCTTCGGCGTCTACCTGCCCCCACTCCTCGAGGCGCTCGGCCTGGCCGAGCTGACGCACGAGGCGCGCAACAACCAGATGCGCGCGCTCTGAGAAACTCGCGAATCTGGTTCCGCTGCGCGGAATCAGATTCGTTTGCTGAACCTGATTCGCCGCAGGCGAACCAGATTCACGAGTTACGCGAGCGGCGGCGCGAACAAGACAACCCGCGGCGCATCAGCCGTCCCGAGCAGCTCGTCGAGGTCGGCGTCGCTCGTCTCGAGCCGCGTGACCTCCGCGCCGAGCGCCGCGAGAAACGCGTCGGGCGGCTCGAGGAAGTTGACCGCCTCCGTCCGGTAATGCATCGGCAGCACGAGCCGTGGTGCGAGCGAGCGGACGAGCTCGGCGGCCGGCTCGCCGCCGATCGTCGGCCCCTCGCCGACCGGCACGAAGAGCACGTCGACCTCGCCGATCGCGGCGCGCTGCTCGGGGCGCAGCGCCGGCTGGCCGAAGTCGCCGAGATGACAGAACGCGACGCCGTCGAGAACGAAGCGGACGATCGTGTTCGGCCCGCGCATCGTTCCGGCGACGTGGTCGTGCTCGGACGCGATCGCAAGCACTTCACCCACCGGCGAATCAAGACGCCCCGCGGTCGAGCGGATCGTCACCGGGTCGCCGCCGATCGCCTCGGCCGCGTTGTGGTCGACATGCTCGTGCGTGATCAGCAGCAGATCCGCCGTCACGTCCTCGATCGGCGCGTAGTTGAACTCGAGCCCGCGCGCGGCGAGCGCCTCGCCCGGCCGGTCGAACGGGTCGATGAACACGGTCTTCTCTCCGGCGAGTCGGAAGGCGGACTGGCCGTACCACTGAACGCGCATGCGTACCTCCTAGACGATGTCGACTTCGGGTGTCTCCGTCCGCCCGGGCGACGTGCGCCGGGCGACAGCGCGGCTGCCGCGCGACCACGACATGATCGCGGCCAGCAGGCAGGCGGCGATCGCGAACGCGAACGCCTTGTGCAGGCCCTCATGGAAGGGCCCGGCGATCAGGTTGGGGAAGAAGCCGCGGTGCTCGAGCGCGGCGGCGTTCGCCGCCGACAGGTGCGTGAGGACGTGCGGGCCGATCAACGTGCGCACCGGGTCGTAGCCGAGGAACGCGGCGAAGAGCACCGACACCGGCGGCAGTTGCGCGACGTGCGCCGCCGTCGCAGGCGGAACGCCGTGCGCGACGAGCCCGGCGCTGAGCGAGGCAGGCAGGCTGGCGGCAAGCCCGATGATCATCAGCGTGAAGAAGATGCCGATCGAGAGCACCTGTGCGGAGTTCTGGAACGTCTGGTTCATCGCGCCGCCCGCACCGCGGTCGGCGGCGGGCAGGCTGTTCATCACGCCGGCCCGGTTCGGCGAGGCGAACGCGCCCATCGAGAGCCCCATCAGCAGCAGCGTTCCCGCGAGCTCCGGGTACGAGAAGTTGATCGGCAGCCGGTCGAGCATCAGGAAGGCGAGCGCCGAGCCGAGCATCCCGGCCGTCGCGAACGGGCGTGAGCCGTAGCGATCGGAGAGGATCCCGGACAGCGGCCCCGCGATCAGGAAGCCGACGGTCAGCGGCAGCAGGTAGATGCCCGCCGCGAGCGGCGTGCTGCTGAAGCTGTAGCCGTGCTGCTGGCAGCCAGATGCCCTGCAGCCAGATGATCAGCATGAACATCAGCCCGCCGCGCGCGATCGCGGAGAGGAAGCTCGACAGAACGCCGAACGTGTACGGCCGGATGCGGAAGAGCGGCAGCTTGAACATCGGGTAGCGCACGCGCGACTCGACGACCACGAACGCAGCGAGCAGCACGACACCCGCGCTGAGGCAGCCGAGCACGACCGGGTTCGTCCACCCCATCGGATGCCCGTCGTAGGGACGGATGCCGTAGGTGATCCCGATCATGATCAGGACGAGCCCGACCGCGAACGTCGCGTTTCCCAGCCAGTCGATCGGCGCCGGCTCGTGCACGCCGATCTCGCGCAGCTTGCGGTGCGACCAGATCGTTCCGAAGATCCCGAACGGCACCGAGACGAGGAAGACGAGCCGCCAGTTGATCGGCGCGAGCAGGCCGCCGAGCAGCAGTCCGATGAACTGGCCGCTGATCCCGACGACGTTGTTCAGGCCGAGCGCGAGCCCGCGCTGGTTGGACGGGAACGCGTCGGTCAGGATCGCCGCCGAGTTCGCAATCAGGAACGCCGCGCCGACGCCTTGCACGAGCCGGAAGCCGATCAGCCAGTCGGCGCCCGCGCGGCCGTGCATCCAGTCGATCGTCAGAAGCAGCGACGCGACGGTGTAGATCGCGAAGCCGAGCGTGTACATCTTCACCCGCCCGAAGAGGTCGCCGAGCCGGCCGAGACCGACGACGAGCACGCTCGTCACGACGAGGTAGCCGAGGATCATCCAGAGCAGGTAGAAGCTGTTGCCCGGCCGCAGCGGGCTCAGGCCGATGCCGCGGAAGATGTCGGGCATCGCGATCAGGACGATCGACGCGTCGAGCGTCGCGAGCAGCACGCCGAGCGTCACGTTCGAGAGGGCGACCCACTTGTAGCGGTCGGGCATCTCCGAATTCTACAGGTAAACTGCACAGTCACCCTGTCGGTTCCCGGGGTAGAATCGCGCGATGGCGGAGACCCACGATCTCGCGAACGAGCTGCGCATCGTCCTCGGCCAGCTGATCCGCCGGCTGCGGGCCGACAACGTGCTCCCGACCTCGCACCTCGCCGTGCTCAGCCGCCTCGACCGCACCGGCGCCCAGACGACGAGCGGGCTCGCCGCCGCCGAGCACATGCGGCCGCAGTCGATGGCCCACACGGTCGGCGAGCTCGAGAAGGAGGATCTCGTCGCCCGCCGCCCCGACCCCGACGACGGCCGGCAGATCCTCGTCGACCTGACGAAACACGGCCGCGACCTTCTCTACGAGAGCCGGCGCAGGCGCGAGGACTGGCTCTCACAGGCGATCGCCGGCAACCTCACCGCCGCCGAACAGAAGACGCTCGCGCAGGCGATCGAGCTGCTCCAGCGCCTCGCCGAGCTCTAGCTCGCGAATCTGGTTCCGCTGCGCGGAATCAGGTTCGTCCAAACTGAACCTGATTCGCCGCAGGCGAACCAGGTTCACGAGTTTCTCGGCTCAGCCCCGTTCGACCTGGCTGCCGCCGACGATCGCGTCGCGGCCGTCGGGGTAGCGCACCCACGCCTTGTGCGTGCCGTCGTAGTCCGGCCCGAAGAGGATCAGCGTCGCCTCCTCGCCGCGCACCTGGCACGCCTCGGCTCCCTCGGGGTCGACGCCGCGCCAGATGCGGATGAACGGGTTGTGCTCCCACTCGTCGCCGACGGTCGACGGCAGCGTGTGCCCGGGATGGACGCGCGTCTCCGGCGGCAGCTTCATCAGGCGGTTCATGATCGAGTTCACCTGGTCGGCGTAGCCGGTCGGCCCGCCGCCCATCGTGCCGCCGACCGTTCCCTTGAAGAGACAGTCGGCGGTCAGGCAGTCGGTGCCGTTCACGAGCAGCGCGAAGTGGTCGGGGCAGTGGCCGGGCGTCGCGATCGCGCGGATCTCGAGCTCACCGGAGCGGATGACGTCGCCGTCGGCGAACGTCTCCTCGATCGGCACGCCCGCGTCGCGCGTCAGCGCGCTGCCGACGACCTTGACGCCGAACCGTTTCGCGAGCCCCGTCGGGTCGACGACGTGGTCGCCGTGCTGGTGCGTGACGAGCACGTGCGTGATCGTGATCTTGCGCTGCTCGACCTGGTTGAGCAGCGGCTCCTCGACGCCGTTCGAGTCGACGAGCACGCCGTGCCCGCCGTCGCCGTCGGCGATGAGGTAGGCGTTCGAGGTCCATTCCGGGTGCTGGGCGCGCTCGAGCAGCATCAGAAGGAGATTACGCTCCGGATGCCGTCCTGCGCCTCCATCAGCTCGAAGCCGCGGTTCACCTCGTCGAGTGTGATGCGGTGCGAGATGAACGACTCGGCGTCGATGTCGCCGGCGAGCCAGCGCTCGACCAGCATCGGCACGCCGTCGCGGCCCTTGACGCCGCCGAACGACGAGCCGGCGACGCGGCGTCCGGTGATCAGGTAGCGCGGCACGATGTCGAGCGTCTCGCCCTTGCCCGCCACGCCCGCGACGGTGCAGAGCCCCCACCCCATCCGCGCCGCTTCGACCGCCTGCTTCATCACGTGCACGTTGCCCGTCGCCTCGAAGGTGTAATCGGCGCCGAAGCCGCCGGTCGACTCGACGATCTGCTCCACCGTGTCGGGGCCGCCGACCATCGTCTCGGTCGCGCCGTGCTGCGTCGCGAGCGCGAGCCGGTCAGCGGAGAGATCGACGCAGACGATCCGCTCGGCGCCCTGCAGGCGGCAGCCGATCACGGCGCCGAGCCCGACCATGCCGGCGCCGAAGACGACGCACGTCGAGCCGGCGTCGACCTTCGCGGTGTTCATCGCGGCGCCGATCCCGGTCGAGAGCCCGCAGGCGAAGAGCGCCGCACCCTCGAGTGGTGCTTCAGGGTTGATCTTCGCGAGCGCGATCTCGGGCATCACCGTGTACTCGGCGAACGTCGAGGTCCCCATGAAGTGGCGGATCGGCTCCCCGCCTGCAGAAAGGCGAGTCGTCCCGTCGGGGAGAAAGCCCTTGTTCTGCTGCTCGCGAATCGCGAGGCAGAGGTTCGTGCGGTCGCTCTGGCAGTGGATGCACTCGCGGCACTGGGGCGAGAAGAGCGTGACGACGTGGTCGCCGGGCGCGAGCGAGCTGACGCCCTCCCCGACCTGCTCGACGACGCCTGCGCCCTCATGCCCGAGCACGGTCGGCGCGTAGCCGGACGGGTCGGCGCCCGAGGCCGTGTAGAGGTCGGTGTGGCAGACGCCGCAGGCGACGAGCCGCACGAGCACCTCGCCGGCGCGCGGCTCGGCCAGGTCGATCTCGCGGATCGCGAGCGGCGCTCCGAACTGCTCGAGGACGGCGGCTCTGATCTGCATCCGAACGCGATCCTACGACAGGCATTCTACTCGGCGGGATGGCAGCCGATCTGGATCCGCTGGAACTGCATCTGCTCGAGCAGCTCGGGCCGCTCGAGGCCGGCCCCGCGGCCGAGCGCCCCGAGCTCGAGGCGGTCTGGCGGGCGCAGGTCGAGAGCCGCCAGTGCGACTTCGCCGCCCGCTACCTCGAGCAGACGGGCCGCAGCTTCTACACGATCGGCTCGGCGGGCCACGAGAGCAACGCCTGCGTCGCCCTCGCGCTCCAGCCCACCGACCCGGCGCTCCTCCACTACCGCTCCGGCGCCTTCTATCTCGCCCGGGCGGCGCAGGCGGGACGCGACGGCGTGTCCGACATCCTGCGCGGCGTCACCGCGGCGCGCACCGAGCCGATCGCGGGCGGCCGGCACAAGGTGTTCGGTCACGCCGAGCTGGCGGTGATCCCGCAGACCTCGACGATCGCGTCGCATCTCCCCCGCGCCTTCGGCGTCGCGTTCGCGATCGAGCGGGCGAAGAAGCTCGGCGTCGACTGCCCCTGGCCGGCCGACGGAGTCGTCGTCTGCAGCTTCGGCGATGCGTCGCTGAACCACGCAACGGCGCAGGCCGCGCTGAACAGCGCGGCGCACACCGCCTACCAGGGCCTGCCGCTGCCGCTGCTTTTCCTCTGCGAGGACAACGGCCTCGGGATCAGCGTCCCCTCGCCGCAGGGCTGGGTCGAGCAGGCGCTGCGGGCGCGCACGCAGCTGCGTTACGTCTACGCCGACGGCACCGAGCCGGAGGAGGTGCTCGCGACGGCGCGTGAGCTCGCCGACTGGATCCGCGAGCACCGCCGCCCCGCCGTGCTGCACCTGCGCACGGTGCGCTTCCTCAGTCATGCGGGCGCCGACGTCGAGTCCGCCTACCGGTCGCCGCAGGCGATTCGCGCCGACCTGGACGACGACCCGCTGCTCGCCACCGGGCGCCTCCTCGCGGCGAGCGCCGGCTGGAGCGGCGAGCGGCTCGTGCGCGACTACACCGACACCGGCGAACGGGTGCGCGCGCTCGCCGACGAGGCCGCCCGCATTCCGCAGCTCGACTCGGCGGCGGAGATCATCAGGCCGCTCGCGCCGCGCACGGTGCCGAAGCGGGCGCGCTGGCCGGCGGCGACGCACGGCGAGCCGTTGACGCTCGCGCTGTCGATCAACGCGGCGCTCTCGGACGCGCTCGATCGCGATCGCGCCGTGCTGCTCTTCGGCGAGGACGTCGCGGTCAAGGGCGGCGTCTACGGCGTCACGCGCGGCCTGCAGCGGCGCTTCGGCGCCGGGCGCGTCTTCGACACGCTGCTCGACGAGACGTCGATCCTCGGGCTCGCGCTCGGTGCCGCGCTGAGCGGGTTCCTGCCGGTGCCGGAGATCCAGTACCTCGCGTATCTGCACAACGCGGAGGACCAGCTGCGCGGCGAGGCGGCGACGCTGCAGTTCTTCTCGCGCGGTCAGTACCGGAACGGCATGGTCGTGCGGATCGCCGGGTATGGCTACCAGAAGGGTTTTGGGGGTCATTTCCACAACGACAACGCGGTCGGCGTGCTGCGCGACATTCCCGGGCTCGTGATCGCCTCGCCGGCGCGGCCCGACGACGCGAGCGCGATGCTCGCGGCGTGCCTGGCGACGGCGCGTGCCGACGGCAGCGTGTGCGTCTACCTCGAGCCGATCGCGCTCTACAACACCCGCGATCTCTACGACGACGGCGACCGGCTGTGGCTCGCGCCGCCGTCGTCCGAGGATGTCGCGCTCGGCTCGGCGCGCACCTACGGCGAGGGCAACGACCTGACGATCGTCACGTGGGCGAACGGGCTGCGGATGTCGCTGCGCGCCGCGCGTGCGCTGGAGCAGCTCGGTGTTGCGGCACGCGTCGTCGACCTGCGCTGGCTCGCGCCGCTTCCGGTCGAGGACGTGTTGCGCGAGGCGAACGCGACCGGCCGTGTGCTCGTCGTGGATGAGACGCGCCGGACGGGCGGCGTCTCGGAGGGGATCGTGGCGGCGCTCGTCGATGCGAAGTTCGACGGGCAGGTGGCGCGCGTCGCGAGCGCGGATTCGTTCATCCCGCTCGGCGATGCGGCGAATCTCGTGCTCGTCTCCGAGCCCGAGATCATGGAGGCGGCATTGGAGCTCGTCGGGGAGCGCGTCTGATCCGGGCGATCCTCGCGCTGCTCGTCGTCGCTGCGCTTGGGCTCGCAGCGGCGGTGATCTGGTGGTCGGGGGCGACGCTCGCGCAGGACAACGTGGCGCTCGCGAAGGTCGAGGTGCAGCCGCTCGGCGGCTCGCTCGTCTCGGCGAAGGCGTCCGGGCCGAGCGGTCGCCGCATCCCGCTCACGGTCAGCAGCGGAAAGCTGCTGCCGCGGACGAAGCTCAAGCCCGGTGAGGTGGTGACGGTCGAGGTGGTCGTGCGCAGGCCGGGCTGGCTCGGCTGGGCGCTCGGCAAGACGCGAACCGAACACCTCACCGTCCAGGCGCCGATCGCCCGGCTCGCGCAGCGCTGGCCGAGCCTCGCGCCGAACGCGTCGCTGCGGCTGCACTACGTCGATCCGGTCGACCGGGTCGTCTACCGCATCGGCTCGCAGCGAAAGCTCGTCCCGGTCGGCGGTCGTGTCGTTCCGGTCGACGTGCGGACGACGTCGGGCACCGCGCTGGTCGCGGCAGCGGCGCGCTCGTGGGAGCGCCTAGGCCCGCCGGTGCGCGTGACGTGGTTCCCGCAGTCGAGCGTGCCGGTCGTGCTCGTCAGTCCCGCCGCGGGCAAGCCGATCTCGCCGCTCGATCCGATCCGGCTGACGTTCTCGAAGCCGGTCGACAAGGCGCTCGGTGGCGCGCGGCCGCACTTCTCGGCGCCGGTTCAGGGCGGCTGGCATCAGACCGACAGCCACACGCTCGTCTTCGCACCGGGCGGCTACGGCTTCCCGCTCAACTCGAACCTGCACCTCGTGCTGCCGCCCGGGCTGAGTGTCAGCGCCGGCAGCAAGACGGCGGCGTCGAACCAGGCGGTCAGCTGGACGGTCGCCGGGGCGAGCTTCCTGCGCCTGCAGCAGCTGCTGGCGGAGGAGGGCTACCTGCCGGTCAGCTGGCAGCCGGCGGGTGAGGAGGTCGCGCAGCAGCGGCAGGCGGAGGTCGATGCGGCGGTCTCGCCGCCGGCGGGGACGTTCGCGTGGCGCTACGCGAACACGCCGCCCGAGCTGCAGAGCCAGTGGATCGTCGGGCAGCCGAACCAGGTCACGCGCGGCGCGGTGATGATGTTCGAGCACGATCACGACCTGGCCGTCGACGGCTCGGCAGGCCCGCAGGTGTGGCATGCGCTGATCGCGGATGCGATCGCGGGCAAGAAGAAGACCGACGGCTACAGCTACGTCTATGTGCATCGCAACGTGCCGCAGCTGCTGACGCTGTGGCACAACGGCAGCATTGTCCTGACGTCCCCGGGCAACACGGGCGTCCCGGCGGCGCCGACGGCGCTGGGCACGTTCCCGGTCTTCGAGCACATCCCGGTCGGCACGATGAGCGGCACGAACCCCGACGGCTCGCACTACAACGATCCGGGGATCCAGTGGATCAGCTACTTCCACGGCGGCGACGCGCTGCATTCGTTCAACCGCGCGTCATTCGGAACGCCGCAGAGTCTTGGGTGCGTGGAGTTGCCGCTGGCGACTGCGGCGAGGGTGTGGCCTTACACGCCGATCGGGACGCTCGTCACGATCGAGAACTAACCCTGCTCGAATCTGATTCGGCGCAGCCAGAACCAGATTCGCGAGTTCGAGGGGGCAAAGGGCTTGCCGGGCATCCCAATGGATGACCTTCAGTTGCCAATCGGATTTGCCGAAAGGTTGGCTGCGAGTGTCTGCCGAGCCTGACAGATCCGAACTTCACCGCCTGCGTCTGCGTTACCCCGCGGCCTGCGCAACATGCGCGATCGCGTTGTCAGCGGGCTCCGAGGCGTACTGGGACCGAGCGAGCAAGGAGGTCATCTGTCTCGCGTGCGGCCCCATGGGCGCAGTGCCGACAGCAGGCACCGCCGGGGCATCGGCGGCAGCGGAAGGGGAGCGCCGTCAGAAGAGACGAGTCGACCAGGTTCGCCGCCGATACGGCGATCATGCCGCTGCCGTAGCCGACGAAATGGCGGGACGCAACATCCACGCCTCGTGGGCCAAGGGCAGCGACGGGGAGAGCAAACTCGCCGCCTTCATCGGCCGCGAACTCGGAGACCGCGTTCTCTCACTGCACGACCGTCTGATTCCAGGGACGCGTGCCAATATCGATCACCTCTTCGTTGGATCGACTGGCGTGTGGGTCGTCGACGCAAAAGCGTACAAAGGCAAGGTAGCTAGACGAGAAACAGGCCCCTTTTGGCACCGCGAAAACGAGGTCATCGTCGGCGGCAGAAATCGCACTAGCCTCGCACGAGGTCTGGAGCGCCAGGTTGCGGCTGTGCTCGCCGCACTGAAGCCCGACCCTGACTTGGAGGGCACCCAAGTCCACGCCGCGCTGTGTTTCGTCGACTCGGAATGGGGACTACTCGATTCTCCTTTCCAAATTGGAAGCGTTTGGGTTCTCCACCCACGCGCACTCAGCAAGCGGCTGAAGAAGTCAGGCGACCTTCCACGTGATCGTATGGAGCGGATCACCAGGCGACTGCAGTTGAGCCTCCCGAACGCGGGCGAATGACGCCCCGCCGCTTGCGCGACCTCAAGCCACCGCCGCCGCGAATTCGGCATATAGATCACCCGGGAGCCGGTGATCGAGCCGCCAAACGAACGCGATCGGCCGATCACCCTCATGCCGCACATACCGCGCTGGCCCCAGACACCAGAACGCTCGATCATCGGTCTTCAGCCGCGCGAAAAGGACAACGTTCGTTCCGCGCTCAAGATGCCTGATGTACCGCTGCCCGACCTCGCCATCAGCTGCTGTGGCTGACTGACTCTCCCAGTGGATGAGCTCGGGACTGAGGGCGTAGTCGCGATACCTGGTCGTAGGCGAGAACGCGCCGGAGCTCTTATCGAGGGTAAAAGCGAACAAGTCTGACCGCGAGGGTTCGTCCCAAAGCACGCCTGTCTGCCACGTATTCGGCCGCGCACCAGCTCCTGTGCCAAACGCAGCGAGGATCTCGTTCCGCGTATAGCGCGCGTGAACAAGTAGCGGAATCCGTCCATCGATCTCGAGAAGCGCATGCAGGTGTTCGCCGCGTCCCCGGAGATGATCAAAGAGCTCAACGAGTTCTGCACGCACCTGAGGGTGTTCCCAAACGTGGTCGATCGCCAACTGAATCGGGACTGAAGGTCGAAGATTCGTCAACGAGGCGATGAGCATCCGAAGGAGCCGCGCGTCCCTCGTCGGAAGTTGATCGTGCTCGGGGGGAGCGATGGACCCAATGAACCGGGCGTAAGCGTCAATGCGCTCATCGTCGTCGACGTGAAGGAGTCTTCCGGCCGCACGTAACAGTGCCGCTTCATCGGGTCCTGCTTCGCGGGTTGGTAAGCCGACGGCACGCCGCATTTCTGACCAGCTGTGGTGACCTCCATAGATATCGGCCAACTCGAGCCCGGTTTCTTCTAGGTATTCCGCAAGGGTCACGTTGCCAAGCGCTCTCAATTCAGCACAGCGCTCGCGCCACGCCGATGGGATCGCTTCACGAATGCTGCGCAGCACGATCTCTTGCGCGACCGAGTCAAGTTCGAGATGGCAACCAGCCGGTAAGAATGGAAACCCCTGCTCCACTTGACGTTCGACGTCCTTGCGGCTCCCGCTGAGCAGCGCGCGAAAGCGCCGATCGAAGCGGAACTCCTTGTGATGGAAGCCGACAAAGTCGAGCACGGTGCAAACGGTTTTCCCATGCGCACGACGCAGACCGCGTCCAAGCTGCTGGAGAAAGAGCGTCGGGCTCTCAGTCGGCCGGAGCAGGAGTAACGTGTCGACAGTCGGCACATCAACGCCTTCATTGAACAAATCGACGGTAAATACGACGCGCAGCGTGCCCGCCGCCAAATTACGAAGGGCGGCCTCGCGCTCCTCCCGAGGACTATCTCCCCACACTGCAACAGATGGCAGGCCGGCATCGCTGAACACGCCCGCCATGAACCGCGCGTGCTGGATGCTGACGCAGAAACCGAGCGCCCTCATCCGCCCTGGATCGCCGATCTTCGTCCGGACCTGCTCTAGAACGCGGCGCGCCCAGGCGTGGTCCGCCGTGAGGACGTTCGTCAGCGCCGTGACGTCGTAGCCGGTACCCCGGCGCCACGGAATCTCACGAAGGTCGAGCCCGTCGTGGACTCCGTAGTACACAAACGGTGCGAGATACTGCTGGTCGATCGCGTCCCAGACTCTCAGCTCTGCCGCGATCCGACCATCGAAGTACTTGAGGATGTCGAGGCCGTCGGCGCGTTCGGGCGTCGCGGTCAGCCCGAGCAGCTGCCCTGGCTGCAAGTGGTCAAGCAGCGCTTGGTAGCTCGACGCGGCGGCGTGGTGAAACTCGTCGACGATCACGACGTCGAAGTGGCTTGGATCAATTCCCTCAATGCCTGAGGCGGACAGACTCTGGATCGACGCGAACACGTGTTCGAAGCGCGTAGGGCGCTTTCCGCCAACCCACATCTCCCCAAATATCGGATCACGCATTGCAAGTTGGAAGGTGGTGCGACTCTGTTCGAGGATCTCCTCGCGGTGTGCGACGAACAGCAATCGGTCTCGACCTAGCGATGGCCTCAGGCGGGCGTAGTCGACGGCGGCCATAACCGTCTTCCCCGTCCCGGTTGCAGCGACGAGCAGGTTGCGCGCATGACCCTGATCGCGCGAGATAGTCAGCAACTCCAGCAATCGCTCTTGGAACGGTCTGGGTTCAATCTCGATTGGACTGAGGCGAATCGCCTGGCCGGCATCCTCGACCGCGGTTCGCAAACGAAACTCCTCCGGGTCGTACGGAACGAAGTCACTGCTCTCCCAATAGCTGTCGAACACGGCGGCGATCTTGGCGAGCGCGTCGGGGTTACGAACACCGGAGAGCCGAACATTCCACTCGAGGCCCGTGACCTGCGCGGAATGCGTCAGGTTTGACGAACCGACGTAGGCGGTGGAATAGCCTTCGTGCCGATGGAAGATCCACGCCTTCGCATGCAGTCGGGTCATCGTCTCGTCATACGAGACTCGAACATCTGCACCGAGCGCCGAGAGCTCATCGAGCGCACGCTGCTCGGTGCTGTTCGTGTACGTCGTCGTTAGGACTCGGACCTTCTTGCCTTCGCGGCAGTGCCGCTGAAGCACATCGAACAACGGACGTACACCGCTCCAACGGATAAATGCGATGACGACGTCGATGGAGTCCGCCGAATGGACCTCTGCGCGCAGCTCGTAGCCAACCTTCGGCTCGCCTGGCGCGTTGGTGAAGACAGTTGTATCGAGGAGCGGAGTGAGCGGCCGCTCAATCTGTTCGATAGAACCGTCGGGCTGGGTTCTTAGCAGTGCCTGCAAGACCCGCCCTGGGTTCGAAGGAATGTCGAGTTCCAGATCAGCTACTGAAGCTGCGGCTCCCAGGTGCTCTAGCACTTCCCGGGCGAGACGGATGCCCTCTGCTGTGCGCTCACCATCCGGCGCGCTTTCAATCGCCTGCGCGAGAAGCCGTGCAACGTGACGTGAAATGCGATCTGACGCCTCGGCATCCGCCAGGTCGGTGAGGTCTGGCTGCAACGCAGAGGGAACGAGCGCCTCAAGCGCGAGCTCAAGACGACCCGTGACCAACGCTTCGCGTAGACCCGCCCTCTGATCGGAATTCACCGGATCGAGAGTGTCTCATCAACTCCGACGACTAGGTCACCGAGGGTGACACAAGAGCCTCGTACGCAGTCTGGAGCGGATTCGCAAGATCGTCGCCGCCAAGCTGCATGCCCGTCGGTCCGAGGCGCTTCAAG
>CAWDWI010000005.1:0-185372 GCA_963806025.1 uncultured Thermoleophilia bacterium | reverse complement strand
CTAACGTTCTTTCTACCTGGAGTTCTACGCGCGCAGCCAAGGCCTTGCCGCTCGAAGCAGCGAGGCTAGGAATTCGCGTGTCGACCTTCACCCTTCGATAACTCTGGGCAAGGTGAAGATCACCCCTCTGATTAGCCGAGACACGGCTAGTCTTCGCCGTCATTGGGGGGTCTGTAGCGGCTGGTCGGCTCTGTCTCGCAGGGGGAGCATGGCTTTGTCGGTGCGTTGCCCCGAACCAGAGGAGAAGGGGAGAACAACAAATGAGGAAGGTCAGCTTGACCGCTCTCGGAGCGGTTATCGCTTTGGCGTTGCTACTTGTGAGTGCATCCGCGGCCGGTATCGGCGGGGGGATCACGTCGGTTGGCTCGGTCAGTATCGGGTCGCTGAACACGACACCCGGCACGACGAGCGGTGCACCCGGGAACGACACGCCCGGCACGAGCGACAGCGATCCCGGCATGAAGGTTGGGGGAGCGATCAAGAAGTTCCACGGCAAGCCGGTCGGGACCCCGGCTCCGGCGGGGCAGTCGGTCGCCGGGAGCACAGCATTCGGATTTGATGCGTTGTCGCACGCCGATCAGCGCAATGCCGACAACGGCAATCAGTTCAGCATTGAGCCGCCCGACCAGGCTCTCTGTGTCGGCAACGGTTACGTTCTCGAAGGCGTCAACCTTGCGTTTCGCGTCTACACGCAGGCAGGCGCCGCGGTGACGAACCCGGTTTCGTACAACCAGTTCTTCACCAACGACCATGCGATTAACCGCAACGTCACACCGATCGGCGCGCGCGGGTGGTTCTTGAGCGACCCGAAGTGCTACTACGACCCGGACACGAATCGGTTCTTCATGACGATTCTCGGGATCAACCCGGACGGGTTCCATTCGGCACAGTTCATCGCCGTCACACAGACGGGTGACCCCTCGGGCACCTGGCTGAAGTATTCGTTCGACACGACCGACGACGGGACGAACGGAACGCCGAACAACCCCGGCTGTGCCGTGGCCGGCTGCTTCGGCGACCAGCCGCTGCTCGGAGCCGACAAGTACGGCATCTACATCACGACGAACGAGTTTCCAAATGCCGGGGGGTTCAACGGCACGCAGATCTATGCGATGTCAAAGACGGGCCTTGAGAACGGCACCCCGGGCCCGCTCGTTCACATCGTGACTCACGGGCTCCAGGAGGGGCCGGCGTACAGCGTCCAGCCCTCCACCTCGCCCGATGCCAACTACGACACGGCAAACGGCGGGACCGAGTACTTCCTGTCGGCGCTCGATTTCAACGGCGCCCTCGACGGCCGGATCGCGGCCTGGACGCTGACGAACACAAGCTCGCTCAACACAGCGAGCCCGAACGTGCGCCTACAGAACGCGATCATGAAGAGTGAGTCGTACGGCCAGCCCGCTCCTGCCGCCCAAAAGCCAGGCCCGACCCCGCTGGGTACCTCGCTCGGGGAGCCGCTCGAGCAGATCAACTCGAACGACGACCGGATGAACCAGGTCGTCTACGCCGGCGGACTCGTCTGGGGCGCCGTGAACACCATCGTCACGACCGCTGACGGCTCGACCCGCACCGGCATCGCGTGGTTCGCGGCCAACGTCAACGCCAAGACGAACGGCAACCTGGATGCTCACATCAAAAGCCAGGGCTACGTCTCGGTCAACGGGAACAGCGTGCTCTACCCGGCGATCGGAGTTACCGCGGCCGGGAAGGCCGTCATGGCCTTCAGCCTTGTCGGTCCGAATTACTTCCCGTCTGCGGCATGGCTGAACCTCACCGGCGGTGACGGTCAGATCCATGTCTCGGGCGCTGGAGCTGCCCCCGAGGACGGCTTCTCGGGTTATCCGGAGTTCGGTTCACCGACTCCTGGCGTCGCCCGCTGGGGTGACTACGGCGCGGCCGTGCCGGGCCCGAACGGCTCGATCTGGATGGCGAGCGAGTACATCCCGAACACTCCCCGCACCGTGAACGCCAACTGGGGAACGTTCGTCACAAGCGTCACTCCGTAAGGCGCACGGCTCTCGTTTCTACGGCGATGGAGGCCGCCGAAAGGCGGCCTCCATCGCTTTCCCGAGTAGCATCCGCCGAATGAGAGCCTTCGGGGTGCTGAGCGCCCTCCTCTTGGTGCTTGCGGGTTCAGCGAGCGCGTCGACGAGTGGTCTGCGTGGTGTCGTGACCAAGGGGCCGACCAAGCCGGTCTGCGTTGCCGAACTGCCGTGCTCCGCGCCAGCGAAGAACCTCACCGTCACGTTCATGCGCGGCTCATCGAGCCGATCTGTCACGACCGACGCGCACGGCCGCTACAGAATCGCGCTTGCACCGGGAACCTGGAAGATCGTGATAGCCGACGCGCGATTCCGCTACCGGCCCCACAGCACGGTTGTGCCGACGGGCGTGCTCGCAGTCCGGAACATCGCGATCGACACGGGCATTCGCTAGAACCCAAGACGCCGCTTTGCACCACGTGACCTAGGACAACGCCAACTCCACGAGTTCCGATAGGGATGGCGCGCCCTAGGTCTCGCAGTGTCGTTTCCAGTTGCGTACGGCCGTCGCAACGCGGTTACCAGCCTGGGGCAGCGGCTGCCTGACCTGGCTTCTCAGATCCAGCGCTTCCAGCGGAAGAACGCAAGCTGACCGATGGTCGTCGCGATGATCCAGCCCCACGACCACCAGTAGCCGTAGCCCCACGCGAGCTCCGGGATGTGGCGGAAGTTCTGGCCGTACAGGCCCACGATGAACGTGGGGACGAGCAGGAGCGACGCGATCACCGTCAGCCGCTTCATCACCTCGTTCTGGTCGTTGGCGATCTTCCCCTGGAGGTAGTCTCGGACGCCGCCGAGGGCGTCGCGGGACGATTCGAGGGCTTCGGTCGCCCGCAGGAGCTTGTCGTAGGCGTCGCCGAACGCGATCTCCACGGGCCGCGGGAACAGCTCACCCTCGTCGAGCTCCACGCGATCGTCGACGATCCGGCGCACCGCGTCGCGTGTCGGGGTGAGCGTGCGCCGGATCCCCCGCACGTCCTGGCGGAGACTGCGCAGTCTCTGGCCCACCACCCGTACCGGCTCGGGGCCGACCATGTCCTCGAGCTCCTCGATCTCGTCGTCGAGGTCGTCGACGAGATCGAGAAACCGCTCGGCGATCAGATCGACGAGGTGGTACGCGTTCATGCCGACGTCCTCGTTCGAACGGCAGGCCTCCTTCGCGGGCTTCGGATCGAAGGCCTGCTCGCCCGGCGGCGTCTTGGAGACCGTCACGAAGGTTTCCAGCGTCGCGACGAAATCGATCTCCTGGTAGTAGACGCGATCCTCGTCCGGAACCGCGATCGGGATGAGGAAGATCCCGAGGACATAGTCGCCCTGCGACTCGATTCTGGGCCGCGGCTCGTCGTCGTGGACGTGCGGGGCGAGCAGCGCTCGCAAGGCCGTCTCGTGCACGTTCTCGGGCAGCTTTTCCTCGAGTTCGTCCCGTGAAGGGTCGATCAGGTCGATCCACTCGGGACGTTCTGGCACGCTCCGAGGCTAGCCCGCGCGTCGGCTGGCCCGGCCCTAACGCTGCGCGGTCAGAGCCGTGCCCGGATGGCCGGAGAACGCGGCAAGAAACCGCTCGGCGTCGAGTGCGCCCATGCATCCGGACCCCGCCGCCGTGATCGCCTGCCGGTAGGTGTGGTCCTGCACGTCTCCGACGGCGAACACGCCGGGGATGTTCGTCTCCGTCGAGCCCGGCTTGGTGACGAGGTAGCCGTTCTCGTCGTGGTCGAGCTGGTCGACGAACAGTGAGGTGTTCGGATCGTGCCCGATCGCGACGAAGAGCCCGTCCGCCGGCACCTCCCACGTCGCGTCGGTGGCGGTGCTACGCAGGCGTAGCGCCTCGACTTTCACGTCCCCGACGATCTCCTCGACGACTGCACTCAGCACGAAGTCGAGCTTCTCGTTCTGTTCTGCACGGTCGACCATGATCTTCGATGCACGGAACTCGTCGCGGCGATGAACGAGGTGCACGCGCGAGGCGAACTTGGTCAGGAACAACGCTTCCTCGAAGGCCGAGTCGCCGCCACCGACGACGTAGACGTCCTTCTCGCGGAAGAACGCGGCGTCACAGGTCGCGCAGGCCGAGACGCCACGTCCCTTGTGCGGCTCCTCCGAGTCGATCCCGAGCCAGCGGGCGCTCGCGCCCGTGGCCACGATCACCGCCCGCGCCTGATACTCGTCGCTTCCGACCCAGACGCGCAGGGGCTGTTCCGAGAAGTCGACCTTCGTGACGTCGTCGGTGATGAACTCCGCGCCGAAGCGCTCGGCCTGGCGGCGAAAGTCGGCCATCATCTCGGGCCCCATCACGCCGTCGGCGTACCCCGGGTAGTTCTCGACGTCGCTCGTGATCATCAGCTGGCCGCCCCATTGGAACCCTTCGATCACGAGCGGTTCCAGGTCGGCACGCGCGGCATAGAGCGCGGCCGTATAGCCGGCAGGCCCACCGCCGACGATGATCAATTCACGGACGTTCTGGTCGCTCAAAAGGGGCTCCTCTCCGAACAAATCTTCTCCTAGTAGTAAACGTCAAAGGGCGGCTGGACGTTCCCGGACGGCTAGATCACGCCCCCCGCGAGGCTCTTGTCCCGGTTGAGGGTCGGCTCGCGGCCCGCCCTCGGGTCGAGCACCGCGTAGAGGACGTCCACGACCAGGTTCCCGACGACCACGATCACCGTGATGAGGGCGACGATCCCGACGGTCAGCGGCAGGTCGATCGACGTGGTCGCACCGCCCATCGCGAGGACCGACAGCCGACCGAGCCCGCCGACGCCGTAGACGGTCTCGATGTAGACGCAGACCCCGATCGCCGTGCCGATCTCCATCCCGACCATCGTCAGGACCCGCAGCGTCGCGCTCGGCAGGACGTGCACCCGCAGCACGCGGGTCTCGCCGGCGCCCTTCGCCCGGGCGGTGCGGACGAAGTCCTCGTGCAGGGTCTCGGCAACGCTGACCCGGATCATGCGCGTGTACAGAGCGAGGAAGAGCAGCGCGAAGGTGAACCAGGGCAGCGCCAGGTGCCCGGCCCAGTCCGTGGGGCCACCGCACCCGCTCACGTGCGAGAAGAGCGGGCAGTAGCCGCCGAGCGGCGGCCAGGGGAGGTGCAGGTCGGCGAAGCCCTTCTGCAGCACGCTCCCGAGCACCATGGGGTGGGTGCAGACCGCGATCAGGGCAACGATCGAGATCGTCCGGTCGCTCCACGACCCGACCCGGCTGCCCGCCAGCGCCCCCAACGGCACGGCGAGCAGGAGCACGAGGAACGCTCCCCCGAGGATGATCGAGATCGTCGCGCCGGCCGCGGGGAAGAGCAGCCCGCCGACCGGCTTCTGGACGAGCTTGTTGCCCGGGAGCAGTTCCGCGCCTGCCCACTGACGGCCGAGGTCGCCGCGGGCCAGGTGGGCGATGTAGTCGCCGTACTGCACGATCTTCGGCCGGTCGAGGCCCAGCAGGTGGTTCGCATTCTGCAGTTGGTACGGGGTCAGATGCTGCGCCGAGGGATAGACGAACGACGCCGGAGTGGACGGCAACGCCCAGTACACGACGAACGCGAGCGCAACCAGCATCAGCAGCGTGAAGATCGCTGCGGCCAGCCGGCGCGCGACGAATCCGAGGATCCGCATCAGTGCCGGCCCCATGGTTCGATCGCACGGCGGATGCCCTCTGAGACCTGATTCAGCGAGAGCACTGTGATGAGGATCGCCGTCGTCGGGACGATCGTCTGCCATGCGGTCTGGGCGTGGCCGAACGCCTGGGGCGAGTAGACCGTTCCCCACGCGGTCGCCAGCAGCGATCCCCACGTCGGCGTCGAGGGCTGCACCCCGACGCCGATGAAGCTGAGGCCGACCTCGAGCAGGATGTTCGTCGCAACCGCGATCGGTGCCCAGACGAGCAGCGTCGGGACGAGGTGCGGGAGCAGGTGGCGCCGCAGGATGCGCGCGTCTGGAGCTCCGATCATGTGGCTGGCTTCGACGAACTCTGCGTTGCGCAGGGTCAGGAGCTGCGCGCGGACGAGCCTCGTCGGATAGAACGAGGTGAAGATCCCGATCAGGAGCGCCTCGGCGAACACGCCCGACGGCAGGAGCCAGCCGTACGAGACGCCTCGCAGCGACGGGCTGAGCTTGGCGGTTGCGAAGACCAGGAAGAGGAGCAGGGGGAAGGCCATCACCGTCTCCGTGAAGCGGGCGACGACCGTGTCGGTGGCGCCGCCGTAATACCCGGCGACGGCTCCGACCGGGATGGCGATCAGGAGAGCGACCAGCACGGCGCCGAGTGCGATCTCGAGCGACGTCCGGGCACCGTCGAGCACGCGAATGAACTCGTCCCGGCCGAGCGGCCCGTCTGCGCCGAGCACGAGCAGCGCCTGTTTTGCGGGGTGGTCCGGCGGGAGGACGTTGCCGTAGATGTCGATGTTGATCTCGTCGGTCTCCGGCACGCGCGTCCAGGGCCCGACGGGCCGAAGCGCCGAGCTCGTTGCGTAGGGAAACGGTCTCGAGCCGTCGTGGCCGACGAGCCGGGTCGCGATGGCGCCCCCGAACAGCGCGACGAAGACGACCGCTGCCAGGGCGCCCATTGCCGCGACCGACCACCGGTCGCGCTGTAACCGCAGCCAGGTGGACCTCCACGGTCCACGTGGGCGCGTCTCGACCACGCCTCCCCCCGCCGACTCCATCCACCTCGGAGCGTAGACGAGCCGCGGCCGCGTGCTCCGGGCGTGTAGGTGAACCACATTTGCCAGACTGGGAACGACCCACACCACTCGAGAGAGGATTGAGATGCCCGAGACATTGAGCGACAGCGAGATCGAAACCCTGCGCGTCGGCGCAATGGGCTCCGGCCTGTTGGTCACGGCCAGCGACCGGAGTTTCTTCGACACATTCAAGGAGGCCGGAGCGCTCGCCAAGCACGTCGCTACCGCACACGAGAAGTCGGACAGCGAGCTCGTGCGGCGCGTCGCCCAGGGCCACAGCACGGGCTTCGGCGTCACGACCCCGATCGATGAGGTCGAGTCGCGGACGCTCGAGGCGTTGCGCTCGTCTGTGCAGTTGCTCCAGGCGAAGGCGCCTGAGGAGCTCGAGGCCTATCGGGCGTTCGTGCTCGACTTGGCCCGGTCGGTCGCAGCCGCCGCCCAGGGCGGCGACGAAGCCGAGGCTGCGGCGATCGCCAAGATCGAGGACGCCCTCGGGTCCGGCGGTCCAGCAGCTCCGGCAACCACCTGATCGTCAGCGACCTCCGCTTCGAGGCTCGGATCGCCGGCCGCGCCGAGCGTCGTCGGCGCGGCCGCGAAACCCGCTGCTGCTCGCTCCTGACCGGGCGCTATGCCGGCTTGGCGTAGTTCGTCATCCCGGTGACATCGATCAGGACGCACCGCTCGTCGCCGACGATCCAGGCATCGTGCCCCGCGGGCATGTGGAACGCATCGCCGGGCCCGTACTCGACCTCGTCGCCGTCGTCCATCCGGACCGCCATTCGTCCCTCCACCACGTAGCCGGTGTGAACGGCCTGACACGAGTCGGTGCCCGCGAGGGGCTTCACGTGCGTCGACCACCGCCAGCCGGGCTCGAAGACTCCACGCCCGATCTGGAGATCTCCGACACTCACGATGTCGACCTTGCCCTTTTCCTCCGTGAAGACCCGGGTCTCGTCCGGGGAATCGAATTGCCTTCTGGTCTGGGCCATTGCCGGCTCCTTCCTTGCGCTGCGGGGTCGACGGCAGTCTCGACCCGACGCGACCGCGAGTCAATCGCTTCGACTGCTAGGCAGCGTCAGCGTCGCGGTGCGGCAGAGCGACGAGCTCCGGCGCGCTGACGACGACGGGCTTGCGTTCGATCTGCTTGGTCTCGGGCAGCTCGTCGTTCGTCACGCCGTGCTCGGGGAACTTGCGTGCAGTCACGAGCAGTCGCGTCTCGAACGAGCTGACCGCCTGGTTGAACGCACCGACCGCACTGTCGAGACTGCGTCCGACCTTCGCGAAATGACCGGCGAACACACCGAGCCGGTCGTAGAGCTCGCGACCGAGGCTCGAGATCTCGCGGGCGCTCTCCGCGAGCGTCTCCTGCTGCCAGCCGTAGGCGATCGTGCGCAGGAGGCCGATCAGCGTCGCGGGTGAGGCGACGATCACGCCTGCTGCGGCGCCCGCCTCGAAGAGCGAGCCGTCCTCGTCGAGCGCCGCGCGGTAGAGGCCCTCGTCGACGAACATCACGACGAACTCGGGCGTCGACTCGAACTGGTCCCAGTACCGCTTCTGCCCGAGCTTCCTGATGTGCTCGCGCACCTGCTGCGCATGCCGCGCGAGATGCACGCGCTTCAGATCGGCGTCGTCGGTCTCGACCGCATCGAGATAGCCCTCGATCGGCACCTTCGAGTCGACGACGATGCATTTGCCACCGGGCAGCTGCACGACCATGTCGGGGCGGAGGAGGCGGCCCTCGTCGTCCCGTTCGCTCGCCTGTGTGCGGAAGTCGCAGTAGTCGAGCATCCCGGCGAGCTCGACCACCCGCTTCAGCTGCACCTCGCCCCAGCGGCCGCGCACGTGCGGCGCGCGCAGTGCGGTGACCAGGCTGCCCGTCTCCGAGCGCAGCTTCTCCTGCCCGGCCGCCACCTCGCGCAGCCGCTCGCCGATCGCCGTCACCTCGCGGGCGCGCTTGTCCTCGAGCTGCCGCGACTGGGCCTCGAACTTCGTCAACGTCTCCTTGATCGGCGCGAGCTTGGCCTCGGCGAGCTCGAGCAGGGACGCCTGGCTCTTCAGCAGGGCATCGCCCGTCGCGGCTTTCAGGCGGTCTTCCCACTGGCCGTGGCTGTCGGCCGTCGCGAGCTCGTCGCGAGCCCGCGCCAGCCGTTCGCGCGCCCACAGGAGAACGGCACCGCCGCCGAGCGCCAGACCGAGCAGAAGGGTGATGATCGCCGTCATGGGCCGACGGACGATAGAGATGCCGTCGGACGGCGCCGGACCAAAAAAATCAGCCCCGGCGAGTCCGAAGACCTACCGGAGCTGAGTGCCGGATCCAGCGAGTCCGAAGACCTACCGGATCCGACGGGTGGAACCTATCCCGCAGCTTTCGAAAGCGTCAAGCAGGCCACCTGCCTGAAACGCGCAAATTGCGCATTTTCTTGCCGTTTCTGCACGCGTGGGAACGTCCGTTCGCTCCCGTAGTCTGACGTCGATGGACGACGTCTTCGGCCCCGGCGGGGCGCTTGCGCATGCCCTTCCCGGCTACGAGCCGAGGCGCGAGCAAGCGGCGCTCGCAACCTGCGTCGAGCAGGCTCTCGAGACCGGCGAGCATCTCGTCGCCGAGGCCGGCACCGGCGTCGGCAAGAGCCTCGCCTATCTCGTTCCGGCGCTCGAGTCCGGGCGGCGCGTGGTCGTCGCCACGGCGACCAAGGCGCTCCAGGAGCAGCTCCTCTCGAAGGACGTCCCGATCGCCGCGGCGGCCATCGGACGGGACGTTCGCGTGGAGGTGCTGAAAGGCCGGGCGAACTACCTCTGCCGCCGCCAACTGCAGGGCTTCCAGCCGTTCCTGCTCGCGGACGGGCGCGACGCCCGCGCCTGGGAGGCGATGCAGGGCTGGCTCGACTCGACCGACACCGGTGACCGTGCCGAGCTGATGCTCGAGCCGACCGAGGCCTTCTGGGCCGAGCTCGCCGTCGGGCCCGACCGTTGCTCCGGCCGGCGCTGCCCCTTCGTCTCCGCCTGCTTCGCCGAGCACGCGCGCGAGCGGGCCGCGTCCGCCGACCTCGTGATCGTCAACCATGCGCTCTACTTCGCGCACATCGCTTCCGGTGGAGGCGTGCTGCCCGAGCACGACGCCGTGATCTTCGACGAGGCGCACAGGCTCGAGGAGTCGGCGGCCTCGTGGCTCGGCGGCAGAGTCTCGAGGGCGGGGCTCCGCCGCCTCGCCGCCGATGTCGAGCGGGCCTGCCGCGAGGCACAGCGCCCGTTCCCGGCCCGGCAGATCGACCGCGTCGAGCGCACGGGCGAGAAGCTCCTGCGCGCGGTCGCGCCCGCCGCCGGACGCAAGCGGCTGCGTGAGGTCCCGGCCGAGGCCGCGCTCGTGCTGATCGACGCGCTCGGCGACCTCTCGCACTCGCTGCAGGGCCAGGGCGAAGACCTCGACGCGCTCGCCCGCCGCACGCTCGGCGTCTCGGCAGAGGTCGAGCATTGCCTCGAGCCAGGCGAGCTCGACCGTGTCGTCTGGGCCGAGCCCGACGCGCTCGTCTGGGCGCCCGTCGACGTCTCGACCGAGTTGCGCGAGCGGCTCTGGGGCGACGGCCCGACGGCGATTCTCGTCTCCGCCACGCTCACGACCGGGGAGGACGCCGGATTCGTGCGCCGTCGCCTGGGGCTCGAGGAGGCGCGCGAGGCCGTCGTCGGCTCGCCGTACGACTTCCCCGAGCAGGCATTGCTCTACCTGCCGCGCACGATGCCCGATCCGCGCACCGCGGGGTTCACCGAACGCGCCGCCGAGGAGATCGTGTCGCTGCTCGCGCTCTCCGAGGGGCGGGCGCTCGTGCTGACGTCCAGCTACCGCGCACTCGAGGTGTACCGCGAGCAGGTCCGCGGCCGCGTGCCGTACGAGGTGCTGGTGCAGGGTGACGCACCACGGGAGCGCCTGCTCGAGCGCTTTCGCGACGAGGTCGGTTCGGTCCTCCTCGCGACGTCGACGTTCTGGCAGGGCGTGGATGTGCCCGGCGAGTCGCTGTCGCTGCTCGTGATCGACAAGCTCCCGTTCTCTGCTCCGGGCGATCCGCTCCACGAAGCACGCTGCGAGGCAGTCGAGCGTCTGGGCGGCGACTGGTTTCGCGACTACGCATTGCCGACGGCGATGCTCCAGCTGCGCCAGGGCTTCGGCAGGCTGATCCGCGGCCACTCGGACCGCGGTGTGGTCGCCATCCTCGATCCGCGGCTGCGGACGCGGCCGTACGGCCGCGCATTCCTCCAGGCGCTGCCGCGCTGTCCCATCGCCGAGGACGCCGCTGCGGTAGCGGCATTCTTCGGCGGCTCTTTGGTGGTTTCCGCTTGAATACCCGCGCCCGATGGCGAAGAAGAAGCCCCGCACCCCGCCGCCGCCCAAAGTCCAGGCACCCCAGCGGCGCACCGGCACGACCCGGAAGGGCGACGCGCCCGCCGACGACGTCGGGCTCGGCCATCGCACTGCCCTCTACGCGCTCGCGGGCGCCGGCTTCGTCGGCCTGATCATCGTCGTCCTCGTGCTCACGCTCGGCGGCGGCAAGTCCGGGCTCCCGAAGCAGCTCGGTCAGGACATGGCGGCGGCCGGCTGCACCTTCAAGACCGTCACCGCGTACGTGCCGAAAGGGGAGGGGACGCACGTCAACAGCCTGACCGCGAAGTTCCCCTGGAACACCACTCCGCCGTCGAACGGCCAGCACTATCCCGAGTGGGCGGTCTGGGGCTTCTACACCCAGCCGGTCAACCCGCGGATGGTCGTCCACAACGAAGAGCACGGGGGTGTGGTCACGTGGTGGGGCTCGAAGGTCCCGTCGCCGACCGTCGCCAAGCTGCTCGCGTTCTACCAGGAGCAGCCGGACGGCTCGTTCGGAACGCCGTATCCCAGCCTCGGGAGCAAGATCGCGATCACGGCCTGGACCGGCGATACGTCGCACTACCAGCAGAACGGCTACTACGGACAGGGTCACATCGCGATCTGCCCGAATTACACCGCGGCGACGAAGAAGGCGTTCGAGGACTTCCGCAACCTGTACCGCGGTCATGGGCCGGAGGGGATCCCGCTCTCCGCGGACAAGCCCGGCATGGGCCCGGCCACGCAATGAGGCTGCTCTTACCCTGACGCCCGCCGGGGTGGCGGAACTGGTAGACGCAGCCGGCTTAAAACCGGCCGTCCCGTTTTGGGACTTGGGGGTTCGAGACCCTCCCCCGGCACCTCAGTTCGGATCTCGCTTCCGGTTCGCGGAGCCGGTGAGCTCACGCAGCCGCGTCGCGAGCCCGGCGGTCAACTGCTCGGCGGAATAGCGCCACTCCCAGTTGCCCTCCTCGGTGCCCGGCAGATTCATGCGCGCCTCGCTGCCCAGGCCGAGCACGTCCTGGAGCGGCGCGATCGAGAGCGCTGCGCGCGAACGCCAGGCGATCTCGATCAGCGCCCACACCGGGTCGCCGGGGTCGAGGCCGGACGACTCGCGGTCGGCGGCGGAGAGCGAGTCCCACCAGCCGCGCGTGGTGTCGTTGTCATGGGTCCCGGTGTAGACGACCGACTGCTCGTGGTGGTTCTCGGGCAGGTGCGGATTCGCCGGGCCGCGGCCGAGGGCGAACTGCAGGACAGCCATGCCGGGGAAGCCGAGCTCGCGCCGCAGGCGAACGACGGGCTCCGTGATCACGCCGAGGTCCTCGGCCACGACGGCGAGCGCGCCGAGTTCCCGCTCGGCGGCCCGGAACACGGCGGCGCCTGGACCGCGACGCCAGCGGCCGTGCTCCGCCGTGGGCGCCTGCGCCGGCACCGCCCAGTAGGAGACGAAGCCGCGGAAGTGGTCGACGCGCGTCAGGTCGACGAGCTCGAACGTGCGCCGAAACCGCTCGACCCACCACCGGTAACCGTCCGCGTGCATCGCGCCCCAGTCGTAGAGCGGGTTGCCCCACAGCTGGCCCGTTGCCGTGAAGAGGTCGGGCGGCACGCCCGCGACCGCTCCCGTCTGGAACAGGCCCGGGTGCGCGCGGTGGTCGGAGCCGTCCTCCGCGACGTAGATCGGCATGTCTCCGAAGAGGCGCACGCCACGCTCACCGGCGTACGCCCGCAGGGTTTGCCACTCGCGCTCGAACCGGACCTGATCTGCGACGCTCCCGCCGTAGGCGACCCAGTCCTCGAGCCAGTAGGCGTGTCGCGCGCGGAAGGCGTCGGCCTCGTCCTCCGACACGCGTGCGCCGGGATCGGCGAGGATGCCCGGCGAGCCCGCGAACGCCGACGGCGACATGTAGGGCGAGCCGGTCAGGCCCTCGGGCGGCCCGAGCGGCAGGACCTGCCACCATGACTGGCCCGCTGCGGCAAGCCAATCCACGAATGCGAATGCGTGTTCGTCGAGTACCCCGTTCGGCAACGAGGTCGGATGGAGCAGGATTCCGGAAGCGCGTTCGAGCAGCATGTGTTCAGGACGACCCGACGACGGACAATCTCACACGGTGCCCATTCCCAAGAGCCCCCAGCCACGTATCCAGATCCAGGCGGTCGAGCCGGTGCTCGACTGCGGCCGTTATCCGGTGAAGCGCACGGTGGGCGACATCGTCGAGGTCTACGCGACCGTCTTCAAGGACGGGCACGACACGCTCGGCGGCGCCGTCCGGGTGCGCCGGCCCGGCGAATCGCGCTGGCGTGAAGAACCGCTCTCGCACCTCGGCAACGACCGCTGGGCCGGTGTGTTCACCGTCGACCGGCCCGGGCGCTGGGAGTTCCGCGTCGCCGCCTGGACGGATCGCATCGCCACCTGGCAGGACGAGCTGACGCGGAAGGCGGAAGCTGGGCAGGAGGACTTTGCCGGGGAGCTGTCCGAGGGCGCAGTGCTGCTCGGCGGGCCCGTGCCGACGCTCGCCGAGGGGCTGGCCGCGGCCCCGGGCGACCGTGACGGCGAGATCGTGTCGGCCGCGCTGTCAGTCGACGTCGATCGTGAGCTCGCACGGTTCGGCGCCTGGTACGAGCTGTTCCCGCGTTCGTGGGGAGGCTTCCGCGGAGTCGCCGCGGCGCTCCCGGAGCTCGCGCGCCTCGGCTTCGACGTCGTCTACCTGCCGCCCGTCCACCCGATCGGGGTCGCAAACCGCAAGGGCCGCAACAACGCCGTCAGCGCCGAGGCGGGTGACGTCGGCTCCCCGTGGGCGATCGGCTCGGCCGAGGGCGGACACGACGCGATCAGTCCCGAGCTCGGCACCTGGGACGACTTCGACGCCATGGTCGCTGCTGCGCAGGCCGCCGGTCTCGAGCTCGCGCTCGACTTCGCGATCCAGTGCTCACCCGACCATCCGTGGCTGCAGGAGCACCCGGACTGGTTCTACCGGCGGCCCGACGGGACGCTCAAGTACGCCGAGAACCCGCCGAAGCGTTACCAGGACATCTACAACGTCAACTTCGAGTCCGACGACTGGCGCGCGCTCTGGCAAGCGCTGTGCGACGTCGTTCTCCACTGGGTCGAGCGGGGGATCAGCGTGTTCCGCGTCGACAATCCGCACACCAAGCCCGCGCCGTTCTGGGAATGGCTGATCGCAGAGGTTCGCCGCGCGCATCCCGAGGTGATCTTTCTCGCGGAGGCCTTCACACGCCCGTCGATGATGACGACGCTCGCGAAGCTGGGGTTCGCCCAGAGCTACACCTACTTCACCTGGAAGAACACGAAGCCGGAGCTCGTCGAGTACGCCGAGCAGCTGCGCGGCTGGTCGGAGTTCTACCGGCCGAACGCGTTCGTCAACACGCCGGACATCCTGCACGAGTACCTGCAGGTCGGTGGGCCGGCCGCCTTCGAGGCGCGGCTCGTGCTGGCGGCGACGCTCTCGCCCTCGTACGGCATCTACTCCGGCTTCGAGTCGTTCGAGAACAGGGCCGTCTCGAACGGCTCCGAGGAATACCTCGACTCGGAGAAGTACGAGGTCAAGCAGCGCACGCTCGACGGTCCCCTGCTGCCGCTCGTCCAGCGCCTGAACGAGGTCCGGCGCGCCGAGCCTGCGCTGCAACGGCTCGAGAACCTCCGCTGGCTCGAGACGGAGAACGATCAACTGATCGCGTTCGCCAAGGACGACGTCATCTGCATCGTCAACGTCGATCCCTTCACCGAGCAGGAGGGAGTGTGCGTGGTCCCGGTCGCGCTCGGCGTGCCGCCGGCGTTCGATGCGCACGATCTGTTGGAGGAGCGCGACTTCACGTGGCGCGTTGGCCGCAACTACGTCAAGCTCGGCCCCGGAAAGGCCCACCTGATCAAGGTTGACGCTAAACAATGAGGCGTAGGCTCGATGGAGCCGACCAAGGAGCGGAGACGCCGGCTTGGCCGGCGTCGGAGCGGGTATGACCGACCCGGCGAACTGGTTCGAGCGCGATCCGCTGTGGTTCAAGAAGGCGGTCTTCTACGAGATCCACCTGCGCGGGTTCTACGACGGCAACGACGACGGCTCCGGGGATTTCCGGGGGCTCGCCGAGAAGCTCGACTATCTGCAGTGGCTCGGCGTCGACTGCCTGTGGCTGCTGCCGGCGTTCCCGAGCCCGCTCCGGGACGGCGGCTACGACATCGCCGACTTCTTCGGCATCCACCCGGACTACGGCAACATCGAGGACTTCACGTTCTTCGTCGACCAGGCCCATCAGCGGGGGATGCGGGTGATCGCCGATCTCGTCATGAACCACACCTCGGCCGACCATCCGTGGTTCCAGGAGAGCCGTACCGATCCCAGCGGGCCGTACGGCGACTGGTACGTCTGGGGCGACGACGACACGCGTTGGAGCGAAGCCCGCATCATCTTCATCGACACCGAACCGTCGAACTGGACCTGGGACCCGGTGCGCGGTCAGTACTACTGGCATCGGTTCTTCAGCCACCAGCCCGACCTGAACTACGACAACCCCGAGGTGCAGGAGCAGATGCTGAACGTGCTCCGCTTCTGGCTCGACCTCGGCCTGGACGGCTTCCGGCTCGACGCGGTGCCGTACCTCTACGAGCGCGACGGCACGAACGGCGAGAATCTTCCGGAGACGCATGCGTTCCTGCGTCGGGTGCGCAGCGAGGTCGACGCGCGCTACGCGGATCGCGTCTTGCTCGCCGAGGCGAATCAGTGGCCGGCCGATGTCGTGCAGTACTTCGGCGAAGGCGACGAGTGCCACATGGCCTTCCACTTCCCGGTCATGCCGCGCATGTTCATGGCGATTCGCCGCGAGGACGCGCTGCCGATGGTCGAGATCCTGGAGTCGACTCCGCCGATCCCCGACAACGCGCAGTGGGGCCTGTTTCTCCGCAACCACGACGAGTTGACGCTCGAGATGGTGACCGACGACGAGCGCGACTACCTGTACGAGGAATATGCCAAGGACCCGCGGATGAAGCTGAACCTCGGCATTCGCCGGCGCCTCGCACCCTTGCTGGACAATGGACGGGACGAGATCCAGTTGATGCATGCGATTCTGTTCTCGCTCCCCGGCTCGCCCGTCCTCTACTACGGAGACGAGATCGGAATGGGCGACAACATCTTCCTGGGCGACCGCGACGGCGTGCGCACCCCGATGCAGTGGACCGGCGACCGGAACGGCGGCTTTTCGCGCGCCGACTTCCAGCAGCTCTACCTGCCGCCCCTCATGGACCCGGTGTACGGCTTCCAGGCGGTCAACATCGAGGCGCAGCTGCGGCAGCCGAACTCACTGCTCCGCTGGCTGCATCGCCTGATCGCGCTCCGCAAGGACCATCCGGTGTTCGGCCTCGGCACCTACGAGGCGCTGCGGCCCGAGAACCCGCGCATCTTCGCGCACGTGCGCACCTACGAGGACGACATCGTGCTCTGCGTCCACAACCTGGCACGGTCGGCGCAGGCGGTCGAGCTCGATCTGTCGCGCTGGGAAGGCTTCGTCCCCGAGGAGATGTTCGGCCGCACGCGCTTCCCTCGCATCGGTGAGCTCCCGTACCTGCTGACGATGGCGCCGCGAGGGTTCTTCTGGTTCCAGCTCAAGAGGGACGACCCAGAATGACGACAGAGCAAGAGCTCATCGACTTCGTCACGAGCCAGCGGTGGTACGCCTCGAAGACGAAGGACGTCTCGCACTCGCAGATCGTCGACCGCGCGGTCCTGCGTGAGGAAGCGCCGCGGCTCGAGCTGCTGCTCGTCGAGATTCGGTTCGACACCGGGATGCACGAGACGTATCAACTTCTGGCGGACGACACGCTCGACGCGCTCGTCGATCCTCGGAACGTGCGCGAGCTCGTGACGATGATGCGCCGGGGCGTCACGCTGCCCGGTGCAGACGGCACCGTCGAGTTCGCCGCGGTCTCGGGGTTCGCCGATGAGTGGCGCGAGGCGCGCCCGGTCGGGGCCGAGCAGTCGAACACGTCGATCGTGTTCGACGACGAGTTGATCCTCAAGGTCTTCCGACGGCTCGAGGCCGGAATCAACCCGGAGCTCGAGCTGCTGCGTTTCCTCACCCAGCACGGTTTCGAGAACATCGCGCAGCTCGTCGGCTGGTACTCGTACGCAGGGCGCCAGATGGACGTGACCCTCGGCATCATGCAGCGCTTCGTCGGCGGCCGCGACGGCTGGGCGCACGCGCTCGAGACGATGGGCAGCGGAACGGAAGAGTTCATCGCGAGCACGCGCCGCCTCGGCGAGGTGACGGGCCGCATGCACTCGATTCTCGGCTCGGACTCCCACGACCCGAGCTTCTCGCCCGAGGAGACGTCGATCGAGTCGCTCGGGCTGCTCACCGCCACGGTCGACGAGGAGATCGAGTCGGTCTTCCTCAGCCTGCCCGACGATGTGCCGGAGCTCGACCCGATTCGCGGGCGCGGCGAGGAGGTGCGCGAACGGCTCCGCATGCTCACGAACCTCGGAGGCGCCGGCCGCGTGATTCGCCACCACGGCGATTTTCATCTCGGGCAGACCCTGTGGGCGGGCGACGACTGGGTGATCCTCGACTTCGAGGGCGAACCTGCACGATCCCTGCCGGAGCGACGTCGCAAAAGGAGCCCTCTGCGCGACGTGGCCGGGATGCTGCGGTCGTTCGCCTACGCGGCTTCGGCGAGCCCGCTGCTCCACGGCGTCGAGCCGCCGGCCGGCTGGGAGGAGCAGGCTCGGGCGCAGTTTCTCGCCGGCTACCGCTCGGCCGTCGAACAGTCGCTTGTTCCATCCGGCAGCGGAATGGACAGGCTGCTGAGTGTGTTCGAGCTGGAGAAGGCCGTGTACGAGCTGCGTTATGAGCTCAACAACCGACCCGACTGGGTCGGGATCCCCGTTGCCGGGATCCAGCGCATGCTGGCAGAGGACGTGCCGGTGTGACGCGGCCGAAGGCCGGGTCGGCGTTCGGTGAGCTCGACATCTGGCTGGCGCGGGCCGGACGCCACGAGGAGCTCTACGCGAAACTCGGAGCGCATGCGGTCGACGGTGGTGTGCGCTTCGCGGTGTGGGCGCCCAACGCCGCCTACGTCAGTGTGGTCGGCGACTTCAACGACTGGGATCCGGTCGCCGACCGGCTGAGCCCGGTCGCCGAGACCGGGATCTGGGAGGGCATCGCGCCCGGCGCAGCGATCGGGCAGCGCTACAAGTTCCACCTGGACGGGCACGAGAAGGCCGACCCGCTCGCGTTCGAGGCCGAGGTCCCGCCGAAGACCGCCTCGGTCGTCTTCCGGTCGGAGCACACGTGGCAGGACGGGGAGTGGATCGACGACCGGCGCGAGCAGGAGCCGCTCGAGCGGCCGATGACGGTGTACGAGGTGCATGCGCCGTCCTGGCGGAAGGGCCTCGGGTGGCGCGAGCTCGCGGATCAACTGGCGCCGTACGTGCGCGACCTCGGTTTCACGCACGTCGAGCTGCTGCCGGTCATGCACCACCCGTATTCGGGCTCCTGGGGTTATCAGGTGACCGGCTACTACGCGACGCTCTCGACGCTCGGATCTCCCGACGACTTCCGCTACTTCGTCGACCATCTGCACGCCAACGGGATCGGTGTGCTGCTCGACTGGGTGCCGGCCCATTTCCCGCGCGACGAATGGGCGCTCGCGCGGTTCGACGGCACTGCGCTGTACGAACACGCAGACCCGCGTCGCGGTGCGCATCCCGACTGGGGAACGCTCGTCTTCAACCTCGGTCGGACGGAGGTGCAGAACTTCTTGCTCGCGAACGCGCTCTTCTGGCTGCGCGAGTACCACGCCGACGGCCTCAGGGTCGACGCGGTCGCCTCGATGCTCTACCTCGACTACTCCAGGAAGCCTGACGAGTGGGTCCCGAATCAGTTCGGCGGCCGGGAGGACCTCGATGCCGTCGCGTTCCTGAAAGAGCTGAACGAGCTCGTGCACGCGCGCGAGCCCGGCGTCATCTCGGCTGCCGAGGAGTCGACGGCATGGCCCGGCGTCTCGCGGCCCACGTACCTCGGCGGGCTCGGATTCGGGCTCAAGTGGAACCTCGGCTGGATGCACGACACACTCGGTTATTTCCAGCACGATCCGATCCATCGCCGCTTCCACCACCACGAGCTGACGTTCTCGCTCGTCTACGCGTGGAACGAGAACTTCATGCTGCCGCTCTCGCACGACGAGGTCGTGCACGGCAAGGGCTCGTTGCTCTCGAAGATGCCGGGCGATCGCTGGCAGCAGCTCGCCAACCTGCGCGCGCTGTACGCCTACATGTGGGCTCATCCCGGCAAGAAGCTCCTGTTCATGGGCGGCGAGCTCGCGAGCCCGTGGGAGTGGTCGCACGAGGACGAGCTGCCGTGGTGGCTCCTCGAACACGCCGAGCACGCGGGCATGCGCGATCTGCTGCGGGACCTGAACCGCGTGTATCTCGAGGAGCCCGCGCTCTGGGAGGTCGACTTCGCACCAGAGGGCTTCCGCTGGATCGAGCCGAACGACGCCCTCAACAACGTGCTCGTGTTCGCGCGGCTGTCGAGGGATGGGACACGCCAGATCGTCTGCATCGCCAACCTCTCGCCGGTTCCGCGTGAGGGCTACCGCGTCGGCCTGCCGGTCGAGGGCGCGTGGTCGGAGCTGCTGAACACGGACTCCTCCTACTACGGCGGCACCGGTGTCGGGAACCTCGGTGAGGTGACGGCGGAGGCGCAGCCGTGGCACGGGCAGCCGTACTCGGTCTCGTTGACGCTGCCGCCGCTGTCGGTCATCTGGCTCCGGCCCGTCGCCGCCTGATCGTGGCGATCTCCCCCGACCGCCGGGTCTGGCCCGGCCAGGCGTTCCCGCTCGGCCCGGAATGGGACGGCGACGGGACGAACTTCTCGCTCTTCTCCGAGAACGCCGACCGCGTCGAGCTCTGCCTCTTCGACGAGCATGGCAGGGAGGAGCGCATCGAGCTGCACGAGCGCACGGCGTTCAACTGGCATTGCTACCTCCCGGGTGTCGGTCCGGGCCAGCACTACGGCTATCGCGTCCACGGCCCTACGACCCGAAGACCGGCAGGCGCTTCAACGGAGCGAAGCTGCTCATCGATCCGTACGCGAAGGCGATCGACGGAGCGGTCGACTGGCGTGCCGCCAACACCCTGCCGTACGTGCCGGGCGGCGGCGACGACGCCGATTTGACGATCGACGAGACCGACTCCGCGCCCGCGATACCCCGCTCGGTCGTCGTCGACCCGGCCTTCGACTGGGAGGACGACGACTGGACGCGGCCGCGCACGCCCTGGCACGAGACGGTGATCTACGAGCTGCACGTCAAGGGCTTCACCAAGCTGCGCGAACAGGTCCGCGAGGACCTGCGCGGCACCTACGGCGGACTGGCGAGCAGCGGGGCGATCGACTACCTCAAGTCACTCGGCGTGACCGCGGTCGAGTTGCTGCCGATCCACCACATCGTCGACGAGGGTTTCCTGCACGACCGGGGGCTCACCAACTACTGGGGCTACTCGACGATCGGCTATCTCGCTCCGCACTCCCTGTATGCGGCGACCTCCGATCAGGTGCGCGAGTTCAAAGGTGTCGTGAAGGCACTTCATCGTGCCGGGATCGAGGTGATCCTCGACGTGGTCTACAACCACACAGCCGAGGGAAACCACCTCGGCCCGATGCTGAGCTTCCGCGGCGTCGACAACCAGAGCTACTACCGGCTCGTGCCGGACGACCCGCGCTTCTACATGGACTACACCGGCACGGGGAACACGCTCAACCCGGTCCACCCGACCGTCCTGCGTCTGATCATGGACTCGCTGCGGTATTTCGTCACCGAGTGTCACGTCGACGGGTTTCGCTTCGATCTTGCATCGGCGCTCGCGCGTGAGTTCTACGAGGTCGATCGGCTTTCCGCGTTCTTCGACATCATCCATCAGGATCCCATCCTCTCCCAGGTGAAGCTGATCGCTGAGCCGTGGGACGTCGGCCCGGGTGGTTACCAGGTCGGGAACTTCCCGATTCTCTGGTCCGAGTGGAACGGCATCTACCGCGACACGATGCGCGACTTCTGGCGCGGTCGCGCGCCGTTGCGAGATTTCGCCTCTCGTTTCGGGGGCTCGGCCGACCTCTACCAGACCGACGGCCGGCGCCCATTCGCGTCGGTGAACTTCATCACCGCCCACGACGGCTTCACGCTACGCGATCTCGTCTCGTACAACGACAAGCACAACGAGGCGAACGGCGAGGGCAATCGAGACGGAACCGACGACAATCGCACCTGGAACTGCGGGGCGGAGGGCGAGACCGACGATCCGTCGGTGAACGCGCTGCGTGCGCGGCAGCAGCGGAACTTCCTCGCGACTCTGCTCTTGTCGCAGGGCGTCCCGATGGTGCTCGGGGGCGACGAGATCGGACGCACGCAGCGCGGCAACAACAACGCGTGGTGCCAGGACAACGAGATCTCGTGGATCGACTGGGACGCCTGCGACGAGGAGCTGCTCGGTTTCACGCGCCGGCTGATCGAGTTGCGTCGAGCCCATCCCGTCTTCCGTCGCACGAGGTTCTTCGACGGCACGGGCGAGCAGCTGCCCGACGTGTGGTGGATGCGACCCGACGGTCGCCGGATGACCCGTCGCGACTGGGACAACACGGAGTCGCGCGCGATCGGGATCTTCCTGAACGGTGACGAGCTCGGAGCCGAGACGCTCGCCGGTGAAGAGGTGCGTGACGACTCGTTCCTGGTGCTCTTCAACGCGTTCTTCGAAGAGATCACCTTCAGGCTCCCCGCGCGGCGTTTCGGAACGCACTGGGAGCTCGTCCTCTCGACCGGAAGCTGCGCCTGCGAGCGCCCGGTGCCGGGGGGCGACGTGGTGGTCGAGTCGCGGTCGCTCGCTCTCTTCCGCCGCGCCTGAGAGCCCACCGAGGGCCGGCTCCGGTTACCCTCGCTCTGGGGTCGGGGTGCCGCAGCCCCGGCCCCACTTGAGCTCGCCCTGCCTAAGCTCTCCGGGTGGAGGTCGACCTCACGGACTCGAAGCGCATCGCGCACGAGGTCGCGGCAGAGTGGGGGCTCGAGCTCGGCGAGCCGTTCGAGTTGTCGCGGTTCTCGTACGTCGCGCCTGCCGGCGACGACACCGTGCTGAAGGTTGCCTGGGCGGGTGACGACGAATCGTTGGACGAGGCCGACGCGCTCGAGCTCTGGGCGGGCAACGGCACCGTGCTGCTGCATCGTGCGGATCGGGCAAGACGTGCGCTGCTGGAAGAGCGCGCGGTCCCCGGCGACGACATCTCGGATCTGCCCGAGGAGGAAGCAACCGCGGTCGCCGTCGATATCGCAACGCGTCTCTGGCGCCGCGCGGGGCCGCCGTTTCGGCCCGTCGCCGACGAGGTCCCGCGCTGGCTCGCCGGGAACGTCAGCTCGCTGACGCCGTACGCGCGTGAACTATGGGAGACATTCGAGCCAGGGCACGAGTGGCTCGTGCACGGCGACTTTCACCATCACAACATCCTCCGTCACGGCGGCCGGTACGTGGCGATCGACCCGAAGCCGTATCTGTCCGACCGTGAGTACGACCTCTTCTCGTGGCTCCGCAATCCGCTCTTCTACCGGATGGTCGACCGTGAGCGGACCGAACGCCGGATCGCGGCCTTCGTCGCGGCTGGGCTCGACGACCGGCGGATTCGCATCTGGGCGATCATCCGCGGGGCGATCCTGACCGACGATCCGGAAGAGCTCGCGCTGCTGGCGTCCCTCCTCGACTAGCGAGCACGGGGCCTCGCTGGGTTTTCACGTACCCTCCGGGCCGTGGCCGAGGCCGTTCATCCGGCGATGAAGCTCGAGTGGGACACGCCGCTCTACCAGCAGGCGCTGACCCAGCTCAACCACGCGCTCGAGCTCGCGGACATCCCCGACTTCGTCGCCAAGCGGCTGCGCGGCCCCGAGCGCGCGGTGATCCTCACGCTGCCGGTGCTGTTGGACGACGGGACGTACGAGATGTTCCCTGCGTACCGCGTCCAGCACTCGTCGGTGCTCGGACCGACGAAAGGCGGCATCCGCTACGACCTGGCCGTCGATCTCGGCGAGTGCGCGGCGCTCGCCATGTGGATGACGTGGAAGTGCGCGCTGCTTCGCCTGCCATACGGTGGGGCGAAGGGCGGCGTGCGTTGCGACGCGCGGAACCTCTCCCAGGGCGAGCTCTCGCGTATCACGCGCCGCTTCACCGCCGAGCTTGCGCCGTTCATCGGGCCAGAGCTCGACATCCCGGCGCCCGACATGGCGACGAGTGAACAGACGATGGCGTGGATGATGGACACGTACTCGATGCAGAAGGGTTACGCGGTGCCGGAGATCGTCACCGGCAAGCCGGTATCGATCGGCGGCTCTCTCTTCCGGCACGAGGCAACGGGAGCCGGCGTCGTGATGTGCGTCGAACGAGCCTGCGAGCGGCTCGAATGGCCGCTCACGGAGCAACGCTGCGTCGTGCAGGGCTTCGGGAACGTCGGCGGTATCGCCTCGACCGAGCTGCACGATCGCGGCGCGAGCGTGATCGCCGTTTCGGACCTCTCGGGAGGGGTGTTCTCACCTGACGGGCTCGACATCCCGACCCTGCACGGGTACGTGGCCGAGCACGGATCGCTCGCCGGCTACGAGCGCGGTGTCGAGCGGATCACGAACGAGACGCTGCTCGAGCTCGAGTGCGACATCCTCGTGCTCGCCGCCCGCGAGGACCAGGTCACCGGTGCGAACGCCGGCAACCTGCGCTGCAAGCTCGTCGCCGAGGGAGCAAACGGTCCGACCTCGAACGAAGGCGATCGCATCCTCGCCGAGCGCGGCATCCCGGTCTTGCCCGACATCCTCGTGAACGCGGGGGGCGTCACCGTCTCGTACTTCGAGTGGGTCCAGGACCTCGGGCGGCTTTTCTGGGACCGGGACGAGATCCGGCGGCGGCTCGAGGACAAGATGTCGGATGCGTTCGACCGCGTCTGGAACGTCTCGCAGGAGCGGGGCATCCTGCTCCGCGATGCAGCGCTCGTCGCCGCCATCCACGAGGTATCTGCGGCGCTCGAGGCGCGCGGCGTCTATCCGTAGCCGATGTCCGAGGAGCTGGTCAAGGACGCGATGGTCTCGGAGCCCCTGTCGCTCGAAGTAGGGGCGTCGTCGCAGGCTGCCGGTGAGGCTCTCGCCCGTCCCGAGGTGCGAGCGGTGTTCGTCTGCGACGACGGGAAGCTCGTCGGGGTCGTCACACGGAAGACGCTCGTGCGCGAGGTCGTTGCGACGGGCCGCGATCCGAGGACGACGACGCTCGGGGAGATCGCCGAGCCGCCGAATGCGACGATCGACGCGTCGGCCGTGCTCGCCGATGCGTTCGCCTACCTCGAGGAGCACGACTACGAGCGCGTGCCGGTCGTCGATGCGGGAAAGCTCGTCGGAGTCCTGTCGCGGGCGGTCGTGCAGCGCCGGCTCGCAGAGGACGAAGAGGTGTCAGACACCGAAGGTGTCTGACACGGCCTAGGCCGCGACGCTGACCGGCGAGACCTCCGCGAGCAGGGTCTGCAGCGCTTCGCCGAGCCCCGCACGAACGTCGTCGTCGGCGAGCCGTCCCTGGTCGTCGAGCTTCTCGTGTGCGTGACCGACGGACAGTTCGGCCTCGACGACCCGGGCGCCCATCGCTCCGAGCACCTTCCGGAGCTCGGCGGCCGCCCAGACGCCTCCGAACGCCCCCGCGCTGGAGCTGATCACGGCGACGGGCTTGTTGCGAAACGCGTTTGTCGCGAGCGGGCGTGAGCCCCAGTCGAGCGCGTTCTTGAGAGCGCCGGGGACCGACGAGTTGTACTCAGGCGTTGCGAAGAAGACCGCGTCGGCCTCGCGCACGAGCTCCCGGAACGCCGCGGGCGCCGCCGGCGCGGGAAAGACGTCGTCGTCCTGGTCGTACGGCGGCATGCTCTTCAGGCCGTCCCAGAGCACGACGTCGACGCCCTCCGGCGCCTCCTCGCGCAGAGCGCGGAGGAGGGCCGTCGAGTTCGAAGCGTCTCTGAGCGAGCCGCTGATCGCGAGGACGCGCATCGTTCTACGCCTCCTGGGCGACCAGGGTCAGCTCGGCCTTGAGCGTGACCTCGTTGGCGAGCGCGGGCTCACCGTTCGGGAGCGGCATGTTCCAGTTCATGTCGAACTTCCTGCGGTCGACGGTGGTCTGCAGCTTCAGGCCGACGCGAGTCGCGCCGAAGTGGTCGACCGTCGGGCCGACGATCGTGCCCTTCAGCACGGCCGGCTGCGTGATGCCCTTGATCGTGATCTCGCCGTCGATCTCGACGGCGTCGCCGTCGCGCTGGAGCGCGCCCGAGAAGCCGACGACCGGATGGCGCTCGGCGTCGAAGAACTCGGGGGAGAGCAGGTGCGCCTGGAGGTTCTCCTCCTTGGTCTGAATGCTCTCGATGCGGGCCGAGCCGACGAGCTTGCCGTCGGCGAGTGTGGCGTCGAAGTCGGTGACCTGGCCGCCGAAGGTCGCCACGGCGTAGGGAACCTCGAAGGCGACGCTGGAGTGGACGGTGTCCGCCTGGAACGTTCCGGTCGGGACTTCCGTCTTGTTGTCGATGGTGGTGCTCATTGCCCTGCCTCCTCTGATACTTGATTACGCAAGTACTTTAGCACGAGAAGGTTGCGAACGCAAATATATTGTTTAGCAGCAGGTATAGGCGCCCGGCGGCGCTCCTCCCTCGGTCGGTTGGGGGAGCGCCGCAGCCTCGAGTGCAACCGCGTTCAGGAGGTCGCGCGGCGACGGCTCGATGCGGTCGAGGCCGAGGTGCAGCAGCACTTCGCGCACGATGAGCACCCCGGCAGCGATCACGTCGCTCCGGTCCGGTTGCAGGAGGCGCCGGCGACGTTCGGCGTCGGTCGAGGTGCGGAGCCATTCCAACACCCTGTCGATCCCCTCGAGCGTGACCGAGCCGAGGGCCGCGAGCTCGGCGGTCGTGCCGTCGACGCCGAGGACGCGGTCGCCGGCGAGCGCAGGCAGCTGGTCTCTGATCTCTGCGGCGGCGGCGTCCCAATCGGCGCCGTGGCGCTCGGTCAACCTGACGGAGCCGATGTCCACGCTCCGGCGGAAGCTTTCGGTGATCAGCTCGGTCGACCCACCCCCGACGTCGATCACGACGGTTCCCGGCTCGAGCGGGCCGACCCCACGCAGCGTCATCGCCGCCTCGTCGTCGCCGCTGAGGAGGCGGGTCCGAAAGCCGTACGACCACTCGACCTCGCCGAGGAATGCCTCGCCGTTCTCAGCGTCGCGGACGGCGCTCGTGGCGACCGCCAGCGTCCGCTCGGCGCCGAGGCCGTCGAGCTCGCGCCGGTAGTCCGCCAGGACGTTTCGAACGCGGGCGACCGGAACCGGCAGCAGGCGGCGGCGCGCGTCGACCCCCTCGCCGAGCCGTGTGATGTGCGTTCGGCGCACGAGCTCCTCCACGCGGCCGTCCTCCACGTCGGCGACGAGCAGGCGTGTGGCGTTCGTGCCGAGGTCGATCGCGCCGACGCGCGTCACTTGCTCGGAACGACGCTGCGGATTCGACTGAACGTGGCGTTTGCCTCGGCAGCCGCGGCGCGCAGCACCGCAAGCTGCGCGAGCGATGTCTTGAGGTGATCGATCGCCTTGGTCAGCCGCTCCTGGTTTGCGGTGAGCCCGGCCGAGCGCTCCTCGGCCTCGGCGGTCTCGCGCATGACGGTGTCGAGCGCCGTCTCGGCCTGAGCGGAGAATGAGCTGAGGGCACGCCAGAGACGCAGTCCGCGCACGACGGCGACCGCTGCCGACGCCACCAGCGCCACCACGAGGAAGACGAGCGCGATCCATGCTGCGGCGGCCATGCAGGCATCGTAACGAGTCTCGGTTTTCTGCCTTTCCAAGAGGGTTTCGCGCCACTCGGCTGAGGCTCGCCGCTTCAGGGCAGTGCTACAATCGTCGCTGCGTCGCGGGGTGGAGCAGTCAGGTAGCTCGCCGGGCTCATAACCCGGAGGTCGCAGGTTCAAATCCTGCCCCCGCTACCTCGATTGGAAGCCCCCGCAAACGCGGGGGCTTCATTTGTTCAGCGATCGATCATTCGTTCGTTGGCCTCGGAGTAGCGGGCGCCTTGTGCTTGCGGCAGTGAGTCCTCGATCTCGCGCAGCTCGTCCCCGGCCAGCTCGAGGTCTGCGGCGGCGACGTTCTCCTCCAGACGGTGCAGTTTGGTGGTCCCGGGAATCGGGACGATCCACGGCCTCTGCGCCAACACCCACGCGAGTGCGACCTGCGCGGGCGTGGCGCCCCTTCTCTCGGCGATCGTTTGCACGAGGCCGACGAAGGCGAGGTTCGCCTCCCGTGCTTCGCGGTCGGTGAACCGAGGCACCGTGTTGCGGAAGTCGCCCTCGCCGAATTCGGTGGTGGCATCGATCGTGCCGGTGAGGAACCCTTTGCCGAGTGGGCTGAAGGGGACGAAGCCGATGCCGAGCTCTTCGAGGGTGGGGAGGATTGCTTCCTCCGGCTCGCGCCACCAGAGGGAGTATTCGCTCTGCAGCGCCGTGAGGGGCTGAACGGCATGCGCGCGGCGGATGTTCTGCACCCCTGCTTCGGACATCCCGAAGTGCCTGACCTTGCCGTCCTTGATCAGCTCCTTGACGGTGTCGGCAACCTCTTCGATCGGGACGTTCGGGTCGACGCGATGCTGATAGAGCAGGTCGATGTGGTCCGTGCGCAGTCGCCGCAGCGAGTCGTCGACGCTCGAACGAATCGTTTCGGGGCGACTGTCGGCGCCCGTCGGCTTGCCAGTCGAGAGCTCGAATCCGAACTTGGTCGCGATGACGACCTGGTCGCGCAGCGGCTCGAGTGCCTCGCCGACGATCTCTTCGTTGTCGAACGGCCCGTACACCTGCGCGGTGTCGAAGAAGGTGACGCCGCGTTCGACGGCTGCGCGGATCAGGGTGATCGAGTCGGTCCGGTCGGGGATCGGCGGGAAACTCTGGCTCATCCCCATACAGCCGAGCCCGAGCGCGGAGACCTCGAGGCCCTGGCCGAGTGTGCGCTTCTGCATTCGTACTCCTCCTCGACGGCTTGATCTGGAACGTGTCGTCACGATCACAGCTGCGGCCTCTGTCTGACGTACCCGGTTGATGGGATTACTGCCAGTAGCCGTCACATTCCGACGGACCGAGCTACCGTCTCGATGTGGACACGAAGCGGGAGATTCAGGAGTTCCTCACCTCCCGGCGGGGGCGGATCACACCCGAGCAGGCCGGCGTTCGAACGTTCGGCGGAGGTCCGCGGCGCGTAACCGGACTTCGCCGCGAGGAGGTGGCGACACTCGCCGGCGTGAGCATCGCGTACTACACCAAGCTCGAGCGCGGCGATGCCTCTGGCGCGTCCGACAGTGTCCTCGAGGCGATCTCGCGCGCCTTACAACTCGACGATGCCGAGCACGCCCACCTGTTCGACCTCGTTCGCGCGCAACAACCAGTCTCGCGGACGCGCCGCCCGCGCAGCGCCACGCCGACGATCCGGCCGGGTGTGCAGCGGCTGCTCGACCGGATCGCAGCGCCCGCGTACGTGCGCAACGGGCGAATGGACGTCCTCGCGATGAACACGTTCTGCGAGGCGCTCTTCTCCGAGATGCTCGTCAACCCGAGGCGCCCTGCCAACTCGGCACGGTTCTGCTTCCTGGACACGCGCGCGACCACGTTCTACGTCGACTGGGAGAAGACCGCCGATGCCTCCGTCGCCATCCTGCGGGCCGAGGCGGGCCGCACGCCGCACGACCAGGACCTGTCGAACCTCATCGGTGAGCTGTCGACCCAAAGCGAGGATTTCCGTGTTCGCTGGGCGCGGCACGACGTCGGCGCGCACGACAGCGGCGTGAAGCGAATCCACCACCCGTTGGTCGGGATGCTCGAGCTCGCCTACGAAGGCATGACTCTTGCTGCCGACCCGGAGCTCGTGATGTTCGCCTTCACGGCCGAGGTCGGCTCGAGAAGCGAGGAGGGGCTGAATCTCCTCGCCAGTTGGAGCGCGACGCCCGACCGGCAACTCGCCTGAGCTCAAAGCGGCGCCGCGGGCGTTCCGAGATAGAGGCCGCGTCCGATCAGGCCGTGCTCGTCGTGTTCGACAGCGAGCCCTGCGGCCGCGAATGCGTGGCGGTACTCGGCGTCGGTGAAGAGGGCTGCCTCGTGGTGCTCCGAGAACTGCTGCAGGCCGTCGGCGGTCGCGACGAGGTAGGCGAAGTCCATGATCGCCAGACGCCCTTCGCGCCCCGAGATCGTCATGCGGGCGATCTTCAGATCGGGCTCGTCGACCGCGAGAAGATGCGGACGGCCGACCTGCCAGACCTCCGGCGCAAGCCACGGTTCGACCACCAGCACGCCGCCGTCCGACAGGTGACCCGCCATCGACGCGATCGCAGCCGCGAGATGCTCGACGGTGCCGACATAGCCGATCGAACTGAAAAGACAGGTGACCGCATCGAACTTGCGATCGAGGTCGAACGAGGTCATGTCGGCGAGATGGAGCGGGACGCCGTCGAGGCGCTTCCGCGCGATCTCGATCAGCCCTTCGTCGAGGTCGACTCCAGCGACGTCGGGGTACCAATGCCGGAACTGCTCGAGATGCTTGCCGGTGCCGCAGGCGACATCGAGCAGGCTCGAAGCTTCCGGCGAGCGTTCCTGAATCAGCTCGTGGACCCGTTCGGCTTCCGCTCCGTAGTCCTTGAACGAGTAGACCGCGTCGTAGATGTGCGCGGAATTGCTGAACATGCCCGCTACGTGAAGAGCGGTGCGAGCTGTCGTCGGGTAGCGAGCTCGTCCATCGCGTCGTTCGACGGACGCGACCCGTAGCGGCTCGCTGCGTCGAGCACACTCGGCAGCAGCGCGATGTCGCCGACGGTATTGAGAAAGACGCCGGGCCGTCCCAGGACCCAGTGGACGGCGAGGTCGATGTCGTCCTGTTCGCGCAGCGGCTCGTACCAGGTGGCCGCCGTCTGCTCGCGGCCGTCCCAGGGGGCGAGGGTGATGCCCTTGATCGTCTGGAGCGCGATGCTTCGTCGCTCACACACGGCCGCGAGCTCCTCGAAGTCCGACGAGTAACCCTCGTTTCTCATCTGGACGTAGCTGTACGGAGCGAGCACCGAGTCGAACGGGAACCGGTCGAGGCTGCGCAGGTGCATCCGGGCGACCGTCACGCCGTGCCCCGTCACGCCGATGAAGCGGACGAGCCCTTCCGCGCGCGCTTCGACGGCCGCCTCGAGCGCTCCGCCCTCGCCCAGCGCGGTCTCCCACTCGCCCGGATCGACGAGGTTGTGGAGCTGGAGCAGGTCGACGTGGTCGACTCCGAGTCGGTCGAGCGAACGGCGGATCTCCTCGCGTGCACCGGCACGTTCACGCTCGCCGGTCTTCGTTGCGAGGAAGAACTCGTCTCGGTGCTGCGCGAGGAAGGGCGCAAGCCGGAGCTCGGATTCCCCGTACGACGCCGCCGTGTCGATGTGGTTGACGCCGTGCTCGAGGAGGAGCTCGAACGTGGCGTCGGCCTCTGCCTGCGTGACGGCTCCGAGCGCTGCGGCGCCGAAGATCGTGCGCGTGCTGTCGTGCCCGGTGCTCCCGAACGGCGCTCTCGCGATCACGCCGTGAGACTAGCGCCGCGGCATAGGATCGTGCGCTCGTGCTCCGGGATCTGATCGCCGTGGGTGACGTCATGCTGGACGGGGCGCTGCCGGCGCCCGTCCAGGGCCGCCGTGTCCACGGACGGATCGAGCTGCGGGCCGGTGGGTCTGCCGCGAACGCCGCGCTCGCTGCGGTGCGCCTCGGCGCGAGGGCTGCGGTCGTCGGCCGCGTCGGAGCCGATGCGGCCGGGCGGCTGGTGACGGACGATCTCGCCGCGGCAGGTGTCGAGGTGCTGCTCGCCCGCGACGATGATGCACCGACAGGCTCGGTCGTCCTGCTCGGCGGCACGGCGATCGTCGCGGACCCCGGGGCGAGCGCGCTGCTCGCTCCCGAGGACGTGCCGGCGCCGCTCGAGGCCGGCACGGTCCTGGTGTCCGGCTATTCGCTCCTTCAACCAGGTTCCGAGCCGGCCGCGCGGGCGGCGATCGAGCGCGCACGGACAACCTGGCTCGCCGTCGATGCGGCCTCGGCGAACCTGATCACCGCGTTCGGGGTCGAGCGGTTCTACGCTGCGACGGCAGAGGTCGACGTGCTGCTCGCGAACGAAGAGGAGGCGTTCGCGCTCACCGGGCTCGAGGGAGACGCCGCGGCGCTCGAGCTCGGCCGCCACTGCCGCGTCGCCTGCGTCAAGCTCGGAGGCGAGGGCGCCGTTGCCGCGTCGGGCGGGGAGACGGCGCGCGCCGCGGTGCGGCCGGTCGAGGGCGCGAGCACACTCGGTGCCGGAGACACCTTTGCGGCCGGGCTCCTGCTCGCTCTCGCCGGCGGCGCCGGGCTCGCCGCCGCGCTGCAGGTCGGTTGCGACACCGCGACCGCCTCGATCGCCGAGCGGGCTACTTCCCGAGCATGACCTCGGTTGCCTTGATCAGCACGACGACGTCGTCGCCGACGGCCAGCTCGAGGTGCTCGGCGCTGCCGCGCGTGATCGCCGACACGACCGTCTGACCGCCTACGTCCACGGTGATCTCGCTCATGATCGTCCCGAGCTTGATGTCGGTGACCTTGCCCGAGAGCTGGTTGCGGGTACTGAGCTTCATCTCGTCTCCTCCTCGTTCGGATTGCCGTTGGCGACGATACGCGTGCCTGTCGCCTTGAACGAGGCGAAGGCGGTGGCTCCGAGGCGCAGGCCGAGGCGGTGCAGCGAGTCGGCGGTGATCTCCGCGCTGACGGGGCCGATCGTGACGCGGACGCGACTGCCGAGCTCGGCGATGTTCTCGATCGGTCCGATGATCAGGTTCATCGCGGAATCGTTCGGCGCGCTCGTCGAGACGGTGATGTCCCACGGGTAGACGGCGAGCACGACCTCGCCGCGGCCCGTCCCGACGGTCGTGATGACGGTCCCGTCGGTGAGGCGGACCCGGGTGGCGTCCCCAACAGGCTCGGCGTGACCGTGGAGGAGGTTCGCGCCCGTGAACGACGCGACGAACGGGTCGCTCGGCCGGCCGACGAGCTCACCCGGCGTTCCCGTCTGACGAAGCTCGCCGTCGACGATCACGCCGACGCGGCCCGCGAGCGCCGCGGCGTCCTCGAAATCGTGCGTCACGAGCAGGACGGGGATCTCGAGACCGGACAGCAACTGCTGCAGCTCCGTGCGGACGTCGGCCTTCGTGTGGGCATCGAGCGCCGAGAGAGGCTCGTCGAGCAGCAGCACCTCCGGGTCGCGGGCCAGGGCGCGGGCGAGCGCGACGCGCTGGCGCTCTCCGCCGGAGAGGTCTCCGGGCCGGGCGCGCTCGAGGTGTCGGATCCCGAAGCGCTCGAGGTATTCGTCGGCTTTGTGTCGGCGGCTGTACTCGACGTTCTCGCGCACGGTCAGGTGAGGGAAGAGCGCGTAGTCCTGGAACACCAGTCCGACCATTCGCCGGTCCGGCGGGAGCGAGATGCCGGCTGCGCCGTCGAACCACACGGTGCTGCCGGAGCTGATCCGGCCCGACCGGGGCCGGACGAGGCCGGCGACCGCGCGCAGCACGGTCGTCTTCCCGGCACCCGACGGCCCGACCAGGGCCATCGTCGAGGACACGTCGAGGCTCAGTCGGACGCTGAAGGACCGAAGGGGAACAACGATCTCTTCGAGGAGGAGCCTTGCCATGTCGTTTGCCATGTCAGTCCGATTCTGAGGCCGAGGAGCAGGACGATGCTGATCAGGACGAGCACGCCGCTCATCGCGAGCGTCGCGTCGAAGTTCTGGTCGAACTCCGCGTAGATCGCAAGCGGCAGGGTCTGGGTCACCGCCTGGAGGCTCCCGGCGAACATGATCGTGGCGCCGAACTCACCGAGCCCGCGGGCAAACGAGAGTGCGAGCCCGGCGATCAGGCCGCCGCGGGCAAGGGGCAGTACGACGCGGAAGAAGGTCCGCGCCGGGCTGGCGCCGAGCGTGCGTGAGGCCGCCGTCAGGTTCGGGTCGGTCGCCTCGAACGCGGCGATCGCCTGGCGGACGTAGAGCGGACTGGCGACGTAAGCGACCGCCACGGTCACGGCACTCTGCGTGAACGGAAGCGAGATCCCGAAGATGTCGAGCGTCGAGCCGAGCAGCCCGACGTGGCCGAAGGCAACGAGCAGACCGACACCGGCGACCGCGGGCGGCAGGACGAGCGGCAGCTCCACGAGCGTGACGGCGAGGGAATGCCCTGGGAAGCGGTTCGTCGCGAGCAGGTAGGCGGTCGGCGTGCCGAAGAGCAGGATCAGGGCCTGAGCGATCAGGCTCGTCTTCAGACTGACCACGAACGCGTCCTTGACGACGGGGTTCGAGAGCTGGTCCAGCAGGTTGCCGGGCGGCGTGTGGACGAAGATCGCCGCGATCGGCAACGCCAGGAACGCCAGTGTCACCACTGTCAACCCGACATAGAGGCAGGTGATGGCCGCCCGCCTCATCGACGCGCGGCCATCCTGCCGTCCAACTCGCTATGCGCGGCCCCGGCCGTCTACTTCTTCTTCACGACGGGCTTCGGCTTGACCCGCGGCAGGAACCCATAGGCGAGCATCTGCGCCTGCCCGGCCTTGCTCAGCACCTTGTTGATGAACGCCTGGGCATCCGTCTTGTCGCCGCTCTTCGAGACGACGCAGATGCCGTATTGCACCTTTGGCTGGGCCCACGCGGGCACCTTGAGCACCTTCACCTTGCCCGGCACCGTCTTCGCGTCGGTCGAGTAGACGAACCCGGCGTCCGCTTCTCCGAGGGCGACCTTGGCAAGCACCTCGCGCACGTCGGTCTCCTGGCTGACGACGTTCTTCGTCACGGCGGCCGTGAGGTTCATGTTCTTGAGGATCTGCAGCGTGTAACTGCCCACCGGCACGCCCGGACCGGCGATGTCGAGCTTGACGCCCGGCTTCGTGAGGTCGTAGATGCTGTGGATGTTCGCCGGATTCGCCGTCGGGACGACGATCACGAGTGTGTTGCGGGTGAACACCACCGGCTGCGAGCAGAGACCTTTGCTGAAGAGCTGGTTCGGGAGCGTCAGGTTCGCCGAGGCGAACACGTCCGCAGGTGCGCCGAGCACGATCTTTGCAGCGAGCGCGTTCGAGCCGCCAAAGGAGTACTTCTGCGACGGGTCGATTTTCGGGAACACGTCGGTCAGCGACGACGCGGCGTAGACGGTGAGCTGGGCGCGCGCGGCCCCGTGGGCGCGCTGCGACGCAGACGCCCGGCCGGCCACGGCAGCGAGTGCGATCAGAGCGAGCGCAGCCGCCAACGCGACGGAGACAAGGCGACGATTGTTCATGGACACTGAGTGAACTCCCTTCAACTAGAGCTGAACCATGACGCTGGTGGACTTGACGACTGCGGTCGCCGACATGCCGTTCTTGAGCGAGAGCTCTTCGACGGCGTCGCGCGTGACGATGGCGACGAGGCGAACTGGTTCGGTGACGACCATCTCCACCTGCGCCATGAGGCCCTCGACCTTGACGTCGGTGACCACAGCCTTGAACCGGTTGCGTGCGCTGAGGTGCGTGCCTGCGCCGTCGCCGCGCAGCCGATCGATCTCAGATGCCGAGACGACGCGCCGATTATTCGCGTCTCGTTCCACGGTGATACGGCCGGCCTTGTCCCAGCGGCGCAGGGTGTCGAGGCTCACCCCGAGCGACGCGGCTGCCTCACTCGCCGTATAGAGCTGCTTCGCCATCGCCTAGGTCTCGTAGTCGTCGAGGGCGGCGGAGACGGCATCGATCTGGAGCGAGGGCGCGAAGGCTGAGCCGATCGCAGGCCGTCCGGCAGAAACTGCGAGCGCGCTCACGTGCTGCGCCTCGTTCGCGGCGATCTGGCCGATCGGGAGCCGCAGCTGGGGTGCCTGCACGTTCTGCACGGCGCCGAGGTAGCCGCCGAGGGTGAGGTCCTCCAGTGAGTCGGCGAGCTTCATGATCGAGGCCTGGGAGTCGAAACTGCCCCTCGGGTAGGTGAACGTGATGTCGTCGGAGGTGGCGGGCACCTGGCCGGCGCCGGTCATCAGGTTCGAGAGCCCCCGGTAGTGCGCGTTCTCGTCACCGAGCATCTGCTTGAACAGAGACGATGAGGCGCTGTCGAGCTTTCCGCTCGCGAGCGCCTGGGTCTGAAAGTCGATGTCGAGCAATTCCGCGCCGATCAGCACGCGCAGGTACGACAGGTCGTTGTCCGAGATGGTCGCCGCCGCGGCCGAGCTCGCGAGCGCAGAGACCGCCGATCCCGAGAGGAGGAGCGCACCGCCGCCCGCCGCGCCTCGCCGCAAGAGCCCAGCCCTACTGAAACTTGACGTCACGATCTCCAGCGCTCCTCAGTCGTATGCCGATGCAATGCCCGTCCGCAATGCGGACGTCAGCGCGCGAGGATAGCGCCTCCGCTGCGAGTTTGCGGGAAAATCTGCATAGGCGTTGCATTGTCATCGAGTAAGATGCCGCCATGAGCTCCGCTGAGCCGGTCTGGATCGACCGCCGGGTCGTCGCCGACCTGATGCTCCGCAACCCGAAGACGCTGCCGGGGGACGCTTCGGTGGCGGACGTGCGGGCGGTGCTCGACAATCCTCGCGTTCAGCTGGTCCTGCTCGCCGACGGCCAACGGTTCCGCGGCGCGGTCACCGAGCTGCCGGCCGGCGCCGATCCCGCGGGCCGGGCGCTCGACTTCGCAGAACGGAGCCCGGTCACGATCGGGCCGACCGAGTCGGCTGACGCGGCGTTCGCGGCCGCCTCGGCGAGCCCGCACCGCCGCGCCGTCGTGCTCGACGACCGGGGGAACCTCCTCGGGCTGCTGTGCCTGAACGAGACGCTGACCCGTTTCTGCGGCGCGTCGAGCAAGCAGGCCGAAGTCGATACACCGGCCTGAGCGATTCAGCCGACGCAGCGGCTTGACGGTTCCCTCCGCAGCACATAGGTATCGGCACATGCAGATCGGCAAAGCCGGGGAGCCCGTCACCCGCATCGCTCACGCCACACCTGACCGGGTCGAGGTGCGCGGTCGCGATCTGACGGGCGATCTGATGGGCCGCCTGAGCTTTACGGAGTACTTCCATCTGCTGCTGACAGGGCGCGAGCCGACGGATGACGAACGCTTCTTCCTCGACCTGACGCTGGTCGCGATCGCCGAGCATGGGCTGATGCCGAGCAACGTCGCAGCCCGGATGACGTTCGCGGCGGATCCGGAGTCGCTCCAGGGGGCCGTCGCTGCCGGCATCCTCGGCGCAGGCCCCGTGATCCTCGGTGCGGTCGACGAGTGCGCGCGGCTGCTGTCCGGGCTGGTCGCGGAGGGCAAGGACGCTCGACGGGCGGCCGAGGAGATCCATGCGGCCGGGGGCAAGATCCCGGGCTTCGGGCACCCGTTGCACCGTCCGCTCGACCCGCGCGCAGAGCGGATCCTCGAACTGGCCGATGCCCGCGGTGTCAGCGGGCGCTACATCGCGTTGACGCGCGCCCTGCGCGACGCGGTCGCAGAGGCGTGGGACAAACCGCTCACTCTGAATGTCTCGCTTCCGATCGCGGCGGTGCTGCTCGACCTCGGCTACCAATCCGCCGTCGTGAAGGCTGTGCCGATCCTGGCCCGCACGGCGAGCCTCCTCGCGCACCTGGCCGAAGAGCGCGAGCAGCCGATCGGCTTCCTGCTCGCGGCGAAAGGGGAGGAGGCGATCGAGTATCGCGACGACTGACGCCGAGCGGCTGCCGTGGGCCGAGCAGCTGGCGCTCGACGGGGCGAGCTTCCGGCGCCAGCTGTCCTATTTACGCGAGCGCTCGCCGTTCTATCGCGGGAAACTCGCCGGCACCGATCCCGACACCGTGCTCGAGGACATCGCACAGTTGCCGCTCACCGAGAAGCAGGAGATCAAGGCGACCTGCACGCCGGAACAGCCCTTCGGTGCGCACTTCTGCGTCGAGCCGTCCGAGCTCGTGCGCATCTACTCGACGAGCGGGACGACCGGGGCCCCGAGCTACATCCCGCTGACCGCGAACGACCTCGACAACTGGGTGAGCGGCTCCGCCCGGAGCTACGGGGCTTCGGGCCTTGCTCCGGGCGACCGTCTGCTTACGACCTACAACGCCGGGCCGTTCGTCGCCGGCGCCGCGCTGGATGCGTTCGCTCGCATCGGCGTCTGTCACATTCCCGTCGGCACGGGCAACAGCGAGCGGGTGCTCTTGGCGATCGATCAGCTGCGACCCGACGCGGTCGCCGTCACGCCGTCCTATGCGGCCTATCTCCTCGAGCTCGGGGACCTGCGCGATTCGAGCGTGCAGCGGATCCTCGTGGCAGGCGAGCCCGGCGGCGGCGAGCCCGGGTTCCGTGCGTCGCTCGAGGAGGGCTGGGGGGCGCAGGTCACGGAGGCGATGGGGATCGGCGACATCGGTCCGTCGCTCTGGGGCGAGTGCGAGGAGCAGGCAGGGATGCATCTCGGCGCCCGGGGGCTCGTCCACGCCGAGCTGATCGATCCGGAGACCGATGAGCCGCTGGAGCTGGGCGATGGGGCACGCGGCGAGCTCGTTCTCACGCACCTGCGACACGAGGCGGCTCCCCTACTGCGTTTCCGCACCCGCGACCAGGTCGAGGTGTGGACCAGCCCGTGCACGTGCGGACGAACGGCGCCACGTGTCCGTTGCATCGGCCGCACCGACGACATGCTGATCGTCCGCGGCGTCAACATCTTCCCGTCGGCGGTCCGCGAGGTCGTCGCCGGATTCGCGCCGGAGGTCAGCGGGCGCATTCTGGTCAGGCCGCAACAAGCCGGCGTGAAACAAGAGCCGCCGCTCCCCGTCTCGGTCGAGCTGTCGCCGCACGTCGAAGCGCGCTCGCGCCTCGCCGACGCAATCCGCCTGAGGTTGCGCGAAGTGCTCGTGGTCCAGATGGAGGTCGAGCTCGTACCGTGGGGAGCCTTGCAGCGCAGCGAGTACAAGTCCACACTGGTGGACCGGTGATGCGGAAGCTCCAGACCCAAGGCGTCCACCACATCACGATCGTCGGTGCAGGGCGTCAGACGTCGATCGACTTCTGGGAAGGCGTGCTCGGCATGCCGTTTGTCTTCGAACAGCCGAACCTCGACAACGCCGCCGAGAGCCATCTCTACTTCGACCCCGGCGACGGTCGTTTGATCACGATCTTCACGAACGAGGAGCGCACGCCCGATCCGGCGCGGACGTCGATCGAACAGGGCTGCGTCCACCACATCGCGTTCTCGCTCTCCCAGGCGACGTTCCATCAGACCGTCGAGCGGCTCGACGAGCGCGGGATCCGCCACAGCGGGGTCAAGGATCGTGGGTTCATGGACTCGATCTACTTCGAGGATCCACTCGGGCTCCTGATCGAGCTCGCGTCGTATCGGTTCGAACCGCCGTTCGGTTACACGCATTCCGACGTGCTGCTCGAGGCGCACAAGCTTCGCGTCGACCGCGGCGACTACAACATCGCGCAGGAGCATCTGGCCGATGCGATCGAGACGCTCATCGTCCGCTCGCGGCCCTCACTTTCGGACGACCGGTCCCCGCGGGATCCGTACTAGAGAAGAGGCCTACTCGGGAGCTCGCCGGAGCTCGAGCACGGCTACCTCGGCGAGCTGTGCGGCTCTCACGAGCTCGAACCTCCGTAGCTCGGAGCCCTCTTCGAAGAGTCGCTTTCCACTCCCGAGCGTCACAGGGAAGACCATCAGCCGAAGCTCGTCGACGAGGTCGTGTCGCAGCAGGCCCTGCACGAGCTCGCGGCTGCCGGCGACGAGGATGTTGCCGGCGAATCGCTCTTTCAGCCCACTGACGTCGGTGACCAGGTCGCCGTCGAGCACCGTCGAGTTGGTCCAGTCGGCGGACTTCAGGGTCTTCGAGACGACGAACTTCGGCATCGAGTTCATCTTGTCGGCGAAACCGGCTTCGTCCTCGATCGACGGCCAGGCCCTGGCGAAGCCCTCGTACGTCCGGCGGCCGAGCAGCTGTGCGTCTGCTGCGATGAGCTCGTCCAGCTTGAACTTGTCGCCGTCGGCACCGCGGTCGAACTTGAACGTCCAACCACCGTGCTCGTAGCCCTCGGCTCCGCCCGGATCCTCCATCACACCGTCGAGACTTACAAACTCGGTCACGACGACCTTTCCCATCAGTTGTCTCCTCCCCGGTTGAGGACGCGGTAGCGCAGATGCGTGGCCGCCGGGGAGTCGATCACCTCCAGCAACTCGAGCCCGGGACCGCGGTCGCCGAAGAGCCTGACGCCGCCGCCCAAGAACAGCGGTGCGATGTGGATCCGCAGCTCGTCGATGAGGCCCGCGTGCAGGTACTGCTGTACGACGTTCGCGCCGCCGGCGAGCTGGATGTGTCGTTCGCCGGCCGCTTCACGCGCCTGTTCGAGAGCGACTTCGATGCCGCCGGTGACGAACGTGAAGGATGTGCCGCCCTTCATCTCGACCGTGCCTCGCGGGTGCCTCGTGAGCACGAAGACCGGAACGTGGAACGGCGGCTCGTCGCCCCACCAACCGTCGGCGTTGGGGTCGTTCTCCCACGGCCCCTCGCCGCCGCTGAACATGTGGCGGCCCATCACGACCGCTCCGGCGCCGTTCTGCCAGGCGTAGGCCTCGGAGTCGGCGTTTTCCTCACCACCGGAAAGGCCGTGCTGCGCGCGGAAGCTCGCAAGCCGGAAGAGCCACTCATGCAGCTGCTCGCCTCCCTCGCCGAGCGGCTGTTCGAGCGTCTGGTTCGGCCCGGCAACGAAGCCGTCCAACGACATGGTGATGTCCAGCAGCAGGAGCGTCATGGCTATCCAGACCATGACACGCCGCAAAACTCATCGCTCGGCGCACCGATGAGTTGCGAGTCTCGGCAGCGTCTGAGGAACATGGCAGCAAGTTCCGCCTCACAGACATCGGTGGACCGCCTAGCATGGGCATCGATGCCGGAATCGTCGTCCGCCGTCACCGGCCAGCTCGAGACCCAGTTCGAGAGGTACCGCTCGGAGCTGACCGCGTACGCCTACCGGATGCTCGCCTCGCCGTTCGAAGCCGAGGATGCTGTCCAGGAGACGTTCATCAGGGCCTGGCGCGGCTTCAACCGCTTCGAGGGCCGGGCCGCGGTGAAATCGTGGCTCTACCGGATCACCACGAACGTCTGCCTCGACATGTTGAGCGGCCGGGAGCGGCGCGCCATGCCGATGGACCTCGGCCCGGCGCGAGAGCCTGTCGAGAGCAACCTGAACGTCCCGGCCGAGGTGACCTGGATCCAGCCGATCCCGGATCCCGCCGACGTCGCGGTCGAGCATGAGACGATTCGCCTCGCGTTCGTCGCCGCGCTGCAGCACCTTCCGGCGCGGCAGCGGGCCGTCTTGATCCTCTGCGAGGTGCTGCGGTGGCAGGCGACAGAGGTCGCTGAGCTGCTCGACACGAGCGTCGCGTCCGTGAACAGTGCACTGCAGCGAGCGCGGGCGACACTGGCCTCGCGCGACGTCACCTCCGAAGGCGCGTCCGCCGAGCTCGACGAGGCAGATCACGCAATGCTCGCGCGCTACGTCGACGCGTTCGAGCGGTACGACATCGACGCGCTCACGTCGTTGATCCAGGAGGACGCGTCGCAGTCGATGCCACCGTTCGACATGTGGCTCGCGGGGCGGGACGACATCCTCACCTGGTGGTTCGGGCCAGGGATCGGCTGCAAGGGGTCGCGGGTCGTCCCCACGAGGCAGGCGAACGGTTCGCCGGCGTTTGGTCAGTACAAGCCGAGCGAAGACGGCGGGCACGAGCCGTGGGCGCTCCAGGTGCTGGAGCTTTCAGAGGGGCGGATCGCCGAGTTCACATTCTTCCTCGACACCGAGACGCTCTTCCCGCTGTTCGGTCTGCCGCCGCGGCTCGACGCGTAGGACCTCAGTCAGCCCGACGAACGCGATCAACTCGACGAGCGCGTCCGAGGTGTTTCGCAGGACGACATCCAGGTCGAGCTTGTGGGCCGCCACGTGAAGGCGCGCCAGGTCGGCGACCGTGCCGACGTCCGCGTCTGCGAGCGCACTGAGATCGCAGACGAGGTGGTTCGGACGCGAGGCGGCCATCTGCAGGGTAGACCGCTCCGGATCCCGGAAATCATCGGTCTCGCAGCGATGAGTTTCGGTCGGCGGCACGGTCGGATGTTGTGAAACCGAACGAAAGGGACAGATGCCCTCGATGACCGCCCGCAGTCGCTGGCTCGCGCTCTACGTGCTGTGCCTCGGCGATCTGATGATCGTCCTCGACACCACGATCGTGAACGTCGCGCTCCCGTCGATCCGCACCGACCTCGGCTTCTCGCAGACGTCGCTTGCCTGGGTCGTGAACGCCTACATCCTCACGTTCGGCGGCTTTCTGCTGCTCGGCGGCAGGCTCGGTGACCTCTTCGGCCACCGCCGGCTGTTCCTGATCGGGATCGCGGTCTTCACGCTGGCGTCGCTCGCCTGCGGGCTCTCGAGCTCGAAGGGACTGCTGATCGCAGCGCGCGCGGTTCAGGGAGTCGGCGGGGCCGTCGTCTCGGCAGTGGCGTTCTCGCTGATCATGGTCCTCTTCACGGAGCCGGTCGATCGAGCGAAGGCAATGGGTGTGTTCGGGTTCGTGATGGCCGGCGGCGGCAGCATCGGGGTCCTGCTCGGCGGCGTGCTCACAGGCTGGCTCGACTGGCACTGGATCTTCCTGGTCAACCTGCCGATCGGCGTGCTCGTCTTCGCCCTCTCGTTGCGACTCCTGCCGAAGGCCCAAGCGGCACTCACCAGGAAGCCGCTCGATATCGCAGGCGCGATCACCGTCACTGCGGCGCTCGTGCTCGCTGTCTACGCGATCGTCAACGGCAACCAGGCTGGGTGGACATCCACGCAGACGCTGGGGCTGCTCGGGTGCTCGGCCGTCTTGCTCGCATTCTTCGTTTGGCTCGAGTCGCGGCTGCGCGACCCGCTGGTCCCGCTCTCTCTTTTCCGGCGTCGGAATGTCGCGACGGCGAACGTCGTCGGCGTGCTGTGGGCGGCGTCGATGTTCGCGTGGTTCTTCCTGTCCGCGCTGTATCTGCAGCTCGTGCTCGGCTACTCGCCGCTTCAGGTCGGCCTCGCATTCCTGCCTGCGAACCTGATCATGGGCGCGTTCTCGATCGGGCTCTCGGCGAAGCTCGTGCTGCGGTTCGGCTTTCGGCCGCCGCTCGCCGTCGGGCTGGGGCTGGCGTCGCTCGGCCTGCTTCTCTTCGTCCGCGCGCCCGTCGACGGCTCGTTCCTGGTCGACGTCCTCCCGAGCATGATCCTGCTTGGTATCGGCGCCGGGATGGCGTTCAATCCGCTGCTGCTCGCCGCGATGAGCGAGGTCGGCCCAGAGGAGTCGGGGCTTGCCTCCGGCGTGGTCAACACGTCCTTCATGATGGGCGGCGCGGTCGGGCTCGCGCTGCTCGCGAGCATCGCGGCGTCACGCACCGACACGCTGGCGGCGTCCGGCGACGGCAACCTCGAGGCGCTGACCGGGGGCTATCACGCCGCCTTCCTCGTCGGCGCGATCTTCGCCGCATCGGCCGCGGCGATCGGTGGGCTGTTGCTCCGGCAGGTGGGAGCGCCGGCCCACCAGTTCGCAGGTGACGAGGCGGTCGACTTCGGCTAGCAGGCATCTCCCGAAAGGCCGTCCGAGGCGGCCGCTACGGGTTGCCGCGCTGCGCCCGGCGTAGCGCGTCGAGCCGTCGCCGCGCTTGCTTCGTCGGCCGCTCGCCGAGGTCGGCGCCCAGGGGGCGGGCCAGACTTCGCTGCAGGCGCTCGCGCTCACCGCGTTCGATCGACTCGGCCGTTTCGGCGTAGAGCGTCGCCGCCACGGTCGCAGAGCCGCGCTTGTCCGCGATGGCCGTGACGAGCACCGTGCGCCGTCGGGCGGCGATCGAGATCTCGACCGTGTCACCGGCGTGGACGTCTCTCGACGGCTTCACACGCTCGCCGTTCACATGCACGTGACCGCCCAGCACCGCGTCGGTCGCTGCGCTGCGTGTCTTGAAGAAGCGCGCCGCCCACAGCCATTTGTCGACGCGTGCGGCGTCCGTCACACGGGCGGGTCGGGGTCGTACTGGATATACCGTCGAACGTCGCGGGCGCGCTCGACCGAGTCCAGCCGTGCGACGAGATGGAGCGCCATGTCGATCCCCGCCGAAACGCCCGCCGCCGTGATCACGTCGCCCGCGTCGACGAAGCGCTCGTCTCGCACCTCGACGCCGAGCGCACGCAGTCGTTCCATCGAGCCCCAATGCGTGGTCGCCGGCTTGTCCTCGAGCGCACCAGCGGCCTGGAGCACGAACGCGCCGGTGCAGACACTCGTCAGGAGGGCGCCTCGGTCTCGCAACGCGCGGATCCGGCCGATCAGCACCTGGTCTGCGACCGGCCCGCGCGAGTCGCCCCCCGGCACGACGAGCACGTCGAGCTCCGGGGCGGTCTCCCACGTGTGATCACCGAGCACCCGAAGGCCCTTCGCACACCGAACCGGCGCCTCCGTGTCGGTGATCGTGAAGACGTGCACCTCGCTCGCGCGGTCGGCCCAGGCGGCGAGCACTTCCCACGGCCCGGCCCAGTCGAGCTCCTCGGCGAGCTCGTAGATGTAGATGCCGACGTTCATGGCCGGCAATCCGCGCAGGCACCCCGGAGCACCACTTCGTGCGCGACCACCGAGTAGCCGCTCCGCTCTTCGACCGCCTCGATCGCCTGCTCGAGCCGCTGGTCTGCGAACGGCTCCACCTTGCCGCACTCCCCGCAGACGAGGTGGTGGTGATGTGCAGCGCGCGCCGGCTCGTACCGGACGATCCCATCACCGATGTCGATCCGCTGGACGAGGCCCTGCTCGTCGAGCCGGTCGAGCATCCGGTAGACGCTCGCCAGGCCGATCCTGCGTTCGAGCGCCTCGTAGATCTCCTGTGCGCCACGACAGCACGTCTGCGCCTCCAGGTAGCCGAGCACCAGCGTGCCGGCGCCACCCGGGCGGTAGCCGGCCTCGCGCAGCTGCGTGTTCGCATGATCGGCCCAGGTCATCAGGCAGAGGATAACGAGAATCGTTATCGTCCCCGAGACATTGATGAGAATCGTTCTCGCACTTGCCCTCGCGGCCGCTCTGGCGGGCTGCGGCTCGAGCACACCCTCGCACGGACGCTCGGTGGTCGCCGCGTTCTACCCGGTCGCCTGGGCGGCGGAGCAGATCGGCGGCCGGACCGTCCACGTGCACAACCTGACGCCCGCGGGCGCCGAGCCGCACGACATCGAGCTCACTCCGAAGGAAGTCGCCGAGATCCAGAGCGCGAAATTCGTCTTCTACCTCTCGCACGACTTTCAGCCTGCTGTCGCCGACGCCGTGCGCGACGCCCGCGGAACGACCTTCGACGTGCTGCAAGGGCAGACGTTGTCCGCCGGGGTTGGAGACGAATCTGGCAAGACTGACCCGCACGTCTGGCTGGATCCGGTTCGCTTTGCGCACATCGTCCAGCACATGGGTGTGGTGCTCGGCCGGCCGGCGAGAGGACGCGCGCTCGCCGCGCGAATCCTCCGCCTCGACGGGGAATACCGCAGCGGCCTCGCGCACTGCGCCCGCCACGAGTTCGTGTCGAGCCACGCTGCATTCGCCTACCTGGCGGCGCGTTACGGCCTGCACATGGTCGCGATCACCGGGATCGATCCGGAGTCGGAGCCGTCGGCGCAGAAGCTCGCCTCGCTCGCCAAGCTTGTGCGCGACGATCACATCGGCACGGTGTTCTTCGAACGGCTCGTCTCGCCGAAGCTCGCGCAGACTGTGGCGCGCGAGGCGGGCGCGAAGACCGCGGTGCTCGATCCGATCGAGGGGCTGACATCTGGTGAGGAGAAGCAGGGGCTCGACTACATCGGCCTGATGCGCCAGAACCTGCAAGCGCTGCGCAAGGAGCTCGGATGCCGCTAGCGCTCGAGCTGACCGGGGTCGACTTCGCCTACGGTCAGGGCCCGCAGGTGCTCAAGAGCATCGATCTGCGCGTCGAGCAGGGCGAGTTCGTCGCGATCGCCGGCCCGAACGGCGGCGGCAAGACGACGTTGCTGCGCATTGCGCTCGGGCTGGAGCGGCCGACGCACGGAGAGGTTTCGTTGTACGGCGAGCCCGCACGGAGCTTCCATGCGCGGACGAGCATCGGCTACCTCGCGCAGCGGACGAAGATCGGCCTGCACGCGCCGGCGACCGTGCGCGACGTCGTCGAGGCCGGACGAGCGCCGCTGAACCCGTACGGCCGTCTGCGTCCTGACGACCGCGAGGCGGTCGACGAGGCAATCGACCGCGTGGGGCTGCGCGCGCTCACCCGGCGACGGCTGACATCGCTCTCGGGCGGCCAGCAGCAGCGCGCGTTCATCGCGAAGGCGCTTGCGGCTCGCCCGAGGCTGCTCGTGCTCGATGAGCCGACGACCGGTGTCGACGTCGAAGCACAGGACGCTCTCGGTGCGCTGCTCCACCGGCTGCACGGAGAGCTCGGCGTGACCATCCTCTACGTCTCACACGAGTTCGGCTCGGTCGAGCGCTTCGTCGAACGACTGGTGCTCGTGCGCGAGCGAATCGTCTTCGACGGTCCACCGTCGGAGCTTCCCGGCCTCTGGCACGACCCGTCGCACAGCCATGCTTGATCTCGAGTTCATGCGGCTCGCGTTCGCCGCCGGTGCGATCGTCGGCGTCCTCGCCCCGGCGGTCGGATTCTTCCTCGTGCAGCGCGAGATGAGCTTGATCGGCGACGGCATCGGTCACGTGGCCTTCGCGGGCGTCGCCGTGGGGTACCTGATCGGTGTTTCTCCGGTCTGGACGGCGCTCGCGGCGGCGATTCTCGGCGCGATCGGCATCGAGTGGCTTCGCGCACGCCGCCGGACCGCCGGCGACCAGGCGCTCGCGGTCGTCTTCTACACCGGCATCGCGGGAGGTGTGGTGCTGATCTCGGCGGCGGGCGCGCTCAACGCGAACCTGTTCGCCTACCTGTTCGGGTCGATCCTCACGGTCACACGGAGCGACCTCGCCGTGATCGCGGCGCTCGGACTCGGCTCGCTGGTCGTGATCGCGGTGTTCCTGCGCGGCCTCATCGCGGTCTCGCTCGATGAGGAGGGTGCTCGCGTGGCGGGGCTGCCGGTCGCGGCGCTGAACGCGCTCGTTTCCATGCTCGCCGCGTTGACGATCGGCGTCTCGATGCGCATCGTCGGGATCCTGCTGATCGCGGCGCTGATGGTGCTCCCGGTGATTGCCGCGCAACGCGTCGCCTGGAGTGTCCGGTCGACCATGGGCCTGTCGATCCTCTTCGGCCTCGGGTCGGTGCTGGCGGGGCTGACGATCTCCTACTACGGGAACCTGCCGCCCGGCGGCACGATCGTGCTCACCGGGACGGCAGTGTTCCTCGCGGCCTCGCTGGTCGAGGCGGTTGCTCGCTAGCGTGACTCGACGCTGACGAAGTTCAGGTCCTTGTCCACGTACACCGTGGCCAGGGTCCCGTCGCTCTCGATCACGTGCGCCTCGTAGGTTGCGTGCCCGTCGGCGTCGGTCTCGACGCGGACCACGGAGGCGCCCGGCTCCTTGGCGAGCGCGATCTCCTTCACCTTGGCAGCAGTGTCGCCGGTGAGGAGCGTCTCGTCGCTCCGTTGAGCGCCCCAGCCTTGCGGAGCGGCTTGCGGTGCCGAGGGTGCGGTCGGTGCGGTGCTCGGTGTGGCGGACGAGCTCGTGGTCGTCGATCCGGTCGCGGCGCTCGCGATGCCGTAGCTTCCGAGTGCGACGCCGAGTGCGACGCCGCCGGCCGAGAGCTTCTTGCTGATGCCGTTCATGACGGCTCCTTTCGGTTGGACGATGTGAAAACCACCGTGCCGCCCGCGGCTGGGAGCAGGCTGAGAGGCCGCTAGGGACTGCCTCTGAGCCGACCGAGGGTATTCCCGCAGCCTGTCCTCCCACCCGACCGATCGTTAGGCTGTGCCGCGATGGAGCTCGAAGAGCACGTGGACGAGGCCGTGGCCGCGGACGGCCGTGACTTGCAAGGCGTCTACCGCTATTACGAGCTCGCCAAGCGAGCCGAGTGGCAGGTGCGCGATCTGCCCTGGGGCGAGGTGCCGCCGATCCCGGAGTACAAAGGGTCGCCGCAGAAGCTGGCTCGACGTCGCGACCTCTGGCGGTCGGTCGTCACACAGCAGCTGCAGGCGGACGAGCTGGCGGTCGAGATGGCAGCGCAGCTCTTCTCGATCGCACCCGACCACGAGGCGAAGCTCTATTACACGACGATGGTGCAGGACGAGTCACGCCACACCGAGGGCTGGCTGAAGCTGATCCACGAAGCGGGGGGGATGGCCGAGCGGGATCCCTACCTCGACCGGCTCGCGCAGCAGGTGCTCGATGCGGACACGCTCGAGGAAAAGGTCTTTCTGATGCAGGTCTTCTACGAGCGGTTGATCATCCCGCGTTTCCGGATGATCGCCCGCTCGTCACGAGGCACGGTGCTCGAGGACCTGTGCAACCGGCTCGCGATCGACGACGGGATCCATCACGGGGCGGGAATGGCCTATGAGCGTGTCCTGCTCGAGGGCGCCGGCACGCGCGTGAAGACCCGCCTCGTCGATGCGGCCAACCGGCTCCTGCCGATCTTCGCGCAGCACGCACTCTGGCGGCCGAAAGCACGCGAGTTCATCGGGGCCTTGATGCGCGAGACGGACATTCGGATGCTGCGCGAAGACCTCGAGCAGGGCATTCGGCTTGCGAAGTCGCTCGGGATCGACCCGAGCGGCATCGAGCTGCCGAACGAGCTCAGCTAGCTCGCCCGCGCTTCGCGTAGTATCCGTGCGCCGGCGCTCGTCAGCGAATGAAGGGAGGGCCGCCATGGTTCAGACAATCGCTACAGCAGCCCTCCCGTTCGGCCCGTCCGCGCGCTAACCCGCGCGCGCGTCTACCCAGATCTCCCTCGCCGAACGGTGGGCTGCTGCGTCCCCCGTTACAGCGCGAGAAAGGACTCTGGTTGAGAAGAGCACGCAAGCGTGGCGCCGTCGCGCAGGACAGGCGCGTCACCGCGAGGATCAACGAACAGATCGGCAACCAGCCCGTGCGGCTGCTCGCCGAGGACGGAGCACAACTCGGAGTGACCAGCGCCGACGAGGCGCGGGCGTATGCGTACGCACGCGACCTCGATCTCGTCGAGGTCGCGGCGAAGGCGGAGCCACCCGTCTGCCGCGCACTCGACTACGGCAAATGGCGATACGAGGAGGAGCGCAAGCTGCGCGCCTCGCTCCGGAACCAGGTGCACGAATCTCTGAAGGAGATCCAGCTGCGACCAAAGATCGGTGCGCACGACTACGCCTGGAAGCGAGACCGGGCGCTCGACTTCCTCCGTGACGGATCGAAGGTGAAGGCAGTCGTGATCTTCCGCGGTCGCGAGCGTGAGCATCCGGAGCGCGGTCGCGACCTGATCACTCGGCTCGCTGAGGACGTCAAGGAGGTCGGACGGCTCGACGGGATGCCGGTTGCCGAGGGCAGGACGATCACAGCGGTGATCAGTCCGACGGCGGTGCGGCCGTGAGGTCGCGCCGCCGTCACCTCTACGCGCTCGCCGAGCTCGTCGACCGGCATGGCGACGTCGAGCGGTGTCGCGACGAGTACCTCGCGTCGCTCGACGCCGACGATGGCCTCGTCGTCCTACTGATCGCGACCGATGACATCGCCGCGGCCGCTGCCGCGCGTCGAGCGTGCGTGCCGGCCTCGTGTCAGCGGTGTGGCGCCCGCCTGCCGGCGAAGGGGCGCCGCTGCCGCCGCTGCGGCGAGGCCTCCCGTTGACCGTGCGCGCAGGACGCGGCCCACCGGATCGGGCTCTCGCCGCGTGCGGCGCCGTCAGCGAAGGGCTTCCTCGAACCGCGGATCGTCGCGTACGGCGGCGAGATCGTCGTCCTTGCGCGCCTGCTCCCGAAATGCCGGGAAGAGCTCGACGGCGCGGTGGAGGTGGTCGAACGTCTCGTCGCCGGTGTCACCGGCGAGTGTCGCGAAGCAGCCGAAGTTGTAATTGAGACCCGGGTTGTCCGGCATGAGCTCGAGGCCGGCGCGGACCGCTTCGAGCGCATCGGCGTAGCGCTGGTCGCCGTACGCGGCCATCGAGTCTCTGTGAAACGGCCATGCCTCGCCCCAGTCGATCCCCTGGTAAGCGCGGCCGGGCGTCCCGCCGAGGGCGAGGACGGTCCCGACCCCGGTCGCCTTCCGCCGTGACTCCGGCGGGACGAACACGAATGTCCCGGCCGGCGCATCGACGGTCTCGCCGTCGATCTCGAAGGTCGCCGTCCCGTCGAGCACGATGTACAGCTCTTCCTGACCCGATCCGGCCTCGTTGTGCTCCCCGATCAGCAGGTTGTCCTCGCCCGGGGTGAAGGCGTTGACGCCGAATGCGTGAATCCCGAGATGCTCCCGCACCGGGATGTCTCTGCCACGGCGCTCGATCTCGTCGAGGCGCACGGCTTGCCACTTCGGATTGTCGGTCATTCGTTCACCTCCGTGCAGCGTTGTTCTGGCAACTCGAAACTCGTGAATCTGGTTCGGCTGCGCCGAATCAGATTCAGTAGATGGACGCTAGCCTGCTCGAAGGATCAGCCGTCGTGAGGTGCCGAGATGCAGTACGTCCTCGACGCGCACCTCCTCCGTCCCGAGCGCGAGCGTCTCTCCCGCGGCCGGGACGACGTCCAGCTGAAGGCGCCCGGTTGCGATCACCGCACCGTTGCGCCGAAGTTCGTATTCGTACTCACGCACCGCAGGCATCCGTCCCTTCGTCCTCGAGCTTACCCTTCCGACTAGATTGCCGTGATGTGCTTCGACATCGATTCCGAGCCACCGATCCCGCGGATCGCGGGAGCGGCTCTCTCGCACGACGACCTCGTGCTCACCGCTGCTGACGGCAACGACTTCGCAGCTTTCGTCGCGGCCCCGGAGGCGCGGGCCACGACCGGCGTGGTGATCCTGCCGGACGTGCGCGGGCTCTTCCATTTCTACGAGGAGCTCGCGCTGCGCTTTGCCGAGCGTGGCCATCTCGCGATCGTCCTCGACTACTTCGGCCGCACTGCCGGAGTCGCGAAGCGCACGGCCGACTGGGAGTACATGCCGCACGTCGAGCAGACGACAGACGACAGCGTTCAGGCCGACACAAGAGCGGTGGTCGCCGAGCTGCGCGCCCGCGGCGCAACGTCGGTCTTCTCCGTCGGGTTCTGCTTCGGCGGACGTGCCTCGTGGATTGCCGCGGCGTCGGGGCACGGCCTCGCCGGGTCGATCGGCTTCTACGGCTCGCCCACGCGCGAGCGCGGCGGGGCGAGTGTCGTGCAACGGGCCGCCGAGATCGAATGTGCCATCCTCGCGCTCCAGGCGGGTGACGACCAGGGGATCACCGCGGACGACAACGCGCTGTTCGAACAAGCACTCGCGAGCGAGGGTGTGGAGCACGAGATCGTGATCTACGACGGCGCCCCGCACAGTTTCTTCGACCGCAAGCAGGAGGATTACGCCGAAGCGTCGGAGGATGCCTGGCGGCGAACGCTCGCGTTCATCTCACAGCGCTCGTGATCCTCGCGATCGACCAGGGCACGACCGGCACGACCTGCCTCGTGGTCGACGGGGAGCTCCACGTCCACCGCCGCGGCTACGCCGAGCTGCCGCAGCATTTTCCGCGGCCGGGCCTGGTCGAGCACGATCCGGAAGAGATCTGGCAGAGCGTTCTCGCCGCAGCCGGGGAAGCCGGGCTCGACGGCGTCGACACGATCGCGATCACGAATCAGCGCGAGACGACGCTCCTCTGGGACCGCAGGACCGGAAGCCCGGTCGCGCCGGCGATCGTCTGGCAGGACCGGCGAACCGCGGCGCGCTGCCGCGAGCTCGACGCCGATCTGATTCGCGAGCGCACGGGGCTCGTTCCCGATCCGTACTTCTCCGCCACGAAGCTCGAGTGGCTCCTGCGTGAGCACGGTCGCGCCGGGCTCGCGTTCGGCACGGTCGACAGCTGGCTCGTCTGGAAGCTGACGGGCGGGCGGCTGCACGTGACCGATCGGACGAACGCGTCGCGCACCATGCTCGCGTCGCTGCGGACGCTCGACTGGGACGACGAGCTGCTTGCGCTCTTCGGCGTCGACCGGGAGCTGCTCCCGCGAATCATCCGTTCCAGCGAGGCGGTGGGGGAGGGCGAGCTGCTCGGGACACATGCGGAGATTCGTGGGATAGCCGGCGACCAGCAGGCGGCGCTCTTCGGACAGGGGTGTCACTCGGCGGGCGAAGGGAAGGCGACGTACGGCACGGGCAGCTTCGTGCTCGTGCACACGGGCGACGACACTTCGCCGCCCCCGCCAGGGTTACTGAAGACGGCAGCTGCGGACGGCTACGCCCACGAAGGTGCGGTGCTGGTCGGCGGTGCCGCGTTGCAGTGGCTGCGCGACGGCCTCGGCCTGCTCTCCGGCGCGGCCGAGAGCGAAGCACTCGCCGAGAGCGTCGACTCCACCGAGGGGGTCGTCTTCGTGCCGGCGCTCACCGGTCTCGGCTCGCCTTGGTGGGACGCGGACGCGCGCGGCCTGATCGCCGGGATCACCCGGGGCACGACGAGGGCCCATCTGGTGCGTGCGGCGCTCGAGGCGATCGCCCACCAGGTCGCCGACGTCGTCGACGCGCTGCCCGATCCGCCTTCCGTCCTGCGTGCCGACGGGGGCGCCACCGGGAATGCGTTCTTGATGCAGTTCCAGTCGGATCTGCTCGGCATTCCTGTGGAAGTTGCCGCCGAGCGCGAGACGACCGCGCTCGGGGCGGCGGCTCTCGCGGCCGGTCACGGTGCCCGGGTCGCCGTCGGGGACGTGTACAAGCCGAGCCTCTCCCGGGATGCGGCGGTAGCACATCGTCTCGCCTGGCGGACGGCTTTGAACCGATCTCGAACTTAACGAGAACTTCTTAGGCAGGAGGTGCATTCTTAGGTTCCAACCCGAACGAGGAGGAGTCAGTGGACGAGGTCTCAGGCAAGCTGGAACAGGCGCTGTTCGAGATCCGGCGCGTGATCGCGGGTCAGGAAGAGATGCTGGAACGGGTGCTCGTCTGCCTGCTCTCCGGCGGGCACGTGCTGATCGAAGGCGTGCCGGGGCTTGCCAAGACGCTGACGATCAAGACCACTGCTGCGGTCCTCGGGGGCTCCTTCCACCGGGTGCAGTTCACACCGGACCTCGTCCCGTCCGACCTCGTCGGTACGCGTGTCTACCGCCCGGACAAGAGCGACTTCGAAACGGAGCTCGGACCGGTCTTCTGCAACTTCCTGCTCGCAGACGAGATCAACCGTGCGCCCGCCAAGGTCCAGTCAGCCCTGCTGGAGGTCATGCAGGAGCATCAGGTGACGATCGGGCACCACACCTTCCCGGTCCCGAACCCGTTCCTCGTGCTCGCCACCCAGAATCCGATCGAGTCCGAGGGCACCTACGCGCTGCCAGAGGCGCAGATCGATCGTTTCATGCTGAAGATCCTGGTCGACTATCCGGCGCACGACGAGGAGCTGACCGTCGTTGCGCGCTCGCTCGAGGAGGCCCCCGAGCTGGCGCAGGTGCTGTCGCTCGAAGAGCTGATTGCGCTGCAGCGGCAGGCGACCCAGGTCTACGTCGATCCTGCCCTGATCAGTTGGACCGTGGATGTCGCCACGGCGACACGACGGCCGACCGAGCACGGGCTCGGCGACATCGCCGACTATGTCTCGTTCGGCGCCAGCCCGCGCGGGCCGATCAGCCTCGTGTCGGCGGCCCGGGCGCTCGCCCTCATCCGCGGCCGGGATTACGTCGTCCCCGGTGACGTCGACGCGCTTGTCCGCGACGCGTTCCGCCATCGGCTCGTCCTCTCCTACCGCGCACTTGCGGAGGAGGTCGCACCCGACACGATCCTCGACCAGGTGCTCGCGGCCGTGCCGACGCCGCAAATCGACCTCGGCCGGGCGCAAGCCGTCTGAGTGTCCGACGACCCGCTCGCCCCGCTTCGCACTCCCGAGCAGCCCGGGCCAGGCCCGCTCTCGGCGTCGTCGTTGCGCGCGCTCGAGCTGTCGGTCGGCCGCCGCGTCGATGGTCTCCTGGCCGGTGACTACCGCTCCGCGTTCGCAGGGGTCGGCAGCGAGCTGTGGCAGGTTCGACCGTATGAGCCCGGCGACGACGTTCGCCGGATCGAATGGAACGTCACCGCACGCACCGGCGAGCCGCATGTTCGGGTCGAGCTCGCAGAGCGCGTGCTGGTCACGTGGCTCGTGCTCGATGCGTCGGCGTCGATGTCGTTCGGAACCGGCGACCGACGGAAGGCAGACGTGGCCGAAGGGGTCGCCATTGCCGTGGGCTACGCCGCGACCCGGCGCGGGAACCGACTGGGCACGGTCGCCTTCGGGGCCGAGCCCGTCGTCGAGCGGCCGCGTCAGGGGCGTCGGGCGCTCCTCGACACGCTTCGGCTTCTGCGTGATCTGCCCCCGGTAGGCAAGGGCACGCTGCGCGAGGCGCTCGAGCTCGCCGACCGGGTGACGAAGCAACGTGCTCTGATCGTCGTCGTCTCGGACTTTCGCGGCCCGATCGACTGGCGGCCGCCGCTTCTTCGGCTTGCGGGACGCCACGCTGTGCTTGCGGTCGAGGTTCGCGATCCCCGGGAGCAGGAGCTCGCCGATGTCGGCGAGTTGAGACTCGTCGATCCGGAGACGGGGCGGCAGCTCCGTGTCGACACCGGCGATCGCCGCTTGCGAGAGCGCTTTGCCGCCGTCGCCGCTGACGAGCGCCGCACACTGGTCACCTCGCTCGCGTCGGCCGGCGTGCGGCACGTGGCGCTCTCGACCGAGGGTGACTGGTTGAGACCGCTGGCCGCGTTCCTGCGCAGAGGGCGCCGCACGCGATGAGCTTCTTCGCACCGGCTCTCCTCGTCTTCCTGCTCGTCGTCCCGGTCGCGGCGGCCGGCTACATTTGGCTCGATCGGCGGCGCGACCGGCGGGCCTCCGCGTGGGCCGCTCCCAACCTGCTCCCGAACATGACCGACCGTCCGTCGGCGTGGCGGCGTCATCTGCCCGTTGCGCTGCTGCTTGCCGGAGCCGCGTTGCTGCTCGTCGGCTTCGCCCGCCCGACTGCGAAGATCACCGTCAAGCGCCAGGAGGCGACCGTGGTGCTGGTGCTCGACGAGTCCGGTTCGATGGCTGCCCGAGACTCGCTGCCGACCCGGCTCGCCGCGGCGAAGAGCGTTGCTCTGCGATACGTCGACGCGCTCCCGAGTGGCTACCGCATGTCGGTGATCACGTTCTCCGACCACGTCGCCGTCTCCGCGCCGCCCACGCATGATCTCACCGCCGTGCGCGCGGCGATCACGAATGCCAAGGCCGGCCCGCAGGGAACGGCGCTCGCCGATGCCGCCGTCAAGGCGGTCAACGTCGGCCGCACGGTGAAGGGAACACAGCAGGGGACTCGCCCACCCGCCGTGGTCATCCTGCTGTCCGACGGCGGGCAGACGGCCGGCCGTTACAGCCCGCAGCAGGCCGCCGCCTGGGCGCGGCAGTGGAAGATCCCGATTTCGTCGGTCGCCCTCGGCACGCCCGACGGCGTTGTCCTGCAGCCGCTGAAGAGCGGTTACACGGAGCAGATCCAGGTCCCGGTGCAGCCGGCGCCACTGCAGGTGATCGCAAGGACGAGCGGCGGGCGGTTCTCTCAGGGAGCAGCGAGCGTCGACGTGAAGAGCACCTACGCGGCGCTCGGCTCGCGCGTCGGCAAACAACACAAGACCTTCGAGGTGACCGCCATTGCTGCCGCCGGCGGAATCGTCTTCATGCTCGCGGGCGCGTTGCTCTCCGGCGCATGGTTCAGGAGGTTCCCGTGAAACCCCTGCTCGCCGCGGTCGTCGCAGCGCTCGCAGTGGCCGCCTCATTCGCGCCGGTCGGAGGCGCCACGAACGAATGCCACGGAATCCAGTCGTGCATCCGGGTCCCCGGGCCGTGGGTGGTGGTTCCGGCACGCGGCACGACCCAGTACCTGCTCAGCTGCCCGGGTGGGAAGAGCGTCGTCGCCGGGCTCGACGCACAGGTGACCTCGCGTGACGTGCGGATCGACTTCGTCGGCCGGCTCGGCGCGCCGGTGCAGCCGGGAGCGACGACGACGCGGTACGCACTGTTCCGCGCGGTCTCGACCTCGCCGCGGCCGCAGCTCTTCCAGCCGTTGCTCGGTTGCGTGCCGACGCAGGGCGGCGGCGGCCGCTCCACGGTCTCTGCGCGCACGGTGAGCCCGCCCGGCCAGTCGCTCGAGTTCCGTTCGCGGATCGTCGTGATCGGGCCGGGAACCGTGCGGTTCGGGCGGGTCGCCTGCAAACCGTCGGAGCGGCTCGTCGGCGCCTGGCACTCGGTCGCGTTCCGGACGAAGCAGCCCCCGCCGGTCTCGAACTCCGTCTACGTGAAGGCGTCCCATGTGATCGTCGGCAAGAAGGTGGTCGTCACCGCCTCCGCCGGCGACGCGCTGTCGATCGACGTCCACGCGATCGTCCAGGTCGGCGCGGAGTGTGCGCCGTGAGCTTCGGATCGCCGTATTTCCTGCTCGCGCTCCTGCTGGTGCCGGCTGTGCTGGGCCTCGCGCTGTGGTTCGACCGCCGACGGGCGCGCTATGCGGTTGCGTTCACGAACCTCGACCTGCTCGCATCGGTCGTTGCGGAGCGCAAGCGTCCGTGGCGGCGTTGGATCCCGCTGGTGCTCTTTCTGCTCGCGCTCGCGGCGGCGTCGACGGCACTCGCTCGTCCGCGCGCGACCGTGTCAGTGACCTCGAGCCAGGCAACTGTCGTTCTTCTTGTCGACGTCTCGGGCTCGATGCGCGCTGCGGACGTTAAGCCCACGCGTCTCGGCGCAGCGCAGCATGCGATGGACGTCTTTTCGGAGAAGGTGCCGAAGAAGGTGAAGATCGGGCTGGTCTCGTTCAGTACCGGCCCCGACGTGCTGGTGGTGCCGACAACCGATCGAGGCGTGCTGCAGGAGGGCGTCGACCTCCTCTCGCCGGAGGCGGGGACTGCGATCGGGGACGGGCTCAGCGTGGCCGTGCATGTCGTCAAGTCGTCGGTCGCCGATGCGCCGCGTGGCAAGGACGGGAAGCTGCCCGGTGCGATCGTCCTCCTCTCGGACGGCGCCCAGACGCGCGGGGTGCTGACACCGATGCAGGGCGCGGCGCTCGCGCGGAACGCGGGCATCCGCGTGTTCACCGTCGTGCTCGGCACGGACCACGGCACACTCGGGTTCGGTCCATTCGGCGGCTATGGGTTCGGCGGCGGCTTCGGGAACGGTGCGCGGCGGTTCCCCGTGCGCCCTGACCCCGTGACGCTCGCCGCGATCGCGCACGCGACGGACGGGCAGACCTTCCGCGCGACCACCGCGAACCAGGTCGACTCGATTTACAAGGATCTCGGGCACAGCATTTCCCACCACAGCGCGACCCGCGAGGTGTCGTCGTGGTTCACGGGCCTCGCGGCCCTGCTCCTGATCGGCTCGCTCGGCGTTGCGCGCCTCACCGGCGAGCGGCTTCCGTGAGCGAGGGCAGCCAGCTCAGAGGTCGAGGTTCAGCTCGCGCAGCGCGAGGAAGACCCCTTCGCTGAACGTGGGGTAGGGCTGGATCACGTCGAGCAGCACGTCGATCGGGGTCTCGGCACGGATCGCGAGCGTCAACTGCTGGAGCCATTCACCCGATTCCGGGCCGACGGCCACGGCGCCGGTCAGGACCTTCCGTTCCGGATCGGCGACGACCTTCACGAAGCCGGTGCGCTTTGGGCGCTCGTACGTCGAGAGGCGGGGAACCGACGTGAGCGGCCAGGTCGCGCTGACGCCGCCTTCTGTCGAGCCGACCGTCGCGACCTGCGGGTCGGTGAAGATCGTCGCGGGCACCGCGCGATGATCGGCGCGAACGTCGCGACCGGTCAGGTCGTAGGCCGCGATGCGCGCGTGGTACTTCCCGACGTGAGTGAAGGGAGCGATCCCGTTCACGTCCCCCAGCGCCCAGACGTTCTCCGCCGCCCGCAGCCGGTCGTCGACCTCGATCCCGCGTCGGGAGATCTCGAGGCCGAGTGGCTCGAGACCCTCCACGTTCGGCCTGCGGCCCGCCGCGAGGAGCAGCCGGTCGAACGGCACCTGCGAGCCGTCGGCGAGCAACAGGCTGTTGCTCGTGACACTCACGGCACGCGCGTCGAGCCGGATGTCGACTCCGTCGTCACGCAGCGCCTCCTGGACGAGCGCCGCCGCGTCGGCGTCGACGCGCGAGAGGAGCCGCGAGTCGCCCTGGACGAGAGTCACCTGCGAACCGATGCGCTGGAAGAACTGTGCGAGCTCGCAGCCGACAGGGCCGCCGCCGAGAACCAGGAGCCGAGCCGGGACCTCCAGGGTCTCGGTTGCTTCGACATTCGTCCAGTAGTCGACCTGGTCGAGTCCTGCGATCGGAGGGACGACCGGTGACGAACCGGTCGCGATCACGAGCCGGTCGTACCGCAGTTCTTCACCGCCGACCCGGACGACGCCGGGCTCGGTGATGACCGCGTCGCCGCGCACGAGTGAGGCGTCCTTGGAGTCGAGCCACTTGACCTGTGACGAGTCGTCCCGCTCGGCGACGATGTCACGCCACGCGAAGATCTTCTGCGGATCGAGCTTTCCCACCTCGAGGGCGCCCTGGGAATGGCGTGCCGCGGCCGCGAGCTCGGGCGCCCGCAGCATCGTCTTCGTTGGCATGCAGGCCCAGTAGGAGCACTCGCCGCCGACGAGGCGCCGCTCGACGACGGTTACCTTTGCCGTGCGGTCGAGCCGGCGGAGGGCGCCGACGAAATGCTCGCCGGACGACCCTCCACCGAGAACGACAATCGACTCAAGCGAGATGGTTCGCCTTCAGGAAGGCGGCTGCGACCTTCGCCGCACTCTGCTTGTTGACCTCGACCGCCTTGTTCATGGCAACGATCGCGTTCTGTGTCAGCGTCGCCGACACCGCATTGACCGTGTTCGTGAACTTCGAGCCCAGCGCGGTCGCAAGGGTCGTCTTGACGATCGGGGCGACGTTCTGGAAGCCCGTCACGTGCTTCGGGTCGTTGAGGACCGTGTACTTCGAGCCCTTGCCGAGCGGCGGGTCGGTCGAGAACACGTCCGCTGCCAGCACGTTGCCGGCATCGAGCGCCGCGTACGCCGAGATTCCGGCAAGCGGCACGAAGGACGCGTTCGTGAGCCCGTACTGCTTCGTGTAGCCGAGGAAGCATGTGTTCCGCGTCTTGCACTCCGGGAACCCGCCGAGCTTGAAGCTGCCGGCCTTCTTCAGGTCGCCGATCGACTTCAGGCCGTACTTCTTGGCCGTCGCATTCGTCACGGCGAGGACGTCGGTGTCGAAGAACGGCGTCGGCTTGAGGACGGTGTAGCCCTTCTTCGCCTCCAGCTGCTTCGCGAGCTGGTACGTGCCGTTCGCCGTCTTCGCCGAGAGGGTGTGATGGAAGACGTCCTGCACGATCACACCCGTGTACTCGGGATACATGTTGATCTTCCCGCTCGTCAGGGAGGTCTGGATCAACTCGGTCGATCCGATGTTCTCCTTGTAGGAGACGTGGAAGCCCTTTGCCTCGAGTGCCTGCTTGTAGAGCTGGCCGAGGATGAACTCCTCCGGGAAGTTCTTCGTCCCGATGATGATGGTCGGACTGGCCGTCGACTTCGCGTGCGCCGGCCGCGCGAAGACGGCCGCGAACAAGCCGATGACAATCGCGACCCCGAGGGAAATCGCGAACGCCGCCTTGGCGGCTCGCCTCGTATGCTTGCGGATCACTGCTGCTCCTTTCGAGAGTGGTCGGCGGTAACGCTAGTACTCCGAAGCCCCTTGGGCGTCACTCCGATCTGAATCCCAGCTAGCACCAGGAACACGAGGGCGGACAGCGCCATCACGCAGAGCGACGCTGCGATCACGCCCGAAAGCCGGTAGCTGGCCTGGTTGACGATCACGTCGCCGAGCCCCCCGCCGCCGGCGACTGCGGCGATCGTGGCGGTCGCGACGATCGTGACCGCGGCGATGCGGATCCCGGTGAAGAGCAGGGGAATCGCGAGCGGAAGCTCGATTCGGCGAAGGATCTGACCCCCGGTCAGGCCCATCCCTCGGGCCGACTCGACGATGTCCTTGTCGACGCGGTCGATGCCCTCGTAGCTGTTCGTCAGGATCGGTCCGCTCCCGAGCACGGCGAGGGCGACCATGTTGTTCACGAATCCGATCCCGAGCAAGGTCAGGAATGCGGCGATGAGGACGAGGCTTGGCAGCGCCCGGCCGATGATCGACGTCCCGATCGCGATGCCCGAGCCGCGATGGAAGTGGCCCAGCACGAGCCCGAGCGGGAGGGCGACGAGGATCGCGATCGCGAGAGCGGCCCCGGACAACTCGAGTTGCTCGAGCGCCTTCTGGAGGAGGAAGCCGGGATGGTCCCCGATGAACTGGATCGCGTCGACGAAGGTGTGCGCGTTGGCGGCATCCGCGAAGGTCATGCGACGCCTTTCGCGGCCCACGGTGCGAGGACCCGGCGCAGCGCGACGAGCAACAGGTCGCAGGTGAGCGCAAATGCGACCGCGAGGGCACCGGCCGAATAGATCTCGGTCTTGAACGGTGTCGGTTCCTTCAGCGCCAGGATGATCGGGTACCCGAGACCGTCGGGCAGCAGGAACGCCGCGATGGTCGCGATCGCGACGGTCGAGACCACGGCGACGCGCAGGCCGCCGATGATCGCAGGCACGGCGAGTGGCAATTCGACCTGCCGCAGGACCTGCGCCCGGGTAAGTCCCATCCCGCGAGCTGCTTCGAGCACCTCGTCGGGTGCGCTCTTCAGCCCGGCGACGAAGTTCGGAAACAGGATCACGAGCGTGTAGGCGACGAGCGCGATCTCGACCGTCGTCCAGGTGAGCCCGCTGAACGGGATGAGCAACTGGAAGAGAGCGAGGCTCGGGATCGTGTAGAGCAGCGCCGAGAAGGCGCCGATCGGTTGTTCGAGTTTGCCGTAGCGGTGTGCAAGGAGCGCGAGTGGAAAGGCGATCGCGAAGCCGATCACGACGGCGATCAGCGTCAGCTCGATGTGCTGGACGAGCGCGGGCTGCAGCGTGTCGCCCCAGTGCTCCTTCACCCAGCCCCAGCAGAAGGTGTGATCGCCCCGGACGCACGCGCTGCCCTGGCCGAAGTTCGGGATGACGACGGGGCCGCCTATAGCAGGGCTCCCGCGTCGTGGAGCCTGAAGACGCCCAGCACCGCGTCGCCGTCGACCACGACCACCTGGTCGCTGTTCGTCTCGAGCATCTGGCTGACGGCGTTCCTCACCGTGGTATCGGGTGAGACGCGAGAGCCTGGCTCGCTCGCCGAGCCCGGGCGCAGACTCACGTCACCGAGCGTCCGCAGCGCAAGGCGCCGCAGCGCACGGTCCTCTCCGATGAACTGTGCGACGAACTCGTCGGCCGGGTGCGCGAGGATGGCGTCCGGTGTGTCGTACTGGGCGAGCACGCCCCCTTCGCGGAGGATCGCGATGCGGTCACCCATCTGGATCGCCTCGTCGACGTCGTGCGTGACGAAGATCACGGTCTTGCCGACCTCGCGATGCAGCCTTCGCAGCTCCGACTGCAGTCGAAAACGGGTGATCGGGTCGACCGCGCCGAACGGCTCGTCCATGAGGAGCACCGGCGGGTCGGCCGCCAGCGCCCGCGCGAGCCCGACCCGCTGCCGCTGGCCGCCCGAGAGCTGCGCGGGATAACGCTTCGCGTCGTCGGGCTCGAGCCCGACGAGCTCGAGCAACTCGACCGTGCGCTCGGCCGTCTTCGCCTTCGGCCAGCCGAGCAGCCGGGGAACCGTCGAGATGTTCTCCCCGATCGTCTGGTGCGGGAAAAGCCCGACCTGCTGGATCACGTAGCCGATGCCCCGCCGCAACTCGGTCGCCGGCAGTGCGTTGATGCTTCGTCCGTCGATCCGGATGTCACCCGAATCGAACGGGATCAACCGGTTCACCATCTTCAATGCGGTCGTCTTTCCGCCCCCCGACGGGCCGACGAGGACGCAGAACGCGCCGGCGGGGATCTCGAGCGAGAGGTCGTCGAGTGCTGCCGTATCGCGCCCCGCGTAGCGCTTCGTGACATGGTCGAACACGATCTCTGCGGCGGCGCGATTCATTCGTGGCGATTCCGAACTCCGGCGATGCCGATGATGCCCCCTGCGAGCACGAGCAGCGCGGTGATCCACATCGCCAGATGGAAGCCCGCCAGGTCGAGCTGGTTCTGCGGCCCTGCGACGGCTGCGCCGACCACGGCGATCCCCAGCAGACCGGCGACGCGCGCCACGGCGTTGTTCACGCCGCTCGCAATCCCGGCGTCGTTCTCGCCTGCGTCTGCAAGCACGGTTGCGGTGAGCGGTGCGACGATCATCGAGAGGCCGATCGAGAAGACGAGCAGTGAAGGCAGGAGCTCGGACCAGTACGAGAACCCGGGTTGCAATCTGATCACTCCGATCAACGCCAGCCCGGCGACGAATGGGCCGACGCCCATGAACCACCGCGGCCCGTATCGCATCGACAGGCGGCCGACGCGCGGTGACAGCAAGAACATCACGACGGTGATGGGGAGGAGGGCCAACCCGCTGCGCAGGGCGGTGTAGCCCGCAAGCTGCTGCAGGAAGAGGACCAGGAAGAACGTCAAGGTCGAGAGGCCGGCGTAGACAGACAGGGTCTCCAGGTTCGCGAACGAGAAGTTGCGCCGCGCGAAGAGCCGTAGTGGAAGCATCGGCTGTGCGGCGCGGCTCTCCCAGAGCACGAACAGCCCGAAGAGCACCAGTCCGCCGATGAGCGAGAAGAGGATCAGCGGATCGCTCCAGCCGCGTTGCGGCTCCTCGATGAGGGCGAACACCGGGCCGCCGAGACCGAGGACGCAGAGCACTCCACCGACAACGTCGACTCGCGCGCGCTCGTTGCCGGCGGCCCTGGCCGGCACGGCATACGCAACGAGCGCCGCGGTGACGATCGCGAACGGGACATTGACCAGGAACACCCACCGCCAGCTCGCGTTGGTCACGAGCCAGCCGCCGGCGAGCGGCCCGATGACGAAGGCGATGCCCGTCCAAGCGGTCCAGGACCCGATCGCAGCTCCCCGCGCTTCACCGGTGAACGTCGTCGCGATCACGGCCAGCCCTGCCGGGGTCAGGATCGCACCGAGCGCGCCCTGCAACCCGCGGGCGATGATCAGGGTTGTTCCGTCGGGTGCGGCGGCGCAGAGGATGGATGTGATGCCGAAGCCGACGATCCCGATCAGGAACATGCGCCTTGCCCCGAAGAGGTCGCCGAGGGAGCCGCCGACGAGGAGGAGTGAGCCGAGCGTCAGCAGGTACGCGTCCACCACCCATTGCTGGAGCGCGAGCCCGCCACCGAGATCGTCCTCGATTGCCGGGAGTGCGACGTTCACGACCGTCGAATCCACGAAGACGATGACTGAGCCGAGGATGCAGGCAACGAGCACCAGCCGGTTGCGACTCGTCCGCTCCGGGTGCGCGATGCTCAACAGCTCCTGCTTGCATGGATGCCGGAGGTCATGTGTGCGGCAGAACGCGCGCCAGGCGCCCGGAATTCCATCGCGGGGAGATTCTCACGTCAGCCGTCCGCCCGCGTGACCAAACTGCTTTCGAGATGCAGGGTGCGACGGTGAGCCGGTGAGCTACTGCTGGCCGCTTGCGCCGTTCGACCGCCAGCATCCGGTGCGGGCATTCTTCTGCGACCCGCGTATCGGCGCCAAAGGCTCGAAGGCATTCCATTTCGGCATCGATGTGTCCGGGGCGGATGGGACGCCCGTCTACGCGGTGCAGGGTGGGGTCATCGACGTCGAAGGCGCCCAGAACATCGCAGTCGTCGAGAGCGGCGGCGCGAGCGAGCACGGCTACTGGCACATCGTGCCCGTCGTGAAGCACGGGCAGAAGGTCGCGCAGCACCAGCTGCTCGGCCACATCGCGAAGAGCTGGGGCCATGTGCACTTCGCCGAGCGCAAGGGTGGGCAGTACTGGAACCCCTTGCGGAAAGGCGCCCTCACACCGTTTGCCGACTTCGGCGCGCCGTCGGTCGACCGGATCGTCGTGGAACGTGCCCGCAAGCACCTGCCGCCGGGCTTCCTCACGGGAGTGGTCGCGTTCGTTGCCGAGGCGCACGACATCACGCCGATCGCCGCGCCTGCGCCGTGGAGGGGCCTGCCGGTGACGCCCGCTTTCGTGCGCTGGCGGCTGATGCGTGGTGGGCGGGCGGTGGTGCCGTGGCAAGTGGTCGCCGACTTCCGCACCACGCTGCTGCCGGCTGCGAGATATCCGCAGGTCTACGCGGCCGGCACGACCCAGAACCACCCGAATGCGGCAGGTCTCTTCCGCTTCCTGCTCGCCCGCGCCTTCGACACGCGGAGCCATCCCGACGGTGGCTATCGACTCGAGGTGGAAGCAGCCGACATCCGCGGCAACGCGTCGCGCAAGCACCTCGAGCTGACGTTCACGAACGCCGCTGTCTGAGTGACCGGTGCGGCCGAGGGAAGATCTTCGGCCTGTCGGTCGTCTAGTGATTCGAACCCGTTGGTGATTCGCTGGTGCGGATGACGACGTTGGTACAGGGCAGACAAGGGCTCCGCGCAGGCGGGGCCCTTCGTCACCTTTACCTTGGCGAGCGCACCGACTTGCGTTCCCGGGCCTGACGAGTGTTCGATACTCGCAGACCGAAGGAGGCAGACGTGCAGGAGTACCAGATCGTGAAGCTCGTGGAGGTGGACGACTGGCTCGGCGACTATCCAGGTGAGATGCGCGGGATCACGTACGCCATCGGCGCGGAGCAGGCGGCGCTGACCTACAGGCGGATGCCGCAGCACACCGGCAGCAAAGGGTCGTACGGCCATCGCCACAAGGAGCAGGAGGAGCTCTACTTCGTGCTCAGCGGCAAGCTGCAGTTCAAGGTCGGCGACGAGATCGTCGAGCTCGGCAAGCACGAGGCGATCCGGGTGCCGCCGGGGACCTGGCGCGGGGTCTGGAACGACGAGCCGGAGGACGCCGAGATCGTCATCGTCTCGAAGCGGATCGACGATCCACAAGGCGACACGGAGACGATCGCCGACTTCTGGCCGGAGTGAGGCTCGGAGTGGGGCCCGGCGTGCGGATCGCCGGGCCCCGCTCTCGCGCTACCGGGAACGGCCCTGTTAAGCGCTCCCGGAAATCGTCAGTTGCCGCGGGCCGAAGGGCGCCGCGGCGGCTTGCGGCGGCCGCGCAGCAGCTCGATGTGCGCGTCGGTGATGATCTTGGTGCTGATCGGGTCGGAAGGCCTCAACATGTGCCTCTCCCTTCTCTCTCGGGCCTCTTCTTTTCTCTCGGCCTCAAATATCTTGATATCGAGATACTAACAGCCAACTCTCTTGACGTCAAGACTTTTGCTGTCAAGATGTGTGCGCGGTGGCCCCAACCCCCGAAGACCACATCGACCGCTTCCTGAAACGGCTCGCGGTGCTGCCGCGTGAGGTGGAGATCGACATGGACGTCGAGGCGATCGTCGACCGGATCGGTGGGATCAACCGGCGGGTGAAGCGTGGTATGGAGGCGACCCTTGCCGAGCACGGTCTCTCGCATCCCGATTGGCAGGTGCTCACCTCGCTCCGGCTCGACGCGGACCACCGAAGCTCTCCCGGCGAGCTCTCTGCCGACCTCGAGCTCTCGAGCGGCGCGATGACGAGCCGCCTCGACCGCCTGGAGGCGGCTGGGCTCGTTCGCCGCCTCCCGGCGCCCGGCGACCGTCGCGGGGTGATCGTCGAGCTGACGGACGCGGGCCGCGAGGCGTGGGACACCGCGGCCAGCGTGCAGGGCCGGCGCGAGGCGTTCTTCGCCTCAGCCCTCTCGAAGCCCGAGCAGAAGCAGTTGAACGACCTGCTGCGCAAGCTGATGCTCGCCTTCGAGGCCCGCGAGGAGCGTCCGCCGAAGAAGGACTAGAAACCACCTCGCAGCCGGGGTCGCGATCGCCGCCGACGTCTACGCCCCCGGCGCTGGACACATCAGGACGCTCATCCGCTTCGCCATCCTCCCGCTGCTCGTCCTGACGGGGATCGCGATGTGGCAGGCACCCCGAATCCGCCGGCTCAGCAAGAGTCGAAACCGCACCGAATCGGTTCGTTCCGCCTGACACCGAGCGTCAGTGTTCGGCAGCCCACCCAGCGGCGTAGTCGATGAACTGCCGCGTGCGACGGAGAAGGGCGGGAGCAGCGGGCTCACGCACCTTCGTCCACGGGTCGGGGCGGTCTTCGAGCGCCCAGCGAAGCAGGGGTGCCCACTCTCGGTCAAGCGTATGGAGTGCCCATTCGCCTGCGGATCGTTTTGAGCTGACCTCGCCGATGGCGAGCGTGTGCAGGATCCGGGCGTGCGAGAGCAACGCCACCGCGAGTGCACGGCGGCTGATCGAGTCGATCGATCGGAACCACGCTTGCCAGTGGCCTAGCGCCCAGCGCATCTCGGCGCGTAGCTTGTCGGCTGAGATCGGCTCGACCAACTCGCGTGGATCCGGCCCCGCAAGGACCACGCCGTGCTCCCGAAGCGACCAGCGGACTACGGCGGTGTTGTCGTGGTTGTCGAGCGCGAACTCGGTTGCGCCGTTGTCGAGATAGAGGAGGGGGCGGCGGTCGGGGTCCGGTCGCCGAAGAACCTTCCGGGGAATGTAGGAGCCTTCCAGGTGCTGTGCCCATGAGGTCGGGAGCGCATAGAGCGTCTGGTGAAGTGCTTGCAGTTCCGCTTGCTGCTCCGGGGTCACGTCGTCCTCGGTGGCGATAATGAAGTCCACGTCGCTATGGGCGTCGGCGTCGCCGACGGCGAAGGATCCCTGGAGGTACGCGCCGCAGAAGCTGTCGCCGAGAATCTCCTTGGTCCCGACGACAAGCTCGACCAGTAGCTGGTTCAGCTCGTCAAAGGGTGTCGCGTCACCTCGCTCTTGGCTGCCAGGAGACCGGGCGCTCACTCGCGGGATCCTACGAGACACGAGGCACGATACGACCGTGCACGCGTCACAAATTCAGCCCGCGGTGGATGCGGCTGTGTCGTCGGCGTCAGAGCTCGGTTTGAGCGTTGAAGATGCCAGCGTCATCCAGAACTCGAACCGGCTCGCGGTGCGGCTCCTGCCGTGTGATGTGCTTGCCCGGGTCGCCGCCTCGGTTCGACGGAACCATGTCGGTGCAGCGTTCGAAGTCGAAATGGCACGGCAGCTCCGGAGGCGGCCGCTCCCCGATCGCTGTGCTCGAGCCTCGGGTGGAGCCTCGCGTTCATGTACGTGACGGCTTCGCGATCACATATTGGACGTACTACGAGCCTTTGCCTGCGGCCGAGACCACGTTTGCCGAGTACGCGCAGACCCTCGAACGCCTGCATGCAGGCATGCGGCAGCTCGATGCGCCCGCACCACACTTCACGGATCGAGTCGAAGAAGCGCAATCGATCGTCCGAGACCGTTCGCAGAGTCCGGAGCTCATCGATGCAGATCGGGAACTCCTGACCCACTCGTTGCGCAGCCTTCGCCGGGCCGTCGTCGACCGCGGCGCAGACGAGCAGCTGTTGCACGGCGAACCGCACGCCGGCAACCTGCTCAGGGCGACGGGTGGGATGCGGTTCATCGACCTCGAGACATGTTGCTATGGGCCAGTCGAGTTCGACATCGCCCATGCGCCAAACGAGGTCGGCGATCACTACGCATCCGCCGATCCACTCCTGCTTCGCGACTGCCGGAGCCTCACGATTGCGATGATCGCAGCGTGGCGAGCGGATCGGGACGATGACTTCCCGAACGGGCGCGCGGAGCGTGATGCGCTGCTAAGCATCATCAGACGAGCAAGTCTGCTCGAGGGTCATTCGTGAACGCCGGCCGAGTCGAGCGGGCGCCTTTGCCCAGCGATCGTGCTGACTACGATTCCGCGGTGATCGAGCTGCGCGAGTTGACCGACGGTGAGCACGAGATCGCCGAACGGTTTTGGCAGTTATTCCTGCACGACTTGTCGGAGTTCCGAGATTCGTATCCGAACGACCACGGCGCGTTCAAGCGACGCCATCTCGAGCCGTACCTGGTGGAAGACGGAGACCGTGTCGCATTTCTGGTCCACGGACCGACAGGTCCGGTCGGGTTTGCATTCGTCTACGGCATTTCCGACGAGGTGCGCAGGTTCGACCAGTTCTTCATCGTGCGCTCCCGGCGCCGTGCAGGCGTCGGCAGAGTGGCGGCAGAGACGACCGTCCTTCGGTATCCAGGACGCTGGGAGGTCGGGTTCCAGAACGAGAACCCCATCGCGGCGCGGTTCTGGCGCCGCCTGGCGGCGGAGGTAGGCAGCGACGTTCAAGAGCGGCTTCAGCCGGTGCCTGACAAGTCGCACATCCCAGCTGACGTGATCCTCTCTTTCGACGTCGATTAGCGCTCAGGCGTCTGTGAGAGTCGTTTGGTCGGTCCGTCAGGGGCCGTTGCCAGGCTGGGTCGGTCTCCGTGCCGTTCGTGACTCATCAGGCGTCAGGCCGCGTCTGCGTGCCTTGCGAATGAATCGTCCGAGCGTGCACGGCGACGCCGGCCTGGCGCCCGCCGTTGGCTTGATCAGGAGATTGTCCGCCTTGACGGCGTGACTCATCACAGACCTGCCGCGCGGTTTCCCTGCTCCAGACCGGCGTGACCTTGACCCTGCGAAACGAGTCGGAGGATCAGTCGGATGCTTGCAGACGAGGTGGATTACGTGATCGGTGTGGACACGCATCGGGATCAGCACACGGTCGCGGTCGTTGTCGCATCGACGGGCGCTGTGGTGGCGCAGTCGTCGGTGCGAGCTGATCGGCGTGGCTATCTGGCGGCTCTCGCAGTCGCTGGTCGTTACGCCGGCGGCGTTCGTGTCTGGGCGGTCGAGGGCGCAGGCCACTACGGTGCTGGGCTGACGCGCTTCCTCAGCGATCGGGGTGAAGCGGTCGTCGAGGTCGGCCGGACTGCGCGTGCCGAGCGACGCTTGCAGGGAAAGGACGACCCGCTCGACGCGATCAGAGCGGCGCGCTCGGCCCTCGCCGCCAAAGCGATGACGATGCCGCGAGCGGGAGAGCGCCAGGAAGCCCTACGCGTGCTGTTACTCGCGCGACGCAGCGCCGTCGATGTGCGCCGGCTCGCGCTCGTCCAGCTGCGCAGCGTGATCGTCACTGCGCCCGAAACGTTGCGCCAGGAGCTGCGGCATCTGCCCGTCGGGCAACTGCTCCGACGCTGCAGCCGCTTCCGTCGCTCCAGCGCACGCACACCCGGCGAGCTCGCGATCGTGCTCGTCCTGCGCTCGCTCGCGCGTCGAATCGAAGCCGCGACTCTCGAAGCTGACACGCTCGAGCAGGAGATCCGCGGCCACGTCCGTCAGCTCGTGCCGCAACTGCTCGACGAACCGGGCGTCGGCCCGATCGTCGCCGCGCAATTGATCGTCACCTGGTCACACCGCGATCGCGTCCGCAATGAAGCAGCATTCGCTCGCCTGGCGGGCGTCGCTCCGCTGCCCGCCTCAAGCGGCCAAGTCGTCCGCCACCGCCTCAGCCGCGGCGGCGACCGCCAACTCAACCGCGCCCTGCACACCGTCATCCTCCACCGCCGCCAACACGACCCCGCCACCCGCGACTACATCGCCCGTCGCATCGCCGAAGGAAAAAGCACACGCGACGCCACCCGGATCCTCAAGCGCTACCTCGCACGCCACCTTTACCGCATCATGCAGAACGCGAGCCCAACGATGACTTGACAGTCATAGGAGATTCATTCCGGAACACCCGCGCAGGCGAAGTTTCGAACTCAACGCTTCAGGCTGGGCACGCCGTTGCTTCCAACGCCAGATGTTGGTCGACACCGTCCGTGAATGGAGATTTGAAGAGAGTCGAGGATCCGGGCAACCTCACGGCGGGTGTTGGTGTCGGCGGAGGCCGGCAGAGCGAGTCCCGCGAAGAAGACACGTCGGTGGTCGCGGAATGACATGTCCTTGCCCGGCGACCAGTCATTGTCCCCTTTGCGGAACGCCGAGAGACTGAAGTGGCTTGGGCGTGCCGGGTAGTCCGGGAGATACCTGCGGTTGAAGTATGGGGGTAGGTACTCGACGACCCGGAGATCGACGATTTCCTGCGCAGTCACCTTCGAGACGTCGAAGCACAACGCAGGATCGGGGACGTAGCCATCGTTCGCGGTCGTCAGAGTCCAGCCATCTGGATAACGGACGCCGATCCCGTCAGGCCGACTCGAGTGGGCGTGCGTCAGCGTCGCGTCAGATGACCTGCCGCAAGACGTCAGTCCAATCGAACACACAACAACGAGTGAGCCTGCGATCAGTGCTCGGCGGTTCATCGGCGAACACGGTACGACGACCAGCGCCGCCGAGGTCCGTGAGCAGACGGGCGAAAGACGCTCGCGAGCTTCGAAAGTCAGGTACCTGGTACCCCAGGTACCAGGTACCGATCCTCCGAACCGCCTGCTTCCTCAGGGGCAAGTCCGGAACATTGACGGGGAAGCCGTATCGACCGGCGCTGGATAGTCTCGGACGGTGACCGCGGCCGCGACGTCCACATCGGATCGGGGCGCGCCCGCTCCCGACGTTCGGCGTGCGCGGCGCGGCACGGCGGCGGTGTTCGCGGTGCACGGATGCGTCACGGGCAGCTTCGCAGCGCGCATTCCCTGGATCGCGTCGCACGTCGGTGTCGGCGTTGGCCACCTCGGAATCGCGTTGCTCATGCCAGGGATCGGTGCCCTGCTCGCGATGCCCTTCGCCGGCCGTCTCGCTCACCGCTTCGCGCTCCGCCCGTTCGTCACGGCCACGATCGTTGCGTGGTGCGGGTGCCTCGTTCTGCCGGCACTGCCGACGTCGCTCGGGGCGCTCTGCGCCGTCCTGCTCGTCTTCGGCGCGGTCGCGGGGCTCGCGGACATGGCGATGAATGCGGAGGGCGTTCTGGTGGAGAAGCTGTTCGGCCGGTCGGTGATGTCGAGCCTGCACGGCTTTTGGAGTGTCGGCGTTCTGGTCGGGTCGGCCGTCTCGGCCCTCGCGTCCCACGCCGGCATCGACACCCGGGTGCAGTTCGCGGTCGAGGCTCTCGTTCTCGCCGCGGTCGGCGCCGCAGTCGCGCAGTTGCTGATCGAGGACCCGACGTCGACCGACGCCCCTGCGCCGCCGCACTTCGCGCTCCCGACCCGGCCAGTCCTCCTGATCGGCCTCGTCGGCTTATGCGCGGTCTTCGGCGAGCAGGCGGGGACCGACTGGTCGGCGTTCTACATCCGCAACGAGCTCGGCGGGTCGGCGAGCGTTGCAGCACTCGCGGTCTCGGCGTTCGCCGTGGCGATGGCGACGGTCAGACTCATGGGCGACCGTGTGATCCGCAAGCTGGGGCCGGTCCGCACTGTGCGCATCTCAGGGGCGTGCGCCTTCGTCGGCGCGATCGCGGTCGTGCTGGCGCCCGGTCTTGCGGTCGGCCTCTTCGGCTTCGCGCTGCTCGGGATCGGCCTCGCCGTCGTCGTCCCGCTCGTGTTCGCCGCGGCCGGCCGCGTGGGCGCCCATCCGGCGCGCAGCATTGCCGGCGTCGCTGTCGTCGCCTACGCGAGCGGCCTCGTCGCACCGGGGGTGATCGGCGGCATCGCCTCGGCGTCGTCGCTCACGACGTCGTTCTGCGTCGTCGCCGCGCTGGTAGGAGTCATCGCGTTGGCTGCGGGCGTGCTTCGCCCAAGGCGACTAGCTCTCGAGACGAGCTCCGCAACGGCCGGGTCGACGCCGGCCGTAAAGCCGCTCGATCAGCTGAGCAACTGATCGAGTCCGCGCGTCAAGCCGACGCGGTCCGGGACCGCTCGGATCGCGATCAGCGTGCCGGCGATGTACGGCGCCGCGCTCTCACCAGCGTCGTGACGGATCGACAGACGTTCACCGTCCGCGGCAAAAAGGGCCTCGGTCGACACCGAGAAGCTCGGCAAGCGGACCGAATGCACCTGCGTGCCCGCGACGCTCGCTCCCCGCGCCTCTCGCGCCCCGTGCACCTCGTGGATCGGAACCGGAGAAACGGGTGCGCGGACCTCCTCCAGCCGCTCGGCGACCTCCCGCGACGTGCCGCTCGGAGCATCCGGCTTGGCGGCACTTGCATAGTCGATCACCTCCCAAGCCTCGAGGTGGCGCGCAGCCTCGCCGGCAAACCGAACGAGCAGCGCGGCGGTCACCGAGAAGTTGCCGGCCGCGATCACGCCGATCTGCTTCTCGCGCGCCTGCGCGTCGATTTCGGCGTAATCCGCGGCCGACAGGCCACTCGAGCCGACAACAACGCCGACACCCCGCTCGATCGCTGCGAGCACATTTTCCTTGACAGCGGTCGCGCTCGTGTAATCGACGAACACGTCTGCCGGAACTGCATCGAGTGCCTCCGCGACCGACGAGAAGCTCGTAGCGTCGGAGCGCGCCACGCCCGCGACAAGCTCGAGATCGGTGGCTGCCTGGACGGCGTCGGCGACGGGGCCACCAACCCAACCCGTTACCCCGGCTACACAGACGCGGATCACCACAACTCGTTGGACCGCGCCGGCGGCCGGAGCCGGTCTGAACTCACCCTGCTCATCTGAACAGAACGATAACGCGTCAACTATCCGATGACGAACACGGCCACCAGCGCGGGCTCGAGAGGCGCGAGCGTGTCGCGAAAGAACGCAATCCCGTCCAGCATTGCGTAACCGACACCCTCTGCGGCCGTCTCGTTGAACTTCTCGTAGTAGCGGCGAAGAATTGTCCCGTCGAACGCGATTGGGTCGAGGCGTGCCAAGTAACGCTCACGGTGATCTGACGTGAGGACGAAGACCGACCCCTCTCGGGTCTGCGAGATGCTCGAGGCCGCCTCACCGTGCTCAGAGCGCACAAGGTCGATGCCCTGCTCGTCGAGGTAGGGCAACAGCGTCGCCAGAACGTCGCCAGACCAGGCGTAGTCAATGCGAGTGATGGTCTCGCGGGGCAAGACATCCCAGAACTGATCCGACGCTCCACGATCGGAGGGCGGACTCCGAGATCACGAATGACTGACCGATCGCGGACCCGCGTTTAGACCATGGCGGCGGCCTCGAGTCGCTCTTCACGCTTGTGCAATTCGCCAAGCGAAGCAACTCGTCGACCACCTGGTGGAGCGGCTGGGTCGCGTCGATATCGATTGCTCCGGCAGGTTTCGCGTCGCTCCGATTGAGCGTGAGCATGAGTTCGAGCTCCTCGGGCTGTTTGCCGAAGTCGTTATTCGTGCGCTCTTGGAGGCGACGACGCATCGTGTCATCGTCGATGCGGAGGTTGAAGATCTTGGTGAAATACGGCAGAAAGCGGTCGCGATTGCCGCTGCTGCCACAGACGAACAACACGTCTGGCTCCGGGCTTTCGAGCTCGCTGAGGGCCTTTTGCGCGTCCCACATGGCGTTGTCGTACCGACCGGCCCTACCGGGGAGACCGGTGTCAGGGTGGGCATGGTATTTCCAGGCACGGTCGGTCGTGACGGCCATGTAGCCCCGTTGGATCAGCTCCTCGTAGACCGAGGACTTACCGGCACCGGACAAGCCCTCCACCAAATAGTTCCGTTGAGCCATGCTTCCCCGTTCCTCTACCGAACCACGTTGACGAGTTTGAGTTGTCCGCGCCTTGGCTCACGCGCTACCGGTGCGCAAGCCGGCATCGCCGGCGCGCGAGCCGAGCGCATGGAACGGCTGTCGCTCCCGTGTGCCCTCGATGCAGTCGGCGACGTACTCTGCGAGCGCAGGCCCGTGCTTGAAGCTGTGACCGGACCCGCCGCCGACGAGCCACCACCGGTCGCGCTCAGGGTGCTGGTCGACGATGAAATGCGTGTCCGCCGAGAGGTCGTACTGGCACACCCGCCCGCCGAGGACCGGTGCGCCGGCGAGGGAGGGGAAGCGGCGTGCTGCATAGGTGCGCGCTTCCGCTTCCCAGTAGGCCGAAGGGAGGCGGTCGAGCGTGTCGGGGTCGATTGTGTCGCTTGCCGAGTCGGGAGCGATCTTGATGCCCAGGCCCGCGACGTCGCCGTGTCCGTAGAACCCGCCGTCGTAGTCGACGAAGCCGGGTGCTCCCAGCCACGCGCGGTCGCCGCCCAGGAAGAAGACGTCGCGGCGCGAGATCTCGACCGCGGCGAGCCTCGGAAAGAGCTGCGGAAGCCAGGCGCCGCAGGCCCAGACGACGATGTCGCCGGGTGGATCGTCGCTGGGGACAAGGCACGCTCCCTGAAACGTCACACCGTGACGCTCGCCTTCTGCGACGAGCAGCTGCGTCGCACGCCGAGCGTGCAGGACCCCGGCTTCGGGCTCGAAGAGCACCGCGTGAAGGTCGTCGGCGGCAAGTGACGGGAAGAGCTCGCGCGCGTCGTCGGGAGCGAGCCACTCGTGTGCGATCCCGAGGCGCTCGAGGACGGGGATGCTCGCTGCTTCGAATCCGTCGGGCCGTCGTGCGAGCCACGCGAGGCCGACTCCTTCCCAGATCCTGGTTCGGGTGGCCGCTTCCAGCTCGAGCCAGAGCGTGCGTGCGCGGACGGCGCTGGCCGTGTACCACTCGCTGTCGCCGTGCGCCGCGCGCAGCAGTCGCGTGTCGCCGCCGGAGGCGGATCTCACCGTCCCCGGTGTGTGCTGCTCGACGAGCGTGACATCCCAGTCGCGCAACGCCAGTTCGCGCGCGAGCGATGCGCCGAACACGCCCGCGCCGACGACGCAGGCGGAGCTCAACTGTTCGGCGTGACCTTGAGCGCCAGCACGTCCGGGCGATGGTAATGGCCGGCCGGGTCGAAGCGCTGACGAGCGGCGTACATCTGTGCCGGGTCGAGGTCCGCGAAGAGAATCCCGGCTTCGTCCCACAGCGGGCCGGCGAGATAGGAGCCGTCTGGTGCGAGGATCGCGGAGCCTCCGCGGCCGAGCAGTTCGTCGCCCGCCGCGAGCGGGACGTCGTCGGGGTAGCTCGCCGCGCTCTGGAACACGCAGCAGGAGAGCACGAACGCGCGGGACTCCCTGGCGATGTGTCGCAGCGAGTCCTGCCAGCCCTCGCTGTCGTCCGCGGTCGGTGCCAGGTATGTCTCTACGCCGCCTTCGTAGAGCGCGAAGCGTGCAAGTGGCATCAGGTTCTCCCAGCAGATCAACCCACCGACGAGCCCGGCGTCCGTCTGCACGACCTCGAGCCCGCGACCGTCTCCCTGGCCCCAGACGAGGCGCTCATGGTTCGTCGGAACGAGCTTGCGGTGATGGAGAGCGAGCGTTCCGTCGGGTGCGTAGACGAGCAGCGAGTTGTAGATCGTCCCGCGTTCGAGCTCGTTCACTCCGACGGCGACCCAGATGCCGGCCTCGCGGGCGGCTGCCGCGAGCCGGTCGCTCGGCAGCGTCACCGATTCCCGGGCGAGCCGGGCCCAGAGCTTTGCGCCGTCGCTGCCGTGCGCGAGCTCGCGCGCCCAGCGATTCGACGGATACACCGGCACGAACGTCTCCGGGAAGAGAGCGAGCTTCGCACCGCCCGCAGCCGCTTCGCGCGCGAGGCCCGCCAGCTTGTCGATCGTGGCCTCACGGTCGAACACCACCGACTCGGCCTGGACGCACGCCACGCGGACGGTCTCATTCATGCGCAGAGCCTACGCCGCGTCGAGCCCGGACCGGAGCGAGCCGACGAGCGATGCCAGCTCGGCTGCGCCAGACTCCGCCGCTTCGACGGCACGCGTGCCGACTGCGATCCCGTCGACGAGCTCGGCGGCCGCACGCGCGTGGTCTGCCGTCGAGATGCCGAAACCGGCGTAGAGCGGTACGCCGGTGAGGGCGCGGGCCCGCTCCGCCAGAGGCGCCAGGGTGGGGGCGAGGTCTGCGCGCGCGCCGGTCGTGCCGGTGACCGTGACGAGATACAGCCAGCCGTCCGTCGATGAAGCGGCCAGTCGGAGGCGCTCGTCCGTCGAGGTCGGCGCGACGAGGTGGACCCGGCGGAGCTCCGGCTTCACGTCGGAGGGCAGGTCGGGGACGATCAGCGAGGTCGCGCCTGCGGCGTGAGCATCGCTCTCGAGCCGCTCCCAGCCGTAGGCGTCGAAGATCGAGGCGTACGTCATCGGGATCAGCGGCACGTCGACAAGCGCTCGCGTCTCGGAGAGCACCTCCAGGCAGCGTGCAGTGCGCATGCCGGCGGCAAGCGCCCGTTCGCCGGCACGGCGGATGACCGGCCCGTCGGCGAGCGGGTCGGAGAACGGGAAGCCGAGCTCGAGCGCGTCTGCACCCGCCTCGACCGCCGCCTGGGCGAGCATCGGCGTGTCGGGCATCGCCATCAGATAGACGACGAGCGTTTTCACGAGCCCGGCGACCCAGGCTCGAAGGCCAGCACCTCGGCCAGGTCCTTGTCGCCGCGGCCCGAGAGGCAGACGGCGACGAGCTCGGCGCCGCAGTCGAGCGCGCGTGCGAGGGCGTGCGAAGACTCGAGCGCCGGCACGATGCCCTCCGTCTCGCAGAGCCGGTGGAATGCCGCAACGGCCTCGTCGTCGGTGCACGCCACATATTCGGCCCGTCCCGAGTCGCGCAGCTGCGCGTGCTCCGGCCCGACGCCCGGATAGTCGAGGCCGGCCGAGATGGAATGCGCGTCCATGATCTGCCCGTCCTCGTCGGCGAGCAGTGACGATCGGGCCCCGTGCAGCACGCCGGGGCGGCCGCTGCCGAGTGACGCGGCGCCGGCCGCCTCGACGCCGATCAGTCGGACCTCGGTATCGGGCACGAAGTCGTAGAACATGCCGATCGCGTTCGAACCCCCGCCGACGCAGGCGACGACCGCTTCCGGCAGACGATCTTCTGCGGCGAGGAACTGCTCGCGCGCCTCGCGCCCGATCACCCGCTGGAGCTCCCGCACGATCTCGGGATACGGCGCCGGGCCGACGCACGAGCCGATCAGGTAGTACGTCGTCTCCACGTTCGCAATCCAGTCGCGGATTGCCTCGCTGGTCGCTTCCTTCAGGGTCCGTGTGCCGAATTCGACCGGGCGCACCTCGGCGCCGAGCAGCTTCATGCGTTCGACATTGGGCGCCTGGCGGCGGATGTCCTCGCTGCCCATGTAGACGATGCACTCGAGCCCAAAGCGCGCGCACACAGTCGCCGTGGCAACGCCGTGCTGGCCTGCGCCCGTCTCCGCGATGATGCGGTGCTTGCCGAGCCGTTGGGCGATCAGCGACTGTCCGAGCGCGTTGTTCAGCTTGTGCGAACCGGTGTGCATCAGGTCCTCGCGCTTGAGGTACATGCGCTGGCCCGGCGCGAAGCGCTCGACCCGGGTGAGCGGCGTGGGGCGGCCCGCATAGTTCGCGCGCAGCTGGTGCAGCTCTGAGTGGAACGAGTCGTCGTCTCGCAGCGTTGCCCAAGCGGATTCGAGCTCGTCCAGCGCCGGGATCAGCGTCTCCGGGACATAGCGTCCGCCGTACGCGCCGAACTCACGCACGTGAGACTCAGACATGTGCCGCCGCCACCCATTCGCGGACGAGGTCGTGGTCCTTGATGCCGGGTGCCGACTCCGTCGAGCGCGCCGAATCGACCGCCCACGGCGAAACAGCAGCGATCGCGTCGGCGACATTCCCAGGCCCGAGACCGCCCGCGAGCATGACGCGGCCGTTCGTCGAGCGGGCGCGGTCGAGATGCGACGAGTCGCTCTCCTCCCACGGCAGGTCGACGACGGTTCCCACGCGCTCGTCGCCGCGCAGCAGTTCTGCGTCTCGCGCACGATGGCCGTTCTCGCGTGCATAGAACTGCACGACATCCGCCTCAGTCTCCTCGCGCTCTCCGACGAAGACCGCCACGCGGAGCACCGTCTCGGGTGCCTCGAGGAGCACGTCCGTCCGACGCGGGCTTTCGGCCGCCAGGATGAACCCGACGAGATCGGCGCCCGCCTCCACAGCGGCGTCGACGTCCTCCTGGCGGGTCAGCCCGCACACCTTGACGAGCGGCCGGGACAGCAGCTCGCGCAGCTTCGCCCCGGGATCGGGCGCACGCATCAGCGTCGAGCCGACGAGCACCGCATTGGCCCCTGTCAGCTCGGCCGCAGCCGCCTGCGCGCGCGTCTGGATCGCGCTCTCCGCAATCAGCACGCGGTCGCGGGGCGCGCGCGCGAGCAGGCCGAGCTGGTGCCGGCGGTCCAGATCGAACGTCGAAAGGTCGCGCGCGTTGATGCCGATCACCGGCGAATCGCTCGCGATTGCCCGCGCGAGCTCTTCTGCGTCGTGCGCTTCGACGAGAGTGTCGAGACCGAGCGAATCCGCCGTGCCGGTGAGGGTGCGCAGCTGTTCGTCGTCGAGGTCGCGCAGGAGCAGCAGGACGGCGTCGGCGCCCGCCGTCTTGGCCGTCTCCAGGTCGTTCGGCGTCGTGAAGAACCCCTTGGCGAGCAGCGGGAGCGTCGTCGCAGCGCGCGCGGCGCGCAGATCGTCCCACGTGCCTGCGAACCGATCGTCGACGAGCACCGACATCGCACGGGCTCCGGCTCGCTCATACGAGCGTGCGATCTGGGAGACGTCGGCGAAGGGGCGAATGTCACCGGCCGACGGGGACCGGCGCTTGAACTCGGCAATCGCCCCGAACCCATCTGCCTCGAGCGCCGCCCGGAACCTCATGTGCCCGCTCCAGCGTGCGAGAAGGCGATCAGCGCCTCCAGGCGTTCCCCGGCCGCGCCGTTGTCGATTGCCTCGCGTGCCAAGCCGACGCCCTCCTTCAGATCCTTCGCATGGCCGCCCGCCGCGATTGCACCCGCGGCGTTCAGCAGGATTGCAGACCGGCGCCCGCCGTTTCCACCGTCGAAGACCTCGCGGATCTTCACGGCGTTCTCGGCCGGCGTGCCGCCTCGCAGCTCGGCCGGGTCGCAGCGGTCGACCCCGAGCTCGAGCGGGTCGATCTCGCGCCGCCGCACGTCGCCGTCCGTGACCTCACACACCAGGTTCGGGCCGGCGGGTGAGAGCTCATCGATCCCACCCGCGCCGTGGACGACGAAGGCGCGGCGTGCGCCGAGTTGCGCGAGCACGTCCGCGATCAGCGGAACGAGCTCGGGCGAGTAGACGCCCATCACCTGCGCGCGGGCGCCCGCCGGGTTCGTCAACGGGCCGAGGACGTTGAAGACGGTGCGCGCCGCGAGCTCGCGTCGAACCGGCCCGGCGTGCTTCATCGCCGGGTGGTGCGTCGGCGCGAACATGAAGCCGAAGCCGAGCTCGTCGATCGACGCCGCGATCCGGTCGGGCTCGAGGTCGAGCCGGAATCCGAGCTGCTCGAGCACGTCGGCGGATCCGGAGGCCGACGACACCGAACGGTTGCCGTGCTTCGCGACTCCTGCGCCGGCGGCGGCGGCGAGCAGAGCCGCAGCGGTCGAGATGTTGAAGGTCCGGCCGCCGTCGCCGCCCGTCCCGGCCGTGTCGACGAGGTCCTCGCGCTTTGGATGCACCGCGATCGCGTGCGCGCGCATCGCCTCGGCCGAACCGGCGATCTCGTCCGCGGTCTCGCCTTTGAGACGCAGCGCGACGAGGAAGCCGCCGATCTGTCCCGGTGTCGCCTCGCCGGACATGATCGTGTCCATCACCTGGCGAGCCTCGTCGCGACTGAGGTCCTGCCCGTCGAGCAGCCGTGCGAGCGCGTCCTGGATCATCCCCGCACACCCTGCAGGAAGTTTTGCGCGATGTCACGGCCGAGCGGGGTCAGGACGGACTCGGGATGGAACTGAACACCGTCGACCGGCAGTTCGCGGTGACGGACGGCCATCACTTCACCGTCGGCCGCGGTCGCCGAGATCTCGAAGCAATCGGGCACCGAGGTGGCGGCGAGCGAGTGGTAGCGCCCCGCAAGGAAGTCGCTCGGCAATCCGGCGAAGATCCCCCGGCCGTCGTGCTCGACGATCGTCGCCTTTCCGTGCACCAGCTCGCGCGCACGCTCGACCTCGCCGCCGTAGACCTGAACGAGCGCCTGATGGCCGAGGCAAACCCCGAGTGTGGGCACACGCTCGCAGAGCTGTCGCAGGATCTCGGGCGTCGCGCCCGCGTCTTCGGGGCGTCCCGGACCCGGCGAGATGACGAGCTGCGACGGCTTGAGGGCGGCCGCCTCGTCGGCCGTGATCGCATCGTTGCGGCGCACGATCACCTCGGCGCCGAGCTCGCCGAACAGGTGCGCGAGGTTGTAGGTGAACGAGTCGTAGTTGTCGATCAGCAGGATCGGCATGCCGCTCAGGCACCTGCCTCTGCAAGCTCGATCGCGGTCTCGAGCGCGGCGAGCTTGCGCAGGCATTCCTCGTGCTCTGCGCGCGGGTCGCTGTCCGCGACGATCCCGGCACCGGCCTGTAGCAGCGCTGTCCCGTCGTGCAGGACGACTGTTCGGATCGCGATGCACGCGTCCAGAGGCCCACCGGGGAACGAGTAGAGGACCGCTCCGGCATAGGGGCCGCGCCGGTACTGCTCGAGCTCCGAGATGATCTGCATCGCGCGCACCTTCGGGGCTCCCGAGACGGTGCCTGCCGGAAACGTGGCGCGCAACAGGTCGAACGGCGAGATGCCGGGAGCGAGCTCACCGGCCACCTCCGAGACGAGATGTGTGATGTGCGAGAACCGCTCGGCCTCGAGGAACCGCTCGACCTTGACCGTCCCGGGCAGGCAGACGCGCGAAAGATCGTTGCGGCCGAGGTCGACGAGCATCACGTGCTCTGCGCGGTCCTTCTGCGACGAGAGGAGCCGCTCCGCGTCGCCGTCGCCCGGACTGGTCGATCCCGCGATCGGGTTCACCGACGCCCGCGTCCCGTCGAGGCGGACGAGCGTCTCCGGGGACGATCCGACGAGAGACACACCGTCCAGCTCCAGCAGGAAGAGGTACGGCGACGGGTTGACCCGACGCAGCGAGCGGTAGATCGAGAGCGCGGAGGCGTCGGTGCGCCGTTCCGCCCGCTGCGACAGGACGATCTGGAACGCGTCGCCTGCGCGGATGTGCTCCTTGCAGCGCTCAACGCCTCGTTCGTAGTCGGCCTGGCTCGGCGAACGTCGAGTTGTGCTGCCCGTTCGTACCTGCTCCGGCGGCAGCGAAGGCACCGCCCCTTCGAGCAGGGCGCCGACCTCGGCCGGATCTCCCGCCAGCACCTCGGCGACCGATCGTCCGTGATCGAAGCGGACGAGCATGTCGGCCACGACGAAACGGCTCTCGGGCAGCCCTCGGCCATCTTCGGGAAGCTGCACGGTCGGTTCGAGCGTCGTCACATGGTCGTAGCCCAGATAGCCGACGACGGGCTCGTCGAGCGCCTCGGCCTCTGCGAAGGTGACGAGCCGGTCGCCGCTCCCGACGAGCGAGTAGCGGCCGAGCCGCCCCTGCTCGACCGATTCGAGCAGAAATGCACCACGGCCCGCTCCGCGCAGGTGGAGGTACGCCCCGAGCGGGGTGAGGAGATCGGTGTTGAGGACGGTTGTGTTGTTCACGGATACGAAAAACGACCCTGTCGGGTCGCCGGGTGGAGCGGTTCGGGCTGCTGGCGCGTGGTGCTCTAGGCGCGCAGGCTCCCGTCCCGCTCGTTGCGCCACGCCCACCAGTTCGAAATCGAGGAGCTCATCTACGGCCAAGGTTAGCGCTCCTGCTTCAATGCGCAAGGCCGATGGCGACACCCGAGCTACTGACAGCGCTCCTGACTGCCTCCGGTCCCTCGGGCCACGAGGAAGAGCCGTCCAGGATCTGGCGGGAAGCAGCCGCGAGGTTCGCAGAGGTGTCCTCCGACACGCTCGGTTCTTCGTTTGCGCGGGTTCGCGCGGGAGACGGTGCGCCGACCCTTGCGGTTGTCGGCCACATCGACGAGATCGGCATCGCGGTCACGAACATCGAAGAGAACGGGCTGCTCGCCTTCACGCTGCTCGGGGGCATGGCCGCCGAGACCCTGCACGGCCAGCGCTTCGAGCTGCTGACCCGCAACGGTCGTGTTCCCGGCGCCGTTTCGCGAAAGCGGATCCAGCCGGATCAGGTGCGCGACCGTCCGCGGCTCGAGCTCGCCGACCTGCACCTGGACATCGGCGCGAGGAACCGCGAAGAGGCTGAGAGCCTCGTTCGCGTCGGTGACCCGGGCGTGTGGGCCGGGCCTCCGGTAGAGCTGCCGAACGACCGCCTGCTCTCGAAGGCACTCGACAACCGACTCGGTGCGTACATCGCGCTCGAGTCGGCCCGCCGGATCGCCGAGACGGGCGACGCAGTGGTCGACGTCGTCGCTGTCGCGGCAGTGCAGGAAGAGATCGGCCTCTACGGCGCGCGCGCCGCGGCGTTCGGGCTCGAGCCCCAGGTCGCGATCGTCGTCGACGTCACGCCTGCCACCGACTATCCGGGCGGTGACGCACGGAGGGCCGGCCGGATCGAGCTGGGGATGGGCGCGATGATCGCTCGCGGTCCGATGCTGAACAAGCACGTCACTGATCTGCTCGGCCAGGCCGCGGAGGCCGAAGGCATCCCGCACGCGTACGAGATCTACGCGCGCGTCACGTCGACCGACGCCGACGAAATTCATCCCGCGCGCGCGGGCATTCCGACAGGCCTCTTGTCGATCCCGACGCGCTACCTGCACAGCCCGAACGAGATCTGCGACCTGGGTGACGTCGAATCGATCGTCCGGCTGATCGTCGCATTCGCGAAGCGGTTGACGCCCGGCCAGTCCTTCGTTCGTTGATGGCCGACCGCAGCGTCATCGTCAGCGCCCTTCGCACGCCCTTCGGCAAGCTTGGCGGCGGACTGGCCCGGTACGAGGCGACGCAGCTCGGCGGGCTCGCGATCAAGTCGGCACTCGAGCGGATCGGGCTCGAGCCGCACGAGCCGGACTACGTGATCATGGGCCAGGTGCTCCAGGCCGGTGCGGGGCAGGCACCCGCACGCCAGGCCGCGATCGCAGCAGGCCTGCCGAAGGAGACCCCGTCGGACACGATCAACAAGGTGTGCGCCTCGTCGATCCGCGCGATCGAGATCGCGGACGCAATGATCCGGGCCGGTGACGTCGACGTCGTCGTCACCGGCGGCATGGAGTCGATGTCGAACGCCCCGTACCTCCTGAAGAAGGCGCGCTTCGGGTACCGCCTCGGCCACGGCGAGCTGATCGACTCGATGGTCTACGACGGGCTCACGTCGACGTTCGACCAGCTGCACATGGTGGTGCAGAACTCGCAGGTCGCGCGCGAGCTCGGAATCTCCCGCGAGACGCAGGATGCCTGGGCGGCCCGGTCGCACGAGCGAGCCGCTGCCGCGCAGGACGCGGGCCGGTTCGACGACGAGATCATCGCGGTGGGCGATGTGGCCGCAGACGAGGGTGTCCGGCGCGACACGACGGTCGAGAAGCTCGCCGCGCTCGCTCCGGTCTTCGACCCCGAGGGGACGACCACCGCGGGCAATGCGCCCGGCGTCAACGACGGCGCGAGCTGCGTGATCGTCTGTTCCGAGACGTGGGCCAGGCAGCGCGGCCTCGAGCCGCTGGCGACGATCCTGTCGCAGGGGTATGTGGCAGACGACTTCGCCTACCTCGCCCGCACACCGGCGAACGCCGGCGCGATGGCGCTCGATCGAGCCGGCAAGACGATCGCCGACGTCCAGCGCGTCGAGATCAACGAGGCGTTCGCCTCGGTCGCATCGAACTCGACGAGGCTGCTGGGCGCCGACGAAGCGACCGTCAATGTGAACGGCGGTGCGATCGCGCTCGGCCACCCGATCGGCGCTTCCGGCGGCCGCATCGTCTCGACGATGGTGCACGAACTGCGCCGCTCCGGCGGCGGCCTGGGACTCGCTGCGATCTGCTCCGGTGGCGGTCAGGGCGACGCGCTGCTGATCGAGGTGTAGACGTCGTGCGGCTGGTCGTTCGTGCAGCGGGCGGGATTGTCGTTCGCGACGGGTCGGTCCTCCTCGTGCACCGACCGAGATACGACGACTGGTCCTTCCCGAAAGGGAAGCTCGAGGGCGACGAGTCGTGGGAGGAGGGCGCGATCCGCGAGGTCGAGGAGGAGACGGGACTCAGATGCGAGGTCGGGCCGCTCGCCGGCTCGACGCGCTACTTCGTTGCTCAGGGCCCGAAAGAGGTGCGGTACTTCCGGATGACGAGCGACGGTGAGGCGGTCGCGCAGAACGAAGTCGACGAGGTGCGCTGGGCGCTCATCGAGGAGGCCCGCGCCTTGCTCACGCACGAGCGCGACCGCAAGCTCCTCGAAAAGGTGTCTGACACCGGAACGGTGTCAGACACCTCGTAAGGTCTTCCGGTAGCGCACCTCGGGGGCGCGCACCCCCCAGCGCTCCTCCGATTTGCGCCCGCCGTCCGGAGACCAGCCTGCGCGCTCGTAGAACGCCCGGGCGCGCGGGTTGTCCTCGAGCACCCACAGCGTCGCCTCGCCGAAGGACGCGCGCAGCTGTACCTCGCACTGTTCGATCAGCCGGCGTCCCGTGCCCGTGGACCATCGCTCGGGCTCGACGTAGATCGCATAGAGCTCGCCGACTCCGCGCTCGTCACGGCTGGGACCGACCGCTGCGAATCCCGCGACGACACCGTCATGGACCGCGACGAACGTCGTCCAGCCCGCCGGCGGCTTGGCGACGCGGCCGCGCCAACGCTCGGGCCTGATGAAGCCGCCCCGATCGAGCTCGCGCGCCGGAAAGACATGCCGGTACGCCGCCTGCCACGTCCGCTCTTGAACGTCGGCGATCCCGTCGACGTCGGCGGTGGTTGCCACTCTGACCTCCACGGGGTGAAGGGTAGGGTCCCTCGCCGTGAAGTTCGAGCATGTCCTCGTCGTGGGGGCCGGTCAGATGGGTGCGGGGATTGCACAGGTCGTCGCCGCATCCGGGCGCCGCGTCTCGCTGCACGATCCGTTCCCGGGCGCGGTCGAGCGGGGCCTGGCCGCGATCGAGAAGAGCCTCGGGAAGCTCGGCGCCGACGTTGAGGGAACCCTCGCGCTGATCGAGCCTGCCGAAGGGGTCGTCGCTTCCGAGCTGATGATCGAGGCGATCACCGAGGACGCCGCCGCCAAGGAAGAGCTCTTTCGCCTCGCCGACGGCGTTCTGCCGGACGGAGCGATCCTCGCCTCGAACACGAGCTCGATCCCGATCACGTCGCTTGCCGCGGTGACGTCGCGCCCCGATCGGGTGATCGGCATGCACTTCTTCAACCCGGTGCCGGTGCTGAAGCTCGTCGAGGTGATCCGCGCCGTGCAGACCTCGGACGACACCGCCGACGCGATCGTGGGCCTGGCCCGCGAGCTCGGCAAGGAGCCGGCGGAAGCGAACGACTTCCCCGGCTTCGTGTCGAACCGCATCTTGATGCCGTTCATCAACGAGGCCGCCTACGCGCTGATGGAGGGGGTTGCCGAGCCGGAGGCGATCGACACGATCGCCAAGCTCGGATTCGCGCACCCGATGGGACCACTCGCCCTCGCCGACTTGATCGGTCTCGACACCTGTGTCGCGATCATGGACGTCCTGCAGCGCGGCCTCGGCAACCCGAAATACGCGCCCTGTCCGCTGTTGCGCCAGTACGTGCAGGCCGGGCGACTCGGCCGCAAGTCGGGCCGAGGCTTCTACACCTACTAGACGACCAGCGCGGCGCTCGGCTCGCGGGGCGCAGCAATGAGCGCGGCCGACGCGGCGGCGAACACATCGTCGTTCAGCGAATAGGCACTCGTGAAGTCGACAGCGCCGTTTGCTTCGAGCACGACCCACGTTCCGTCCTCCTTCGGCAGGAGGTCGATGCCGACGAGCGCCCCGTCGATCGCCCGCGCGGCGGCGAGAGCGACGTCGCACGCAGCCACGGTTGGCTGCACCGGTTCACGCCTCGCCCCGAGTGCGACATTCGTCCGCCACTCCCCGGCTGCAGCAACGCGTTTCACCGCCCCGACGACCTGGTCGCCGGCGACCACCAGCCGCAGGTCGTAGCCACGCGGAGCGATGAGCTCTTGCGCCAGCGCACCGGTTGCCGCGTACCACGGTCTCGTCTCGAGGTAGGCAAGGGTTCGGTCGATCGTGTCTTGGTCGTCGCAGCGGATGACGTCCTCTCCCCAGGATCCGAAGCGAGGCTTGAAGACGAGCGGCGGCTCGAGCCTGGGCTGCGGTAGCCACGGCGCAACGTGGGTCGTTCGCGGGTGCGGGATGCCGGCGCCGAACAGAGCCTGAGCCGTCAGGAGCTTGTCGTGCGCGGCGACGAGCGTGCGCGGCCCGTTCAGCAGCGTCACGCCCATGGTGCCGAGGCGTTCGAGGGCCCAGAGCCCCGGCTCGACCCCGTCGAGCGTGGGCAGCACGTCGAGCCGTCCGAGCGCAATATCGCCGGGGCCGAGCCGTGCCAGCGCCTGGGCGGGGGACAGCACGGTCCCGAGCCGCGTGTTGGTCGGGGTGAAGCGGTGCGCGACGACCACAAAGGTGCTCATAGCGGACATCGTCGCTTTTCTACTCTCGTTTGTGAAGGGCCGACCGCCGTTTCGACTCATCTTCGACGCGGGTCTGTAACCCAAGGCACAAAGCGCCTCGCCTATCGTCGGCTCGACGACACGAATCGCGCTCTGCAGCGGTGAGCCCGACGCGGGTTGCCTTGGGGAGACAGGACGGGCCCGGGGCCGGTGGGGGAACTGGAGCTCCGGGCCCGACTGTCACGCACAGGTGGAGCGCCGCCCTTACGATCTGGCTGGATGGGCACCTTCATCGAACGGGAGCTGAAGCTCGAGCTGGCCGAGGGATTCACGTTCCCCGACCTTCCGGGTGAGCCGCTCGAATCGCGTCTGTTCACCTCGACCTACCACGACACTCCGGACCGCTCGCTCGCGGGAGCGGGAATCACGCTTCGACGACGGGTCGAGAACGGCCTGTCGCGCTGGCAGCTCAAGCTTCCGCGCGGCGGCAACGCACGCGCGGAGGTCGAGGCTCCCGGCGGTCCGGTCGGACCTCCTGCGCCGCTCGCGACCCTGCTTGCCGCCCACGTGCGTCACGGGCAGTTGGGGCCGGTCGCGACGTTGCGGACACGCCGGACCGGGGTGCGGGTCGCCGACAACGGCCGGACGATCGCCGACGTGACCCTCGACTCGGTTGCCGTTCTCGACGCCGGCAGATCGGCGGGCGCGTTTGCCGAGATCGAGATCGAGCTCGTCGACGGAGAAGACGACGACCTCGAGCGCCTGGGTCGGAAGCTACGGAAAGCGGGAGCCAAGAAATCCGAGGGCACACCGAAGCTGCTGCGCGTCCTGCCTGCTCCGCCACGTCCCCAGGCGGGCGAGGATGCCCCGGCGATCGAGCTGCTGCACGTGTTGCTGTCGGAGCAGCTGCGCGAGCTCCTCCGCCACGACCCCGGTGTTCGACTGGGCGACGACGCAGAGGACATCCACCAGTTTCGGGTCGCAACGCGGCGCAGCCGTGCGTTGATCCGTGCGACCGAGCCGATGCTCGGCGACCGTCTGACGGCGCTCGCCGGTGAGCTGAAGTGGCTCGCGCGGCTGCTCGGGCCGGTTCGCGACCGTGACGTGCTGATCATGCGGTTCCGCGCGGAGCTGCAGACGCTCGACTGTGACCGTGAAGCCGGCGAGCTGCTCGTTGCGCGACTCGAGGACGCGCGGGAGCGCTTCCACGACAAGCTGCTGGCCGCGATCGGGTCGGCGCGGTATTTCGAGCTGCTGGACGCGTTCGCGGTCGCGGTTGCCGCGTTGCCGGAGGTGAAGTCGGACGAGCAGGCGCGCGACATTGCCGGCGCGGAGCTTCGGGAGCTTCGCCTGGCAGCGACTCAGCTCCCTCCGGAGCCGACAGACGATGAGCTGCACAGCCTGAGAATCACCGCGAAACGCGCGCGGTACGGCGCGGAACTGGTGGCAACCGGTCGCAGCAACAAGCAGTTGGAGCGCTACCTCGAGGCGCTCAAGAATCTCCAGGACGTGGTCGGCGAGCATCAGGACGCGGTCGTGGCCGAGGAGACGCTGCGCAAGCTGACGCGCAAGCAGACCGGGATCGCCGCCGGCCGGCTGATCGCGCTGGAGCGGGTCAGGCGGGTCGAGCAGCGCCGTCTTTATCCCGACGCGCTGGCCGCGGTGCTCCGCCGAGGGACGAAGGCGCTCGGCTGATGCCGCTTCTGCTCGTCAGGCACGCTTCCGCCGGCGACCGGACGACGTGGGAGGGAGACGACCGTGAGCGGCCCCTCGACGATCGTGGGCGCCGCGACGCCGACGAGCTCGTCGAGCAACTCGCCTCGTTCCATCTTCAGGCGATCCTGACGAGTCCCTACCGGCGCTGCGTGGAGACGGTGACACCGCTTGCTCGAGCTCGCGGCCTCGAGATCGACGCGCGCGAGGAGCTGGGCGAGCAGCTCCAGGGCGAGCATGGGACTGCGCTGGTTCGCTCGCTCGCCGGTCAGGACGTGGTCGTGTGCGGTCACGGCGGACTCGACTGGGTCGTGTCCGGGGCGCCGAAATGGAAGAAAGGGGCCGTGTTCGTGCTCGGCCCGGAGCTCGAGCTGCTCGAGATTCTCAGGCCGCGGCGCGGCGCTGGGTGAGCTCGAGCAGGGCGCCTTCGCGCACTCCGCCGCGAACCACCCGCAACGGCGTCGCCAGCCGTGACTGCAGCTCGGTCAGGATCACCGCACCGGCCGGCAGGGTGCCGACGCGGTCGGCGTCGATGCCGAAGCGCCGCACGAGCTCGGTCGCAGGCGTCTCGGCGAGCAGGGCGAGCGCGCGTTCGAGGTCGTCGCGGCCCAGCCGCCCGCCGGCGATCCGCTTGAGCGCGCGGGCGCTCCCGCCGACGGCGAGGGCGAGGCGAGGTTCGGGAGGCTCGAGCTCGTCGACGTAGCGCGCCGCCTCTGCGCGAGCGGCCGCGATCGCCGCGCGTCCTGGCGGGTCGGTGTCGAGCAGCCTGCTGGTCAGACGCTGAGAACCGAGGTCGATCGAACGTAGCCACTCGGGACCGCTGCGACGCGTCCCGACGACGACCTGTGCCGACCCGCCGCCGACGTCGACGACAGCGACCAGGCGACGCGTCGGGGGAGAAGCGACCTCGAGCGCACCGGCGAACCCGAGCCGAGCCTCTTCGGCTGCACTGACGATGCGAGTCGGGCAGCCGGCTGCCGTCCAGATCGCGTCGAGCAGCTCGTTCCCGTTCTCCGCCTGCCGGCCGGGGCTCGTGATCAGCACCGCGACCTCGACGGCGCCTGCGGCACGTGCCGCCTCCGCGTAGGAACCGACGAGCCGTGCGGCGGCGGCGACCTTGTGCTCCGGGATCGAGCCGTGGAGCTCGACGTCGGCGCCGAGGTGGAGCATCTTCCGCCGCGACAGGATCTGCCGAGCGCCGTCCGCGACGACGAGGCGAATCGTGTTCGAGCCGACATCGATGACCCCGACCATCCGCCGGACATGGTGACGACCCCACCCGACGGCGCGACCTAGATGGCTGATCGGTAGATCGACTCAGTGTGAGCGGGCGATGCGGCGCGCACGGTCACGCCTGCGCATGAACGCTGCCTGGGCGGAGCGGCGGCGTTCGCTCTTCTTCGGGGAAATCCGCTTCCAGGCACCGTCGGATTGCAGCTCCCAGGCCTGGGAGTTGTCGGCGAGGAGCGCCTTGAAGATCGATTCGAGCTCGTTTCGCACCTGGGTGTCCTCGACCGGCATGACGACTTCGATCCGGTGATCGAGGTTGCGGGGCATCAGGTCGGCGCTGCCCAGGAAGTAGTCCCGGTGGTCCCCGGCCTCGAAGCAGTACAGGCGACTGTGCTCGAGGAAGCGCCCGAGCACCGACCGCACGTGGATGTTCTCGCTCAGCCCGGGCAGCCCTGGCACAAGACTGCAGTTGGCGCGAACGATGCACTCGATGTTCACACCCGCCTGAGATGCCTTGTAGAGCTCCTCGATCACCTCCGGATGGGTGAGGCTGTTGCACTTGATCCGGATGCGAGCGTGCTTGCCTGCCGCTGCGGCGTCGGCAACCTCCTTGATCCGTTCGACCAGCTTCTTGCGCAGGTTGAACGGCGACACGAGCAGGTGACGGAACCGCTGGGGCCGGCCGAAGCCGGTGACGAAGTTGAAGAGATCGGCGATGTCCTCGCCGATCTGTGCGTCGGCCGTGAACACGCCCACGTCTTCGTAGATCCGTGCCGTCGTGGCGTGGTAGTTGCCCGTGCCGATGTGCACGTAGCGGCGGAGCTCATCACCTTCGCGGCGAACGACCAGCGTCGTCTTCGCATGGATCTTCATGTCGGGGAACCCGTACACCACGTGTACCCCGGCTTGTTCAAGAGCGCGCGCCCAGTCGATGTTGCGACGCTCGTCGAATCGCGCCTTCAGCTCGACGACGCAGACGACCTGCTTGCCGTTCTCCGACGCCTTCACGAGCGACGGCGCGATCGCAGAGTCGTCGCTCGTCCGGTAGACCGTTGTCTTCACGGCGACGACCTGTGGATCCTCCGCCGCGGCGAGCAGGAACGCCTCGACGCTCGTGCCGAACGAGTCGTACGGGTGTTGAACGACGATGTCGCGGCGCGCGATCTCTTCGAACAGCTCGTCGTGGTCCGAGACGGCGAGGCGGCGCTGCGTGAACGGCACCCAAGGTGCGTACTTCAGGTCCGGGCGGTCGAGCGAGTGAAGCTGCATCACGTCCGCCAGGTCGAGGAGTCCTCGGATCGCGTAGACCTGGTCGGTTGCGATTCCGAGCCGTTCGGTCAAGCGAACGAGCATGTCGCGCGAGATCGAGCCGGAGACCTCCATGCGCACCACCGCACCGAAGCGGCGTCTCCGCAGATCCGACTCGACGGCCTCGAGCAAGTCGTCCGCATCGTCCGAGATCTCGGTGTCGCCGTCTCGGGTCAGGCGGAAGAGTGCGCGTTGCACGACCTCCATCTCGGGGAACAGGCGCGGCAGGAAGTGCGACAGCACCGATTCGAGCGGGACGAGGAGGCCCCGCGTGCCGATCGAGACGAAGCGGTCGAGGCCTTCCGGCACCTTCACCCGGGCGAACCGCTCCTCACCGGCCTCAGGATCGCGAACGAGGAGGCCGAGGCTGAGAGACAGTCCCGAGATGTAGGGGAACGGCTGGCCCGGCCCGACGGCGAGCGGGGTGAGCACCGGGAAGATCTGGCGCGTGAACACCTGCTCGAGCTCGGTCCGCTCTGCCTCGGTGGCGTCCTCGACACCGCCGACGAGGATTCCCTCGGCGGCGAGCGCGGGGCACAGCTTGTCGCGCCAGAGCGCCGACTGTTGCGCCGTCAGTTCGAGCACGCTGCCCCTGATCTCGGCGAGCGCCTGCTGCGGCGTGCGACCGTCGGGCGAGCGCACGGAGAGCCCGGACAGGACCTGGTCCTGCAGGCCGGCGACCCGAACCATGAAGAACTCGTCGAGGATCGATGAGACGATCCCGCAGAACTTCACCCGTTCGAGCAGAGGTTCGTTCGGGTCGGCCGCGAGCTCGAGCACGCGCCGCATGAGGTCGACCTGCGACAGCTCGCGGTTGAGCAGTGTGTCGTAGCCGCCTTCGGAGCGCGGTTGAATGATCGTCGCCAAAGCGTTGCAATCCTTCCGGAACGGTCCTGGACGGGGGTGTCGAGCTGGCTGCCGACTCGGCCCGGCCGTTGGGTCCGTATTCTACGCGCGATGACGAACAATCGCCTGCTCGCGATCCTTGCCGTCGTCCTCGGCGTCATCCTGATCGTGATCGCGGTGATCTACTGGGCCGAGCCGGCCAGCTCGCTGCCGAGCTTCTTCCCCGGCCACCAGGCCGGATCCAGCCACCATCACGTCAAGCACGGCATCGCAGCTTTCCTGGTCGGCCTCGCCTGTTTCGCCTTCGCCTGGTTCCAGACCGGCCCGAAGCGCTCGACCGCCGAGACGTGATCCTCGCAGACCTGATCACGTACCCGCAGGCGATCGTTCTGGGGCTGTTGCAGGGCGTCTCCGAGCTCTTTCCCATCTCGAGCCTCGGGCACAGCGTCATCCTTCCGAGCCTGCTCGGCTGGGACATCCATCAGAACGACAAGTACTTCCTCACCTTCCTCGTGGCGACGCATCTGGCGACGGCGATCGTGCTGTTCTTCTTCTTCTGGCGCGATTGGATGCGGATCTTCAGAGGTCTCGGGCGCTCGCTACGTGACCGCGAGATCTCGGCTGACGACCCCGACGCCAAGCTCGGCTGGCTGCTCATCGTCGGCACGATCCCGGCGGGCATTCTCGGCCTGACGCTGCAGGACTCGTTGCGCAAGATCTTCGCGTCTCCCACCTCGGCCGCGATCTTCCTCACGCTCAACGGCGTCCTGCTCTACGGCGCCGAGCTGCTGCGCCGGCGCGCGCCCGTCACCGAGGCAGACGACGACGCCCGCATCGCTCGTACCGTTTCCTGGCGTGGCGGGTTCTTCGTCGGCGCGGCGCAGGCGATCGCTCTGATCCCCGGCTTCTCTCGCTCCGGCGCGACGATGGCCGGCGGCCTGCTGGTCGGTCTCTCGAACGAGGATGCTGCGCGTTTCGCATTTCTGCTCGCGACCCCGATCATCGGCGCTGCGGCCGTGCTCAAACTGCCCGAGCTGTTCGGGTCGACCGGCGACGGCGTGCGCGGTCAGGCGCTCGTCGCGGCGCTGTGCTCCGCTGCCGCGGCGTACTTCGCGGTGCGGTTCCTGATGCGCTACTTCGAGACGAACACCTTGATGCCGTTCGCGATCTACTGCTTCGCGGCCGGGCTCGCCTGCACGATCTACTTCGTCAGCTGACACGCCCAGCGAGATCGCGGGGTAGGTGCGCGAGCTGGAGCTCGATCAACCTCCCACGGAACGCTCCTATACGCTCACTCGTCGCATGGACCTACGTGACGAGGCACCGCACGAATCGCCGCCGGCGCCTCGTTCGGCCGGGACTCTCGACGTGGCGAGCCTTCGGGCGCTCGACGATCTCGTCGGCAACGACTCCGCGCTCGTGGCCAGCCTCGTCGACGCATTCTTGGACGAGGCGTCCGTAAGGTTGGTCGAGCTGCGCGCCGGTGTCGAAGATGGTGATCAGATCCTGCTCGGTCGCGCGGCGCACACGCTCAAGTCAAACGCCCTGACGTTCGGAGCCCTGGCGCTCGCCGACCTCTGTCAGGAACTCGAGCTCATCGCTCGCGGCGGCGACCTCGCCTCGGCCCCGTCGCTTGTCGGTCGCGTCGAAGAAGAGTGGGCGCGAATCGTGCCCTTGCTCGAGGATCTGCGTCGGGAGAGCTCGAGCTGACGGGTCGTGCGATGACAGGGTCGATCCTCGTCGTCGACGACGATCGCGTCAATCGCATGCTGCTCGCCAAGGCGCTCGAGCTCGATGGTCACGACGTTCGGCTAGCGGAGGACGGAACGGTCGGTCTCGAGCTGCTTGCAGCGCAACGGGCCGACGTGGTGCTGCTCGACGTCGTGATGCCGGGGCTCGACGGGATGACGGTGCTGCAACGGATACGGGACGATGACGCCCTCCGTGACGTGCCGGTGATCATGGTCTCAGCGCTCGACGACTTTGACAGCGTCATCAGGTGCATCGAGCTGGGCGCGGAGGACTACTTGTCCAAGCCGTTCGACCCCGTGTTGCTACGGGCGCGTGTCAATGCGGCACTCAACAAGACGCGGCTCCAAGACCTCGAGCGTGCGCGTGTTCGCGACGTGTTCATGCGGTTCCTACCGGAGCCGATCGTCGATGAGGTGATGACCACGAATGGCGGCGCGCTCAGCCTCGTCGGCGTACGCCGGGTCGGCTCTGTGCTGTTCAGCGACATTCGTGGGTTCACCACCTTCGCAGAAGCGAAGTCTCCGGGCGTTGTCGTGACAGTCCTGAACCGCTACCTCACCGAGATGAGCGACGCCGTCCTGGACAACGGAGGGACGCTCGTGGCGTTCAGAGGCGACGGCATCATCGCGGTGTTCGGGGCGCCGATCGAGTCCGCAGACCATGCCGACCGAGCTGTTGCGGTCGCGCGGGACATGGTCACGACGCGACTGCAGCGGTTCAACGACTGGCTCCGAGCAGAAGGGCACGGCGAGGGCTTCCGCATCGGCGTCGGTGTGGCGAGTGGGCCCTTCATGTCAGGCAACATCGGCTCCGAGCGCCGGCTGGAGTACTCCGCGATCGGTGACACCGTCAACACCGCTTCTCGGATCGAGTCCCTGACCAAGGAGCTCTCGTGGTCCGTCCTGGTCGACGAGGCCACGTGGCGCCTGGTCGCGAGCGCGGTCGACGACCTCGAGTTCGTCGACGAGGTCGAGATCCGCGGACGCCGAGCCCGGATCAAGCTCTGGGGTCTCTCAGCCGGATCGCCATGAGCAGCAGAGCGAAGAGCTCGCCGCAGGAGGAGCCCGACGGCTTTCGGCGGATGGTGGAGACCCTCCCTCTGACCGTCTACGCCGACCGTCCAGGCGATCCCACATCGTTTTCGTACGTGAGTCCTCAGATCGAGGTGATGTTCGGCTACCCCCTCGAGCGGTCGCACGAGGAGTCGTTCTTCGCCGGCATCCTCCATCCCGAGGATCGGGAGCGGGTTCTGGCCGAGCGCAACGCCGCGCTTGCGAACGCCACTCCTCGCGCCTCGTTCGGCTACAGGATCGTGAATGCCGGCGGCACGCCGGTCTGGGTGCGGGATGAGGCTGTCGTCATCGATGCAGAGGTTGGCCAACCGCACCTCCAGGGCTACATCGTCGACGTCACCGAGTCGATTCGGCGCCAAAGGGAGCTCGAGGCGATGAGCCGGATCAGCGAGGCGCTCGCGGCACAATTGGAAGTGGATGCGCTGATCGACCTCGCGGGCGGCCTGCTCGAGGACACGTTCGCGTCCGACGTCACCTACGTCGCTTTGTTCGACCCCGAAGCGGACTCGATCTCGTTTCCGTTCTTCAGCGAGGGAGGAACTCGGGTGTCGCGGCCGTCTCTGCCGATCGGCGACGGGCCTACGTCGGCGGTGCTGGAACGCCGGGAGCCGGTGCTGCTGCACGGCGAGGCCGCGTTCGGCTCGATCGGTGAGCGTCGCGGCGGTGCGCGCGTCGGTTCGTACCTCGGCGTGCCGATCCTCTCGGGGGACCACGCAATCGGCGTGCTCGGCGTGCAGTCGTTTGGGGCCGAGCATCGATTCGACGACGCCGATGCGCGTCTTCTCGGAGCAATCTCGGTGAATGTGGGATCGGCGATCCGGAGCGCCCAGCTCCAGCGGGAACAACGTGAGTCGGAGCGTCGGTACCGCCAGCTGGTCGAGGCGATCCCGGTCGCCATGTATCGATCGCCGGAGGGCAACCAGAACAGTTCGGAGTACATGAGCGAGCGGGCGGTCGCCATCTTCGGGTACCCGCTCGAGTGCTGGTCCGATCCTGACTTCTACGCGACCATTCTCCACCCCGACGACCGCGAGTGGATTCTCGCGGAGAACGACTTGCCTCTGACCGAGGACGAGAGCATCTGGGTCAGCGAGTACCGGATGATCACGGCCGACGGTCGAACGATCTGGATTCACGACGAGTCGTGGACCGTGCGCGACGACGAAGGGAAGGCGCAGTTCGTCCAGGGCTGCATGATCGACGTCACCGCGCAGAAACAGGCGCAGGCTGAGCTCGCCGCTGCGCTCGAGGCGCTCGGGGTCGCGGAGGAGGAGTATCGGCGTCTCGTCGAGGAGTTGCCGATGGCCGTGTACACGGCGCCGGCGGAGGCCATGGGAGCTCCCACGTACATCAGCCCGCGGGTCGTTGACATCTTCGGGTATCCGCGGGAGGCGTGGCTCGAGGATTCATTCCTCGCGGAGGTTCTGCACCCCGAGGATCTCGAGCAGGTGCTGCCTGCCCGCCGCGCCGCGCTCGAACGCGCCGACGGGCGTTTGACCATGGATTTCCGGATCGTCGCCTCCGATGGCAGGGTCGTCTGGGTTCGGAACGACGAATGGGTCGTCCGCGGTGACGACGGACAGCCGCTACACGTCCAGGGTTTTATCCTCGACATCACGATGCAGCACGAGGCTGCGTCGGAGATCAGTCGCCAGAAGCAGTACTTCGAAACCCTCGTCGAGCTCAGCCCGGTGGCCATCGTCGTCACTGATCGAGACGAGCGGGTCACAGGGTGGAATCCGACCGCGACGGAACTGTTCGGCTACGTACCCGACGAGGCGCTGGGCCGGACGGTTGCCGAACTGCTGCTCGCGGGTGCCGATCTGGCGGACGAAGGTGCCGCCGTGGCTCGCGAGGCTCTCTCGTCAGGACGAGCGCAGCGGATCACCCAACGCTCGCGCAAAGACGGGTCCCTTGTGGACGTCGAGATGTTGATGGCGGCACTCACGATCGACGGCGAGCACACCGGCTACTACGTCATCTACCACGACATCACCGAGTTGCAGCGCACACGGCAGAAGGCCGAGGAAGCGACTCTCGCGAAGAGCGCCTTCCTCGCGACCATGAGCCACGAGATTCGAACGCCCATGAATGCGGTGATCGGGATGACCGGCCTTCTGCTCGACACCGACCTCGATCCCGAGCAGAGGGGCTTCGCTCAGGTCATCTCCTCCAGCGGCGACGCGCTGCTGCACATCATCGACGACATCCTCGACTATTCGAAAATCGAGGCTGGAAGACTCGAGCTCGAGTCGCACCCGTTCGATCTGCGGGATTGCGTCGAGGGTGCGCTCGAGATCGTCGCACCGCGCGCAGTCGGCAAGGACGTCGAGCTCGCCTGCCTGATCGACGACGATGTTCCGGCATTCGTCAGCGGCGACTCGACGAGGCTTCGCCAGGTGCTGCTGAACCTGCTCTCGAATGCCGTCAAGTTCACGGAGACAGGCGAGATCGTGATCACCGTTCGGTTGGCCAGACCGGGGTGGGCCTTTCTCTCGGTGCGAGACACTGGTATCGGGATCCCGAAGGATCGGATGCACCGGCTCTTCGAATCGTTCAGCCAGGTCGACGCCTCGACGACTCGGCGCTACGGCGGGACCGGGCTCGGCCTGGCGATCTCGCAGCGTCTCGTCGAGCTGATGGGCGGAAGGATCGAGGTGGAGAGCGAGCTGGGTGTCGGATCCACGTTCCACCTGACGATCCGCGCCGAAGGGGTCGAGGTGGCCACGAGACCCGCATACGCGCGCATCGGCCAGCCGGAGCTCGAAGGCAAGCGCGTACTGATCGTCGACGACAACGCGACGAATCGCGAGATCCTGTCGCGGCAGACCGCATCGTGGGGGATGCACCCCGAGGCGCTCGAGACGCCGGCCGAGGCGCTGGTGCGCTTACGCCGTGGGGAGGAGTACGACGTGGCTGTCCTCGACATGCAGATGCCGGAGATGGACGGCCTGACCCTCGCCGGTGAGATTCGGCGGCTTCGGGACTCGCTCCCACTGGTGTTGGCGACATCGCTCGCAGGTCTGCAACAGGCTCGGGCCGCATCCGAGTTCGCGGTGCAGCTGACCAAGCCGATCAAGGCGTCGCAGCTCTACGAGGCGCTGCTCGAGGCGTTCGGCGCGGCAAGGATCGTTGACGACGCCGCCGATCATCACTCGTCGCCTGCGGCCGCCTCGACCTCGGAGCTGCGCATCCTGGTCGCCGAGGACAATGCCGTGAACCAGAAGCTGGCGACCCTCCTCCTCGAGAAGCTCGGCTACACGGCAGACCTCGTCGAAAACGGCATCGAGGCATTGGAAGCGATTGCGAGCGAACGCTACGACGTCGTACTGATGGACGTGCAGATGCCTGAGCTCGACGGGCTCGAGACCACCCGCCGCATCGTCGCCGAGTACGGCGTCGACCGGCCGCGGATTGTGGCGATGACGGCAAACGCCATGGAGAGCGACCGTGCCGAGTGCTTCGCCGCCGGCATGGACGACTACGTTTCGAAGCCGATCAGGCCCGATGAACTGGCGGGCGCGCTCGCACGGTGCAAGCCGCGCGAAACAGGCTAGTCAGAAGGACATTTCGCTGACGGAGACCAACCGCGAGCCGGAAATACTCGCGGGACGGGACTTGACCGTTCGCGAGCTCCTCGCAGCCTGAGCGAACCGATCGCGGCTACGCCGGGTGCGAGGCGTCGCTGAACTCGCGGAACTCGCCGGTCACGAGATAGACGACCTGCTCGCCGATGTCGACGGCGTGGTCGCCGATCCGCTCGACGCACCGCGACACGACCAGCATGCGCAGACCGTACTCACGTTCCTCGGGTGAGTCGCCGAGTGAGAGGACGTCTTCGGTCGCATTGCGATTCGCGCGGTCGATCAACTCGTCGAGCTCGACCAGCGTGAGCGCCTTGTCCGGGTCGCGGGAGGCGAACGAGTCGAGCGCGACCCGGATCATCTGCTCGGCGCGCTGGCCCATGTCCTCGATCGACTGCGCGATCCGCTCGTCCGAGACGTTGAGATCGCCCATCAGCTTGGTCAGCTTGGCAACGGTGACGCAGTAGTCCGCCATGCGCTCGAGATGGAGGTTGACACGCAGGATCGCGAGCACGAGCCGGAGGTCGACGGCAACGGGGGTTTGCCGCGCGAGGAGCGACTGGACGCCCTCCTCGAGCGCGATGTAGCGGCGGTCGACCTCGTCGTCGAAGCTGATCACCTCGTCCGCGAGCTCCTCGTCGCCCCGCGCCAGCGCGTTCAGCGACGAACGGAGCGCGCGCAGGACGAGATCGCCCTCCTCCTGCAGCGAGGCTTCGAGTTGGGACAGCTCTTCGGTGAACGAGACGCGCACTGTTAGCCGAACCGGCCCGTCACGTACCCCTCGGTCCGTTCGTCGGACGGCTGGGTGAAGATCTTCTCGGTCGCGTCGTACTCCACGAGAATCCCGTGCCGCGAACCGTCGTCCTTCACGTCGAGGCTGAAGAAGGCGGTCATCTCGGCGACGCGCGCCGCCTGCTGCATGTTGTGGGTGACGATGACGAGCGTGTAGTCGTCCTTCAACTCGTGCATGAGGTCCTCGATCGCCGACGTCGAGATCGGGTCGAGCGCCGAGGCAGGCTCGTCCAGGAGGATCACATCCGGCTCCACAGCGATCGCACGGGCGATACAGAGGCGCTGCTGCTGACCGCCCGAGAGGCCGAGCGCCGACTTCTTGAGGCGGTCCTTGACCTCGTCCCAGAGCGCCGCCCCACGTAGGGCCCGCTCCACACGCTCGTCCACGTCTCCCGCCAGACCGAGCTTCTTGGGAGCGAAGGCAACGTTGTCGTAGATCGACTTCGGAAACGGGTTCGGCCGCTGGAACACCATGCCGATGCGGCGCCGCACCTCGACCGGATCCACGTCACGCCCGTACAGGTCAACTCCGTGGTAGAGAGTTTGCCCCTCGACCTTGATGCCCGGGACGAGGTCGTTCATCCGGTTCAGGCAGCGGATGAACGTGCTCTTGCCGCAACCGGAGGGACCGATCAGCGCGGTGATCACGTTCTTGTAGATCTCCAGGTTGACGCCGGCGAGGGCCAACGACGACCCATACGAGACGCTCAGGTCGTGTACGCCAAACACGGCCTCGCGCGCAGCGGCAAAGTTCTCGCTGCCCTTGACGGCCGCGGAGAGGTGCAGCGACGTGTTGCTCGACGCCGACGGCAGCATGAAACGAGTGTATGCGGAGCCTCTGGAACAGCCGGGTCTCGAAGGTGTGAACATGTTGTGTCGGGGCGGTGAACGGCAGTTGGCGTGCCCGGAAACCTGGAAGGCTTCGGCCCGGAGCCATGGACGTCCCAGCCGCCCACCCGCCGAAGGACACACTCAAGTCGCGGCGCTCGCTGGTCGATCGCCTCGGGGATTTCTCACTGCTCTGGATCTCGGGGCTGGCCGCGGTCGGTGTCGTTGCGCTGATCGCCTTGATCGTCTACGAGGTGATCCGGCAGTCACGAGAGGCGTTCTCGGCCTTCGGGATCAGCTTCCTCTGGAACCAGACCTGGAACGCCGTCACCAACCAGTTCGGCGCGCTCGATTTCCTGGTTGCCACGCTCTATATCACCGGTCTGGCCGTCTTGATCGCCGCGCCTGTGGCGATCGCAATCGGCCTGTATCTGAGCGAACTCGCGCCCGGTGGCGTGCGCGGCGTCGTTGGCTCGCTCGTCGAGATGCTCGCGGCCATCCCCAGCGTCGTGCTCGGGCTGTGGGGCATCATCATTCTCGGTCCCGTGGTGCACAATCAGTTCGGGCCGTGGCTGAACGACGCGTTCGGGTGGACGCCGTTTTTCGCCACAAAGCCGATCTCCGGCAGCACGATGTTCACCGCCGTTCTTGTGCTGACGATCATGATCGTTCCGATCACGGCCTCCATCAGTCGCGACCTTTTCCTGCAGGTGCCGGCGGACATCAAGGAAGGTGCTCTCGGCCTCGGGCTGACGCGTTGGGAGATGGTGCGGGGCGTCATGCTGCCGTATACGCGCGGCGGTCTCATCTCCGCAGTGCTTCTCGGCGGCGGACGTGCGGTCGGCGAGGCGATAGCAGTCACGCAGGTGATCGGGACGACCGCACACCTCACGGCCAACCTGTTCGACACGGGCGACACGCTCGCGAGCCGCATCGCCGCGCAGTACCAGGCCGCGGCATCCAATCTCCAGGTCTCATCGCTGTTCTATCTGGGTGCGATCCTTCTCGTGATCTCCCTGATCGTGAACTTCCTTGCGCTCATGATCGTGCGGCGCTACGACATCGCGCAGAGGGTGTGATTTTGGAAGCGGGCAGTGTCACCCCCACGATCTCGCTGAAGGGGACCGGTCGGTCCCGTCGGCGCCGGCTCGCCAATAAGGTCGCGGAGGGCGTGGCTGTCCTCGCCGCATTCCTTGCGATCGGTGTGCTGGCCCTCGTCGTCATTTCCGTGTTTGTGCGCGGAGTCAAGGCGCTGAACCTCGACTTCTTCACCAAGAGCCAGGTGACGTTCGGCGAGACCGGGGGCGGTATCGCCAACGGTCTCGTAGGAACGGCAATCATGGTCGCGATCGCCACGGCGATCGCACTGCCCGTCGGCATCCTCGTCGCGGTGTATGTCGCCGAGTTCGGGGGGAGTCGCGTATCGCGCCTGATCAGGCTCGCGCTCGACGTGTTGAACGGCGTACCCTCGATCGTCGTCGGCATCTTCGCCTACGCACTGCTGGTCGTCGGGTCGGGATACGCCGCCTGGAAAGGCTCCGTGGCCCTCGCCATCGTCATGCTGCCCGTGGTTGGACGATCGACGATCGAGGTGCTCGGGCTCGTGCCCGACGCACTCCGCTACGGCAGCTATGCGCTCGGAGTCAGCAAGTGGCGCACCGTGCTCTTCGTCGTGATGCCGTCGGCGATCGGCTCGATCATGACTGGAGCGACGCTCGCGATCGCCAGGGCTGCCGGCGAGACAGCGCCACTCCTGTTCACGACGTCGATCTTCCTGCCGAACCAGGTCGTGACGGATCCCAGTCACGCGATGGCTGCGGTCCCGCTGCTCATCCTTTTTGACTCCGAGTCGCCGGACCAGAACCTGAACAACCAAGCATGGGCGGCTGCGTTCGTCCTGATGATCTTCGTGCTCGTCCTCAGCCTCACTGCGCGCTACATCCTCTCGCGGCGCGAGCGGAAGCTGCGGGCGCGTTAGTAGCCGTTCACCAGATTGCCGCCAAACCGTCACGGTGGGTCCGCCCATTTCGGCAACGAGCCGGGCGACACTTGCGCGCAAAGCCCCCCGGCCTTTGAAACCGTGAAGGGAGAAAGTCAAAAATGAGTTTCAGTGTCACAAGGCGCACCCTGCCGATGCTGGTCGCGGCAGCGCTGATTGGCGGCTGTCTGGCGGCAAGCGCCACTGCGAGCAGGAGCACCCACACCGGCGGCCAACTCGTCGGCGCGGGCAGCACGTTCGTCCAGCCGCTCGTGTCACAGTGGCAGGCGGCTTACCCGTCTGTGAATGGCACCAACATCGTGTATCAGCCGATCGGCTCCGGCGGTGGGATCCAGGCGATCACCAACCGCACCGTCGACTTCGGCGCTTCCGACGCGCCTCTGACGCCCGATCAGCTCACCAACTGCAAGGGGTGTGTCGAGATTCCGTGGGCGCTGGGCGGGACCTCGGTGATGGTGAACCTGAAGACGAACGCGCACGCGCCGTTGCACATCACGGGCCCGGTGCTGGCGAGGATCTATCTCGGACAGATCACGAGTTGGGACGACCCGGCGATCAAGGCCCTCAACCCGGGCATCTCACTCCCGAGCCAGAAGATCACGCCGGTCTATCGCTCCGACGGCTCCGGCACGTCGTACAACTTCACGGACTATCTGTCCTCCGTGAGCCCGGCGTTCAAGTCGAAGGTTGGCGTCTCGACGCAGCCGCCCTTCCCAACCGGTGTCGGTGGCAAGGGCTCCTCCGGCGTCGCCGGCGTTGTCAAGAGCACGGACGGAGCCATCGGCTACGCCGACATTGCTTATGCGGTGACAAACCACATCCAGGTGATGGCGGTCAAGAACGCTGGCGGCAAGTACACGACCCCCGGCATCAAGTCGATCTCTGCGGCTTCCGCGGCGTTCAAGAACGTCGGGACGACAGGCGAGGTGCACATCGTCAACCCGCCGAAGTCGGCGCCGACCGCGTACCCCATCTCGACCTACACCTACGTGATCGTTCCGCAGAAGACGTCCAATGCCGCTTCGCTCAAGCAGTTCGTCTTCTGGGCGCTGACCAAGGGTCAGCCGCTCGGGGTCAAGCTCCGCTACGTGCCGATTCCGAAGCCGGTGTTGGTGCTCTCTGAGAAGCTCCTCAAGACAATCCATACCTAGATCTACCGTCGCTCTGCGAATTGAGTCGAGGCGCCCCAGGCGCCTCGACTCAATTAGAGGCCACCCGCTGCGCTGCGAAGCCCGGCCTTCTTACGCCGGGAACGTGCAGCGGATGCGCAGCCCGCGGCCGGGCCCGCTGTCGGCCTCGATGTCGCCGCCTGCGGCCGCGACGACGTGCTTGACGATCGCGAGGCCCAGTCCGGTGCCGCGCGACGTGCGCGCCGCGTCGGCCCGGTAGAAGCGCTCGAACAGCCGGTTCAGGTTCGCAGCCTCCACGCCGACACCGTCGTCGGCCGCGGTCACGACGGCGAACGCGCCTGCCCGCTGCACCGAGATCGTGAACTGCGACCCGGGGCCTGCGTACCGGATCGCATTCTCGGTGAGGTTCTCCGCGACCACGCGAAGCATCCGCGGCCGCAGCGGCACATCCACCTGCGGATCGCCCTCGACGGTCAGATCGACCCCGGCCCGCTCGGCCGCTCCCGCGAGCCCGTCCACCACGTCCTGCAGCACAGGCACGGCGGCAGTGTGCCCGAGCGACACGACTTCCTTCCCGCTCTCGAGCTCCGAGAGAAACAGGATCTCGTCGATCAGGACACCCGCGTTCTCCACCTCGGCCTTCGCCTGCTCGATCAGCTCGGTGACGTCGGCGCCCGGGAGATCGGCCGAATCGAGGAGCGCGAGGATCCGGGCCAGCGGCGTCCTCAGCTCGTGCGAGACCGCAGCCGTGAAGCCGGTGCGGAGCTCATCGAAGCTGCGGTCATACACCAGATCGTCACCATTCCGAAACCCGGACAAAACCCACCCCCCAACTATCGTACGGGCCGTGGCCAAGATCCTGATCGTCGAAGATGACAACGTGATCGCGGACGGAATGGCCAAGCATCTGACGGCGGCCGGATTCGACCCGATCGTGGTCGGCCGGGGCGAGCTGGGGCTCGCGCGGCTTCGGTTCGAGAACCCCGACGTCTGCGTGCTCGATCTGATGCTGCCCGAGCTCGACGGCTGGAAACTGATCGAGACCGCGCGCGCCGAGGGGATCGGGACGCCGATCGTCGTCGTCTCTGCGCGCGGGACCGAGCACGATCGCGTGCACGCGCTGGAGATCGGCGCGGACGACTACCTCGTGAAGCCGTTCTCGATGCGCGAGCTCGTCGCCCGCGTCGGCGCCGCCGCACGGCGCGGGGTTCGGCCGCAGGAAGAGCGGCGCGGCGAGGCGATCGAGATCGAGGAACTGCGGATCGACCCCAGAGAGGTGCAGGCCTTCGTCGACGGCAGAAGCGCCGATCTGACGCCGACCGAGTTCAAGCTGCTCTACACGCTCGCCCTCGACCGAGGTCGCGTCGTCACGCGCGACGAGCTGCTCCAGAAGGTCTGGGGCCGCCGTGAGACGCACCGCGACCGGACGGTCGACGTGTTCGTGCGGCGGCTGCGGCAGAAGATCGACCGGACCGCCTCCCAGCACTCGTTCATCCAGACGCGCTTCGGCGTCGGCTACAAGCTCGAGCCCGAGCTCAAGTCCGAGGTCACGATCTAGGCGAGCGTCCCCGCCGGGGGGAACGCCGGCACATCGACCTCGTGCCAGAGGACGATCTTCCCGTTCTTGACCTGGAACAACGCGGCGGCCCGGTCGCCCGGCCCGTCGCAGAGATGCTGCGGCCGGTCGGTGAGGGTGAACACCGCCAGCACCTCGCCGTTGCTGCGCGGCTCGAGCAGTGTGATCGTCCCGCCACACGGCAGGCTCGCGTTCCACTGCACGGCGTCGGAGTGGGTCGCGAGCGTTTGAACATCGCCCTGGATCACGCGTGCGCCGTCGGCGAACAGCCGTCCCGCAGCCTCGCTGTCGTTCCGGTCGAGCGCCGCGCTCCAGGCGCGTACGACCTCGCCCGGAGAGGTCGTCTTGTGGCCGCCGCACGCGGTCAGGGCGAGCACGGCGATCGCGATCGCTGCGAGCCTCATCCGGATAGTCTGCCCGCCGTGGACTTCGAGCTGACTCCGGAGCAGAAGGAGATCCAGTCGCTGGCGCGCGAGTTCGCGGACGCCGAGATCGAACCGCACGCGGCGAAGTGGGACCGGGACCACGGCTTTCCGCGCGAGCTGCTCGGGAAGCTCGGCGACCTGGGGCTCATGGGCGTGTGTGTGCCGGAGGAGTACGGAGGTGCCGGGGCCGACTTCGTCTCGTACATCCTGGTGCTCGAGGAGCTGTCGCGGGCCGATGCCGGTGTCGGTGTCACCGTCGCGGTCCACACGTCGGCGTGCACGCTGCCGCTGCTCCAGTTCGGCACCGATGAGCAGCGTGCGCGGTTCGTGCCCTCGCTTGCTCGCGGGGAGCGCGTCGGGTGCTTCGCGCTCACCGAGTCTGGTTCGGGCTCCGACGCCGGGGCGCTCGTGACTCGCGCAGATTCAGACGGTGACGGGTGGCGCGTCAGCGGCGCGAAGCAATGGATCACGAACGCTGCGTTCGGCGGCACTGTGTTGCTGTTCGCGCGCACGGATGCGGAGACGAGGAGCGCCCGCGGGGTGTCGGCGTTCATCGTCGATACGGACCAGATCACGATCACACGCACTGAGGAGAAGCTCGGGTTGAACTCGTCGGTGACGAACGACATCGCCATCGATACGCATCTGGAGGCGGATCGGTTGATCGGCGAGCTCAATCATGGGTTTCGTATCGCCATGGCGACGCTCGACGGCGGTCGGATCGGGATTGCGGCGCAGGCCGTCGGGATCGCGCAAGCCGCGTATGACGTGGCACGCCGTTACGCGAAGGAGCGCGTGGCGTTCGGGCATCCGATCGCGGAGTTCCAGGCGATCCAGCACAAGCTTGCGAACATGTCGATGGAAATCGACGCTGCGAGACTGCTCACGTTGCGCGCGGCCTGGCTCAAGGCACAGGGCCGGCGGCATACGGGAGCCGGAGCGAAGGCGAAGCTCTTCGCCTCGGAGATGGCGCGACGCCAGACCGCCGAGGCGATCCAGGTCCTCGGCGGGTACGGCTACACGAAGGAGTTCCCGGTTGAGCGTTACTACCGCGACGCCAAGATCACCGAGATCTACGAAGGCACGAGCGAGATCCAGCGGCTCGTGATCGCACGCGAGATCCTCGAGCAGCGGGCGAATGCCGCGGCGTCCTGACGAGCCGGTCCGCCTGACGCGGATCTACACGCGCGCGGGCGACGCGGGCGAGACATCACTCGGTGATCTCTCCCGCGTGTCGAAGCTCGACCCGCTCGTTCAGGCCTATGGCGCAGTCGACGAGCTCAACTCCGTCCTCGGTTGGGCTCAGGTGGAGGCTCGCGACGGGCGGCTGTCACGTATCCAGAACGAGCTCTTCGACGTCGGTGCCGACCTGTCCGTCCCTTTCGCCGACGGCGACGGGAAGCTCCGGATCACTCAGGCTGCAATCGACCGGCTGGAGGCCGACTGCGACGACGCGAACGCCGGCCTGGCCGAGTTGAAGAGCTTCGTCCTCCCCGGCGGATCGGAAAGCGCGGCGCGCCTGCACGTCGCTCGTGCAATCTGCCGCCGTGCCGAGCGCGAGGTCCTCCAGGCGGCGCGGTCCCGACCAGTGAATCCCCTCGCCGTCGCGTATCTGAACCGGCTGAGCGACCTGCTCTTCATCCTCGCCCGCGCGGCGAACGCCGACGGGACCGAAGTGCTGTGGCTGCCCGGGGGCGAACGCTGAGCACCAGGGACCCGAAGGAGGCCGTGGCACCGCTCCATTCGACGATCTCGGGTGTCGAGAACGAGCCGTTGTACACGGCAGATTCGGTGTCGGTCGATCCGGGGCGGGATCTGGGGTCGCCGGGCGAGTTTCCGTTCACGCGTGGTGTCTATCCGTCGATGTACCGGGGCCGGTTGTGGACGATGCGGCAGTTTGCGGGGTTCGGGACGGCGGCGGAGACGAATGCAGCGGTTTCGGTATCTGCTCGAGCATGGGCAGACGGGGCTGTCGACGGCGTTCGATATGCCGACGTTGATGGGCTACGACTCGGACCATCCGCGTTCGGAGGGCGAGGTCGGTCGGGAGGGGGTGGCGATCGACTCGCTCGCCGACATGGAGACGTTGTTCGCGGGGATCCCCCTGGGTGAGGTGTCGACGTCGATGACGATCAACTCGCCGGCGGCGATGCTGCTCGCCTTCTATGTGTGCGTGGGGGAGGAGCAGGGCGTGGCGCGCGATCGTTTGCGCGGGACGATCCAGACCGACATCTTGAAGGAGTACATCGCGCAGAAGGAGTACATCTTCCCGCCGGAGCCGTCGATGCGGTTGGTGACGGACATGATCGAGTTCTGCAGCCGGGAGATGCCGTTGTGGCATCCGGTCTCGATCTCCGGGTACCACATCCGTGAGGCCGGGTCGACGGCGGCGCAGGAGCTGGCGTTCACGCTCGCAGACGGGTTCACGTATGTGGAGTGGGCGTTGGAGCGGGGGTTGGCTGTCGACGAGTTCGCGCCGCGGTTGTCGTTCTTCTTCAACGCGCATCTGGACTTCTTCGAGGAGATCGCGAAGTACCGGGCGGCGAGGCGGATCTGGGCGACCGTGATGCGCGACAAATACGGCGCGAAGGACCCGAAGTCGTGGTTGATGCGCTTCCATACGCAGACAGCCGGCGTGTCGCTGACGGCGCAGCAGCCGGAGGTGAACATCGTCCGGACGGCGATCGAGGCGTTGGCGGCGGTGCTCGGCGGCACGCAGTCGCTGCACACGAACAGCTTCGACGAGGCGCTCGCGCTACCGACCGAGGACGCGGTGCGGATCGCCCTGCGCACCCAGCAGGTGATCGCCCACGAGACCGGCGTGGTGAACACGATCGACCCGCTCGGCGGCTCCTACTACCTCGAGCACCTCACCAACGAGCTGGAGCGCCAGGCCTACGACTACTTCGACCGGATCGAGCAGCTCGGCGGGGTGGTGGCCGCGATCAAGGAGAACTTCTTCCAGCGGGAGCTGGCCGAGGCCTCGTTCACCTACCAGGCCGAGGTCGAGGCCGAGCAGCGGGTCGTGGTCGGCGTCAACCGGTACAAGCTTGAAGGTGAACCTGAGCTTGAGATATTGAAGATCGACCCGGCGCTGGAACCGCAACAGATCGAGCGGGTCCGAGCCCTCCGTGACCGGCGCGACACCACCGCGGTCGAGGTCGCCCTCGACGCGGCTGAAGGAGGACGCGGTGCACGAGCGGCGGAACCTGATGGGCCCGATCGTCGAGGCTTCCCGGGCATACGTCACGATGGGCGAGATGTGCGATGCCCTGCGCGAGGTCTGGGGGACCTGGCGCGAAACGCCGGTGTTCTGAGCGTTCCTATACTGCGGGCGTGGCGGGGAAGATCAGAGTCGTGATCGCGAAGCCCGGGCTCGACGGGCACGACCGCGGCGCCAAGATCATCGCGCGCGCGCTGCGCGACGCCGGGATGGAGGTGATCTACACCGGCCTGCATCAGACGCCGGAGCAGATCGTCGAGACGGCGATCCAGGAAGACGCCGACGCCGTCGGGATCTCGATTCTCTCCGGCGCGCACATGACGCTCGTGCCGCGCATCCTCGAGCTGCTGCGCGGCCAGGGCGCCGAGGATCTCCTCGTCCTCGTCGGTGGCACGATCCCTCAGGACGACGTGACCGAGTTGAAGAAGCAGGGGGTCGCCGAGGTTTTCACGCCCGGCGCGCCGACGAGTGAGATCGTCGACTTCCTGCAAGGTCATGTTCCCGTTTCGTCCAGCTAGAGTCGGGCGCGCATGAAGATCGCCGTCTGCGTGAAAGCAGTACCGGATGCCGCTGCCGGCCGGCGCATCGACCCGTCCACGAACCGAATCGACCGGTCGGTCGAGCTCGCGATCTCCGACTTCGACACGTACGCGGTCGAGGAAGCGCTGCGTCTGAAGGAAGCGGAGGGCGACGGCGAGGTCGTCGTCATCTCGATGGGCCCGGAGAAGGCGATGGATGCGCTCCGCAAAGCCCTTGCCATGGGCGCCGATCGCGCTGTGCTGATCACGGATGCTGGGCTGGAAGGCGCCGATCTGCTGGGAACTGCACGCGCGCTCGCCGGCGCGATCGAGCAGGAGAGCGCAGACCTGATCCTGTTCGGGCAGCAGTCGGCCGACGGCGGAGGTGCCTGTCTCTGGTCTGCCGTCGCGGAGCGTTTGCGAAGACCGGTCATCTCCCAGGTGAGCGAACTGACGAGGGACAGCGCGTCGGTCATCGGCAAGCGCCAGACCGAGTTCGGGTACGACACGATCCGCGCGCCGCTGCCCGCGGTGATCGCCGTCTCGGATGCGATCAACACGCCGCGCTATCCATCACTGAAGGGGATCATGGGCGCGAAGAAGAAGCCGCAGACGACGCTATCGGCCGCCGACGTGGGTGGCGCAGTCGCCGCCGCGACAACGGTCATCGCGCTGGCGCCCCCGCCCGCGCGCGGAGAGGCGCGCAAGATCCAGGACGACGGCAGCGCTGCCGCGCAGATCGTCGAGTTCCTCGCGGAGAAGAGGCTCATCTGATGGCCGGGACGCTTGTCTTCCTCGAGCATCACGACGGGGCGATCCAGAATGGGGCGCTCGGCGTGCTCGCGAAGGCGGTGCAACTGGACGGCGCGGTCGCAGGTGTGCTGATCGGCTCGGGAGTGCGAGACCTTGCCGAGTCGGCAGGGACGTTCGGCGCCGCCACGGTATTCGTCGCGGACGACGAGCGCCTGAGCGCGCCGTTGCCGCAGACGCGGGTGGACGTGCTCGCCAGGCTGGTGCGCGATGGAGGATTCGACAGGATCCTGTTCGCCCAGTCGGTGCTCGCCGCCGACGTGGCTGCCGGGCTTGCCGCACGTCTCGATGCCGGGCTGAACTGGGACCTCGTCGACCTGACCGCTGACAACGTCGGCAAGAGGCCTGCGCTTGCGGACTCCGTTGTCGTCGACGTCGGCTGGTCGAGCGACGTGAAGCTGGCGATCTTCCGTTCCGGCACGTTCGATGCGAATGAGACCGGCGGCACGGCGGAGGTCAAGGACGCTGCGGTCGAGCTCGAGGACTTCTCGCTGCAAGCCGAGATGCTCGAGCAGGCGCACGCGGAGCAGCAGGGGCCGTCGATCGAGGAGGCGGACGTGATCGTGGCGGGCGGGCGCGGACTGGGCGAGCCCGAGAAGTTTGCGCTTGCAGAGGAGCTCGCCCAGGCCCTCGGGGGTGCGGTGGCCGCGACGCGCGCGGTCGTCGACGCCGGTTGGTACCCGTACTCGGCGCAGGTCGGCCAGACGGGGAAGACGGTCTCGCCGAAGCTCTATGTCGCGCTCGGCATCTCGGGCGCGATTCAGCACAAGGTCGGGATGCAGGGCTCGAACGTGATCGTCGCGATCAACAAGGATGCGAACGCGCCGATCTTCGAGTTCTCGGACCTCGGCGTCGTCGGCGACCTGCACGAGATCGTGCCGAAGCTGGTCGAGCTCGTCCGCGCTCGCACATCGTGAGCGTCAGCCCAGCTGAGTTCCCGCCGCCGTGGTCTTCCTCGGAGGCGCTCGTCTCGCCGACCGATCCGGTCGACGAGCGAATCGACGTCGGCTTTCTGATCGTCGGCGCAGGCCCGGCCGGCCTTGCGGCCGCCATCCGGCTGGGGCAGCTGGTCGAGGAGCAGCCCGAGCTGGCGGAGCGGCTGGGCGAGGTGCCCGTCGCGGTGCTCGAGAAAGGGAAGGCTCCGGGCTCTCACTTGCTCTCGGGCGCGGTGATCAACCCGCGCGGGCTGCAGCGGCTGTTCAAGGGGCGCAAGCGCACCGACGAGCTGCCGTTCTACGGCGAGGTGCACGGCGAGTCGGTGCTGTTCCTCACGAAGAAACGGGCGCTGCGCATTCCCACTCCGCCGACGATGGTCAATCACCGCAACTACGTGGCGTCTCTTTCGCAGCTCGGCAAGTGGCTCGGCGACGAGGCCGAGGCACTCGGCGTGACGATCCTCCCCGAGACAGCGGCCGGCCGGCTGCTCGTCGACGGCGGACGCGTCGTGGGCGTGCGCACGGGTGATCGAGGACGCGGACGAGGGGGAGAGGAGCTCGGGAACTTCGAGCCCGGCTCGGACATTGCGGCACGCGTGACGATTCTCGCCGAGGGCACTCAGGGGCATCTCACCAGCGCGGCGCTCGATCACTTCAACCTGCGCAGCGACAACCCGCAGGTGTGGGCGCTCGGGGTCAAGGAGGTATGGAAGGTCGCGAAGCCGCTGCGCGAAGTCGTGCACACGATGGGGTGGCCGCTTCGGGGTGGGCGCAAGTTCCGCGAGTTCGGCGGCTCGTTCATCTATCCGATGGGCGACGACATGGTCACGATCGGCATGGTCGTCGGTCTCGACTATCGGGACGCGGAGCTGTCGGTGCACGACTTGCTGCAGGAGCTGAAGACGCATCCCCGTGTGCAGAAGATCCTTGCGGGCGGCGAGCGGCTGCAATGGGGCGCGAAGACGATTCCCGAAGGCGGGTTCGTCGCACTGCCGAAGAAACTGCACGCGCCGGGGCTGCTGATGTGCGGCGACGGCGTCGGGCTCGTCAATGTGCCGGCGCTGAAGGGCATTCACTACGCGATCGAGTCGGGCAGGCTCGCCGCGGAGGCTGCGTGGCGCACGCTCGAGCGTGGCGCCTCCGCGCGGGAGGCGCTTGCGTCGTACGACGACTCCATTCGCGGGTCGTTCATCTGGAACGATCTCAAGGAGGTTCGGAACATGCGGCAGGCGTTCGGCCGCGGGTTCTACGTCGGCGGAGCGCTCGCGAGTGCGATGACGGCGACAAAGGGCAGGTTCCCCTCGGGCGACAAGCCGACGGAGCGGGACGCGGAGCAGACGCTGATCGTCACCGATCGCGCCGAGTCGTATCCGGTCGCCGACGGTGTGTTGACGTTCGACAAGTTGTCGAGCGTCTTCGCGTCCGGCAACCGGACACGCGACGACCAGCCGAATCACATTCGTGTGCAGACCCGGGTGCCGCGCGAAGTGGCCGGGCTGTGGGCACGGATGTGCCCGGCGCACGTGTACGAGGTCGGCGAGGCCGACGGCGACGGCACGGTCGAGGTGAAGATCGCCCCGTCCAACTGCGTCCAGTGCGGCGCCATCACGGCCAAGGGCGGCCGCCTCACACCCCCGGAAGGCGGCAGCGGCCCCGAGTACACGCTGACGTGACCCTCCGGCGCGCGTCTCGTCACGGTGGCTGCCACCGGACGTGTTCGCGCGGGACAGGTTCCTGGCACACCTCCGTGAAACGCCGGATAGCGGCCTCGGGCGTCTGGCCGAAGAGCGCCAGCACCTCGTCTCGAGCGAGCCTGATCGACGCAAACGCGAGGCCGATCGTCGCTGCGTAACTCGTCCAGATGTGCGCTTCGAGGGGTCCCGGTTCGCCGGCGCGTCGCGGGTTCTGGATGACGTAGCGAATGCCGTTGAGCAGCGACGCCTCGGTGCGATGACGGCGGTTCCAAAATCGCTTGCCGAACAGGTGGTTGACGCGACCGTGCTCCTGGTTGAACCACACTGCGTAGGCGGTGTTGAGCTCGCACATTCCTGCCGACAGGCCGCGCTCGCCGACGCTGATGATGAGGTGGTAGTGATTGTCCATCAGGGCGTACGCGAGGACTGTCCAGCCGTACTTCAGCGCGACCCGGTCGAGGGTCAGGCAGAAGAACCTGCGATCGCTGTCTGCTTTGAAGATCGTTCGTTTGTTGTTGCCGCGGGTGACCACGTGGTGATAGCCGGGACTCTCGTCGCGCAAGGGAGTCGACATGACGACCAGGCTAAGGAGCGGGTTGTCACGCGTCTGTGTCCGTTTCACCTTCGGCACACCGTTGTCGCACTTCCAGGACGGTGGCAGCCGCCAGACGTGGCTAGATTCGGCAGGGAGTGATCACCTCCGCTGACAATCCTCGGGTCAAGGACGTCCTCCGGTTGCGGAAGTCGCGGGAGCGGCGGCGGGACCGGCTGTTCATCGCCGAAGGGACGCGGGAGGTCGAGCGCGCGCTCGCGGCCGGGCTCGTGCCGCGCGCGATCTACGTCGCGCCCGAGTTGCTGCCCGAGTGGACGCGGTCCGGGGCGGAGGAGGTGAGTGCGAACGTGCTCGCCAAGATGGCGTATCGGGCCGAGCCCGAGGGTCTGCTCGGCGTCTTCGAGGAGCCCAAGCGCGAGCTCTCACCCGACGCCACCCTCGTGCTCGTCGCCGTCAACATCGAGAAGCCCGGCAACCTCGGCGCGATGGCGCGCACCGCCGACGCGGCCGGCGTCGACGCGCTGCTCGTGGCCGGCCCGAACTTCGATCCGTGGAACCCCAACTCGATCCGCGCGTCGACGGGCGCCGTGTTCACCCTGCCCATCGTCGAGGCGACCCATGCCGAGGTGGAAGCACTGCCGTTGAGGAAGGTGGCCGCCGTCGTCCGGGCGACACGGGCGCACACGGCTGACGACTACACCGGCCCGACCGCCTTCCTCATCGGCGCGGAGGACGCGGGCCTGGACGACGCCTGGCGCGCGCTCGCCGACTCGGAGGTCGCCATCCCGATGAGAGGAACGGCGGCGGACTCGCTGAATGCGAGCACCGCCGCCGCTGTGCTCCTCTTCGAGGCCGTGCGCCAGCGCACCGCCTCGGCCTGACCCTTATTTCAGTCCCTTCTGCGCCGCGATCCCTCCGGCGAGGGCGGAGCCCGTCATGAACATGTGCTGGTACGCGCCGTGCACGAGCGAGAACGCCTGCGGGTATTCCCCGGCGCTGTACTCGTCGAGCGCACCCTTGAGCTGGAGGACGTGCGCGGTCAGATCGTTGACCAGCACCTGCTTCGGCAGCCCGATCGCCTTGGCGAAGAAGGCGGCCTGAGTCTGGATGTAGGTCATCAGGTCGTTGACGGCCTTCGTCTGGCCGGCCTTGTCGTGCTTCGCGGTTGCGACCGTGTAGGCGACGAAGTCGTTGATGTGGGCGCGCCACAGGTTCTTGCCGTTCAGGAACGTCTGTGCCGCCGCCGCGCCGTAGAGGGATCCGATCGCCTTCGAGATCGCGACGGAGTTGTTGTCGAGCGCCTTCGCCAGCGCAGGGAAGTTCTTCCCGCCGATCACGCCGGCCTGGGTCGCCCACGTGGCGAGGAGTGCATGCTCGCCGAGAAGCCGGTCGAGGGTGACTTCCAGATTCGCCTTCGGGCTGGAGATCGATCCGAGGCCCTTCTGCTTGGCGATCGCCCCGGCCAGCAGGTCGGCGGTCATGCCCATGTGCTCGTACGCGGCATTGGTCAGCGTGTACGCCTGGGCGTAGTTTCCGGCCGCATACGCGTCCAGCTGACCCTTGAGCTGCAGAACGTGCGCGGTCAGGTCGTTGACGAGCGCTTGCTTCGGCAGCCCGGTCGCCTTGGCGAAGAAGGCGGCCTGGGTCTGGATGTAGGTCATCAGATCGTTGACGGCCTTCGTCTGGCCGGCCTTGTCGTGCTTCGCGGTTGCGACCGTGTAGGCGACGAAGTCGTTGATGTGGGCGCGCCACAGGTTCTTTCCGTTCAGGAACTGCTTGCCGGCTGCCGCCCCGTAGACCGACGCGATCGCCTGCGAGATGGCGACGGAGTTGTTGTCGAGTGCCTTGGCGAGGGCCGGGAAGTCCTTGCCCCCGACGAGGCCGCGCTGAGTCGCCTGAACCGCGAGGATCGCGTGCTCCCCGAGGAGCTCGTTCAGCGTGATGCGCAGCTGAACCGCCTTCGAGGATGCCGCGCCAGACGAGTGCGACATCGGCATCTTCATCCCGGCCATCGAGCCGTGGCCCGTCCCGGCCGGACGGGTCAGTGCGCCCGATGCGACGGCCGCCACTGCGAGCGCCAGGAGCGAGAGCAGTGCGAGTGAGGTCTTCAGATTCTTCAACGGTGAACCCCCGATTAGCTGGTTGACGGCGCTGATTCGCCGCCCGTCCGATTACGGTTCGGTTCGTGATCCCGACTCGTGACGACGTCGAGCGCGCGCGCGCGACCATCGGCGACCGGCTGCCGCGCACGCCGCTGCTGTCCAGTCGCACGCTGAATGCCCGGCTCAAGTGCGAGCTGTTCCAGCGCACCGGTTCGTTCAAGGCCCGCGGCGCGTTGAACAAGATCAGCAGCCTCACGGCCGAGGAGAAGGGTCGTGGGGTGATTGCGATCAGTGCCGGCAATCACGCGCAGGCGACTGCCTACGCAGCCGCGACCGAAGGGATCGACGCGCTGGTTGTGATGTGGCAGGGCGCGTCCGAGCAGAAGATCACCGCGACGCGGGGCTACGGCGCGTCGGTCGACCTCGAGGCAACCGGTCCCGGCGACGCGTTCGCTCGGCTCGACGAGCTGATCGAGCGAACCGGTCGAACGCTCGTCCACCCGTTCGACGACCCGCTCGTGCTCGCGGGGGCCGGGACGGTCGGCCTCGAGATCGAGGAGGACGCGCCGGATGTGGATGCGATCGTCGTCCCCGTTGGCGGCGGCGGGCTGATCTCGGGCATTCAGACCGCCGTGGGCGCGAACGTGCGAGTGATCGCCGTCGAGCCGGAAACGAGCATTGCGCTGCATGCCGGTCTCGAGCGGGGCGAGCCGACGCAGGTCACGCCGACGTCGATCGCCGACGGGCTCAATGCGCCGTTTGCCGGACGGCTGCCGTTGGAGATCACCAAGGATCTGGAGCGTGTTCTTGTCACCGAGGCGGAGATCGAAGAGGCCTTTCGTTTTCTCTACGCGCGCGCCAAGCTCGCCTGTGAGCCTGCCGGTGCGGCGGCGTCCGCGGCGTGGCTTTCGGGCAAGATCGAGGCCGAGCGACCGGTGCTCCTGGTCTCGGGCGGCAACGTCGCCAGGGAAACGGCCGCTGCTATCCTGGCCCGGCAATGAAGACCGACATTCACCCCGAGTACGTCCTCGCCACTGTGCACTGCAGCTGCGGGAACACGTTCACGACGCGCTCGACCAAGTCCGAGCTGCACGTCGAGATCTGCTCGAACTGCCACCCGTTCTACACCGGCAAGCAGAAGCTCGTCGATACGGGCGGCCGGGTGGAGCGCTTCCAGCGGCGGCTCGAGAAGGCCGAGCGCGCCGCGCGCGCGTCGTCCTAGCTCATGGCATCGGCCATCGGAGGACAAGCCGTCCTCGAGGGCGTGATGATGCGCGGTCCGCGCAACTGGGCGGTCGCCGTACGCAAGCCGGACGGCGACATCGTGCACGTCTGGCGTCCGATCGACCCGCTCGCCGCGCGCCACTGGGCGCTGCGCCTGCCGGTCGTGCGCGGCGTCGTCGCCCTGGGTGAGAGCCTGTCGATCGGGTTCCGCGCGCTCAGCGTGTCCGCGTCCTATGCGGCGCAGGAGGAGGCGGAGGGCGACGGGGAGCCGGCGGAGATCGGACGCTGGGCCCTGGCGTTCGCGTTCCTCGTGGCGATCGGGTTCGCCGTGGCGGTGTTCAAGGTCGGCCCGGCGCTCCTCACCGACACACTCCCGATCTCAAACGGCCAGTACTTCGTGTTCGTCGAGGGCCTCGTGCGGGTGGCCGTGTTCGTCGTCTACCTGACGGTGCTCAGCATGATCCCGTCGCTTCGGCGCGTGTTTCAGTACCACGCCGCGGAGCACAAGGCGATCAATGCGTACGAGGCAGGCGAAGAGCTGACGCCGGAGATCGCCCAGCGGTACTCCCTGATCCACCCCCGTTGCGGAACCGCGTTCCTGCTCTGGGTGATGGTCGTCGGCGTCTTCGTCTACGCGACCCTGGGTCGTCCCGTCTGGTACTGGCTGATCGTCAGCCGAATCGTGCTGCTGCCGGTGATCGCCGGCATCGCCTATGAGTTGATCCGCTTCGCCGGTCGCCATTCGGAGAACCGCGTGCTGATGACCATGCTGGCACCCGGTCTCTGGCTGCAGCGGCTGACGACGCGGGAACCGACACTCGACCAGCTCGAAGTCTCCATTCGCGCGCTCCGGGAAGTCCTGGAACGTGAAGGGCGGGTCGAACCAACCGATCGACGCGTGGAGGTGATGGCGTAATGGCAACTGACCGCAAAGCAGAGGTCGTCTGGCAGGGCGACCTGATGAGCGGCAGCGGCACCATCGAGAACGTCACGAGCGGTGCCATCCCGGCTCTCGAGGTCTCGTGGGCGTCGCGCTCTGAGGAGCCGAACGGCAAGACGAGCCCCGAGGAGCTGATCGCAGCGGCGTGGGCGTCGTGCTTCTCGATGGCGTTGTCTGCAGGGCTGGCGAAGGGCGGGACCCCGCCCGAGCGGCTCGAGACATCGGCCACGGTGACGTTCCAGCCTGGCGAAGGCATCACCAAGGGGGCGTTGACCGTCCGCGGCACCGTGCCGGGAATCGACGCCGACGCATTTATCGAGGCGGCGGAAACCGCCAAGCAGAACTGCCCCGTCTCCATGGCGCTGGCGGGCATCCCCGAGACGTCGCTCGTAGCTTCGCTCGCATAGGCAGACTGCGGCCATGGCCGCACTCGACGATCTGATCGCGGAGCTCGACCGCTCCTATGAGGAGGCGCAGGCGCGCCTATCGGACCCTGCCGTCTACAACGACCACCGTGAGGCGGCCGACGTCGGGCGACGGCTCAAAGAGCTCGAGGGGCCGTACAAGCTCGCGCAGCAATGGAAGCAGGCGCGGGAGGATCTCGATGCCGCCCGTGCGGATCCGGAGCTCGCCGAGATGGCCGACGGATACGAAGCCGACGTCCTGCGCCTCGAGGAGGAGCTGAAGCTCGCACTCGCAGAACGCGACCCGGCCGACGACAGGGACGTGATCGTCGAGATTCGCCAGGGTGTCGGCGGTGACGAGGCGGCGCTATGGGCAGCGGAGCTGCAGCGGATGCTGCAGCGGTACGCGGAGAAGCGCGGGTTCAAGTTCGAGCAGATCGAGTTGAACGCGAACGAGGGCGGCGGTCTGAAGGAAGGCGTGTTCGCGATCAAGGGTGACGGCGCGTACTCGATCTTCAAGTTCGAAGGCGGAACGCACCGAGTGCAGCGTGTTCCAGAGACCGAGTCCGCCGGCCGGATCCACACGTCGACCGCGACGGTCGCGGTGATGCCCGAGGCCGACGACGTCGACCTCGAGATCGACGAGAGCGACCTGAAGATCGACGTCTACCGCTCGTCCGGGCCGGGGGGACAATCGGTGAACACGACCGACTCCGCCGTTCGCATCACGCACGTGCCGACGGGGATCGTCGTCGCGATGCAGGACGAGCGTTCGCAGCTGCAGAATCGCGAGAAGGCCATGCGCGTGCTGCGCGCTCGGATCTACGAGGCCGAGCGGGAACGGCAGGCGGCCGAGCAGGCCGCCGCGCGGAGCGCACAGGTCGGAACGGGCGCCCGGGCCGAGAAGATCCGCACCTACAACTTTCCCGAGAATCGCGTCACGGACCATCGGATCAAGCTGACGACGCACCGGCTCGACCAGGTGCTGCAGGGCGACCTCGAGGACTACACCGATGCGCTCACGTCGGACCAGCAGCGCCGCGCGCTCGAAGGGTGACGCTCGGGGAAGTGCTGCGCGGAGCGACCGACTACCTGGCCGGGCGAGGAGTCGAGAATCCGCGCCGCGACGCCGAGTTGCTGCTCGCACGCTCGCTCGGTCTGGCGCGGATCGAGCTGTACACCAACCACGACCGTCCTCTGACCGACGCGGAACGCACGGCGGCCCGCGAGCTCGTGCAGCGCCGTGGACAGCGGGAGCCGCTCGCCTACGTTCTCGGCGACTGGGACTTCCGCCGGCTCACTCTCAAGACGGACCGGCGCGCGCTGGTCCCGCGTCCGGAGACCGAGGTCCTCGTGGAGCGGTGCCTCGAACTGCTCGACGGCGCCGAGTCGCCTCGCATCGTCGACGTCGGCACGGGCAGCGGTGCGATCGCCCTCGCAATCGCCCAGGAACGCCCGGATGCTCGCGTGCATGCGACCGACATCTCGCCGGATGCCCTCGGCCTCGCCGCCGAGAACGCGGAGGCGAACGGCCTGGCCGTCTCGTTCCGGCAAGGAGATCTGCTCGCGGGTCTCGAGGGGCCGTTCGACCTCGTGGTCTCCAACCCGCCGTACGTGGAGGCAGACGAGCTCGAATCGCTCGAGCCGGAGGTGCGCGACTGGGAGCCGCGCGGCGCGCTGGTCGACGACGGCCAGACGGCGCGCCTCGTTCGTGAGGCCGGGCAGGTGCTTTCCGGCTGGCTCGTCCTCGAGGTGCACGAGGCCCGCGCAGACGCCGTCTCGCACGAGCTGGAACGAGCGGGGTATTCGCGCATCGGCGTCACCAATGACCTCGCCGGGAAAGAGCGGATCGTGGAGGCGTGGTGGGGGACGACCCCGTCGACCGCGTGATCGAGGCCGATTCGGGCCGGCCTGCCTGTGCTGTTCCCGACCGACACCGTCTACGGGCTCGCGGCGAGCGCTGATCGCGAGGAGTACGCGTTGCGTCTGTACCGGTTGAAGCGCCGCCCGCAGGCTCAGCCGAGCGCGCTGCTCGCACCCGACGTCGAGACGCTGCTTGCGTGTGTTCCGGAGCTACGCGGTCGGTCCGAGGCGATCGTCCGGGCGTTACTGCCCGGACCGTACACGCTGGTGCTCTCGAATCCCGCCTGCCGGTATCCGTGGCTGAACGGGGAGCGTGCCGAAGCGATCGGCGTTCGCGTCGCCGAACTGCCCGCCGCTGCCAAGCGTGTCCTGGCTGCGGTCGGCTGCGTGCTCGCGACGAGTGCGAACGAGCCGGGAGGCCCGAGCCCCGCGATGCTGGACGAGGTGCCCGACCGGATCCGCGGAGCAGTCGCGGCGGAGCTCGATCTCGGCCCGCTGCCCGGCACTCCTTCGACGGTGATCGACTTCACCGGCGCGGAGCCGCTCGTGCTCCGCGCCGGCGCTGCCTCGGCCGACGAGGCGATCGAGCGGGTGCGGATCGGCCCTTCCGGCTGAGTCACTACGATCCGCTCGATGACGGTCGTGCAGCAGACGTTCGAAGAGCTCCGTATGGCCGGGCTCGCCGACGTCGATCCGGAGATCGCCGCGCTGCTCACGCGCGAGCTCGAACGCCAACGCGGGCAGATCGAGCTGATCGCCTCGGAGAACTTCACCTGGCCGAGCGTGCTCGAAGCCGTCGGGTCGGTCGCGACGAACAAGTACGCCGAGGGCTACCCGGGCAAGCGGTACTACGGGGGCTGCGAGGTCGTCGACGAGATCGAAGAGCTCGCACGCGGACGCGCGACGGAGCTGTTCGGCGCCGAGCACGCGAACGTGCAGCCCCATGCCGGTGCCCAGGCGAACATGGCCGTCTATTTCGCGGTGCTCAAGCCGGGCGACCGGGTGCTCGGGCTCTCACTCGACCACGGCGGTCATCTCACTCACGGCCTGAAGGTCAACTTCTCCGGGAAGCTGTACGAGTTCCACCATTACGGCGTCTCGCGCGAGACGATGCAGGTCGACTACGACGACGTGCTCGCGAAGGCGAAGGAGGTCCGCCCGGTGTTGATCGTCTGCGGTGGCTCGGCGTATCCGCGGACGGTCGAGGCCGACAAGTTCCGCGAGATCGCCGACGAGGTGGGCGCTCTGCTCATGTGCGACATGGCGCACTTTTCCGGGCTCGTCGCGGCCGGCCTTCATCCCAGTCCGGTTCCGCATTGCGACTTCGTCACCTCGACGAGCCACAAGACGCTCGCCGGGCCTCGGGCGGGCTTCGTCCTCTGCCGCGAGGAGTATGCGTCGAAGGTCGACCGAGCGAACTTCCCGGGGATGCAGGGCGGCCCGTTGATGCACGCGATCGCTGCGAAGGCCGCCTGCTTCCGCATTGCGATGACCGATGCGTTCAAGGACTACCAGGCGCGGATCCGCGCGAACGCCGACAAGCTCTCGTCGACGCTGATCGAAGGCGGGTACGACGTTCTCACCGGAGGCACCGACACACATCTGGTCCAGCTCGACCTCCGGCGCACCGACTGGACGGGGCTCGCCGCCCAGGAGCGCCTCGAGGAGTGCAGGCTGACCGCGAACCGCAACACGGTTCCGTTCGACGAGCGGCCGCCGATGGTCGCGTCGGGCGTGCGCCTCGGCACGCCGGCAGCGACGATGCGAGGCTTCGACGTGGACGACTTTGCAGAGGTCGGCTCGATCATCGTCGACTCGCTGAACGAAAGCGCAAGCGTCGACGAGCTGCGCGCCCGCGCGCTCGCCCTCTGCGACTCACGGCCGCTCTACCCCGGCTTCCGCGGCTTTGCCAGTTATGCGGCGTAGGCTCGACGGAGCCGCACAACCCGCGCAGGTGCCGGCTTTGCCGGCGCCGGAGCACAGATGAGCGTCACCGAAGTACGACATCCGCTCGTCCAGCACAAGCTGTCGTACCTGCGGGACAAGGACACGCCGACCGTTCATTTCCGAAAGCTCGTCGAGGAGATCACGCTGCTCCTGACGTACGAGGCGACGAAGGACCTCCCGACCGCCGAGGTCGACATCGAGACCCCGCTCGAGGTGCACCCGTTCCCGCGCATCTCCGGCAAGAAGGTCGCCGTGTGCCCGATCCTGCGTGCGGGGCTCGGGATGCTCGACGGCGTGCTGACGCTGATCTCGGGCGCGCGCGTCGGCTTCATCGGTCTCTACCGCAACGAGGAGACGTTGCGCCCGGTCGAGTACTACGTGAAGCTTCCGTCCGACGTTGCCGACCGCGACGTCATCCTGCTCGACCCGATGCTCGCGACCGGCAACTCGACCGTGCACGCGGTGCAGCTCGTGAAGGACGCCGGCGCGACAAGCGTCCGCCTGGTGGCGATCATCGCGGCCCCCGAAGGGATCCAGAACGTCGTCGACACCCATCCCGATGTCCAGATCGTCGTGGCGGCCATCGACCGCGGTCTGAACGAGCACGGCTACATCGTTCCCGGCCTGGGCGACGCGGGAGACCGGCTCTACGGCACGAAGTAATCTGCAGAGATGGTCTGGAGCGAATTGACAGACCACCTGCAGGTGCTCTACGGCGCGGCCGCCGCGTTCGCGATCGTCCTCGTCCTGACGCCGGCCGTCGGAGCGAGCGCGCGCTACCTGCGGCTGATCGAGCGGAGACCGGAGGGCGAGCGGGAACGCCCGACGATCCCGCGGCTCGGTGGGCTGGCCCTGTTCCTCGGCATCCTCGTCCCGTCGCTCGCGTTCCTGCCGCCCGGCGGCGAGCTCCGGGGCATCGTCCTCGGCGCCGCGGTCGCGACGACGGTGGGGGCGATCGACGACTTTCGCGGCCTCGGCTGGTGGCAGAAACTGGGGGGCCAGGTACTCGCCGCCAGCATTCCGGTCGGCTTCGGGATCTACCTGCACACGTTCACGTTCCCGTTCATCGGTCGCCAGGACGTGCCGATGTGGCTCGGTGCGTCCGTGACGGTGATCGCCATCGTCGCCGTGATGAACATGGTCAACTTCCTGGACGGGCTCGACGGGCTCGCGGCCGGCGTGTGTGCGATCTCGGGCCTGACGTTCGCCGTGATCGAGCTGTCGCTCGGGCGGATCGGCGCCGCCGTGCTCGCCGCCATCGTCTGCGGAGCGTGTCTCGGCTTCCTGCGCCACAACTTCTATCCCGCCCGGATCTTCATGGGCGACTCCGGCGCGATGCTGCTCGGGTTCACTCTGGCCACGATCGCAGTCCAGGGCCTCTTGAAGACCGCCGCGTTGGCGACCCTGGTGCTGCCGCTGCTCGTGCTCGCCGTGCCGGTGCTCGACACGTCGTTCGTCGTCGCGAAGCGACTCCGAAGTGGACAGCCGATCTACGTCGCGGACGCCCGTCACCTGCATCATCGCTTCATGCGGCTCGGCTACACACAGCGGCGCGCGGTGCTGTACCTGTGGACGTGGTGCGCGATGCTCGCGCTGGCTGCACTGGCCACCCGGTTCGCGCCGCCCCATCAGCACGGCCAGTGGCATGTCGCGAACGCTGCGATCGACGCGGGAGCCGGCCTCGCGGTGCTCGGCTTCTCGCTCTACGTCGTCTACCTGCTCGAGATCGTCAAGCTCGCAAACAGGCGGCCGCGCCGGCGGAATGCCTCGTCCAAGGCGGCCTGACCGAGCGTCACAAGCGACACCCTCCACCGCTTGAAGAGGGCAAAACAGGTGTCACAAGCCCTGGTATGCTCCGGGGCGGTGCACCCCCCGCGATCGACGTTCTCCCTCGCCGGGGCCGGCAGCGTGCTCATAGGCTTCACCGCAGCGTGTGTCGTTGCGGGCACGCTGATCGGCTGGGCGGTGGGGAGCCTCGGTTACGGGCTCGCCTTCGGCGCTGTCGTCGGCATCCCCGTCGGCGTCGCCGTCACCGTGATCCGCTACCGAAACATCTGATGCCCAACTCCTGGACCGAGCCCCGCACGGCCCCGCCGACCTTCCTGCCCGCGATCGCGGGCGGGCTCGTGATCCTGCTCGCGCTGCCGGTGTTCCTGATCGCCGGCTGGCCCGTCAAGGGCTGGGCGCTCGGCGCGCTGCTCTGGTTCGGCTCGGAGGCCTTCGGTGCGATCCTGACGCGTCTGCGAACCCGAACGGGTAACCTCGCCGCCGCAGGCGTGGCAGCTTTCGGAATGCTCTTTCGTGCGATCGCGGTGATGCTCGTCATCTTCGTGGTCGCTGTGTCCGACAAATGGGTCGGGCTGGCCGCTGCGTTGACGTACGCCGCCGGCTACTCCGCCGCGCTCGGGCTCCAGTTGGTGGCCTACTACAGCGGCCCGAAAGCGGGTGCTGCCGCGTGAAGCGCGCACTCATCGCCCTCGGCACGATCGCGCTGCTGCTGCCGGCGAACGCCTTCGCACGCGGCACGTTCGACCCGACCAAGGAGTTCGAGCAGCACGAGTGGGTGCCGATCCATCTCGGTCCGCTCAACCTCTCGATCACCAAAGCGGTCGCCTACCTGATGCTCGCGAGCCTCCTCACGATTGCGTTCGGTCTCTTCTTCATGCGCACCAAGGCCGGTCGGAAGGCAGGACGCCGGGAGACCGTCGGCGAGATGGTCTACGAGATCGCGCAGACGCAGGTCGCCGAACAGGGGCTGCCGACGAAGGCGATCGGCCGCTGGTTCCCCTTCGTGGCCACGTTGATGCTCTTCATCTTCATGGTCAACTTTCTCGGCTTCATACCGTTGCCGCTGACCGGCGAGACCTACCACGGCATCCCGACCTGGGGGATCTACGCCGCCACGAGCTCGATCTCGGTCACGCTCGCCCTCGCGCTGCTGACGTTCGTCTTCACGCACGTCGAGGGAATCCGCTGGAACGGCCCCGTGCGCTACTTCAAGAGCTGGATCCCCGAGGCGCCGAAGCCGCTGCTGCTGTTGATCGTCCCGCTCGAGATCCTCGGCCAGTTCATGCGCCTGATCTCGCTCTCCGTCCGTCTGTTCGCCAACATGCTCGCAGGCCACATCTTGATCCTCACGTTCATCGGCCTGATCTTCATCCTGCAAAGCTGGGTTCTGGCGATCGTCGTCGTGCCCGTCGGGATCCTGTTCTACCTCTTCGAGGTCCTGATCGTGATCGGCATCCAGGCCTTCATCTTCGCTGCACTGTCCGCCATCTACATCGGCTCGGCGATCGAGCCGGAGCACTAGGAGGAATCTCATGCTCGGCACCATCCTTGCCACCACCGGGGATGTGACCAAGGCCGGTAAGGCCATCGGTCTCGCCCTCGGCGTCGGCCTCGGCGCGCTCGGCGCCGGCGTCGGCATCGGCAACATCTTCGGTTCGATGATCCAGTCCGTGGCCCGCCAGCCCGAGTTGCGCGGCGAGCTGCAGGGCATCCAGTGGCTCGGGTTCGCCCTGACCGAGGCGGTCGTGTTCTACGGCCTGCTCGGTTCGATCCTCGCCTACGTCCTGGTCTAGAGAAGGGCGGAGGCAATGCTCGCGTCGAACCCACTGATCCAGGTCACGCCTGGGCTGATGATCTGGACGATCGTCTGCTTTCTCGTGGTCCTGTTCGTGCTGAAGCGGTACGCGTTCGGGCCGATCCAGCAGATGATCGACCAGCGTCGCGAGCGCATCGAGCAGGCGATCGCCGAGGCCGACAACGCTCGCGAGGAGGCGCGCAGCCTGCTCGAGGAGCACCGCAAGCTGATCGGCCAGGCGAAGACCGAGTCGGAGGAGATCCTCGCCGAGGCACGGCGCGTGGCCGAGTCGCAGCGCGAGCGCGTCCGGGCCGAGACCGAGGAGGATCGCCTGCGGCGGCTGGAGGAGACGCGGCGTCAGATCGAGCAGGCGACCCAGCAGGCGCTGGGCGAGATCCGCGAGGAGGTCGGCAGGCTCAGCCTGCTGGCGGCCGAGAAGATCACGCGCAAGTCGCTCACCGGCGCCGACCAGAGCAGGTTGATCGACGAAGCGCTCGCCGAGATCGACTTCGGCCAACTCGAAGGGAGCCGGTCGTAGCCGTCGCCCACCGCATCTATGCCCGCGCCGTCTTCGAGGCAGCACAGGACGCAGGCGCCCTCGACGTGGTGCACGGGGAGCTCCAGCAGATCCGCGACGCAGTGGCCGGAGCACCCGACCTCGAGGCGATGCTCGAGAACCCCGAGATCGACTCGCGGGTGAAAGCCGACGTGCTCGTGCGCGTGGCGGCCGGCTCGAACGAGAACGTCGATCAACTTTCTCCGCCTGATCGCCGAGAAAGGGCGGGCGGCGGAGATCGCCGAGATCGTCGCCGAGCTGGACACGCTCGTTGCCGCGGAGAACCGCGTGCTCGACGTCGAGCTGACAACCGCGCACGAGCTCTCCGACACGGAGTTCGACCGCATTCTCAAGCAGATCGAGACCGCGTCTGGACGAACAGTGCAGGCGGAACGCAAGGTGGACCCAGACCTGATCGGAGGCATCGTCCTCCAGGCCGGATCGATGAGGCTCGACGCGAGCGTGCGCGGCCGGCTCCAACGTCTTCGCAACGACCTGACGCACGCAAGGAGTTAGTGACCAGATGAAGCTTCGCCCCGAAGAAATCACGTCGATCCTGAAAGAACGGATCGAGAACTTCGACACCGAGTCGAACCTCGCCGAGGTCGGCGCCGTGTTGCAGGTCGGCGACGGCATCGCGCGCATCCACGGCCTCGAGAACTGCCTCGCGCTCGAGATGCTCGAGCTCGAGCACGGCGTCGTCGGCCTCGCGTTCAACCTCGAGGAAGACAACGTCGGCGCGGCTCTCTTCGGCGACTGGGACAAGATCACCGAGGGCGAGCCGGTGCGGCGCACCGGGAAGGTCGCGTCCGTTCCCGTCGGCGAGGGCCTCCTCGGCCGTGTCGTCGACCCGCTCGGAAACCCGATCGACGGTCTCGGCCCGGTCGAATCGACCGAGACGCGGCCCGTCGAGTGGAAGGCGCCCGGCGTCATCCAGCGCCAACCCGTGAAAGAGCCGTTGCAGACCGGGATCAAGGCGATCGACTCGATGACCAACGTCGGCCGCGGCCAGCGCGAGCTGATCATCGGCGACCGCTCGACCGGGAAGACCGCGATCGCGATCGACACGATCCTGAACCAGCACGACCAGAACGTGAAGTGCTTCTACATCGCGATCGGCCAGAAGGCCTCGACGGTCGCACAGGTGGTCGAGCGGCTTCGCGAAGCCGGGGCGATGGAGTACACGACGGTGGTCGTCGCAGGCGCCGCCGAAGCGGCGCCGATCAAGTGGATGGCGCCGTTCGCCGGTTGCGCGATGGCCGAGTACTTCCTCTACAAGGGCGAGCACGCGCTCGTGATCTACGACGACCTCACGAAGCAGGCCGACGCGTACCGGCAGCTGTCGCTCCTTCTGCGCAGGCCGCCGGGCCGCGAGGCGTTCCCCGGTGACGTCTTCTACCTGCACTCCAGGCTGCTCGAGCGCGCCTGCAAGCTGAGTGACGAGCTGGGCGGCGGCTCGCTGACGGCGCTGCCGATCATCGAGACGCAGGCCGGCGACATTTCCGCCTACATCCCGACCAACGTGATCTCGATCACCGACGGACAGATCTTCCTGCAGTCCGACCTCTTCTTCTCCGGTGTTCGCCCCGCCGTCAACGTCGGCACCTCGGTGTCGCGCGTCGGTTCGTCGGCCCAGACCAAGGCGATGAAGAAGGTCGCGGGCCGTCTCCGCCTCGACCTTGCGCAGTACCGCGAGCTCGAGGCGTTCGCGCAGTTCGGCTCGGAGCTCGACCAGGCGACGCAGTCGTCGCTGAACCGCGGTGAGAAGATGGTCGCCACTCTCAACCAGCCGCAGTATCAGCCGTGGCCGATGGAAGAGCAGGCCGTCGCCCTGTACGCAGGCGTCAACGCCTACCTCGACGACATCCCGACCGCCGACGTCCCGCGTTTCCAGGACGAGCTGCGCGAGCACCTCCGGGCGGAGGGCACGGTCTACAAGACGATCCGCGAGAGCGGGGATCTGTCCGACGACGTCGCGGAGACGCTGAACGGTGAGATCGAGAAGCTGAAGACGCGCTTCAGCACGTCCGACGGGGCCTCGTAGTTGGCATCCACGCAGGACCTGAAGCGGCGCGTCCGCTCGATCACCAACACCCGCAAAGTCACGAAGGCGATGGAGCTCGTCGCCTCCGCCCGCCTGCGGCGGTCGCAGCAGCGCATCGAGGCCATGCGGCCGTACGCGGACCGGATGCTCGAGCTGATGGCCGGCGTCTCCCAGGCGGCAGGCGCGGTGCGGCTGCCGCTGCTCGAGCGGCGCGAGAACGTGCAGAAGGTCGCGATCGTGCCGATCTCGGCCGACCGCGGTCTCGCCGGCGGGTTCAACGCTCAGGTGATCCGCCGGGCGCTCGCGCTCCAGCGCGAGGCGCAGGCCGCCGGCCAGGAGGTCGTCTGGTTCAGCACGGGCCGCAAGGCCGCGTCGACGCTCCGCTTTCGCCGGCTGAACGTCATCCAGTCGTGGACGGGCTTCAGCGAGCGGCCGGCCTACCGCGACGCACAGGTGCTCGCCCATGCCGTCTCCGAGGCGTTCGTCAACGGCGAGGTCGACCGGGTCGTGGTCGTCTACAACGCCTTCGTCTCGGCCCTCACGCAGCGGGTGACCGTGCGCGAGCTGCTCCCGATCTCCCAGGAGCTGATCGCGGAGGCGGCCGAGGCCGAAGAGGACGTTCCCGGCCACACTCCCGACTTCATCTACGAGCCCGAGCCTCAGGAGATCCTGGCCCGGCTCCTGCCGGTCTATGTCGAGACGGAGCTCTACCGCGCCCTGCTCGAGTCGGCCGCGTCGGAGCAGGGCGCGCGGATGACCGCGATGCGGAACGCCTCGAAGGCAGCCGGAGAGCTGATCGACAGCCTGACGCTCGCGATGAACCGGGCGCGGCAGGCCGAGATCACCCAGGAGATCCTCGAGGTCGTCGCAGGCGCCGACGCCCTGTCCGGCTAATCGCAATTCGCACTAACTTTCTCCGAACGTTGGCGTCACACGGGCAAATGGCGCGCTACTTGTCCTGCGGCCCTGTACTGTTCCGGGTCTCGTGAGCACCAGCGTCGACAAGATCGACCTCGGGCCCGGCGACGCCGTTCCGGTCGAGATTGCGCCGGTCGACGGCACCGCTCAGGCCGTCAAGGCCCGCGGCTACTGGGAGCTCGTGTGGAGCCGGTTCAGGCGCGACCGGCTCGCGGTGCTCAGCGTCGGCTTCATCGTCTTCCTGCTCTTCAGCTCGTTCGTTCTCGCGCCGATCTTCGCGCACATCCTCGGGCACGGCCCGAACGACATCTTCGCGGACGGCGTCGATCCGCACTCACTGGCGCCGGTCGGGCCGTGGACGCACATCAGCACGGCGCCCTATCCGGGCGCCAGCGGACACTTCACGACCACGCTGCTGCCGCTCGGCGCAGACGGCAGCCTCGGCCGCGATCTCTTCCTCCGCCTGCTCTACGGCGCGCAGACCTCCCTCGAGGTCGCACTCCTCGCGACGGCCTGGTCGGTCGGGCTCGGCGTGATCATGGGGCTGATGGCCGGCTACTTCCGCGGCTGGGTCGACACGGTCGTCTCCCGCCTGATCGAGATCGTGATGGTCTTCCCGTTCCTGCTCTTCATCATCGCGATCCGCGTCGTGGCCGGGAACACGCTGAACCAGATCACCTTCGGATTCCTCGCCCCAGGCGTCTTCACGCTCGCACTGATCTTCGCCGTCTTCGGGTGGTTCTACCCGGCCCGGATCATCCGCGGCGTCGTCCTGTCGCTGCGGGAGAAGGAGTTCGTCGAGGCGGCCCGGATGACCGGCGCGAGCGACTTCCGGATCATGCGGTCGCACCTGCTGCCGCACCTCGTGGCGCCGATCATCGTCTACTCGACCCTGATCATCGCCTCGAACATCATCGCCGAGGCGGGGCTCTCGTTCCTCGGCCTCGGGATCGAGCAGCCGACGGCGAGCTGGGGCAACCTGCTCGCGGCGGCCCCCGACTACTACCTCACCCAGCCGTGGCTGATGGTCTGGCCCGGCCTCTTCATCCTGATGACGACCTTCGCCTTCAACCTCCTCGGCGACGGTTTGCGCGACGCGTTCGACCCGCGCGCCCGGATCTAGAGACCCTCGAAAGCAAGCAGGAGTAGCCCCCCGGACGAGCTAACTATTCGTGCGCGGCAGCGTCGTAGTCGCAAGCTGGTGTCTTGTAACAGCCCTGTTACCATGCGGCGCCGCTCGTCAGGGGCGAGCGGGGTCCGTCAGAGGAAGAGGAAGGAGTATTGATGCGCAAGAAGCAGATGCTCTCCCTGTTTATGCTCGTGATGGGAGTAGCGTTGCTCGTTGCCGCCACGACCGTGGGAGCCGCCAGTTCGGCGTCCCAGCGGACGGGCAAGGCGGGCGTCACCAAGGGCGGGACGTTGAGGGTGAATGAGGCGAATGCCGACTTCGACTTCGTCGATCCGCAGCTCGCCTACCGCACCGACGACTGGGACATGCTCTTCTCGACTGCGATGCAGCTCGTGAGCTTCCCGGAGAAGTCGGGTGCCGCAGGCAGCCAGTTGTATCCGCAGGCCGCGACGGCCTTCCCGACCGTCTCCAAGGACGGGAAGACCTATACGTTCACCATCCGTTCAGGCCTGAAGTTCAGTGACGGCACGCCGGTGACTGCTGCGGCGTACCAGCGGTCGTGGGAGCGGATCCTGAGCCCGAAGATGGGCTCGCCGCTCGGTGTCAACCTCGACCTGCAGAACACGGTCGTGGGCGGCGCTGATTTCCTCGCCGGCAAGACCCAGCACATCTCGGGCATCACGGCGAAGGGCCAGAAGCTGACGTTCCATCTCGTCAAGCCGAACGCGACCTTCGTCTCGATCCTCTCGATGCAGTGGTTCACGGCGGTCAAGCCGAACATGCCGTACTCGGCCGACGGCTTGAACACCTATCCGGCCGCCGGCCCGTACTACATCAAGAGCCGTGACCCGGGCCGCAGCACCGTGCTGGCGCGCAACCCGTACTACAAGGGGAACCGCCCGGCCAACCCGGACCAGATCGTCATCACCCCCAACGTGAACGTCGATCAGTCCCTGCTGCAGATCAAGGCCGGCCAGGCCGACTTCGACCTCGGTCGGCATCCCGCCGACGGCCGCGTCCGACCTCGCCAACACCTACGGCATCAACAAGGGCCGCTTCTTCGTCGGCGCCACGTCGTGCGTGGACTACATGGGCATGAACACCGCCCGTGCTCCGTTCAACAACGTGAGCCTGCGGAAGGCCGTCAACTGGGCGATCGACCGTCCGGCCCAGGTTCGCCTGCTCGGCGCATACGCCGGCGCGCGGACGGACCAGATCCTGGTTCCCGGCATCCCCGGTTACAAGAAGTTCACTGCGTACGCGATCAAGGGCGCTGACGTCGCAAAGGCCAAGCAGGTCGGTGGCTCCGCGATTGCCTCTGCTCCGACGCTGAACGTCGTGCACACCACGAGCTCCTACTCGACGAACCGTGCACAGGTCGCCGAGTACAACCTCAAGCAGGTCGGGTTCAAGATCAACGACGTCCCGACGCCGGCGACGAACTACTACCAGGTGATCCAGACCAAGGGCACCAACTACAACTTCGTCACCAACGGCGGCTGGTGCGCCGACTACTTCGACCCGTTCGACTATCTGAACGTGCTGTTCGACGGTCGCAAGATCCAGGCCGCGAACAACAACAACTACACGTACTTCAACGCTGCGCTCTTCAACAAGGGCCTCGACGCCGCATCCGCGCTCTCCGGTTCCCAGCGGGCCACTGCGTATGCCAAGCTCGACCAGCAGCTGATGGTCACGTACGCACCGGTGGTGCCGTACCTGATCGCGACCAACCGGTACTTCGTCAGCTCGCGGACGAAGAACTGGATCTACAGCTCGTACTTCGGCGCGCCGTACCTCAACGCCTTGGCGGTCGGCTAGCCCCAACGTAAGATGCAGCATCCGGTAGCAAGGCTGGAGAGGCGTCCTCGGGCGCCTCTCCAGCCCCAACCGGCCTCTCGTCCCCAGACAGCGAGAAGACGAACGACATGACACAGTTTCTTATCCGGCGGATCTTCTGGGCCATCTTCTTGTTCTTCGTGGCCACGATCATCACGTACGTGATCTTCTGGGTGATTCCCGCCGACCCAGCCGCACTTGCCGCAGGCAAGTCCGCCACGCCGGCCGACATCGCCCGCGTGCGCCACTTCCTGCACCTCGACCAGCCCATCTGGCGCCAGTACCTTCGCTTCGTCTGGCTCCTGATCGGCCACGGCTCGCTCGGTCACTCGTTCGTGAACCGTCAGAGCGTGGACTCGACCATCGCCAAGGACGCGCCCGTCACGGCTTCGCTCGTGTTCGGCGGCGCGGTCTTCTGGCTCTCGCTTTCGATCCCGATCGGCATCCTGTCCGCCCTGCGCCCGCGGTCGCTGATGGACCGCTTCTCGATGACCTTCGTGCTCATCGGCATCTCCGCGCACCCGGTCTGGATCGGCCTGATCCTCTCCTACGTCGTCGGCTACCGGTTGCACCTCACCCCGATCGCCGGCTACTGCAACTTCTTCCCGGGCACAGTGGGGGCGCAATGCAGCGGCCCAGTCAACTGGGCCTACCACCTGATCTTGCCCTGGATCACCTTCATGATCCTGTTCGCGGCGCTCTACGTCCGCCTGGTCCGAGCCAACGTGATGGAGACGATGTCCGAGGACTACGTGCGGACCGCGCGCGCCAAGGGCGCCTCGCAGAGCCGGGTCATGGTGCAGCATGTGCTCCGGAACAGCATGCTTCCCGTCGTGACGATCCTCGGCATGGATCTCGGGCTCGCGCTCGGCGGCGCGATCTTCACCGAGAGCATCTTCAACCTGCCCGGGCTCGGCCACGAAGTGATCAACGCCTACAACTTCAACGATCTGCCGATGATCACCGGCATCGTCGTCTTCTCGACGATCTGCGTGATCGTCTTCAACTTCATCGTCGACGTGAGCTACGGCTTCCTCGACCCGAGAGTCCGACCCCACTGATGGCGGTTGCACTCGAGGTCAAGGACCTCACGACACGCTTCCGGACCGACGACGGAGTGGTCAAGGCCGTCTCGGGCGTCAGCTTCTCCGTCGACGAGGGCCAGACGCTCGGGGTCGTCGGGGAGTCGGGCTCGGGGAAGAGCGTCACGTTCCTCACCGTCATGGGCCTCGTCGACCCGAAGCAGTCCGAGGTGTCCGGATCGGTCCTGCTGCACGGCGAGGAGATGCTCGGCGCGTCGCAGAACCGGATGCGCGAGATCCGCGGCGTCAAGATCGGCATGATCTTCCAGGACCCGATGACCTCGCTGAACCCGGTCAAGACGATCGGTTGGCAGCTCGAGGAGGCGGTCCTGATCCACCAGGACGTCTCGAAGAAAGAGGCGCGGAAGCGCGCGATCGAGGTCCTGAAGCAGGTCGAGATCCCGCACGCCGAACGGCGTGTGGACGGCTACCCGCACCAGTTCTCCGGCGGTATGCGCCAGCGCGTGATGATCGCGATGGCCCTGATCAACAACCCGGAGATCCTGATCGCCGACGAGCCGACGACCGCGCTCGACGTGACCACCCAGGCGCAGATCCTGCGCTTGATGGAGCGCCTGCAGCAGGAGTTCCGGATGGCGATCGTGATGATCACCCACGACCTCGGTGTCGTCGCCGAGCTCGCCGACGACGTGATCGTCATGTACGGAGGCCGCGTGGTCGAGGAGTCGAAGGTCAACGATCTGTTTGCGAAGCCGGAGATGCCTTACACCTGGGGCCTGCTCGGCTCCCTGCCGCGTCTCAACTCATCCGGCGGCCGCCTGGAGCAGATCCCCGGACAGCCTCCGTCGTTGCTCCATCCGCCGACGGGGTGCCCGTTCAACCCGCGCTGCGAGTACGTGATGAGCGTGTGCAGCGAAACGTTGCCGGATCTGAGGCCCTCGCCCGTGGGCGACGAGCATCGCTTCCGGTGCCACCTCGACGACGAGACTCGCGCACGTATCTGGTCCGCCAAGCACGCGTCGATGGTGGCAGAGGACGCTGCGTGAGCTCGGCAGCCGGTCGGTGAAGGTATGAGCGAACTGCTCGTCGTCGAGGGGCTCGAGAAGCATTTCCCGGTCACACAGGGGCTCGTCTTCCAGCGCCAGGTGGGCGCGGTCAAGGCTGTCGACGGTGTCAGCTTCACCGTCAACACGGGCGAGACCCTCGGTGTCGTCGGCGAGTCCGGCTGCGGCAAGTCGACCATGGCCCGCTGCGTCGCTCGCCTGCTCGAGCCGACCGGCGGGAAGATCATCTTCGACGGGCGGGACATCACGAAGCTCGACCGCAGCGACATGCGGCCGATCCGCCGCGAGATGATGATGGTGTTCCAGGATCCGTACGCCTCGTTGAACCCGCGCAAGCGCGTCGGTTCGATCGTGGGCGAGCCGCTCGAGGTGCACGGCGTCGGCACCGACGCCGAGCGGAAGCGCCGCATCCAGGAGCTGCTCGAGATCGTGGGCCTGAACTCCGAGCACTACAACCGCTTCCCGCACGAGTTCTCGGGCGGACAGCGCCAGCGCATCGGCATCGCCCGCGCGCTTGCGATCAACCCGAAGCTGATCATCTGCGACGAGCCGGTGTCGGCGCTCGACGTGTCGGTGCAGGCGCAGATCCTCAACCTCCTGAAGGATCTCCAGAAGGACTTCGGGCTCACCTACATCTTCATCGCGCACGACCTCAACGTGGTGCGGCATGTCTCCGAGCGCGTGATGGTCATGTACCTGGGCAAGGCCGTCGAGATCGGCTCGCGCGACCAGCTCTACCGCGAGCCCAAGCATCCGTACTCCGGGGCCCTGCTCTCCGCGGTGCCGATCGCCGATCCGGAGCTCGGCCGCTCGCGCAAGCCGATCGTCCTCCAGGGCGATGTTCCGAGCCCGCTCAACCCGCCGAAGGCCTGTCCGTTCCATCCGCGCTGCCCGCGGTTCGTGGAGGGGAAGTGCGACGTGGACACACCTTTGCTCGAGCCGGTCGGCGCGGATCCCACGCATCTCTCCGCCTGTCACTTCCCGCTCGAGCACTGGCCGATGACCGAGGACGAGATGCGGCTGGCTCAGAGCGCCCCGGTCGGCGCGGCCGACTAGCGCGGTAGCCGGCTGTGCTGCTGCGGGCCGCACGCCGGATGGCGATCATCCTCGGCACGATCACCGGCGTGACCGTCGCGGTCTCGGTGCTCATCGGCCTCCTCGTCGGAAGCAGCCTCGCCCGGGCGGTGTCCGTCGGGCTCTACGGGGCCGGGGTCGCGCTGCTCGCCGGGTGCTTCGTGGTCGGCGCGCGGGGGCCGCTCCGGGGCGTGAACCGCACGGGGGAGACGGTGCCGGTCTTCGGCGCCCGCAGGGTTCGCCGGGCCACCGGCCAGGAACGCTCCGACTCCGTTCAGACCGCACTGTTCCTCTTCGCCCTCGGTCTGGTGCTCCTCGTCGTGGCCGCGTTGATCGATCCCGCTCATCAGGCGTTCTAGGCAATTCACCTTGTTAACTAACTCATAGGGCCTGGTGGCGTCGAACTCGGTGTGACACCTGCTCGCTGTGAACGTTCCCGCCAGGCGATCTCGCTTCGGCTGGACGGCATGCTCTCCACGTTCGAGTCGGCCCTTCTGGACCGGCACCTTCGCGGCTGCCCGGATTGCAACTCCTTCGCTCTCGATGCGCAGGAGCAGACCCGGCTCTTGCGGGGCGCCTTGCTGGAGCGGCCCACACGGCCGGTGGTCGTCTCCGAGTCGGAGCAGCGTGGCGGCCCTCGGCGCGCAGCCGGCGTGCTGAGCGCATGCCTCGTCGCCGCTGCGGCGGCCGCGGTTCTCGTGTGGCCCGGCGCCCGCACCGGTAGCTCCGGTCAGGCCGAGGGCTTCTCGGGCCGGGTCGGCGCCCCCGTGCTCGTCACGTACTCGGCCGATCCGTCGAGCACGAGCTCGAGCGTCGAAGTGCCGCGCCTGAAGCTGCAGCCGGCGTCGATCGCCGACGGCCCGGTGCACGGCTACTTCAGCACGCCGGTCTAGCCGTAGCTCCAAGCACGCGGCTTCATCCGGGCAGCCTTTGGTCGCCGGGCTCGCTCTCGTTGCGGCGCCGGCCGCTCTCGCGCGCTCGAGCCGCTTAGCCGACGGCCTGCGGCACCGGAGGCTTCCAGTGCGGCTGCCAGTAGTTCACGAGCCAACGGCCGTTCGGCTTCCCGCCCTCGCGCTTGAGCCCGAGGTAGAACCGAAGCTCTGGCCGCTGGTCCTTGCCGGGCTTCGCAACCAGGTCGATCTCGAGCAGCGCGGACGTCTTGAAGCTGTAGTCGACGCTGAACGCCGCCGTGTCCGCGTTCTCGGCCAGGTAGGAGACCACCGGGATGTTGCCGGTGTCCCACTCTTTCCGGGTCAGCGTGCCCTTGAGGTCGGGGTGAACGATCGTGTACGCGGCGTTGAGGTCGCGGCGCTCGACAGCGGTCTTGATGAACCGCCGGGCCAGTGCGACCTCTTCCTTCGACAGCGGCACCTTCTTGTCGGGGTGATAGAGCTGCGCCGGCTTGTTCGAGAGGGTGTCCGTGAAAGCGTTCGGTGTGCCTCGGAACACGACCATCGCCAGGAACGCACCGAGACCGAGGACCAACACGGTCGCGCTCAGGATGAAGAACCGCCGCTGTCTGCGCGGTGAGTTGAAGAGGTCTGTGAGGATGCCGCTGGGGGACGCCATAGCCCTTAAGACCAACGTACCAGCCGAAAGTTAGCCCCCGGCAATGTTGCTTTCACGTTAACTTCGGCCGGGCCCGTAGCCCGACGGCAGGGGCGGAAGCTCGGTTCGGTCGTTCGCACGCACCATGCGGCGCCAACGGCGCGCTCGGAGCAGTGCGATGACCCCGAACGAGAGCGGAATCAGCACGATCAGAGACAGGATCGAGATCACCGGGACGATCCCGATGCGGAGCGTCGACTTCCCGTTCGGCGTCTGCGAGCTGGGCGGCGGGGCGACGAAGTCAGCTGGCCCGACCTCGTGCGTCTTCTTCGTGACCGGATTCATGATGGCGATCGTGTACATCCGATTGACGAGCCACTGGTCGCCCCGCTTGACGACCTCGCCCGAGAAGACGTACGAGCCCAGGTGCGCTCTGGGCTGCGGATGAACCAGCAGGTTGAACACGACGTATCGCGGGCCGACGTCGATGATCCGCCACGTGTGGAAGGTCTTTTCGAGGACGGGGTAGTACGGGATCGGCGAGTTGCCGGCTTTCCAGGCCGCCAGCGTCGAACCGGTCTTGAGCTCCGGGCCTGCCAGAGCCCACGCCCTGGCGGGCGATTTCCGCGCCACGCCGGCGGGCACGAAACGATCGAGCGTGCGGTTGATCGCCCGGCGGTCGGCGGGGGAGACCCGCAGAGCCAGCCGCCGAAGCAAGCTGTGCAGGGCCTTCGTTGCCGCTCGGTTTCGGGCTCGGAGGCTGGTGGTTCGGGATCAGAATGACCACCAGGGCGACGATTGCGACCACGCCGCCGAGGAGGCCGCCACGGAAGAGGCGCCTCCGTGCCCTCGCCGACTGTGCAAGCCGGGGCATGGCTCGAATCTAGCAGCCGCGGTTTTCCGTATAGAGAACCGTGGGCCAGCTATTGTGTCGGTTGTGACGTTGTTCGTCCGGGTGCTCGGGGCGCTGGTCGTCGCAGGGGTGCTTGCGGTGTCGTCGTCCGCGGCTCCAAAGAGCTTGCGGATGGTGGTGTTCGTCGCGAACCATGGACAGGGCACCGTGACGAGCACGCCGCGCGGCATCCATTGCCCGGGAGCCTGCCGGGCGATCTTCCCGGAGCACTCTCGCGTCGAGCTCCACTCGACCCCGGCGGCCGGTTGGAAGTTCGGGCACTTCGAGGGGTCGTGCCACAGCCGGACCCGTTCGTGCGGCATCCTGCTCGTCAGTACGCACGACTGCATCGGCGGGGCATGTCCGATCGGCGCCTTTGGAGTGCGCGCGTACTTCGTGCGCAGCCAACCCTCGAGTTGAGAGGAGGCCCGGAGTGCTCCCCAACCCTGTGAGCTCGTTCGTCTGAGCCCTCGATCACGCCGACCGTGTGTCGGCAGGATTGAGACGAGCCGAGCTCCGTTGGCACTTCGCCCCGGACGAGCGTTCCGCTAGGCTGCGCCTGCCCAGGCTGCTGGCGCGCGTACGCCGCGCCCGACGCGGCCCGGAACTCACACCCTCACCCGTCCAGGAGCTCTAGACGTGTCGACGAATGGCAACTCGAATACCGGCAAGCTGCTCGAGATCAAGGGCGTCGTGGTCGACGCCGTCTTCCCCGGCAAGCTGCCCGAGATCTACTCGGCGCTGCGCATCCCGCGGCCCGACGGCACCGACCTGATCGCAGAGGTGCAGCAGCATCTCGGCGACGATCGGGTGCGCGCAGTCGCGATGGACGCGACCGACGGGATCGCGCGCGGCACGGACGTGTTCGACACGGGTGGCCCGATCTCCGTGCCGGTGGGCGATGTGACCCTCGGCCGCGTCTGGAACGTCCTCGGGGATCCCGTGGACGACAAGGAGGCGCCGAAGGACGCTGAGCGCTGGTCGATCCACCGCGATCCGCCGGCCTTCGCCGACCTGACGCCGAAGGTCGAGATCTTCGAGACGGGCATCAAGGTGATCGACCTGATCGCCCCGTACGTTCGCGGCGGGAAGATCGGCCTCTTCGGGGGCGCAGGCGTGGGCAAGACGGTGCTGATCCAGGAGCTGATCCACAACATCGCCCGCCAGCACTCCGGCGTGTCCGTGTTCTCGGGCGTCGGCGAGCGCACCCGCGAAGGCAACGACCTGCTGCTCGAGATGGAGGAGTCGGGCGTGCTCGACAAGGTCGCGCTCTGCTACGGGCAGATGAACGAGCCGCCGGGAGCGCGCCTGCGCGTCGGCCTCTCCGGGCTGACGATGGCGGAGTATTTCCGCGACCAGGGCCAGGACGTGCTGCTCTTCATCGACAACATCTTCCGCTTCGTCCAGGCAGGGTCCGAGGTCTCGGCACTGCTCGGCCGCATGCCGAGCGCCGTCGGCTATCAGCCGACCCTCGCCACCGAGATGGGGCAGCTCCAGGAGCGCATCACCTCGACGACGAAGGGCGCGGTCACCTCCGTGCAGGCGATCTACGTCCCCGCGGACGACCTGACCGACCCGGCGCCTGCGCAGACCTTCGCGCACCTCGACGCGACGACCACGCTTTCCCGGGCGATCGTCGAGCAGGGCATTTATCCGGCCGTCGACCCGCTCGACTCGACTTCGCGCGCACTGCAGCCGGGCATCGTCTCCGACGAGCACTATGCGACTGCGACTCAGGTGCAGGAGGTGCTGCAGCGCTACAAGGATCTGCAGGACATCATCGCCATCCTCGGCATCGAGGAGCTTTCCGACGAAGACCGTCTGACCGTGCAGCGCGCACGCAAGATCCAGCGGTTCCTGTCCCAGCCGAACTTCGTCGCCGAGCAGTTCACGGGCACACCGGGCCAGTACGTCAAGCTCGAGGACACGATCCGCGGCTTCCAGGAGATCCTCGCCGGCCAGCACGACGACCTGCCAGAGCAGGCGTTCTACATGGTCGGCCCGATCGAGGGTGCGGTCGAACGGGCGAAGCAGATGGCCGGCGCGGCCGCCTGAGCGGATGGCCGATCGCCGCGAGTTCTCGGTCTCCGTCGTGACGCCCGACGGGCCGGCGTACGAGGGGGACGCCCAGATGATCATCGTGCCCGGCGCGGCGGGCGAGATCGGAGTGCTGGCGCGGCATGCGCCCCTGATCGCGACTCTGAAGGCGGGCTCGACGCGCGTGCACGTCAGCGACAGCGAAGTGCTCGAGTTCGCAACCGGGCCGGGCTTCTTCCAGGTCTTGCAGGATCGCGCGATCGCGCTCGTGGACGATGCCGTCGAGGCGAGCGCGATCGACGACGCGCGCGCGCGACAGCAGCTCGAGGCAGCCCAGGCCGAGCTCGAGGCGATCGACCGAGGCGACTCGACCGCAGACCGCTGGCAGATCGAACAGCGCCTCCGCCACGCCGAGAACCAGCTCGCGGTCGCCGGCCGCTCGTGAGGCTCGGGCCCGACACTCTGGTGTCGGACCCCGTTCGCTAGGATCCAAGTCCCGGAAAGCTTTGAAAAGCAGCTTGGCGACCGGGTCACCAAACGCCTAAAGAGCTCATGACCGACCGCAACGTCGCCCACGAGATCAGACGCCTCGCCGAGGAGCGCATCCTCGTGCTCGACGGCGCCTGGGGCGTCCTGCTGCAGAACCGCGGGCTCAAGGAGGCCGATTTCCGGGGCGAGCGCTTCGCGGATCATCCGCGCGACCTGCTCAACGATCCCGATCTGCTGAACCTGACGCAACCGGAGATCGTTCGTTCGGTGCACGACGCGTACTTCGCCGCCGGCGCCGACATCACCACGACCAACACGTTCACGGCGACGTCCATCGGCCAGGCCGACTACGGGCTCGAGGATTCGGTCTACGACCTGAACGTCGCCGGCGCAAGCATCGCGCGGGCTGCCGCCGGGCCCGACCGGTTCGTTGCCGGCTCGGTGGGCCCGCTGAACATCACGCTCTCGCTGAGCCCGCGCGTGGACGATCCCGGTTACCGGACCCACACCTTCGACCAGGTCGTCGAGACCTACTCCGAGCAGATTCGCGGGCTCGCGGACGGCGGCGCCGACCTGCTGCTGATCGAGACGATCTTCGACACGCTGAACGCGAAGGCGGCGCTGGTCGCCGCGCGCGAGGTCGCCCCGCAACTCCCGCTCTGGATCAGCGTGACGATCGTCGATCTCTCGGGCCGCACGCTCAGTGGGCAGACGATCGACGGTTTCTGGACGTCGATCGAGCACGCGGCTCCTCTGATCGTCGGTGTCAACTGCGCGCTCGGCGCCCGTGAGATGCGGCCGTACGTCGCCGAGCTCTCGCGAATCGCATCCTGCCTCACCTCCGCGCATCCGAATGCCGGCCTGCCCAACGCGTTCGGCGGCTACGACGAGACGCCGGACGTCACGTCTGCCCTGTTGCACGAGTTTGCGCGCGACGGCTTCCTCAACATCGCCGGATCCTGTTGCGGGTCGACGCCCGAGCACACGAAGGCGATCGCGGCGGCCGTGCGGGGCCTCGAACCGCGTGCGGTCCCGCCGCCACGGCACTCGCCGCGATTCAGCGGCCTCGAGCCGTTCGAGATCGGGGAGGACACCGGTTTCGTCCTGATCGGAGAGCGCACGAACGTGACCGGCTCCGCACGCTTCCGCCGCCTGATCGAAGCCGACGACTTCAACGCCGCGGTCGACGTCGCGCTCGAGCAGGTTCGCGGTGGCGCAAACCTGATCGACGTGAACATGGACGCCGATCTGCTCGAAGGCGAGCAGGCGATGCGAACCTTCCTCAACGTGATCGCCACCGAGCCGGAGGTCGCGCGCCTGCCGGTGATGATCGACAGCTCGAAGTGGACCGTGATCGAGGCCGGCCTCCAGTGCCTGCAGGGGAAGGGCATCGTCAACTCGATCTCGCTCAAGGAAGGTGAAGACGAGTTCCTGCACCACGCGCGCCGCATCCGCGACTACGGGGCGGGAGTCGTCGTGATGGCGTTCGACGAGGAGGGCCAGGCCACCGAGGTCGAGCGTCGTGTGGCGATCTGCGGCCGCGCCTACGACCTGCTCGTCGGCGAGGTCGGCTTCCGGCCCGAGGACATCGTGTTCGACCCGAACGTGCTCGCAGTTGCGACCGGCATCGAAGAGCACGACGACTATGCGCGCGCGTTCCTCGAGTGTCTGCCCAGGATCAAGGAGCGCTGTCCCGGTGTCCGCACCTCGGGTGGAATCTCGAACCTCAGCTTTTCCTTCCGCGGCAACGACGTCGTGCGCGAGGCGATGCATGCGGCCTTCCTCTACCACGCGATTCGTGCCGGTCTCGACATGGGAATCGTCAACGCCGGGCAACTCGCGGTCTACGAGGACATCGAGCCAGAGCTGAAGGAGCGCGTCGAGGACGTGCTCTTCAATCGGCGGCCAGACGCGACGGAGCGCCTCGTCGAGATCGCCGACCGGTTCCGGGGCGAGGGGACGAGGCGCGAGCTCGACCTGCGCTGGCGGGAGGGGCCCGTTGGCAAGCGACTCGAGCATGCGCTCGTCCACGGCATCGTCGACTTCATCGAGGACGACACCGAAGAGGCGCGCCAGACCGCGAAGCGGCCGCTCGACGTGATCGAAGGCCCGTTGATGGACGGCATGCGCGTCGTCGGCGACCTGTTCGGTTCAGGCCGGATGTTCCTGCCGCAGGTCGTGAAGTCCGCCCGGGTGATGAAGCGCGCAGTCGCGTACCTGCAGCCGTACATGGAGGACGAGAAGGACGGCACTCACGGGGCGCAGGGCAAGGTGCTGCTCGCGACCGTGAAAGGCGACGTGCACGACATCGGGAAGAACATCGTCGGAGTCGTGCTCGGCTGCAACGACTACGACGTGATCGATCTGGGCGTGATGGTGCCGCCGGAGAAGATCCTCGACACCGCCGAGGCGGAGCAGGTCGACATCGTCGGCCTCTCGGGATTGATCACGCCGTCGCTCGACCAGATGGTCGATGTCGCGCGCGAGATGGACCGGCGCCGGCTCGAACTGCCTCTGATGGTCGGCGGCGCGACCACGTCACGCCAGCACACGGCGGTCAAGATCGCGCCCGAGTACGAGAACGAGACCGTGCATGTGCTCGATGCGAGCCGGGTCGTCGACGTGGTGGCGGCGTTGATCGATCCAAAGCGGCGCACGGCGCTCGATACGGAGAACCGCGCGCTGCAGGAGCGCCTGCGCATCCAGCACGCCGAGAAGGTTCGGAAGCCCCTGCTGCCGCTCGCCCGGGCGCGATCGAACCGGGTCAAGGCCACGCATGGCGCTGCGCCTGCGCCGCCGTTCGTCGGCGCCCGCCTCGTGCAGCCGCCGCTGGCCGATCTCGTCCCGTTCATCGACTGGCAGTTCTTCTTCCACGCCTGGGAGCTCAAGGGCAAGTTCCCGGCGATCCTCGCGAATCCGGCGGCCCAGGAGCTCTACGACGACGCCAGGTCGCTCCTGCGCGAGATCCTGCAGGGAGCGTCGCTGCGCGCCGTGGGCATCTACGGATTCTGGCCGGCTCACGCGGAAGGCGACGACGTCGTGATCGACGGTGTCCGGTTCTCGTTCCTGCGTCAGCAAGCGGATCACGGCGACGAGCGCCCGAACCGCTGCCTGGCCGACTACGTGGCTCCCGCGGACGACTTCATGGGGGCGTTCGCCGTCGGGATCCACGGAGCCGAGGATCTCTCGGCCCGGTATGAGGCGGCGCACGACGACTACTCGTCGATCGCGGTGAAGGCGTTGGCCGACCGCCTCGCCGAGGCGTTCGCCGAGTTCCTCCACCAGCGTGTGCGGCGCGAGTGGTACGCGCCGGACGAGCATCTCTCGGAGGAGGATCTGCTCAAGGAGAACTTCCGCGGGATCCGGCCGGCATTCGGATATCCGGCGTGCCCCGACCACAGTGAGAAGGGCAAGCTGTTCGACCTGCTCGGTGCGGCGAAGGCAGATCTCGCGTTGACGGAGACCTACGCCATGCTCCCGGCAGCCGCCGTGAGCGGCGTCTATTTCCACCACCCGCAATCGCGGTATTTCGCCGTAGGCCGGATCGGGCGCGACCAGGTGGAGGACTACGCCGCACGCCGTGGCATCGCTCTGTCCGAGGCCGAACGCTGGCTCGGCGCGAGCCTCGGATAGGCCCTCCGCCGACTCGGCTATCCTGACCCGGCGGGCGCCCAAAGGGCGCCGCATACGTTTTTATGCGGACGACATTGAAGAGAGGGGTCGGCAGAGCCGCCAGTGCAAACGGCAACGGCGCTGCTGTCTTCCCACCCGGCACGGTCAGCGCTGTCACGCGTTACCGGCAGCCGCCACCGCCGGGACGTACCGGACTCGGCCTCCTCCGCCGCATCCTGGTCGGAACGTTTCTCGCCCTGTTGTCGTTCGTGATCGCGGTCGCCGGCGGCTCGTACCTGTACTTCCATCAGTCCGTCGCGAGCGTTCGTGCACACACCCCGGACGTGGTCCGCGCCGCCCGGAGCCTCGACATCCCTGTCGCACATCACGCTGCCATCGCGCTCGTGATCGGCTACGACCATCGAGCGGGCGTCGAGTCGAATCGACCGTCGCTCTCCGACACGCTGATGCTGATTCGCGCCGATCCGGAGACGAAGACGATCTCGCTGCTGTCGTTCCCTCGGGACCTCGACGTTCCGATCTATTGCGGCTCGTCTCCCTCCGATTCCGTCGGCCATGTCGTCACAACGGACCGCATCAACTCCGCCTACTCCCGCTGCGGCTCCAAGGGCACCGTGCTGACGATCAAGCACCTGACCTCGCTGCCGATCAACTACCTGATCACCGTCAACTTCCACGGCTTCAAGGAAGTCGTCGACAAGCTGCACGGCGTCTGGATGGATGTCGACCGGCGCTACTACAACAAGAACACCGGGTCGGCCTACGACAACTACGCGAACATCGACCTCCAGCCTGGCTACCAGCGGCTCGACGGTCAGCAGGCGCTGGACTTCGTTCGATTCCGCCACACCGACTCCGACCTCTACCGCCTCGCCCGCCAGCAGGAGTTCGTGCGCGCGTTCAAGGATCAGGTCGCGCACAATTTCTCGTTCACCGAGCTCCCGAGCCTGGTCAACACGATCACGCACAACATCGAGGTCGGCGAAGGCGGCCATGCGCTGCAGGGCGAGCAGGTCATTTCCTATGCGCTCTTCGCGCAATCACTTCCACCCGGGCACCTCTTCCAGCAGAAGATCGAGAACGTGCAATGCAGCCTCGGCTGCACCGCATCGTCGAGTGACATTCAGGCTGCCGTGGATCAGTTCGCGAACCCCGACGTGAGTGCCCCCAAGGCGGCGAATGCGGCGGCGCTCGGCACGAAGTTGAAGCAGAAGGCACCGCCGCCGGCGTCGGTCTCCGTCACCGTGCTGAACGGCAGCGGCGTCCAGGGCGCGGCGGCGAACACGTCGTACCTGCTCGCCCAGCGGGGCTACGCCACGCAGACGCCGCCGAACGGCGTCTCCGCAAACGGTCCGGCGAGGTTCCACTCGGTGATCTATTACGACCCGGCGCAGAAGCGATCGAAGCTCGCCGCGACCGCCCTGCAGAACCTGATGCAGCCGGCCGACATCGCCAAGCTGCCGCGTCGCCCCGGCCTGCTCGCCCTCGACCCGGGCTCGATGCTCCTGGTCGTGCTCGGGAGCGCCTTCCACGGTTCGATCGCGCCGGCCCCGCAGGCGAACATCCCGACGCACCAGCCTGCGTTCGTGCGGTATGACGCGGCGTCGGGAACCGACCTGCTGAAGCCCCTGGCCGCGCAAGGTGAATTTCCCGCTGATGGTGCCGACGGTGCTGGAACGCAACTCGTACCCCGACACGCTGCCCGGCGACGTGCCGGTGCGCCAGTACTGGATGGACCGGCGAGGGGGCCATCGTGCCGTCCGGCTCGTCTTCCACGACGGCAACACGTACTGGGGCATCGAGGAGACCGACTGGAGCGGCGCGCCCGCGCTCACCGACAAGAGCTTCCGGCACGATCTCGGTGGGCGTGAGTTCGATCTGTACTACTCGGGCTCGCACCTGCACATGGTGGTGCTGCACGCTCACGGCGCGACCTACTGGGTCGTCAACACGCTGCTCGACGATCTGTCCAACGAGACCATGCTCGCGGTCGCCAAGGGCCTCAAACCTCTAACAAGCGGAAAGTAGACTCCGATCCCGTGAGCAAGGTTGGCATTTTCGGCGCCGGTTGGGTCGGCCTCGTCACGGGTGCCTGCTTCGCCGAGCTCGGCCACGACGTCGTCATTCGCGACGTCATCCCCGAGAAGATCGCGGCCCTCAGGGAAGGGCACGTCCCCTTCCACGAAGAGGACGTGCCCGAGCTCCTCGAGCGCAACGCAGGCCGGTTGACCTACACGCTCGACGTGTCGGAGCTCGCCGACTGTGAATTCCTCTTCGTCTGCGTCGACACGCCGCCGACCTACTCCGGCGATGCCGACCTGTCGCGCGTCTGGACGGTCGTCGATGAGCTCCCCGAGCTCCAGGGACGCCCTGTCCTTGTGATGAAGTCGACCGTGCCCGTCGGGACCGGCGAGAAGGTGCGCGCAGGCCTCGACCAGCGCGGCCTCAACCACGTGGGCTATGCGTCAAATCCAGAGTTTCTCGCCGAAGGGCGCGCGGTGCGCGACTTCATGGAGCCCGACCGGATCGTCATCGGCGCGTACGAGTCGGCCGACGGCGACGCCGTCGCCGCGCTGTACTCGTCGATCGAAGCGCCGATCGTGCGGACCGACGTGAATTCCGCAGAGATGATCAAGCTCGCGGCGAACGCGTTCCTCATGACCCGAATTTCGTTCATCAACGAGATCGCGAACGTCTGCGAGGCAACCGGTGCGGACGTGGTGAAGGTCGCCGAGGGCATAGGGCTCGACCGTAGGCTCGGGCCGCACTTCCTGCGCGCGGGCATCGGCTACGGGGGCTCCTGCTTCCCGAAGGATTCGCTGGCGCTCAAGCAGCTCGCCTCGAACTCGGGCTATCACTTCCAACTGCTCTCCGCGGTGATCGAGGTGAACGAGCTGCAAAAGCGCCGGGTGATCGGGAAGCTGAAGCGGCATCTGGGCTCGCTTCGCGGCAAGCAGGTCGCTCTGCTCGGGCTCGCCTTCAAACCCGACACGGACGACATGCGCGAGGCACCGTCGATCGTCCTGGCATCGCGCCTGCTGGCCGAGGGGGCCGAGGTGCGTGCGTGGGACCCCGTCGCCGATGCGACGAAGCTGCCCAAGGGCGTTGAAGTCGCGAAGACGGTGGCGGATGCCGTTCGCGGCGCACATGCAGCCGTGATCGTGACCGAGTGGGTCGAGCTGAAGGGCCTCGCGACGGCCGATACGCGCGAGGCGATGGCGACCCCGCTGATCATCGACGGACGCAACCTGCTCGACCCCGAAGAGACTCGTCGTGCCGGTTTTGCCTACGAAGGCATCGGCCGCCCGACGTCCCTCACCGACGTTCTTCCCGAGACGAGCGAGCCGCAGGCCGCCCTGGAGGCTTGAGCTCCGGCGTGGAGGCGATCATCCTCGCCGGGGGCAAGGCGGAGCGGCTCGGCGACGCCGCCGGCGGACGACCGAAGGCACTCGTCGAGATCGCCGGGAGGCCGCTTGCGGCCTACCAGGTCGGTCGACTGGCGCGCGTCGGTGTCACACGTGTGATCTTCGCGTGCGCCGCCGGTCAGGGCTCCCTGTTCGCCTCCGAGCTCGCGGGGCTCGGCCCGGAGATCGTGGTGGCAGAAGAGCGAGAGCGGCTCGGGCGCGGCGGCGGGATCAAGTTCGCCGCGACCCTGCGCACCGGTCGGGGGGACGTCTTCGCCCTGAACGGTGACGAGCTCGTCGATCTCGACTTCGCGGGCCTGCTGGCAGCGCACAGGGCCGGCGATGCGCTCGCCACCATCGCGGTGGCGCAGCCCAGGTCGCAGTTCGGCCTCGTCGACGTGGACGACGACGACCGCGTCCACGGGTTCCGGGAAGGCGGCCAGGTGTCGTTCTGGGTCAACTGCGGTGCGTACGTCCTCTCGGACGAGGCGATCCAGCGGTTCCCGGACCAGGGCGACCACGAGTCGTCGACCTTCCCGGAGCTCGCCGCCGAGGGCCGTCTGCGCGCGTTCCGCCATGGTGGGCTCTGGCTCACGGTGAACACGCCGAAGGAACTGCGGACCGCCTCGGAGCACGTCGAGTCGCATCCGGAGTGGCTTGAGTGAGCCCTGGATGAGAGGATCGGAGCCGATGGGCGTCGACTCTCCGAACATCGACATGCTGGACCGGTGGGCCTTCGACGTGAGGAAGGTCGACAAACCGTGGGGCCACGAGCTGATCTGGGCCTTGACGGACGTCTACTGCGGCAAGGTCCTCTTCGTGAAGGCAGGCCATTCACTCTCGCTCCAGTTCCATCGCGAGAAGGACGAATCGTGGCTCGTCCAGTCGGGCCGCGCGAAGCTCGAGCTCGGAGAGGTGGGGGAGACGATGCTGAAGCAGGAGGTGATCGGCCCCGGCGCCGCCTTCCACTATGCGCCCGGGACGGTGCACCGGGTCACCGCGATCGAGGACACGACGATCCTCGAGGTGTCGACGCCCCAGCTGGACGACGTCGTGCGGCTCGAGGATGCCTACGGGCGCGAGGGGACCTCCAGCGCCTAGGCGCCTGGCGCTACCTTCACACGCTTCTGGTAAGGTTCTGCCCGTGCAGAAGCCCTTGACCGTCGGCGCCGCCGCCCGTGAGACCGGCTGGTCCGCCCGCATGCTCCGGTACCTGGAGGACAACGGGCTCGTCGCGCCACGCCGCACCCCCTCGGGCTACCGCTTGTACGGGCTCTCCGAGGTGAACCGCCTGCGGAACCTGCGCGACCTCCGCCGCCGCTTCGGGCTCGAGCTCGCCGAGCTCGCCTTCGCCCGCCGGCTACGGCGCGACCCGGAGCTCCGGGCCGCGGTCGACGCGTTTCTCGCCGCCGGCGAGGACGCGAGCTCCTGGGTCGAATGGGAGCAGCGCAAGCACGAGCGGCTCCTAGCGGCCTGATCGAGAAAGCCCGGACTACACTCCCCGCGACTCAACGAGGAAGGATTCATGGCTACGACCAAGAGACACGACGTGAAAGACCTGTCACTCGCCCCCGAAGGCGTGCGGCGCATCATGTGGGCGGACCGGCAGATGCCGGTGCTGCAGGCGATTCGCGAGCGGTTCGAGCGTGAGCAGCCGCTTGCGGGGTACCGCATCGCCGCCTGCCTCCACGTGACCTCCGAGACCGCAAATCTGATGCGGACGCTCAAGGCAGGGGGAGCCGATGTCGTGCTGTGCGCCTCGAACCCGCTCTCGACACAGGACGACGTCGCCGCGGCGCTCGTCGACGAGTTCGACATCTCGGTGTTCGCCATCAAGGGTGAGGACAACGAGACCTACTACTCGCACATCGAGGCTGCCGTCGATCACAAGCCCCAGCTGACGATGGATGACGGCGCCGACGTGATCGGCGTGCTCCACAGCGCCCGGCGCGAGCAGCTCGGCGACATCATCGCGGGGATGGAGGAGACGACTACGGGCGTCATCCGCCTCAAGGCGATGGAAGCCGACGGCGCGCTCGCCTTCCCCGTGATCGCCGTCAACGATGCGCGGACGAAGCATTTCTTCGACAACCGCTACGGCACCGGCCAGTCGACGATCGACGGGATCATCCGGGCCACCAACGTCCTCCTCGCCGGCAAGCGGTTCGTCGTGGCCGGCTACGGCTGGGTCGGGCGGGGCGTGGCGATGCGCGCCAAGGGCCTCGGCTCGCACGTGATCGTCACCGAGGTCGATCCGATGCGCGCGCTCGAGGCGCTGATGGACGGCTTCGAGGTCATGCCGATGGCCGACGCCGCGCGGATCGGCGACGTGTTCTGCACGGCAACCGGCGACAAGCATGTGGTCGCCCGTGAGCACCTCGAGGTGATGAAGGACGGCGCGATCATCTGCAACACCGGCCACTTCAACGTCGAGATCGACATTCCGGCGCTCCGCGCGCTCGCAGTCGAGACGCGCGAGGCCCGCAACTTCGTCGAGGAGTTCCAGATGGCCGACGGCCGCCTGATCTTCCTGCTCGCCGAGGGCCGCCTGGTCAACATCTCGGCCGCGGAAGGCCATCCGGCAATCGTGATGGACATGAGCTTCGCGAACCAGGCGCTCGCCACGGAGTACGCCGTCCAGCATGCCGCCTCGCTCGAGCAGAAGGTCTATCCGGTACCGACCGAGATCGACGAAGAGATCGCGCGCCTCAAGCTGGCGACGATGGGTGTGACCATCGACCAGTTGACCGCGGAGCAGGCCAAGTACCTCGCATCCTGGGACGAGGGCACCTGATCCAGTTCGACCGCGCGCATGCTCGAGCCTGAACGGATCGTGCGCCTCGAGCGGGACGCCGTCGTCCTGCTCGACCAGCGCCTCCTGCCGCTCGAGGAGGTCGAGGTTCGCTGCGAGACCGTGGGTGCGCTCGCGGAGGCCATCGAGCAGATGGTCGTCCGCGGCGCTCCCGCGATCGGCGTCGCCGCCGCCTACGGGATCGCCCTGGCGGCGGCGAACGGTGAGAGCCTGTCCGAGGCCGACCGCGTGCTGCGCTCGTCGCGCCCGACAGCCGTGAATCTCGCCTGGGCGTTGGACGAGATGCGGGATGACCCGTCGTACGAGCACGCCCGCCGCATCCACGCCGAGGAGGTCGACCGCTGCCGCCGCATGTCCGCACATGCGGCTGACCTGCTGGCGCCCGGCACGCGGGCGCTGACGCATTGCAACGCCGGCGGCCTGGCCACCGGCGGCTTTGGGAGCGCCGTCGGCGCGCTGCTGACCGGCTGGGAGCGCGGGCTGCTTGCGCACGTGTGGGTCGACGAGACCCGGCCGCTCCTCCAGGGCGCGAGGCTCACCGCCTGGGAGCTCGAGGCGGCGTCGATCCCGCATGCGGTGATCGCCGACTCGGCCGCCGCCTCGCTGATGGCCGCGGGTGAGGTTGACTGCGTGATCACCGGCGCGGACCGCATCGCAGCAAACGGCGATACCGCCAACAAGATCGGGACATACTCGCTCGCCGTGCTCGCGAGCCACCACTCGATCCCGCTCTACGTCGTTGCTCCGACGACGACCTTCGACGCAGCCACCCCGGACGGGGCGGCGATCCCGATCGAGGAACGCGACCCGAGTGAGATCACCACTCGCTTCAACGCCAGAAACCCGGCGTTCGACGTCACCCCGGCCGACCTGATCACAGCGATCGTCACCGAGGAAGGCGTCCACAGAGCGCCGTATGCGGGATCGCTGGCCCGCGTCGAGGCGGCTCTGTGAAGGCGATCGTCCTCGCTGCGGGGTACGCCACCCGGCTCCGTCCGCTGACCGAAAAGCGGGCCAAGGAGCTCCTCCCTGTCGGAGGCCGGCCGATCATCGACCGGATCGTCGATGCCGTCGGGGAGGTCGACCTGGTCGACGAGATCCACGTCGTCACGAACGCGCACAAGGTCGACGCGTTCGCGCGTTGGGCGGAAGGGCGGGATGTGATCGTCCACGACGATGGAACGACCTCGAACGAGGACCGGCTCGGTGCGATCGGCGACATGCTCTTCGTGATCGAGCAGGCGGCCCTGGACGACGACCTGCTCGTGATCGCCGGCGACAACCTGTTCGAGTTCAGCCTGGCCGAGTTCACCGCGTTCTGGCAGTCGAAGGGAACCGCGAGCGCCGTCGCGGTGCGCGATGTCGGCTCGCTCGAGCTCGCTTCGCACTACGGGATCGTTGCGCTCGACGACGACGCCCGCATCGTCGATTTCGAGGAGAAGCCGGCCGACCCGCCTTCCACGCTCGCGGCCACGGCGACCTATCTCTTCCATCGCGAGCACGCGCGGCTGATCCGCACCTATCTCGCGGGCGAGCACGGCGCCGACCAGCCGGGCCGTTTCGTCGGCTGGCTGCAGCTGCACGAGCCGGTCTACGGCTGGGTGTTCGATGACACCTGGTACGACATCGGAAACCACGAGCAGTTGCTGGAGGCGGACAACCGGCTCCGGGCCGCCGCCGGCCTGCCGGTACGAGAGCGCTACTCACCCGACTAGCGACGGCGCGGCGCGGTGCGGCGAAATGCCGCTTTTGCCGCGGTTCCGTGACAGACACGTCACCTAGGCGGTTCTAACGTTCCAGGCGTGGCTGGTCGATCTTCTCCTCCCTCGTTCCTGCGTCGCCTGTCGCAGCTCGGCCGATCTGCTCTGCACGGCCTGTCTGCTCGAGCTGCGGCCGCTCGGCTCGCCGTTCTGTGCCCGCTGCGGCGCTCCCACCGCATGGCCCGTGGACGAGTGCCGCGAATGTGCGAAACGCCGTCTCGCTTTTGGGCAGGCGCGGGCGGCGGTCGCCTACAGCGGGCCCGCCCGCGCGCTCGTCCGCGCGTGGAAGGAGCACGGGCTCCGCCGTGCCTCCGTCCTCGCCGCCGAGCTGGTGGCCGCACACGTCGAGCGTCCGGCGGGCGATGTCGTCACGCCAATACCACCGGACCCGGTGCGCCAGCTCCGGCGCGGGCAGCACCCGGCCGAGGGGCTCGCCGCCGAGCTGGCGCGGCGCTGGGAGCTCCCGCCGGCGGCGCTGCTGGCCCGCGCAGGCTGGACGGCGCGCCAGACGGGCCTCGGCTTCGACGAGCGGCGGCGGAACATCCGCGGGGCGTTCGTCGGATCGTCGGGCTGTCCTGAGCGCGTCGTGCTCGTCGACGACGTCTACACGACCGGCGCGACCGCGTCCGCCGCAGCGGCGGCGCTCCGGAAAGCAGGGGCAGGCGAGGTGCACGTTGTGACGTTTGCGCGTGCGACGCGCTGACGAGCGAGTCGGAGGCGGGGCGTGCGCTAGGGTGGAACTGGGTACCGACCACCACCGAAGGAGGCATGCGATGAGGCTTCAGGTGAAGGGAAAGAACGTGGAGGTCAGCCCGTCGATTCGCGAGTACGCAGAGCGGAAGCTCTCGAAGCTCTCGAAGCAGTTGGCAGAGCAGACGCAGGTCGAGCTCGAGTTGTCCGAGCAGCGCAACCCTTCGATCGCGGCGAGTCACGTCGCCGAGGCGACGATCTTCACGAAAGGGCCGACACTTCGCGCGCGCGAGGCGTCACCCGACATGAAGGCATCGATCGATCAGCTGGTCGACAAGCTCGAACGGCAGGTCAAGCGCTATCGCGAGATGCGTACGGTCGAGCCTCGCCGGCACGTGGAGCACAACGGCGTCAGTCCCGGCGACGCCGCCTAGATCGTGCGCCTCTTCCGGCGGCGCAAGCCGCTGCACGAGCAGCTCGCCGAGGCGGGCGAGCTCTCGTTCGGCTCCGCGGGGCCCGCCCCCGCCGGCCTCAGCAGCGAGCCGCCCGGGTGGGACGGCGAGCCGCGGGGGGAGCCCGGAATTCACGGCGTGCCACGGCCGCGCCGCTGGGACGCGGTCGCTACCGCTGTCGCGCCGGGCCTGCGCGGGGAGATCGTGCACTTTTTCGCGCTCCCGGACGGCACGCTCGTCGTGGAGGAGGACGAGCCGGATGTCGCGCTGGCGCCGCTCGCCGACGCGGTCGAGTCCAGCGTCCCCGCGCCCTACCGGGCGGAGGCCGTGCGACGCGGCCCGGACGCCTGGGCGGTGGCCGCCTCGCGCATCACGGTCGTCTCGGCTCCCGGCCTTGGCGGTGATCACGCCGAGCTCGTCGTGACCCGTGAGGGACGGACGCTGACGGTCGACGGGCGCACCCGGCTCGGGCACGCGCCCGGCCTCGAGGAGGTCGGCCGGCTGGAAGGAACGGAGTACGTCGTCCGGGCCGAGCGGCTCGACGGGGACCTCTGGCAGGTCGAGGCGTCGCCTCTGTAGGCGCCCCGAGGCCCCGGTGGAGGCCGGTACCCTGTTCCCGATGTCGTCGGCCCTGGGCACATTCGAGAAGGCACTGCGGTTCGGCGAGGGCCGCCGCATGAAGCGCCTCGTCGAGCAGGCCGGCTACATCGCAACGCTCGAGCCGGAGTTCACGAAGCTTTCGGACGACGAGCTGCGGGGGAAGACGGTCGAGTTCCGTCAGCGGCTGGAGAACGGAGAGCAGCTCGAGGATCTCTTGTTCGAGTCGTTCGCAGCGGTGCGCGAGGCGCGGTTGCGGGAGTCGGATCAGCGGATCTTCGACGTGCAGATGATGGGCGGCATCGTCCTACATGAGGGCGACATCGCCGAGATGAAGACCGGTGAAGGCAAGACCTTCGTGGCGAGCCTGGCGCTCTATCTGAACGCGCTGCCGGCCACCGGCGTCCACCTCGTGACGGTGAACGACTACCTCGCCCAGCGCGACGCTGAGTGGAACCGCGGCGTCTTCGAGCGGCTCGGCGTGACCGTCGACTTCATCGAGAACAACATGGCGTTCGACCGCCGCAAGGCTGCCTACGACGCCGATGTCACCTACGGGACGAACTCCGAGTTCGGCTTCGACTACCTGCGCGACAACATGTCGATCAACCTCGAAGGCGTCGTGCAGCGCGGGCACGCCTACGCGATCGTGGACGAGGTCGACTCGATCCTGATCGACGAAGCTCGTACACCGCTGATCATCTCCGGCGAGCCGACGACCGCCGCGCGCACCTACCACGACTTCGCGCGCATCGTGAAGGGCCTGGAAGGCGCGCAGACGAAAGGCACCAAGCTCGAGGACGAGGAGCTCGCACAGCAGTACGACTTTCTCTACGACGAGAAGCACAAGACGATCTCCCCGACCGAATCCGGGATCGAGAAGGTCGAGCGCGCCGCCGGGGTCGACAACCTCTACAGCCCGGGCAACGTGCAGCTCGTCAACCACTTGATCCAGGCGCTCAAGGCCCAGGCGCTCTACAAGCGCGACGTCGACTACGTGATTCAGGACAACGAAGTGATGATCGTCGACGAGTTCACGGGCCGCATCATGGAGGGCCGCCGCTGGAGCGAGGGGCTGCACCAGGCCGTCGAGGCCAAGGAAGGCGTCGCGATCCAGGAAGAGCATCAGACGCTCGCCACGATCACGCTCCAGAACTACTTCCGCCTCTACGACAAGCTCGGCGGCATGACCGGCACGGCGAAGACCGAGGAGAAGGAGTTCGTCGAGATCTACAACCTGAACGTCGTCGAGATCCCGACGAACGTGCAGGTCGCGCGCGACGACAAGAACGATCTCATCTTCAAGACCGTCGAGGCGAAGTTCAACGCCGTGGCGAACGACGTGAAGGAGCGCCACGAGAAGGGCCAGCCCGTGCTCGTCGGCACGATCGCCGTCGAGACGTCCGAGTATCTGAGCGAGCTTTTGAAACGGCAGGGTGTCCCGCACACCGTGCTGAACGCGAAGGAACATGCCCGCGAGGCCGAGATCATCAAGGACGCCGGCAAGGTGGGCGCGGTGACGATCGCCACGAACATGGCCGGCCGCGGCGTCGACATCAAGATCGACGACACGGTGCGGGAGCTCGGCGGCCTCTATGTGCTCGGCACCGAGCGCCACGAAGCCCGCCGGATCGACAACCAGCTGCGCGGCCGCTCCGGCCGTCAGGGCGATCCCGGCGAGACGCGCTTCTACCTGTCCGGGCATGACGACCTCGTGCGCCTGTTCGCAGGCGACCGCATTCACAACATCATGGAGCGCTTCAAGCTGCCGGACGACCAGCCGATGGAATCCGGCATCCTCTCGCGCCAGATCGAGAACGCGCAGAAGAAGGTCGAGGAGCAGAACTTCGTCCAACGCAAGAACGTCCTCAAGTACGACGACGTCATGAACGTGCAGCGGATGGTGATCTACGAGCAGCGCCACCGCGTGCTACACGGCGAAGACCTCGGCGAGGACCTGCGCGAAGAATGGCTGCCCGAGGTGGTCTCGAACGTCGTCTCGGACTACACCGCCGACGAGGCGAGCGACGAGTGGGAGCTCGGTGACCTCGTCGGCGCGATGGACGCGCTCTACGGGACCGGCGTGGCGCACGACGAGCTCAAGGGGCTCGACCGGCCGGCGATCGTGCAGGAGTTCCTCGACGACGCGCTCGACGCATATGCGGAGCGCGAGAAGGAGCTGGAGGAGGTCCAGGAAGGGCTGATGCGCGACCTCGAGCGTTTCATCGTCTTGCAGACGGTGGACACCCGCTGGCGCGAGCACCTCGAGAACATGGACTACATGCGCGAAGGGATCGGCCTGCGCGGTCTGGCGCAGAAGGACCCGCTCGTCGAGTACCGCAACGAGGGCCACCTGATGTTCCAGGACCTGAACCGGGCGATCCGCGAAGAGGTGGTGACGCTGCTCTACCACGCCGAGGTGACGCCCGACGACGGCAGCGCCGCACTGCAGCAGCCGCAGGGGAGCGACGGGAACGGCAGTCTCACCTACGAGCACGAGTCGCTCGCCGGAGCCGACGCGATTCTCGCCGCCGGCGGCGCGTCGACGTACGTCACCGGCGGTGGCGGCGGCGCGGTCTCGACGCCGGTGGCGCAGCGACCGAAGGTGAACTCCGAGTTCGAGAACGTCGGCCGCAACGACCCGTGCCCGTGCGGCTCCGGCAAGAAATACAAGAAGTGCCACGGCGCCTGACGGCGCCCGCTCCGCCGCTCGCCGACGACGTTCTCCGGCTCGAGCCGCTCGCCCAATCCGACCACGCCGATTTGCTCGCCCTCGTCGGCGACGATGCGGTTCGGGCGTACACGCTCGTTCCGACCGGTGCCGACGCGACCTTCATCTCGGGCTGGATCACGCGGTACGAGCAGGGCTGGGTCGACGGGAGCTGTGCGGGCTTCGCCGCCCGCGACGCGGCAGACGGGGGATTTCTCGCGTTCGCCTCGATCGTCCAGCTCGATCTCGACGCCCGCCAGGGCGAGATCGGCTACGCCGTCGCCCCGACCGCCCGCGGACGCGGAGTTGCCCGCCGGTCGGTCGGGTTGCTCACCCGCTGGGGCTTCGACGACCTGGGGCTGATCCGGCTCGTGCTCGAGATCGACGTCGCCAATCCCGCGTCCGAGCGGGTTGCGGAGCGCTCCGGTTACCGGCTGGAGGGCGTTCGACGCTCGGCCCACTTCAAAGAGGGCCGGCGAGCCGACGTCGGTGTCTGGTCCCGGCTGCGCGACGATCCCCCGGTGCCTTAGGCTGGCACCTGTGAGCACAGTCGAGCGGCGGCTCCTCGCCCGGGAGGCGGCGATCTCAGCGGCGGTCGCCGCGACCCTGACGGCCCTCATCGTTTGGCTCGGGCCCCCGGGCGTCGATCTCGCGGCGCATGCCTACCAGCGGACCTTCCTGCTGGAGCACGGCTTCGCGCTCTGGAACAACTTCTGGTACGGCGGCCGCTACTCGTTCGTCACGTACAGCTTCCTCTACTACCCGCTTGCGGCCGTGATCGGAATCAAGGTGCTGGCGGTCGCGACGATCAGCGCCGCGGCGCTGGCGTTCACGCTCGTTGTGTGGCAGGAGTGGGGAAAGGCGGCGCGTTTCTCCAGCCGCACCTTCGCCGTCCTCTGGACGGGTGTCGCTCTCTCGGCCGCTTTCCCGTTCGCACTCGGCGCGGCGCTCGCCCTGCTCGCCATGAGCGCGCTGCAACAGGGCCGGACGCGCATCTTCACCGGGCTGGTCTTCCTCACCCTGCTGGCAAGCCCGCTCGCGTTCCTGCTGCTGGCACTGATCCTCGCGGGCAGTTCGCTCGAACGCCGGCCGCGGCGTGCAACCGTCGTCGTCGTTGCGGGCGCAGGCGCGGTGGAGCTGCTGCTGCGTCGGATCTTCCCGAGCGAAGGCCAGTTCCCGTTCTCCGTGGCCGATTTCGTGCCCGGCGTGGCGTTCGCTGTGCTGGGGATCCTCGTCACCGCGCGGATCCCGCGTGCGCGGCGGCTCCTCGGCCTATTCGCCGTGTTCCTGGCGGCGATCCTCGTTGCCTTCGCCGTTCCGAGCGATCTCGGTTCGAACGTCGAGCGGCTGAAGTTCGCGGCGATCCCGATCGCGCTCCTCGCTGCCGCGATCGTGGCGCCGAAGCGCATCGTGCTCGCGGCCGCGCTGATCGGCGTCGCCGGTTTCTGGAACATCTCCGCGCTCGCCCACACGGCGAAGAGCGCCACCGCGGATCCTGCGCACACAGCGGCCTACTGGGCGCCCGCGATCGGCTACCTGCATGCACACCTCAGCCCGTCGTTCCGGGTGGAGGCGGTGGACACGAAGGAGCACTGGGCGGCGGCCTACCTGCCGGATGCCGGGATCCCGATCGTCCGTGGCTGGTACCGCCAGAGCGACTTCCCCCAGAACGAGCTGCTCTACGACAAGACGCTCCGCCCGCGAGCCTACGAGGCCTGGCTGCGGAGCCAGGGCGTCCGCTACGTGCTGCTCCCGGACGCGCAGCCCGACTACAGCGCGCTCAACGAGGCGAGGCTGATCCGCTCGGGCAAGACGTCGCTCGTGCCGGTCTTCCGCTCGGCGCACATCATCGTTTACCAGCTGCCTGGGGCGACCCCGCTGATCACCGGAGCGGGTGACGCCAGCGTCCTCTGGCTCTACCCGACGCACATCGTTGCGCTCGTCGACAGCCCGGGCCGCTATGAGGTGCGCGTCCGCTGGTCGCCGTACTGGCGTTCATCCACCGGTTGCGTGTGGGGCGGTCCCGACGGGATGCTGCGCCTGCTCGCCCCGCGCGCCGGGCTCGTCGATCTGCGCGTATCGGTCAACGTCACCCGCGGTCTCGAGACGCTCACCGGGCTGACCCCCCGCCGGGTGTGCGCGAAGTGATCGCGGTACCATCTACATGATGGAAGAGGGAAAACCGCTCGCGGATCAGCTCTCCGAGCTCGGCACCCAGCTCGACTGGGTCCGGGAGTACCTTTGACCCGGTTTCACTCGAGAAGCGGGTCGTAGAGCTCGAGGAGCGCATGAACGCGCCGGGCTTCTGGGACGACCAGGCCACGGCCGCGAGGGTCTCCGCCGAGCACGCGCGCGTGTCGCGGCGACTCGAGGGCTACCGCAAGCTGACACAGGACTACCAGGACGCCCGCGAGCTGGCGGAGCTGGACGGCGGTGAGATGGAGGGCGAGATCGCCGCCGGGCTGGTGCCGCTCCGAACCGAGCTCGACCGGCTCCAGGAGGCCGCGCTCTTCAACGGCGAGTACGACACCGGCGACGCCGTCGTGACGCTCCAGTCGGGCACGGGCGGGACCGATGCGCAGGACTGGGCCGAGATGATGCTCCGCATGTACGAGCGGTGGGCGGCCAACCGCGACTTCAAGGTCGAGTTGCTCGAGGCCAGCCCCGGCGAGGAGGCCGGCCTCAAGTCGGCGACCTTCACGGTGGCCGGCGAGAACGCGTACGGGATCCTGAAGGCGGAGCGGGGCAAGCACCGGCTGGTGCGTCTCAGCCCGTTCGACCAGGCTCACCGCCGCCATACGGCCTTCTCGACCGTGATCGTCGCACCGCTCCTGCCCGACGACGCCGCGGTCGAGATCGACGACGGGGACCTGAAGATCGACACCTATCGCGCCCAGGGTGCCGGGGGCCAGCACGTGAACAAGACCGACAGCGCTGTGCGGATCACGCACCTCCCGAGCGGGATCGTCGTCCAGTGTCAGAACGAGCGCTCGCAGTCGGCGAACAAGCAGACGGCGATGCGCGTCCTCAGGGCGCGGCTGGCCGAAAAGGCCGAAGAGGAGAGGGAAGCCGTGATGGCGAAAGAGCGGGGTGGATCCGCCGACACCGGCTTCGGCGGTGAGTCGGTTCGGTCCTACGTCCTCCAACCGTACCAACTTGTGAAAGATACGCGTACCGGTTACGAGATGGGAAACGTCCAGGCAGTCCTGGACGGACAGCTGGACCCGTTCATTCGCGAGTACCTGCTTGCCCGCGCCGCCGGGAGGGCCGTCTAGCCCGTGGGCTACACTGGGCTTCCCCTTCGCACCCGGGCGCCTCGTCCTCCGCGACGCCCCGTCACATGACTGTGCAGGAACCCCAACTGACAGACAACCAAGCGGCCGCCGTCGTAGACGAGCCGGTCCGGATGCCGAGCCCCGGCGCCGGTTCGATGATCGTCTTCGACTCGGTGACGAAGGTCTACGAGCCGGACGTGGTCGCGCTCCGCGACGTCACCTTCCACATCGACAAGGGCGAGTTCGTGTTCATCGTCGGTGCGTCCGGCTCGGGCAAGTCGACGCTCGTGCGCCTGCTGCTGAAGGAACTCGAGCCGTCAAGCGGCAAGATCGTGGTCGGCGGCCGTGAGCTCGGCCGCCTGAAGCGCTCGAATGTTCCGAGACTGCGCCGGAACATCGGCTGCGTCTTCCAGGACTTCAAGCTCCTGCCGCGCCGCACGGCGGCCGAGAACGTCGCGTATGCCCTCAAGGTGCAGGGCGAGTCGACTTCCGCGATCCGCAAGAAGGTGCCCGAGGTGCTCGCGATGGTCGGGCTCTCGCACAAGATGAACTCCTTGCCCGACGAGCTCTCGGGCGGCGAACAGCAGCGCGTTTCGATCGCGCGCGCCTTCGTCAACCACCCGCCGCTCCTCGTGTGCGACGAGCCCACAGGGAACCTCGACCCGGACACGTCGGTCGGGATCATGCAGCTGCTCTACCGGATCAACCGCAGCGGCACGACGATCCTGATGGTGACCCACGACCGCGAGATGGTCGACAAGATGCGCAAGCGCGTCATCCAGCTGGAGGAGGGCCGCCTGGCGCGCGACGAGCGCCGCGGCGGCTACGCGGTCGAGGAATGAGCGCTCGCCTCAAATTGCTCGTGAGCGAGGCTTGGCGCTCGTTGGGCGCGAACCTCTCGACGACCGTGGCGGCGACGATGACGGTGCTCATCAGCATGTTCATGCTCGGTCTCTTCATCGGCTTCGGCACCTGGATGGACTCCTGGTCGACGCATGTGAAGAGCGAGTTGCTCGTGAAGATCTACTTCCAGCCCGACGCCACGATCCAGCAGAAGAACACGCTCGCTGCACAGCTGCAGCAGAACCCGTACGTGCGGAAGAACGGCGTCAAGTACGTCTCCAAGGAGGCGGCACTCGCCTACGAGAAGAAGCACTACCCGCAACTGGTGGCCGGGCTTGCCTACAACCCGCTGCCCGATTCGCTGCAGGTGACGCCGACCCGCGGCGAGAACATCGACAAGCTCTACAAGTCGATCGTCTTACCGAAGCTCCCACCGGGTGTCGCGAACGTGCACGACGCGAAACAGCAGTCGCACGCGATCCTGCGCGTCGCTCACTACATCGACGTGTTCTTCATACTCGCCGCCGGCGTTCTGTTGATCGCGTCGGTGCTGCTGATCTCGAACACGATCCGATTGTCGATCTTCTCGCGGCGACGAGAGATCGAGGTGATGAAGCTCGTGGGAGCGACCAACTGGTTCGTGCGCGGCCCGTTCATGCTCGAGGGAGTCTTCTGCGGGCTGGCCGGCGCGTTGCTTGCGATCTTCTTCCTCGTGATCGGCAAGGCCGCGGTGCTGCCTGCGATCGTGCCCAGGCTGACGAACGACCCCGACGTGCACTCGTGGGGCTTCCCGCTGATCTCGCTCGTCGTGCTGCTGTTCGGGCTCGGCGTCGGCGCCTTCGGGTCGGGCATCACCATGCGCCGCTTCCTCAAGGTCTAGCTGACCGAGCAGCGCATCGTCGTCGAGGTCGGACGCCGCGGAAAGCTGATCGTCGGCGAGCCGTACTTCACACCCGGCGTTCCGGTCGTGCTGGAGTCGAAAGGGATCGGCGATGTTGCGCCCGGCGACCTCGCAGTGGTGCAGACGGGCCGCGGGCGCGCTCGGGTCGAAGCGGTGCTCGGGCCGTCGGACCACGTCGAGAACGTCCTCGAGGCGCTGCTCGTTGAGCGCGGGGCTCGGGCGCCGTTCGAGCCGCACAGCCCGCCGGAGCCGGACGTCTCCGGCCGGATCGACCTGCGCGAGCTGCCGACCTACACCGTCGATCCGGACACCGCCAAGGACTTCGACGACGCGCTCTCGTTTCGACGCGAGGACGGCGGAATTCGAGCGTGGGTGCACATCGCGGACGTGTCGTTCTTCGTCGGCGCCGGTACGCCTCTCGACCATGGGGCGTCGGAGCGGGCCTTCTCGACGTACGTTCCCGGGGCCGTCGCGCCGATGCTGCCGCACGAGCTCGCGGACGACCTCTGCTCGTTACGCCCGGACGTCGATCGGCTGTGTGTCACGGTCGAGCTGCCGCCGAGCGGCGAGCCGCAGTTCTATCGCTCGGTGATCCGCTCCGATGCCCGCCTCACTTACGGCCAGGCCGAGCGCCGGGAGGCTGCGCCGCAGCTGCTCGACCAGCTGGGACTGAACGATGAGCTTGCGACGATGCTTCGCGACCGTAGATTCGCCCGCGGCGCGCTGCAGGTGCAGACGCCCGAGGAAGTGTTTCGGTTCGACGGCGCCGGCGGGGTCGCCGACGCATGGCTCGAGGGCGAGCCGCGCGCGCACATGCTCGTCGAGGAGCTGATGATCCTGGCGAACGAGCAGGTGGGCGCATTCCTCGCCGGCAGGCAGCGTGAGGCGCTCTACCGCGTCCACGAGCGCCCGGACCCGCAGGCCGTGGAGCACCTGCTCGCGAAGCTCACCGACCTCGGGGTGCCCACGCCCCCTGTGCCCGAGCGGCTGTCGCCGCAACAGGCCGCGACACTCGCGGGCGAGACGTCGAAGCTCGTCGCGCAGTACGCCGAGCAATCGGGGCGCGGGCGTGAGGCGTTCCCGGCGCTCGTGCTGCGCGCGCTCAAGCAGGCCCGCTACGACCCGAAGAACCTCGGCCACTCCGGTCTCGCGAGCAACGCCTACTGCCACTTCACCTCACCGATCCGCCGCTATCCCGATCTGATCGTCCATCGGGCTCTCCTGCGGGAGCTCGGACTCTCCGACGATCCGCTCCCGGGCGATCTGCAGCAGCTCGCCGAGCACACCTCGGCTCGGGAGCGCGAGGCGGGCCAGGTCGAGTATCTGGCGGACGACATCTGTCTCGCCTGGCTGCTCGAGCGCCGCCTGTACGAGCTGGGTTGGGACGAGCCGTTCGCGGGCGAGATCACCGGGATGATCGGTTCGGGGCTCTTCGTCAGGTTCGCCGAGGTGTTCGAGGGCTTTCTGCCGGCCCGCCGACTCCACGGCGAGTTCTTCGAGCTGAACAAGCTGGGCACTGCGCTCGCCGGGCGGACCACCGGCCGCACCTACCGGCTCGGCGACCCGATCGAGGTGCGCGTCGAGTCGATTGCGCGCAACGAGGGCAAGGTGGAGCTCGCCCTGCCCTCAATCTGATTCGGCGGAGCCGAACCAGATTCACGAGTTTCGAGCCGCCGCAGACCTCCGAGAAACTCGCGAATTCTGATTCAAAGAGCGAATCAGGTTCGGCGGTGGTTCGGTCGATCGCGTTCCCGCACCTGAATCTGATTCGGCGGAGCCGAACCAGATTCACGAGTTTCGAGCTGCGGGCGAGCGCTAGATGAGGCGGCGCTCGTGCGCCCAACGGGTGAGCTCGTGCCGCGACGAGAGCTGCAGCTTCCGCAACACGCTCGACACGTGCGCTTCGACCGTCTTGATCGAGAGATGCAGGCGCGCTGCGATCTCTTTGTACCGATAGCCGCGCGCGATCAGCTGCAGCACTTCGCGCTCTCGAGGTGTCAGTGTCTCGAGCTCTGCATCCGCACCGACCGGATCACCGGCACGGAACGCGTCCAGCACGAAGCCGGCGAGCCGCGGCGAGAAGACGGCATCTCCTTCGGAGACGCGCGCGACGGCGTCGGTGAGCTCGGCGCTCGAGATCGTCTTCGTCACGTAGCCGCGGGCGCCCGCGCGGATGACGCCGATCACGTCCTCGGCAGCGTCGGAGACCGAGAGCGCGAGGAACTTCACCCCGGGTCGCTCCGGAGCGACTCCGGCGATCACGGCCTCGCCGCCGCCGTCCGGAAGGTGGACGTCGAGTAGCACGACGTCCGGGTCGAGCTCGAGGATCAGCGGCACGGCGACGGCCACGCTGCCCGCCTCGCCGACGATCTCGACGCCGCTCCCGAGCTCGCCTCGCACGCCTGCCCGAAACAGCTCGTGGTCGTCCACCAGCACGACGCGGATCACGCGGCACCCCGGGGCAACGTCAGCTCGACCTCGGTGCCCTGGCCGGGCTCCGACCAGATCGTCGCGGCTCCGCCGGCGCGGGCCATCCGCGCTTCGATCGACTCGCTGATGCCGCGGCGGTCACCGGCGACGGTCTGCCGGTCGAAGCCGACCCCGCGGTCGCGAACGAAGACAGCAATCGTCTCGGGGCCTGCTTCGGCGTAGACCGAGATCTCGTCCGCGGTCGAATGCTTCGCGGCGTTGGCCATCGCCTCGCGCGCGGCCAGCACGAGCTGGGTGAGCGGATCGTCGAGCGGCGCGTCGCCGGCGCTTGCCAGCTCGATGCGGGCACCGTGCGCCTCCTCGGTGTCGGCGACCGCGTCGGCCAGCGCGTCGGCGAAGGTGGCCGAGGCGCCGTAGCCGCTGCCGTAGAGCCAGCGCCGCAGTTCCCGCTCCTGCCGGCGCGCCAGGGCGGTCACGCGCGCCGGGTCGGAGGCGTGCCGCTGGACGAGCGCGAGAGTCTGCAGAACCGAGTCGTGGATCCGGGCGGCGACCTCGGCGCGTTCCGCGAGGCGGATGCGTTCGGTGCGCTCGGCGGAGAGCTGCCAGAGCCAGGGCCCGAGCACGAGGATCAGCGCGCCGCCGACCGCCCCGGGGCCGATGAAGGTGCGGGAGGGGCCGATGTGGTCGAGCAGCGTCAGGGCGCCGACCATCACGAGCACGATCCCGGCCACCGGCAGGTGACCGCCCGGCCGGAGCGAGCCGCCTCGTCCGAGGGCAAGCGCAATGCCGCCGACGATCAGCCCCACGCCGAGCACGACGGCTCCCGAGAGTCCGAGGGCGAAGAGGAGTGCCAGCGCGGCGATCACGACCAGCGCGGCGCCGGCCCCCGGGCGCTTCGTCCCGGAGTAGGCCCAGAGGGCCAGGTAGAGGAGGATGCCGGCGCCGCCGGCGAGTGAGAGAAGGGCGAAGACGAGCCGTACGAGCGTCGCGTCGACGTTCAGGGTCGCCGCGACGCCGCCGCAGACGCCGGCGATGATCCGGTCGTCTGCGCTGCGTTCGAAGGGGAGGGCGGGGATCTGGGTCATCCCGCCCGGACGACGTCGACGCGGCCGGCTCCAACCCGGGCGTCGAGATAGAGGATGTTGCCGTTTCCGGCACCTGCGTGCACGGACGCGTTGCGTCCGTCGTCGTGCTGGTCGAGCACATACAGGTCGCCGGCCTTGGCATGGGCGTCGACGACGACCGAGGCGCCGGCCGGCACGATCACCTTCAGCTCGCCGATCCCGAGCCGTGCCTTGACGTGGATCGGCGAAGTCGAGTTGGACTCGCGAGAGGTCGACCCGCAGGTCGCCGATGCCGAGGGTGTACGACGGCTGGACTGCGGCAGCGGTCGTCGGTGCATAGACGCGGTTTCCCGTTCCGTCGCTCAGGCTGACGTTGAACCACGAGAACGCGGTGATGACGGCGGCCACGCACAGCACTGCGAGGACGGCGAGGAACGCTGTGAAGGCGATCAGGATGCGATGAGCACGGCGGCCGCTCCGGGAGGCCCAGAGCACCGCCAGCCCGGCGATCAGGATCACGATCCAGCCTGCGCCGATCGTCGGCCAGGTGCTCGCCCGGGCGAGCAGGACGGCGATTGCGACACCGGCGAGCCCGAGGGCGACGAGCGCCCAGGGATGGTCGCGCCGGTCCGCCAGTACGTCGGCGGCGATCGACTGCTTGTTCTCGGCGGGCACGACCAGGACGGCCGCGAGGTAGACGAGGATCCCCGCGCCGCCGAGCAGCGTGAGGACGACGAGCCCGAGCCTGAAGACGGCCGGGTTGAGGTCGAAGTAGCGTCCGAGGCCGCCGCAGACGCCGGCGATCCATTTGTCGTCCGAGCTGCGCTCGAGCCGCTTGACCTGGGGGGTGTGTGTGATGTGTTCGCTCATGTCTCGAGGTTGCCTGCGAGCCGGCCTCATGGCTATCCGGCATCACCCTGGTCCGACCCTCAACGCTACTCTCGGGCTGCGATGGCCGAGAAACTGATAGCCGAGAACCGCCGGGCGCGGCACGACTACCACCTGCTGGACCGCTTCGAAGCGGGCCTCGTCCTCACGGGGACCGAGGTGAAATCCCTGCGCGACGGCCGTGCCACCCTGGCGCAGGCCTACGCGGACATACGCGACGGCGAGGCGTGGCTGAACGGCCTCGAGATCTCGACCTACGATCAGGGCAATCGCGCGAACCACGAGCCGATGCGTGCGCGCAAGCTGCTTCTGCATCGCCGGGAGATCGATTCGCTCTACGGAAAGGTGCGCGAGAAGGGCCTGACGATCGTGCCCACGCGGCTCTACTTCAAGGATTCCCGCGTGAAGATCGAGCTGGCGGTGGCGCGCGGCAAGGAGCAGCGCGACAAGCGCCGGGACGTGGTCGAGCGCGATGCGAAGCGCCAGATGGAGCGCGCGATCAAGAGCCGCCGCTAGTCGCAGCTACAATGTGCCAACACACACATACGGGGGCGCCATGGCTTCGACGTGGTCGGTTCTCCGGTTGAGCTGCAAGCCGAGGTTCCGGTCGGCCTCGTAAAACCACCGGAAACAACGCAAGTGCGGATCACAATCTCGCACTCGCTGCCTAAGTCCTAGCGACTTAGAACAGCGTGTCGCCCCGGGAGTGCCTGCGGCCCGGGATCGGCATCAACTAGCGGGCTCGGCGCCAAAGGAGAGTCACTCGCCGGCGGCGCGACATTTCAGGAGGACTAGCTCGACGGTAGGTCGGTCGCCAACCGGCCGGCGAGCGAATCTAAACGGCGGCCTAAGCTTGTAGACGCTCAATCCGGTGCGTCCGCGGACGCGGGTTCGATTCCCGCCGCCTCCATTCGACTCATTTCATTCCTTGTTGGACGAACCGGGCATCGCTCTCGGTATCAGGCCAGCACGATGCTGACGGCGTCGACGATGAGGAGCCCGGCGAGTATGAGCAGCGCGTAGACGGTGATCTGCGGCTGCCGGCGAGCGACGCCGTCTTCGGCGCCCTTCATCAGGACGATCACCCGCTTACCGAGGAGCACGAAGACGAGCGCCGGGATCCAGACCAGCGCTGTCGCGATTGCGACATAGAGGACGCTCAGCGCCGTCTTGTCGGCGTCGCCGACTCCCGCTGTCACTATCGTTGTTGCGGCGAGGCTCGTCACCACCAGCCGCTTGGGGCCGCCAACGCCGAGGAGCAATCCCGCGACGAAGGTTGTCAAGACGTGCAGACGGCCGAGCCGCTCGAGCAGCGCCTGTTCCCGGGTGCCCGGCTCTTTTGGCGGACGCGGATTCGTGCTCGGGGGCCTCCGTCGAACCCTGACTGCGAGCGCGACCAGCACGATCGCAAGTGCAAACGCCAAGGCGGCGCGAAGGCCGGGATGGTTCTTGCTGCTTGCGCCGAGGGCACCGATTCCCAAGGTCACGAACGCAGCGCACGTGAGGGTTTGCGCGCCGACGAATCCCGCGCCGAAGCTGAGTGTCTTCAGCCGGCCGCCCGGCATCACCGCAAGCGTGGCAGTGAACGCGAGTGCGCTCAGCCCAGCCAGGAGACCATAGAGAAGCACTTGAATCGAGGCGTCGAGCATCGTCCGCGCGGTTAAGCCTGTCGGCCCGGGCGCGCTTCACCGATCTCGCGCAAGGATTCGAATCCCGCGCCGCTCGTTCGAAACGGAGGGAAAACCGGTTCGCGTCGGTGAGATCGGTCTCGGCGGCGCTCCACTGATTTTCTCGCCAACCTGTTCTCGCTCATCGGTCACCCTCCAGGTTCGGGACGATCCTGCGTAATCGGTACCAAATCGAATGTGTCACGAACTGACGCTTATTTCAGCGAAGGCGAGGCAGCCCGCTGCACCGCAGGCCAGGGTCAGCCACAATTCACAGAATGGATCAGACATCAATCACCGCCGCGGGCGCGATCGACACGTTCTTGGTGCTCCTGATCGGCATCGGACCGAAGATCGCATTGGTCCCGTTCGTTGAAATCACCGCTTCTCTGGACCCGGTCGTCAAGCAGCGGGTACTGCGAAAAATGCTCACCACAGCGGCATCGGTTGCCGTCATCCTCATGGTGCTCGGTGAACTGCTGCGGATCCTGTTGCACTTCACGATCGGCTCACTGTCCATCGCCGGCGGCGTGATCCTGCTCGTGCTCGCGGTCTGGATGGTGCTCGCGCCTCCAGATGGCAGCAGTCATCGCACAGCCGGACAAGACCCGATGCAGCTTGCCCAGTTCCCACTGGCCGTGCCGTATCTCCTCAACCCGGTGGGCATCGTCGGCCTGATCACGATCTCTGCCGAGGCAAAGTCGCTCAGTGTGTTCGCCGTGGAGTTCTGCATCCTGGCGGCTGTCCTGGTGCTCGATGTGCTCGTGTTCCGCTGGGCCAACCGAGTCAGTGAGAAGCTCGACCAGAACCGGATGCTGGTCACCGAAAAGGTCTTCGGGTTCCTGATCGCTGCGATCGCCGTGCAGCTCGTCCTCGACGGCCTGGCCGCGGTCGGAGTCATCGGTCCCGTTCCCCACTAACAAGTCGAATCGCAAGGAAGCCACGGCCGTCGTCATCTCGGCGTGTCGCTCGCGAAAAACGCTTCCAGGCCGCTCTCTAGTGTGGGGTAGAAGATCTCCGGGCCGAATCGCTCGACCAGCCCGGCTCGGGCGAGGGTGTCTCGGACCGGCCCTTTGGTGCGGGCGAACAGGAGGCCGATGCCCTCGGACAAGAGCTCGTCATGGAGGTCGCCCAGCATGTCGACTGCCGTGCTGTCGATGTGCGTGATCGCCTCCGCGTCGACGAGGATCGCACGCGCCGGCGGGTTGTTCGATTCGACGAGCTGCCTGATCTGGTCGCGGAAGAACGTGGCGTTGGCGAAGAAGATCTCCTGGTCGAAGCGGAAGATGACAAGGCCTGGGAAGGTCTCGACGTCATGGTGGCGGGAGACGTCTCGGAAGCCGACGTCCTCATCCGTCTCTCTGGCGTGCGATCGCCCGAGCACGGCTACCTCGGGCCGGAATGTGCGGTAGACGAGTGCGACGAGGGACGCGACGACCGCGACAAGGATGCCGCCCAGTACACCCGCGATCAGGACGCCGACGACGCAAACGACCGCGACAGAGAAGTCGACCTTGTCGATTCTGTAGAGCCGACGGAGACTGGCCGTCTTCAGCAGCGGTAGCACAGCTGCGATCACAACCGCGGCCAGGGTTGCCTTCGGCAGGTCGGCGAAGAACGGCGTCAGCAGCGCTAGCGTGACAATGACGAGCGCGAGGTTGATAAGGCCTGCGAGCTGAGTGCGCTGGCCGGCGTTGTCGGCAGTCGCCGTCCGCGAAACACTCGCGTCGATCGTGAAGCCCTGAAGGAGACCCGATCCGATGTTGGACATACCGAGAGCCACGAGCTCCTGGTTGGCGTCGATCTCATAGTGATGTTTGGCGGCGAAGGAACGCGCCGCTGCGATCGATTCTGCATAGGCGAGCAGTGCGAGGCCGACCGCGCCCGCAAATAGCCGCTCGAGGTCGGCGAAGTTGACGCTCGGCACGCTCACTCCGGGCAGCGCGGCAGCGATCTTGCCGAGCTCGGCGACACCGTGACTCTGGGCATCGAGCGCACGGGCGAGGAGCACCCCGGCAACGACCGCGATCAGCGAGGCCGGTAGCCGCGGTGCCACCGCCTGCAAGGCAAGGATGAGTGCTAAGGAGGCAAGTCCGAACGCAACCGTCCAGCCGGACACGCTGCCGAGGTTCGAAATTACGTTCCAGCAAACCTGGAAGAAGTTGCCCGAGCCGCCCGGAATGCCAAGCAGTGACGAGATCTGGCCGACCAGGATCACGAGCGCCAGACCGACCATGTACCCGGCCAGTACCGGCTTGGCGAGGAACTCGGCGATGAAGCCGAAGCGCGCGAACCCGCCGAGCTGCAAGCAGTCCACCGGTCATTAATGCGAGCAGGGCCGTCAGGTTCAGGAACCGATCGGAGCTCCCAGCGGCGATCGGCGCGACCGTCGCCGCAGAGAGGATTGCAACGCCCGAGCTCGGCCCGATACTGAGTTGCCGGCTCGTCCCAAGCAGCGCGTAAATCAGCAATCCGGCACAGGCGGCGTAGAGGCCGCGAACCGGCGGCACACCCGCCAGCGTCGCGTACGCCATCGCCTGCGGCACCAGCACCGCCCAGACCGCCAACGCGGCCAGCGTGTCCCGCTTTACCGTCAGACGGAATGACGGCAGCCATCGAGTCGCAGGCACCGTGCGTACGAGCCAGTGACCGACCCCTGCGGACCCTACTCTCACGGGCAGCACACTAGGCGATAGTCATCCCGGCAACGGTTTCCAAAGACGTGCCGGTCATGCAGGTGTTTGGCTCGCCCAGTTGGCCGGGTCGTTCGCTTATGATCGAGCCAGGCAGCTCGCGCCGATAGGAGGATTCGTGTCCGAGCTCAGATCAAAGCGCTGCAGCGGCGACCAGGCCACTCCATGACCGCGGGTGGGCGCCCTATGGTTTTGATCCTGGGTGGGGGCTTCGCCGGCGTCGGCGCGGCACAGCAACTTGGCAAGGCAGACGCGGAGGTTGTGCTCGTGGACAAGCACGACTACCACACCTTCCAGCCAATGCTCTACCAACTCGCCACCGGCGTGATCGAAACGACCGGCGTCGGACACTCTCTGCGCGACCTCGTCAAGGACCAGGGCAACGTCACCGTGCACCAGACGAGTGTGACGGCGATCGACCTAGAGGCGGGGGAGGTGCAGTTCGCCGAAATGGCACCGCTCGGCTACGACTACCTCGTGCTGGGTCTTGGCGCCGAGGTGAACTTCTTCGGCGCCGATGGCGCGGCCGATCACGCCTTCCCGATGTACACCCTTCCGGACGCCGTGCGCCTCAAGGATCACGTGCTGGCCTGCTGGGAGGCCGCGGACAAGAATCCGACCCTCATCGAAGAAGGCACCCTCAACATCGTCGTTGTCGGTGGCGGGCCGACCGGTGTCGAAAGCGCGGGTGCGTTGGCGGAGCTTTATCGCGCGGTGTTCGCCCGTGACTACCCGAACATCCCGCAGGACAAGGTGCGCATCGTTCTGGTCGAGGCCGGCCCCGAGGTCTTCTCGATGTTCAAGCCCGACATCCGCGCATACACGGAGAAGGCGTTGAAAGAGCGTACGGTCGAGGTGATGACCGGCGAGACCGTCGCCTCGGTCTCGCCGACGCGCGTGACGCTGAAGTCGGGGGCCGTGCTCGACGCGCATACGCTCGTCTGGGGCGCGGGCCTGCAGGGAAACCGGCTCGTGCAGTCGCTCGGACTGGAGCTGGTACGTGGAAATCGCATCGCCGTTGATCCGGATCTCACGATTCCGGGGCATCCCGAGGTGTACGTCCTCGGTGACATAGCCGCGATCACCGACGAGAAGACAAAGCACGTCCTCCCGCAGCTCGGTTCGGTAGCGCTGCAGTCGGGCGAACACGCCGGCAAGGCGATCGCACAGCGGCTCGAGGGTAAGGCGCCGAAGCCGTTCAGGTATCGCGACAAAGGCACGATGGCGACGATCGGCCGGGGTGCGGCCGTCGTGCAGACGCTCCGCGGCAAGACGATCAAAGGCAAGGCGGCGCAGCTTGCCTGGGGAACTGTTCACCTCGCGCTGCTGCCCACCAACGAGGACCGCGCGAAGGCGGTAGTCGACTGGTCCGGCGCCGGCCTCACCCACCAACGCGTCGGCCGGATCACCGTCGGGACCGACTGAGACTCGCCCTGCTTTGAGCGCCGTTCCCGCCTCCTCCGATCCTGCCGCGATGATGCGTAGCCGTGAGTACCGGGTGCTGCTGGTGCTCGCGGCGCTGGTTGGGCTGGTTGTCTCGGCTGCCTCGTGGTGCTTCCTGGAGGGCGTCCACGAGTTGCAGATCTGGGTGTATGAGGAGTTGCCGGGAGAGGTCGGCTTCCACAGCGTTCCGGTCTGGTGGCCCCTTCCGTGGGTGGCGCTGGCCGGGCTCCTGACGGCGTTCGCGGTCGTGAGCCTCCCGGGCCACGGTGGGCATGTCCCAGCGGCGGGTTTGAGCGCGGGCGGGCCGCCGACTCGTCCGGTGGAACTCCCGGGAATTCTTCTCGCGGCGCTCGCGACGCTCGGCCTCGGGCTCGTGCTCGGACCGGAGGGGCCGTTGATCGCGATCGGGCTGGGCCTCGGGGCTTTCTCGATGCGCCTCGTCAAGCGCGACGCGCCCGACCAGGCGATCCGTCTGATGGCCGCTGCGGGGAGCTTTGCGGCAGTCTCCTCGATCTTCGGGTCGCCGGTGATCGGCGCTGTGCTGATCATCGAGGCGAGCGGGCTGGGCGGCGCCACGCTGCCCCTCGTGCTCCTGCCCGGGCTACTGGCTGCCGGGGTTGGCTCGATGGTCTTCATCGGGCTCGGGTCATTTTCGGGGTTCAGCACCGCCGCATGGCAGTTGGCCCCGTTTCCGCTGCCCTCGTTCGGCGGGCCTGGCTGGGGCGACTTCGGCTGGACGATCCTGCTAGCGGTGATCACCGCGGTCGTCGTCTTTGCGATCATGGAACTCGGCCGCTGGTCAAAGCGGGTCGTCGACCAACATCCTTACCTGCTCACAACCGCAGCCGGGCTCGCTGTTGGCGGGCTTGCGATTGCCTTCGCGGAAGCAAGCGGCGAGTCTCCCGACGCCGTGCTCTTTTCCGGCCAAGAGGCGTTTGGCAAGCTGTTCGGTCAGGCCGCCACAGTCTCGCTCTCGACACTCGCGCTGCTGCTCCTGTTCAAGGGCCTCGCATGGTCGATCTCGCTGGGGAACTTTCGCGGCGGCCCAACCTTCCCCGCGATCTTCCTCGGTGTCGCCGCCGGCCTGATGGCCGCACACCTGCCCGGCTACGCCGAGACACAGGCTGTGGCCGCTCTCGTAGGCGCAGCCTGCGTCTCCGTCCTCCGCCTTCCACTCGCCTCCGTGATGATCGCCAGCCTGCTCTGCGCCAAGGCCGGCCTCACTGTCGCACCCCTGATCGTCGTCGCCGTCGCGGTCGCCTACCTGGCCAGCGAGACACTGACCGCGTTTGTCGACAGCCGCGTCGGCGACGTAGCCGCCTCACGCACGCAACCTGACACGGGGACAGCAGCGCCGATTTCATCCCAAGTGGACTAGGCCTTCCGGAGCTCATCGAACTAGCGTGTAAGCCGTCCGCACCTTCCTCTTTCGATTCCCCGCCCTCCAGGTAATGGATCAAAGGAGACAATGATGGCTGACACACCGACCGACGTTCTCGTCGCCGGCTACCAGGAGATCGACGAGGCCGCCAGAGATTTCGAGTCGCTGATCGCACTCGTCAAGGAGAAAAGGCTCGAGATCGAGGGCGCGATTCTCGTCACGCACGCTCACGATGGCAGCGTCGCGGTACAGCAAACGGGCGACAACCTGGGTCGCAAGGGGATGGGCTGGGGCGGCGGGGTCGGGCTCGCGGTCGGCTTGTTCGCGCCGCCGCTGCTTGCGTCGGTCGCAGTCGGGGCGGTCGCAGGCGGGGTGATCGGCAAGTTCGTCGACCACCGAGTCGAAAACGATATCCACGACAAAATCGGCGAAAACCTGCCGCCCGGTTCCGCCGGGATCATCGCCGTCTTCGATGACGAGCAGCGCCTCGGCATCGAGCAGGCACTTGCGGGTGCGCTGCTCCGCTCGGTCGTCCAGGGTGACAAGAGCGGTGTCGGGGCGTTGAAGGAGTCGCTTGCGGAGGCGATGGGGAAGTTCAGCCCGGACCGGACGGTGTTGCCGATCCCGGATCCCAATTTCGGCGGGACGATCGGGAGGACGATCGACGCGTCGGTTGCCGATTGGACGATCAACATGACGCCGAGGCCGCCGGAGGGCGCGCCGAACGTGCTGCTTGTGCTGATCGACGATGCGGGATTTGGGAACCCGTCCACGTTCGGCGGGCCCGCTCAGACACCGGCGATGACGCGGGTCGCGGAGCAGGGCCTAAGGTACAACAGCTTCCACGTCACCGCGCTCTGCTCACCAACGCGTGCCGCGCTGCTGACAGGCCGCAACCATCACACCGTGGGGTTTGGGTCGATCGGCGAGTTCCCCGGCCCGTTCCCCGGCTACTCGGCCACCGTGCCGAAGGACTGCGCGCCGTTCGTCCGCGCGCTGCAGGGCAACGGCTATTCGACCGCAGGGTTCGGCAAGTGGCACATGACCCCGGACCACGTTCAGGGGGCGGCGGGTCCGTTCGACCGCTGGCCGAACGCCTGGGGCTTCGATCGCTTCTGGGGCATCCTCGGCGGCGAGGCGGGCCAGTACGACCCGGTGATCACGCAGGACAACACGACCCTCGGCGTGCCGAGGGGCGAGAACACCAAGCAGTACTACTGGCCGGACGACATCACCGATCAGGCGGTGCGCTGGCTGCACCAGGTCCGCGCCCAGGACCAGGAAAAGCCGTGGTTCATCTACTACTCAACCGGCTGCTCGCACGCGCCACACCAGGTCGCGCTCGGGTGGAGCAACAAGTATCGCGGCAAGTTCGACCAGGGCTGGGACGTGCTCCGCGAGGAAACCTTCGAACGTCAGAAGAAGCTCGGCGTCATCCCGGCGAACGCGGTGCTAACGCCGAGACCGGACGAGCTCCCCGCGTGGGATTCGCTCTCGGACAGCGAGAAGACGCTGTACGCGCGGCAGATGGAGGTGTACGCCGGCTTCCAGGAGAACGCCGACTGGAACGTCGGCCGCCTGCTCGATGAAGTCGCGGAGATGGGGGAACTCGAGAACACGCTCGTGATGTACATCTTCGGGGACAACGGGGCGAGCCTGGAGGGCACGCTCACGGGCTCATTCAACGAGCTGACGATGCAAAACGGGATCGCCCTCAGCGCCAAACAGCAGCTCTCGCTGATCGATGACTACGGCGGGCTCGACGCTTGGGGCACCGACGCATACGCGCCGCACTACGCGTCCGCCTGGGCGTGGGCAGGTAACGCGCCCTTCCAATGGGGCAAGCAGGTTGCCTCCCACCTGGGCGGCACGCGAAACGGCATGGTGGTCTCCTGGCCGAAACGGATCAAGGACGCCGGTGGGCTGCGCGCCCAGTTCACGCACTGCATCGACATCGGTCCGACGATTCTCGAAGCCGCCGGAATCCCGGAGCCCGAGGTCGTCGACGGGACGGCGCAGAAGCCGATGGAGGGGACGAGCTTCCTCTACAGCTTCGAGGACGCGAACGCACCGGAGCGTCACACAGTCCAGTACTTCGAGATCGTCGGTAACCGGGCGATCTACAAGGACGGCTGGTGGGCCGCCTGCAAGCTCGACCGGATCCCCTGGGATATCTCGCCTCCGACGATGGCGAGGTTCGCACCCGGAGCCTACGACCCGAAGCAGGACACCTGGGAGCTGTACTACCTCCCCGACGATTACAGCCAGGCGAACGACCTCGCCGCAGAGAACCCGGAGAAGCTCGCCGAGTTGAAGGAGCTCTTCTGGGAGGAGGCGGAGAAACACAACGTGCTGCCATTGCTCGCGGCGTTTTCGGTCTTCTTCGGGATCCTGCCGCCGATGCCGACCATCACGACCCAGACCTTCTACGGCGACGTCGAAAATGTTGCCTCCGGGATGATCCCCCGCATCTACGGCCGCTCCTATGCGATCGAGGCGGAGCTCGTTGTTCCGGAGGGCGGCGCCGAGGGCGTGATCGTTGCCGAGGCTGACGAGATGGGCGGTTTCTCGCTCTGGGTCGATGAGAACGGCCTGCTTCACCACAGCTACTCGATGATGGGCGTCGAGCAGTACAAGCAGGTCTCGACTGAGTCGATCCCGACCGGGGACGTCGTGGTTCGCATGCTGTTCCAGGCCGATCGGCAGGAACGCTCCGCCGGAGGCACCGTCTCCTTGTTTGCGAACGACGAGAAGATCGGCGAGGGGCGAATCGAGAAGACCGTGGCCGTCCGTTTCTCCGGGTACGCCGGCATGGATATCGGCCGCGACAATGGTCTGCCCGTAGACCGCGCGTACGCGGCCAAATCACCGTATCCCTTCACCGGAACGGTCAAAAAGGTCGTCTTCGACCTCAAACCCGGCAGCCACAACGACGAGAAAGCGTTGCACGAGTCGGGCGCACATGTCGCCACGGCGCACGGCATCAGCGCTTAGGCGGTCACGCCGGCCACCGTCCCGGGCCCAAATCAACCACGGGTCTCGCAAATGACCGAAGGGGATAAGAACGCACGCTCGGCAGTAAGGTCTTCTTCTCGGGCCTGGCGTGTCTACGACTCGAGTCAGACGCGGGGAACCGAAGCCTACGAGCGCGGCCGGCTCTGGATCGCAAACCAGGATCCGGCCTCACGCAAAGGCGCAACGATCGGTTGGGTGAGGCGCTATCAAGCCGCTGACGGGCAGCTCTACGCGGTCCTGCTCTCTGCGTATCTGTTCCTCACTCTGGTTCCTCTGCTTCTCGTCATTTCGAGCTACGTCTACAGCGATCCCGAGGCACTCGCGAAGCGGATCGACCGGCGGCTCCGGCTGGAGGGAGGCACATCGAAGCTCTTCGAGACCGTTGTCTCGGGGTCGTCCGGACACAAGCTCTCGGCAGCGCTGATCGCCGCCATCGACCTCTTCTTCTTCGGACTCGGATTCGGCCGCGTCCTGCAGCTCGCCCACGCCCGCTCATGGGGACTCGACCTGCGCAAGCGCGTCGTCATGGACCAGGTGCTCTACCTCGAGGTCCTCGGCGCGCTCGCAGCGATGGCCCTCGTCTTCGTCCTCGAGACCAAGGCCCTGCGAGGCGCCCCCTCGTGGATCGGCTGGGCGCTCGATATTGGCTGGTTCCTTCTCCTGCTCGGATTCTTCGTCTGGGCGCCGCGGCTCCTCCTTCACAAGCGAGTCGCTGCACGTGACATCTTGCCGGGCGCGATCTTCACCATGCTTGGTCTGGTAGGCATGCGGATCATCTCGGGCCTGTTGCTCAAACACTGGCTCGAGTGGTACTCGAAGACGTACGGCGCGGTAGGGATCGTGATGGCAATGCTCTTCTGGATCATCACCGCCGCGACGATCCTGGTCCTCGCCGCAGCCCTCTCGCCTGCGCTCGCACACCGCCGCGACCTGCGACGCGCCAGGATCTCACCGGAGGACCAATCGATCGTCGCGCGGTGAGCTCGAGCCGGCAGCTTCTTTCCACTGTCGAGGCAACTCAGGCCCCGCCTCAACCGGTTCGAGTCGTTGGTCCGGGGGACTTTTCCAACCCTCCATCGATTCGCTTGTGGAAACGCGCGGCGTGAGCCTGCGGCGGCTTACCGCTCGTGCCTCGCTCGCGCTGGATCTGGTGGTGCCGACACACAAGCCGACCCTGCGTTCAGAATTCGTTCGATCCGGCTGTGACCGACACGCATCCAGCATCCGAGTCGCGGCCAATGTGGAAGCGGTTGCTCAAGCCTGCACTGATGATCGCAGGACTCGTGGTCGTGTTCGTGTGGCTCCTGCCTCAGTTCATCGACTACGAAGAGGTCTGGGATGCGCTAACGCAGCTGGATGGGTGGGAGGTGGTCGTTCTGGTCGGGCTCGGGCTCGCGCGGGTTGCGTCCGAGGCGGTGATGTATCGGGCGTTCCTGCCGGGCCTTCGGCTGTGGCGTGGAAGCGAGGCGTACCTCTCATCGAACTTCGCGGGACAGCTCCTCCCGCCTCCGACCGCGAGCGTTGTTCAGTACGGCTATTTCCGGGCCGAAGGCTTCGCGACGGAGGCCTCTGGACTGGCAGCGTTCGGCTCGTTCCTCTTCCCGACAATCGGCCGGTTCGTGCTTCCGCTCGTTGCGGTCGTCCTTCTGCTGATCACCAGTGAAGTCAACGGCTCGGTCGCGGTGGCTGGCGCACTCTCGCTCGTCGTCACCGCTGCCGCTTGCGTCGGCGGCTATGTCTTCCTGCGCACCGAGCGCTCCGCGCGCTGGATTGGAGCGAAGACCGAACGACCCCTTTCCTGGCTCCTCGTGAAGGTCAAGCGCGACCCGATCGAGGACGGTGCGGCGAAGGCGGCCGAGCTTCGCGCCCGAGCGCTCGCCGTCCTGCGTAAAGGGTGGGGGCTCGGGTCGATCGGTGTCGGGGCGAATCTCCTGTTGACCTACCTGATCCTGCTCGCGGCTCTCCGCTTCGTCGGCGTCTCGAGCGCTGAGCTCTCCGCGCCCGATGCTTTCGCTGCCTTCGCAATCGCCTTCTGGGCCGGCGCGGTGTTCCCAATCACAGGCAGCGGCCTGGGGGTCGTCGATGCCGTCCTCATCGGCATGCTCGTCGAGATGAGCCCCGCCTCCGACGACGCACTCGTCGCCGCGGCGCTCCTCTGGCGTGTCTTCTACTCGATCTTGCCACTTCCGTTCGGCGCAATCACCCTGAGCCGCTTCCGTAAGGCCAACCCGGACGCAAGCGGCGACGAAGCGGTACAGACCGCATAGCGATGATTCCTCATCCGCAGAGGCGTGCAGTTGCTGCCGGGATCAAAGTTCATCCTGATGGGATGATGCGCAGGTCATTCGTGGCCGCATAGTTGATTGCTTCTTGAATTGACTTGCCACTACCTCGAGAGAGGAGGTGAGTTCTTTATGTGGTGGGCGATCGGAATTGGCGGCGTCATCTTGTACCTGATCGTCGCGTTCACGCTCGGCCTGATGACCCTTAGAAACGGGCACGGCTGGATGTTCTTCTTCGGGATCTTCTTCCCGATTCTTTGGATCTTCGGCGCATTCATGCGGCCGCAGGACACGGCAGCGTCGGCGTACTAGAGGTTCGAACGCCCGTGTCCGCGTTCAGAACCGTTTTGTGACGAGGAGAGGAGCAACAGCATGAGCAGTGAGGAAATGCTGGGGCCTGTCGACTATCTGGTCGTTGAGTTTCCGGCTGACAAAGCCAACTTCTCCGGCGAGATGGCGGCCGAGCTGGCATCGCTGGTGGAGCGCGGTCTCGTTCGCGTGCTGGATCTGGTGCTGCTCGTGAAGAACGAGGATGGGTCGGTGGAAGCGGCCGAGTTGTCGCATTCCGACGCGGCCACCGTTGGAGAGTTGCTGTCGCTCGAGGGTGATCTGGCGATGCTTCTGGCTGCAGAAGACATAGACAAGTTCGCCGAGATCATCGAGCCTGGGTCCGTCGCGGCCGTGCTCGTGTACGAGAACCGCTGGGCTGCTCCGTTTGCATCCTCGGTGCGACGTTCAGGCGGTCAGCTCGTCGCCAACGGTCGGATCCCGACGCAGGCCCTCCTCGCTGCGATGGAGTCCGAAGTCGTCATGGAAGGAGTCTGAGATGCCGCTGGGACCCGGACGAGCGGGCAGGCGTGGCGTGATCGGCGGACCGGTCGCGCGAACTGCGGCGGTGGTCGGTACCGCTGCGGTTGTCAAGCACGGTCACGACCGACGCGACGATCTCCGCGATGATCGTCGGGATCGCCGCGACTAATTAAGTTCACGCGCGGCCTCCCCAGTCACTCGCAGCGTTGTGCGCCTGACCCCTGGAGATCCCAGTGACTTGCGGTCAACGCCGATTAGGGTCGTGTCGTCCGCCCGCAATCTCGGCGAGTCAAAAGAGCCCGGCGATGCCGCGGACGATCAAGAACACGCCCAGGCCGACGAGGACACCGGTGGCGAGGCGGTTCGCGTTGCGATCGAGCCACGCGTTGAATGAAACTGTTTTCTCGGCGGCTTGTTTCGGCGCGACGGAGAACCCGATCAGCGGGAGCTCGATGAAAGAGAACATGATCAGGTAGAACCCGATCACGACCGCGACGGTCGCAGTCGTTGAGTACCCGAGTTGGGCGATGTCCTTCATTGCCACGAGCGCGGAGAGGCCCGGTAGCGCACACAGCAAGATGCCGGCGACGAACGCATATGGCGCGCCGCGGTCGAGTGCGCGCTCCAGACGGTCCGGCTTGCTCTCCTCCGAACCTCCGTCGGATGGATCTATCGGTTTCTTGACGAGGAGCTGCTTTCGGCGCACCACCGCGGCGGCAAGCAGAGAGAGGGCACCGGAGACGAGATAGATGACCGGATCAAGGGAGGAGCTAGACGTCGAGTCGACCGACGCACCCTGGAGCGAGAAGACGATAACGAGACCGACAGTGATCGCCGACAACAGGCCGCCCGCGAGAAAGCTCGCCAGCAGCAGCTGCGGGTGGCGGGCGCGAAGTGCCACCAGGACGACAGCGAGCAGCACCGGAAAGAACATCGCCACGAGTCCAAGTAGGAGAACCTCGAACAGATCACCCATATCGAGACCCGCAGAGATGGATGCCGCTGCGCGACGTCGCCACCTGCTCTTCACGCAATTGGACCTGAACTGGTGTCATGTCACCTGCTTTGGGGAACGCCTGGTGAACGATCGTGCCAAGCTGGGATCGAGCCATCGTCCAGATCGGGTGATCCTCCCTAGCCTGCCGACCGAGCCGCGCAACATCTGGCCCCTCGGCAGTCGTGAAGCAAGCGACGGCTCCTGGCGCAACGATACGAGCGGGTAGGAATTGCGTCCGCCGAAGTCGAACCCGGAGCCGATGGACGAGACTCGGATGGAGCGCTGGCTGGACAGGGCCTTGGCGCGCGCTGCGACGCCCCGTGGCGGTGCCGCTGTCATCGCCGCGGTCACGACGGTAGCGACGGTCGGTTTCGGGGCGCTGATGACGGCGGTCGACCATCGGAACTTCACCACGATTGGTCAGGGGCTCTGGTGGTCCCTCCAGACGGTCACTACCGTGGGTTACGGCGACGTTGTTCCGACCAACAGCGCCGGGCGGCTTGTCGCCGCGGTCGTGATGCTACTCGGACTTGCCTTCCTGTCGGTGATCACGGCGGCGATCACGAGCTCGTTCGTCGCCCGCGCCACCGAGCAACGGACGGGACGCTCCGACCGTGCCGCTCCGGCGACCGAGCACGACGTGCGGGAGATAAACGAGCGGCTTGACCGCATTGAAGCCCTGCTCCGAGAACGACGATAATGACCCTACGGTCATCGGACGTTGAAAACCGCCGGGCGGAAGCCTCACGGGGCTAGTCCTAGCGCGCGCGTGTCTGCCGCGACCAGCGGCTAGTGCAACAGATGGTTCTTGAGCGCCCAGCCAACCACATCCGCTCGCGACGCGGCGCTAATTTTCTTCATTGCATTCTCTCGGTGGTGTTCGACCGTACGAACCGAGATAGCAAGCCGACGGGCCACTTCGATATTCGTGTAGCCGTAGGCCAGCAGCGTCGCCACCTCGTGCTCGCGGGGCGTCAGGTTGCGGAATGAAGAGCGCATCGTCACCTTCTTCGGCCGTAAACGCTTGGCCAAGAAGGCTAGCGATTGTCGGCGTCGACTCGTCGAAGGACGAGATCATTCCCGAGTATCCGTACTGAGGAGAACGAGACCACATGAGCAGCACAACGACCGTTGAGTTCCGAACCCTCGACACCTCCGAACGGCTACCGGAGGGCTACGTCAACCCGTACTACCTCAAAGACCGCAGACAGCGCGTCTCCGTCGCCCGCGTCGGAGGCAAGCTCTACGCGTTCGACGACCTCTGTCCGCACGAAGCATGCCCACTCTCGGCCGGCCTGCTCACCGGCACCACGCTCAAGTGCCAGTGCCACGGATCCCAATTCGACGTCACCAACGGCGCCGTCCTCCAAGGGCCTGCCACAAAAGGGCTCACCACCTACGACGTCCGCGAAGAAAACGGAGAGATCCAGGTTCGCGCTTGATCACCTACGACGTCTGGACCAAATCAGGCAAACGGCGTACGCTAGGAGGCGGATCGAATACACCCGGCGTTTCTGATGAGCCGGCGCTTTCATCACGTCCGGTCAGGTCCGTCTACGGCGACTTGAATCCGCGTCGTCTCCTTGAATGAGCCGACGGAGTGACTCGGGAGGGTTTGAGTAAGTTCCCCTCAGGTCCATTTCTGTTCTCGATACGACAACGCGCTCTAATAAGAATCCGCAGTCGATTCGCTCAGCGATGCGACTCCAATCGGCGGGGCTCAGAACGACGCCTGGTCGTGAGTGAGGCGATGTGTTCGAGCATGGTGTCCAGTGCCGCCTCGAGTGGGGCGACGTCACGGTGGACCTGTGAAAGGACTAACCCGCCTTGGATGGTGGCCAACAGAGCTGTAGCCAAGCGGTCGGGATCGGCGCTTCGACGCAGGTCACCCCGCTTGTGCATGGCCTGCAACCCATCTCGAATCGTGCCCTCCCACTGGTCAAATCCGTCGACCAGATCCTCGCGACACTCCGGGTGTGCCTCGAACAGCTCTCCGGCAAGGCTTCCCAGGGGGCAGCCACCTTGGCATTGGATTTGACGTCGGCCTTCGACCAAGAGATCACGCCATGCCCGCAGCGCCTCCAAGCTGTCCAGGCTTGCGAGATGAGGTTGTTGGCTCTCGAGGATCGCCCGGGTCTGATGTGCGATCACGGCACGTACCAGTCCCTGCTTGTCACCGAAGTAGTGGTAGAGCTGCGAGGCGCTTACGCCGGCCGCTTTCTGCACGTCCTCCCAGCTGGTGCCTGCCACGCCGCCCGAATACATCAGCATCGCCGCGGCTTCGATGATCCGTTCGCGCGTGGCTAGCCCCTTGGCCGTGAACGTTCGCTCATCAGAGCTTTCTGCGTCGCTACCAGTCGCGGACATCGGATACCTACCTACCACATTAATTGGAGTTGACACTTCATTATAGTCCGGCATACTGGAGTGAACACTTCAAACTTTAGGAGATCCGAAACTCAATGAGCGCACTCCCAGGGAAGACGGTACTCATCACGGGCGCCAACTCCGGGATCGGCAAGGAGGTGGCCCGGCAACTGGCATCACGTCCCGAGATGGCGCGGATCTACCTGGCGTGCCGGAACCGGGATCGGGCGATAGCGGCAAAGGCCGAGCTTGAAGCGGAGACCGGCCGGCGCATCTTCGACGTCGTTGTCATGGACGTCGTCGATCTGGGTTCGGTCCGCGCCGGCCGGGCGGCCATCGACGGATCCCTCGACGCACTGGTCATGAACGCGGGTGTCATTGGCCCGCAGTCGATGGACTTGACCGCTGACGGGGTCACCACCGTGTTCGCGACGAACGTCCTTGGCCACGTCGTCCTCCTCGAAGGGCTCCTGGCCGAGGATCGGCTTGGCGAGGTTGCGGTCCTCGCCGGAAGTGAAGCAGTCAGGGGGGTCCCGAAGTTACGGATGAAGGGGCCATCGTTCGTCTCAACCTCAGCCGACGAGCTCGCCACTGTCATCGACGGCAGCTACTTCGCCGGCAGAAAACCGGACTTCAACCTAGCGTTCGGGCAGGCCAAGTACATCGGGGCCCTCTGGATGGCCTACCTGGCCCGCCAACACCCCGACCGCCGATTCATCACCGTGAGCCCCGGGAATACCACCGGCACCCAAGCCCCCAGCAACCTTCCCCTACCGATGCGGGTAGCCGCCAAGTACGTCATGCCCGCCCTAGGTCTCGCCCACAAACTCGACGTGGGAGCGAAGCGGCTCGTCGACGGCGTCACCGACCCGATCCTGTCCAGCGGCGCGTTCTACGCCAGCGGGGCCAACACGCTTACGGGTCCGTTGGTCAACCAAGCGGACTTCTTGCCCGATCTGGCCAACCCGTCGTTTCAGGACCACGCCAACGAGGCCATCCACCGCTTCATCACCTAGCTAAGGGACGAGCCTGGGCGGAGCGGTCTGGACCTCCTGCCGGCCGGAGCGTAAAATGGAGAAGAAGTAGAGCGTTTGCGAGGTTTCTACTTCGGTCCTGAAGCTCTCTCAAGGAGTCGAACTAACTCCACGGGCGGGTTTGAAAGGTGCCTCGGCTCTCCTCTGCGACGATGTGACGAGGGAGGTTAGACAATCGACCGCGTCTTCTTGCTCTCGCTCACCGCGGCGTTGAACCCGACGCTGCTGACGGCGACCACCGTCATGCTCTTGCTGCCGAGCCCAAAGCGTCTGATGCTTGGGTATCTGGCGGGCGCCGTGACGACGAGTGTGATCGTTGGGATCGCGATCGTCGAGTGGCTGCACCACTCGGGTGTCGTAGGGACGACGAAGCACTCGGTCGCACCCGGGATCGACATCGCCTTCGGAGTGATCGCGCTGCTCGCCGCTTTTGTGGTCCAGAGTGGGCGAGTCGCTCGCGCGCGCGAGCGGCGGGCGGAGAGACGTGCCGGCAAGGTGAAGAAGACGCCGCGCTGGCAGGAGGCACTGAGTGGCGGCACGCCGAGAACCACCTTTGTCATCGGTCTGCTGCTGAGCTTCCCCGGAGCTTCGTACCTCGCTGCCCTGACGGAAATCGACAAGCAGAACCTGACGTTGGCCGGGGATGTCGTAACGATCTTGGCGGTGACAGCGGTGATGCTTGTGCTGCTCGAGGTGCCGCTTGTCTGTTTCGCCGTCGCACCAGAATGGACACCACGTGCCATCGACCGCTTCAAGGCGTGGATGGGCACGCACGGTGGAAAGGTGCTCGTGATCGCCCTGACAGCAATCGGACTTGCTCTGATCCTCCGTGGAGTCCTCGCGATAGTGAGCTAGCCCACCTGCCGCGATGCTGCTCGTCCGCAAGAGTGCCGCGGCGGGCAGCTACTTCGAGGACGGGGATCGCGCCTCCGAGGTTTTCGGTGTGATCGCGACCGGCTTCGCGGTGCTGATCGGCTTCGTCGTCGCACGGGCCGTGAATGTGTTCCACTAGCGACTCGAACCATGGCGGCAACCCTCGCACTCGTCGCGGCCTTTCTCTTCGCGCTGGCGGCCGCCCTTCAGCAGAAGGGCGCGTTGAACCTGCCGACGATTTCTCTGGCGCAGCCTGCGTCGCTCGTGCGGCTCTTGGGTCAGACGATCTGGCTGCTCGGGACTGTCGCGTTGTTCACGGGTTACCTGTTCCAGGCCGCCGCGCTCGACCGTGGTCGGCTCTCGGTGATCCAGCCGCTGCTCGTGACGACCGTGGTGTTCGCGTTGCCGCTCGGCTACTTGCTCACGAAGCAGCACGTAGGCGGCCGCGAGGTGATCGGCGCTTTCGTCATCATCGTCGGGCTTGGCCTCTTCGTCCTCTTCGGGGACCCTGCCGGCGGGAATGAGAACGCCTCCAATCTCCAGTGGGCTCTCACCATCGGCCTGCTCGTAGTGCTCTCGGTCCTGCTGCTTGTCTTCGGCGGCTCCGGCGGCCTCTCGATGAAAGCGGCCGTGTACGGCACCGTCGCCGGAATGTTGTTCGGGCTTTCGTCGGCGCTGACGAAGCCCACGCTCGTCTTCCTCCACCAGAGCGTGGCGACAATGCTCTCGCACTGGGAGTGCTATGCCCTCGCGATCGCAGGTGTTGTCGGGTTCGTGCTTCAGCAGGTCTCCCTCGGAACGGGCCGGCTCTCGCCCTCGGTGGCGACCGTCTCGGTCGCGAATCCCATCGTCGGGATCCTGATCGGGACACTCCTGTTCGACGAGCGTCTGAGCCGGCCGGCCTGGCATGTCGTCATCGCCGTGATCGGCCTCGGTCTCGCACTCGCCGGCGCGGTCGCGATCTCGCTCGCGCATGAGGTCGCCAACGAAGAGGACAGAGGCGTCGGCGCTCCGGACTCGCCCGTCATGACTGTGTAGGAGAGAGGGGACGGGAGACGAGTCTCTGGAACTACCCCACAAGGTAGTTCCGGAAACAGCTCCAGAAATGGGGCGGGCCGACCGATCGATCGACTAGCAGCCCGTGAAACGGACGCCGGTGTTTAGTAGACCTTGACGATCTTCATCTTGCTGCAGACGAAGCCTGAGCCCTTGAGCTGACAGGTGGGGATGACTTCGAGTTTGTGACTGGCCGAGCCGGAAACTCGGTAGCTCGCATCACAGCTGCCCTTGCAGGAGGAGTTGATCTCTGCCTTTACACGGTAGAGACCGCTGTCTTTTTGAAGAACAGTAAGGGCCTTGCTCGGCGTGGCCACGGCTCCCGCAGGAGCGCCGCCGTTCTGGCTGACTAGGACCAAGACGGAAAGCTTCTTCTCGGCCGCCGCGGCCAGGCTCTTCTTGACTGTCACGATCAACTTGCGAGTGCCAACAGCCTTATTCGTCTTCGCCGCCGCCGGCAAGACCGCCGCCGCGCTCGAGAAGAGCGCAAGCAGGACGACTGCTGCAACGAAAACGCGACGAACCATGCTCCACGGGTACTGCGACTTGTCGCGCAGCTGAACGTCTGATCAGCGTCGCCACTACGGACGACGCTTCAACGAATCGGCCAGTCATCCGAACTGGACGATGCTCGCGCTACGCGCTGCCCTTAGCGTGGGTCGACTTCTACGCGAGAGGATGAGACGCCGTGGCCAAGAGGTTTGGCGGAACTATCAACCTGGACATCAAGGACTCGGTTCCGGACTGGGAGCCGTACGCCCAGCCGGTCCCGCCAGAGGACGCGCCGAACGTGCTGTACATCGTCCTCGACGACGTCGGCTTCTCGGCGATGGAGTCGTTCGGCGGACTGATCGAGACACCGAACATCAAGCGGATCGCCGATCGCGGTCTCATCTACACGAATTTCCACACGACGGCGCTGTGCTCGCCGACTCGCTCCTGCCTGCTCACGGGGCGCAACCACACGACGAACTCGATGGCGTGCATCACCGAGGCGGCGTCGGGCTTCCCGAACGCCAGCGGGCACATCCCCGGCGAGTGCGCGATGATCCCCGCCGTTCTCGGCGAGCTGGGCTGGAACACCTACATCGTCGGCAAGTGGCATCTCTGCCCCGAGGACGAGATGAACAACGCGTCGACCAAGAAGGACTGGCCGCTCGGGCGCGGGTTCGAGCGCTTCTACGGCTTCCTCGGCGCCGAGACGAACCAGTGGTATCCCGACCTCACCTACGACAACCATTCCGTGGACCAGCCGAAGTTGCCGGAAGAGGGCTACCACTTCTCGGTCGACATCACCGACAAGGCGCTCTCTTTCATCAAGGACGCCAAGGTGGTTGCCCCCAACAAGCCGTTCTTCCTCTACTACGCCTTCGGCGCGGCCCACGCACCGCACCACGTGCCGCAGGAATGGGCCGACAAGTACAAGGGCAAGTTCGACATGGGCTACGAGGCCTACCGCGAGCTCGTGTTCGCAAACCAGAAGAAGCTCGGGATCCTGCCCGAGCACGCCGAGCTGTCGCCGATCAATCCCTACACCGATCTGAAAGGCCCGAAGGGAGAGAGCTGGGGCGAGCTCGACGTGGTGCGGCCGTGGAACTCGCTGACCGACGACGAGAAGCACCTTTTCTCTCGGATGGCCGAGGTCTACGCAGGGTTCCTGAGCCACGCTGACGACCAGCTCGGGCGGGTGCTCGACTACCTGGAGAAGTCGGGGCAACTCGACAACACGCTGATCGTCCTCGTCTCGGACAACGGGGCGTCGGGCGAAGGTGGGCCGAACGGCTCGGTGAACGAGAACAAGCTGTTCAACGGTCTGCCCGACACGATCGAGGAGGCACTGAAGTACGTAGACGTCCTGGGCACCCCGAAGACCTACAACCACTATCCGACCGGCTGGGCCTGGGCGTTCAACACGCCGTTCAAGATGTGGAAGCGGTACGCCAGCTACCAGGGCGGCACCGCCGATCCGATGATCGTCTCCTGGCCGGCCCAGATCAAGGAGTCGGGCATTCGGGCGCAGTACACGCACGCGATCGACATCGTCCCCACCGTGTACGAACTGCTCGGCATCGACCTGCCGGAAGTCGTCAACGGGTACACGCAGTACCCGATCGAGGGGGAGAGCTTCGCGGCGAGCCTCCACGACCCAGACGCCAAGGGCAAGCAGACGCAGTTC
>CAWDWI010000004.1:0-430216 GCA_963806025.1 uncultured Thermoleophilia bacterium | reverse complement strand
CGAGGACGGGAAACGGGAAGCGGGGCAGCGCCGTCGGCAGCCAGGTGGGCGGTGAGCCGATCCCCTGCTCCACGAAGAACTGGTGCGCGAGGTACTTGTCGGAGCAGCGCGCAACGGTCTCGACACCCGAGACGAGCACGAGCGCCCCGCCCAGCTGCTCGCGTGCGTCTGCGAGCACGTGGTGATCGAGGTCGGTCAGCGGAACGATCAGGCGGATGTCGTGCAGGTCGACGAGGTCGCGAAGCGCCGCGACGTAGCCGAAGTCGTCGACACGAGGCACGAGCGCCCGACGGTCGGCGTGGTAGAGCGCAGGCGCCAGCTGGTGGTTGTCGACGGCGACGGTGGTGGCGCCGGCCTGCCGCGAAACGCCGGTGACGATGTCAACCCGCTGCCCGGCGCACGTGAACAGGACGGCCGTCACGATCTCTGAGGGTAGCGGGGGCGCCTGAAGGCGCCGTCGGCTGCCTACCCGGCACCCGGGACACTGCCCCGAGGCGGTCGAACATCTTCCACAGGGGTCGCCTACCGACGGTCAGGGCATACGGCTCGAATACCTCGAGACTCAGCGAGCGCCCCAGTAGCACCTGCCACGCCTCTCGCCGTCGCGGGAAATCGCCGCGGTCGTGCCTGGCAAGGAATCGGGGAGGCCCTGTTCGTCTGGCAATTCGAGGTCGAGGATGTGGATCGCCCCACCAGGCGCCAGCACCTCCGCTGAGTGGCCGAGCACAGCGTCGACCTGCCCATCGTCCAGGTGGTGCATGAGGCTGTTGAGAAGAATGAAATCGTAGGGTGCGCCCAAGCGCGGAAGCTCGCGCGTGGCGTCACCGAGAACGAACCTGTCGCCGAAACGACGACGTGCAGAGTGGATGTACGCCTCCTCGATGTCGACTCCCACGTATTGGCCTTCTGGGAGACCGACCCGCGTTTTCGTCCGGGCCCGCAACCGATGTCGAGCACGCTCCGAGGCGGTTCGTCCTCAAGACGCGTGCAACGGGCGCAAACTTCTGCTCGGCGAACGACTATGCCAGAGCCGATAAACGAGGCTGTTGCATGACTCGGCGATCACGATCGCCACCGTACGTCGTACTGCCCAACTGACACGTGGTGTGGAGGATCTTGGAGTTGAGACAGCAGACTCGGTGATAGCGCGGCGAGAACGGCGGAGAACGGTTGACGACGATCGCCGTGATGCGATCCTGGGCGATTGCCGTTCATGTCGTGGTCGCGCACGGAGGTCCTGGTCAGGAAGTCGTAGATCATCGGCGTGGGGTTACGCAGATCGGCCAGGAAGTAGAACTCGGCGCATCCGGTCCAGCGATCGTCGCACCTCCGCGCGCGTGTACTCGGAGGCGCGACGTCACCCGCCGGTACGTCGCAGCCTCTGTTGCCGGAATGAAGATGCGGCCACGGCCGCTTCCCGGCACAGCGCCACTTCCGCCGGTCACGTCCCGCCAAAGACCGCGCAAGCCCGGCTGCGGGTCGAGGACGCCGACAACGAGATAGGTGACGACGACCGCGACTCCGAGCACGCCCAGATCGATCGAGTGACACTCGAGAACGGAACTTGCCATGACCAGCGGCAGCACGTACTGGAAATAAACTGGAGCGCCGAACGGGAACTGGATCAGAGCCATGAAGACCGTGACGAAGAGCAAGAGCAGGAAGCCGACGCGCTTGTCCGCAGGCCGCCGGGACGTTGCCCGCACAAGGACCACCGCGGCGGCGGGAGCCAGCAGAACCAGCAGCTCCCGGAGCGGGTTCATGAAGAAGGGGTCGACATGAGCCGGCCAGCGCCGCGACGCCAAGCGCGACGACTCCCGCAGCTGTTGCGGCAAGCCGCCACCGCCGGCGAAGCAGCGGGAAGAGTGCGGCGATCGCCAGCGGCACAACGGCAACGACCCATCTGGGCGAGTTCGGTGGGCGTGCCGCGTACGTCAAGCGCAGATCGGGTCGAACTGGGTCACATCTCGTATCACCGCCTCCCATCAGCCCGTCACCAGATATGGAACCGCGAACAGAACGACGGGCACTGCAACGCCGGCGATAAAGATGGCCCCGGCGCGAATCGCGGCAACGTCTGGCGTCGGCTTCCATGGCCGGGAGCGACGATGAGCGCAACCGCCGCGGCGATGACTGGCACGACGAAGGTAACGAACTCCGCCCAGCCAAGCCGAGGCGCCATCGTCCGCCGCCCGCGAACCCGACCGAAAGGACCGCAAGAGCGGCAACAACGCCCCGCCGGATCGTCTCTCTGCCCGGTGATTCGGCTGCACCTGCGGGTTCCTCTCGAAGCCCTCGGAACGCGAGAAAAAGAACCACGCCGATGACGAAGTAGACGCCGACGATCTTGACGATGATCGAGAAGCACCACCCGAGAACCCGGCGATGAAGAGCCACAGGTCACTCCTCGTTTCGAGCCACTTCGCGATCATCCAGACTCCGACTACGGCGAAGTAGAGGTTGAACCACGACGGGATCGCCGCGGGATAGTTGGGCACAGTCCAGACCACCAGAGTCACGGTGAGGAGACCCGCAATCAGTGGCGGCGTCAGCCGCTTCGCGACCTCGAACGTCGCAACGACGAACAGGATGAAGAACGGGATCATGGCGATCCTCAGCCAGAGCAGATTCGGGCCGAGCAGCCAGAAGACACCGGCGTCGAAGAATGAGAGGCCGCCCGTGTACGTGTCGACGAAGTCCCGGTGGGGAAGCTGCCCGGCGAGCGTTCGTTGGGCCGTCTCTGCGAGGCCGCCGTCATCCCACGGATACCACTGTTTGTCGAGTCCCGGCGCCAGATAGAGACAACTGATGCCGATCGTGACGGGCGAGGCGGTCCGGCGTTTTCCTCTGCGTGCCGGCTCGCCTGCCAGACGAGCGCTCCGGCGGCGCGAGCGGTCATCCCGCGGTCTTCTGCCCGATCACCGCGTACTGGGCGCCGACCGGCAGCCACCACAACGCCTGCTCGAGCTGTGCGAGCGCGCGCCGCGCCACGGAGAGAACGTCATGTTCCGCACCCCGTCGCGGATGCACGCCGACTCGTTCAAAAAGCGACGTCACCACGTTCGCAGCAGAGGGCCGCCGTAATCGAACGACACGCGTTTCACGACCAGGCGAGTCAGTGGGTTCCACGGGTTGTGCTCGAAGACAACGACGATGCCGCCTGGTCGGGTCACTCTCGCCATCTCCGCAACGAGGGACGGCTGGTCCGCAGAGGCGACATGGTGCAGAACGCACGCCGCGAAGACCACGTCGAAATGATCGGCTGGGTAGGGGATCCTGGCGGGTTGGGACACTTCGTATGTAACAGCGGGGTGTTCCGCCGCGCCTGCTCAATCTCCTCCCGTGACGTGTTGAACACGGATCCAAACGTCCCGACGAGATGGCCGTCGGCGAGACCGATGCCACATCCCACATCGAGGATGTTGAGATCGGCCGGGTCGCCAAGCGATCCCTGCGCCAGCTCGCAGAGCATCGCCGCCTTACGCTCGGCGTAGAAGTCCACCTGCTTGCCTGCGAACGCGAGCGCTCGATTCACTTCGCCGCGGTAGGACTCGGCGTACTTGTCGACTCGGACGTCACTCTCGAAGCCCGTCAACGGTCGCTTCAGGCTCGTGGGGGTCGCGCACGGAAGGTTCAAGTCGCGATTCCTTGTCGACGACGTACAACGGACGGCCCTTGACCTCGTCGTAGATCCGCCCGAGGTACAGACCAAGGATCCCGAGAATCAGAAGCTGGACGCCACCGAGGAACGAAGAGAGGACGACGATCGTCGCCGTGCCCGGGATGGGGAAGGGCGAGCTTGACCACGATCGCCGCCATGCCGCCGAAGAACGCAAGGGCCGAAATCGCCAGTCCCAGTCGTAGAGCAAGTCGAAGCGGAGCATCGGAGAAGCTGATCACGCCGTTCAGCCCGAGCTGGAGGAGCTTCGCGAGTGGATACTTCGACTGCCCGGCGAACCGTTCCTCGCGGACGTATTCGACCCCAGTCTGTCGGAGGCCGACCCACGCGACCATTCCGCGGAGGTACCGGTGGCGTTCGGGCATCCCTCTCAGCACGAGCAGGACGCGCCGATCGATGAGACGGAAGTCTCCCACGTCTACAGGTGCGTCGATCTCGGAGACAAGACGAAAGAAGCGGTAGAAGATAGCCGCGCGCATCCGCCGGAGCATCGGCTCCCCTTCTCGCCGCTGTCGGACCGCATACACGACGTCGTATCCTTCTCGCCACCGGTCGAGCAGCTTCGGAATGACCTGGGGGATCCTGGAGGTCGCCGTCCATCACGACGACCGCGTCGCCGACAGCGCAGATGGAGAAACCCCTGCCGTGATCGCGATCTGATGGCCGAAATTTCGTGACAGGGTCACGACTCGAAACAGTGGGTCTCGCTCGCTGAGCGACGACAGTTGGAAAGCCGTCCCATCGCTGCTCCCGTCGTCGACGAGGATCGCCTCGAAGGGCTCGCCCTGCTCATCCAACACGCGCGTCAGGCGCTCGGCCAACGCTCCGAGCGACTCCTGCTCGTTGTGGAGGGGTATGACGACTGACAGCAAGACGGGTGCGCGGATCATCGAGCGGGAACATCGGGGCCGGGAGTCGCTGGCTGCGGCAACGGCCCCTGGGGATTCCCGGGTGCTCCCAGGTCTAACCCGGCGACTGCCAGCCGCCCTTAGGTGCCGCCGAAGAGCGCGAGCGGCGTGCGCACCAGGATCAGCAGATCGGTCTTCCAGTCGTGGTGGCGGACGTACCAGAGGTCCAGCTCGATCCGATCGGCCCAGGGCAGGGCGGCGCGGCCGTGGATCTGCGCCCAGCCGGTGATGCCCGGCTTGACGTCGAGCCGGTGCAACTGCCGTTCGTCGTACTGATCGACCTGGTAGCGGAGCGTCGGGCGTGGCCCGATCACCGACATCTCGCCGCGCACGACGTTCCAGAGCTGAGGGAGCTCGTCGAGGCTGAGCCGCCGGAGCAGGCGCCCGGTCCGCGTGATGCGCGCGTCGCCCTTGTCGACCGCGTAGCCGGCTCCCTGCTTCTCCGCGCCGACGATCATCGTGCGCAGCTTCAGCAGTTCGAAGTCGACCCCGTTTCGGCCAACCCGGGTCTGGCGGTAGAGCACCGGGCCGCCGTCCTGCAGCTTCACCGCCAGCGCAGCACCAGCAAGAAACGGGCTCGAGACGACGAGCCCGGTCCCGGCAATCGCAATGTCGAGCGCCCGGTTCAAACGCGAGTGCCCTCCGCAACCTCCCAGGTCGCAGGCACGCCACGGCGCAGGTAGTTGAACAGCGCCACGAGCGTCGCCCAGGTGACCAGCGTGTAGTAGCGGGCGATGCCCACTCCGACCGCAGCGGCGGCGAGCAAGCCCAGCTGCGCGGCCAGCACGACGGCGTAGAACCAGCCGTGCGAGTAGAGCGCGAGCGAGGTAGCCAGCAGCACCACGTGCAGGATCCCCGAGCCGTAGCGCAGCAGCCGATGCGACACGATCTCGACGAAGTAGAGCGGTCCGAGTCGGCGGAGCATCTTGCCGCGCAGCACGATCAGCCAGCAGTGCTCGAACATGCGCACCTTGCGCCGGTATTCGGTCTCGTTCGACGGCGTGGGCTTCTCCCACGCATGTGCTTCGGGCTCGTACACGGCCCGGCGTCCGCGTTGCACCATCAGATAGGGGAGCGAGAGATCGTGGCCGAAACGTGGGTCGACCTCGACGTAGTCCTCCCGACGCACGGCATAGATCGAGCCGTTGCCGCCGGTGACCGAACCGAGCTGCGACTCCGCCGCCCGCTGCCGCATCTCGTAGCTCCAGTAGACGCCCTCCTTGTTGCCGCCTTCCGCGTCCAGGATGCGCAACTGCCCACAGACGTAGGCGACTTCGGAATCGGCGAATGCTCGCACGAGGGTGCGCAGAGCATCGGGCGACCAGGTGCAGTTTGCGTCCGAGAACGCGACGATGTCACCGTCGGTTTGTCGCACCGCGCGGTCCTGAGCCGCCACCTTGCCGCCGCGTGGGTTCGAGATCACGTGCACGCCCGGATACTGGAGGGCGATAGCCTCGGTCAGGTCCGATGAGGCGTCGGAGCTGACGACGATCTGCAGCTTGTCGGCCGGGTAGTCGAGCTCGAGGAGATTCTCGATCCGGCGTGAGATCACCGATTCCTCGTTGTAGGCCGCGACGACGACCGTGACCGAGGGCTCGACGTCCGCTCCCTCGACCCGGCGCGGCGCGGCCCGCGCCAGGACGATTGCGAATGCCGGGTACAGGACGTGCGTCCAAGCAAGCAACACGAGAGAGACCCAGAAAAGGGCAAGCAGAACAGTCACTCAGGCCGATAGTACGTTTGGCCGCGAGGCGCCAGCGAGGCTGCGGCGCTTCTGGCGTCTCCGAAGCTAGGCCGCCTGTTGGGGCGGCGCGTCAGTGCGTCTGGACATACACGTTCACCTGCAGTCCTCCGAAGTGATCGATCAGCCGTAGTGGTTCTCCACAATAACGGTCCGCCCTTCGCCGAGCACGGTGACAAGACCGTCGTGTAGCTGCGGCACATGGATTCCCACCTTGTTCGGCGACCGCATGGCGTTGATGGCGAAGACGTAGGTGCGACCGCCACCCGATCTGCCACCACCTTGACGACCGGACTGTCGGCGCTCGACTTGATCGTCGTGCCGAGCAGGCCCGGCCTGACCGCCGCGAGAAGCGAGTTGGTCTGCCTCATCGCGGTCGCCATGGGCGGCGAGAGTGCCAGCGAATCGTGCGCCGGGGACCACGTGTGGGTGAAATAGCCGATTCCCCGAGCGCCTCCGATGACCGCCAGCCACACCTCCGCGATCAACTCCTCTGGCGTCATGGTGAAGCCGCCACAATAGGTCGGCCGGATCGGCCCCGTCTCGATCCACTGGAAGGTCGGGGTCGTGCCCGCGAGCTTCACGAACGCCCGCTGCGCGTCGTACACCGTCGTCAGATCCGACTGACAGGCGTTCATCGGGTAGAGGTCGAACCCGGCCATGTCGGCCATCCCCGCGAATGCTGCGTAGCGCGAACGCGGGATCTGTGGGGAGCCGAACGGAGCCCGATCGGAAGAACCGCCCGGTCGTCGTCAGAAACGTCACCAGCCCGTCGACGTTCCCGCGGTCGTAAGGATCGGCCTTGGCCAGGGAAGCCGGCGTCCAGCCGTTGTTGTCCGGCTCGTCCGGATAGGTCCAACCGACGAGCCCCGGGCCACGGGTGCGGCGCGCCCCGATCGGCAGCACGGCAAGCCCGCTGCCCCGCAGCAACGCCAACAGATCGTCGGGGGTGAGACCTGGACAGCTCTCGTTGAGGACGAGGTTGATGCCGAGCGCTTTCCCCTGCGCCACATCCTGAGCTGTGCACTGGTCGATCAGCATCAGCGGGAAGAAGCGGCCTGTGTCGATGACCAGGCCACGGCTCGTCGCCGATGCATGTGCCGTTGTGTTGACCTCCGCCTCACCGAGAGCCGTGCCGAGGAACGCGACGAGAATCGCGCCCAGCGCTAGCGTGCGTATGAACATCGTCATTTTCCCCCGGAGAAGACGTGGCGGCGGTCTGTGCAATCCGTCTGGGCCGGGACCGTGACCGACCGCGCAAAGAACGAACTGGCCAAGTTTCAGGAGTTCTTGCCAGGCTGGCGTCCCCTTCTTGGGTGATGCTGGCTTCACGCGTCGGGGCACTGTCATGTTCCTGGGAACAAATCACCGACGCAGGTCCCGACGAGTGCGCTCGCGCGCATGACACGAGCCCGGGCTCTCGGGCTCTCAGCACTCGGAGCGGTGCTGGTCGCGCAGGCGCTGCTCTTCGCACGCCCGATTCACAGCGCCACGAACTACGACGAAGACGTCTACCTCGCGGCACTCGACGCACTCCGGCACGGCCAGGCACTCTGCTCGAGCGTCTTCGTGGCGGAGTTTCCCGGGTTCTACGAGCTCTTGCGGGACTGTCGTTCGTGAACGGCGCCAGGTCGCGGCGCGCGCGGGGCTGAAGGCCGTCGTCTCACGGGCGCTGGGGCACGCGACCCGTCGTTCTCGCCTACATCCGGTCGCACCTCACACGACGGTTTGACGGAGATGGAGTTCAGATCTGGACTCGCTGAGCCTGGACGCCCAACGCGCTTCGATAGACCGCTGCCAGGCGCTCCGCGGCCGCCGCGCGTGAAAATCCCTGCGCCTCCTCGCGTGCGGCGGCTCCAGACCTGCTCGTCGCACAGGGTCCTCGAGCAGTCGCTCGACCGCGCCGCGAAGCGCCGCGGGGTCGCGTGGAGACACGAACTCGACGTTCTCCAGATCGCGGAGCCCTCCGACCCGGGTCGCGACCACCGGACGTCCGTACGCCATCGCCTCCCTCGCTCCCATTCCGAAACCCTCGCGCCGTGACGGCACACAGACAATCGCCGCACGCTCGTACCACGTCCCGATCTCCGCTCGGAGGCACGAAGCCGACCGCCTCGGGGACGTCCGCAGCGCAAAGGGCCGTCGCCCACGATCACGCGCTCCAGGCCCTCGGTCGCCTCGAGGAACTCGAGGATCCCTTTCTCCTCGCTGAGGCGCCCGGCGAACAGCACGTGCGGGGGATCCGCAGAAGGAGCGACCTGATCCGGCAGGTGCACGCCGAACGGAACGACGCGCACCTCGCGCGCGCCGAGCTCCCCGGCCGCGTCGGCGAGGAACGTCGAGGCGGCGAGCACGAGCTCCGCGCCCCGCAGCAACGGCCCGAACAGCGCCGGCGCACGGCGCGCCAGCTCGACATCAGTCCCCCACACCTGCAGCACATACGGCTTGCCGGTCGCGCGGGCCGCAAGCGCGGAGGGGATCCAGTGCGCGTGCACGAGATCCGCATCGCGTGTCGCGTGGCGCGCGGCACGTGCGTAGGCCGCCAGAAAGACCGGAAGCAACGCGAGCTTCCACGGCGCCGCGCGCAGGTTCTGCGCGATGCCTCCGCCGTAGGCGATCCCGAAGTCCTGGAAGGAGTCCGGCGACACGACGTCGACCTCGATGCCCAGCGCGCGCACACCCTCGACGCTCGACGCGACGAAGGCCCCTGCGACGTCGACCGCGTCGCGTGGGTACGACGTCGTGAGAACGACCACTTTCATTCGCTGCGGGCAAAGACGACGGGAACCGCCAGTGCAAGCGCGATGAACGCGTAGAAGTAATAGAACTGCATCGTCAGGTAGAAGGCGTTCGCGGCGAGGGTGCCCACCAGCGCAGCCGTGCACCCCCACGCGAGTGGGCGCACCCGTGCGGCGAGCGGATCGTGCGCGGCCGCGAGCGCCCGCCCGAGCGCGCGGGCGACGCGAAGGCGGCGGAACACCCACCACAGGAAGACGGCGAAGAGCGCGGTGCCCACCAGCCCGGTCTCGACGAGCAGCGCGACGTAGTACGAGTGCGGGCCCCAATTCGTCTTCCCGGTGACGAACTCGTAGTAGACGGAGAACGTGTTCAGCCCGAGCCCGAAGAGCGGGTCGGTGTGAAGCACGTGCGGGATGAAGCTGTACACCTGGAAGTGCGCGTTCTCCGACCCGCCGCTCGTCTGGACTCGCGACTTGAGGATCGTCGTGAAGAAGCTCCTGCGGGAGAGGACGACAGCGAGCAGAAGTGCGAGTGCCGCGCCGACCGGGACGAGGAGCGCCCGCGAGCGGAGGTAGTTCCGGTACGGGATCGCCAGCACGAGCCCGCCGGCCGCCAGGCCGAGCAGGCCGCTGCGCGACAACGTGGCCGCCTCGACGACGAGCAGGAACCCGATCGTCAACATCAGCCACTTGCGCATCCGATGGCCCGGTTCGAGCCTCAGGTAGAGCGGCGTGAGGATCAACAACGGCACGATCAGCATGATCCCGAGGTGATTGGGATCGCCGGTCAGCGCGTTCGGCCGGTAGACGTTCGCGCCGTTGATCGCGCCGTAGACATTGATCTGACTGGCGCCCCCGGTGATCGGTGAGAGCACCAGCGCATCCAGGTTCGCACCCCGCCGCGCATCGAGCAACTGGAGCACGCCGTAGAACGCGTTCACGACGATCCCCGCGCTGAACCATGCGAGCGACCGCCAGAAGTATGCGCGCCCGCGCCTCGAGAGCCAGAAGACGGCGGCCGCGAGGAAGGCGAAGTGGATCACCCACTTCGTCAGGCCCTTCCCCCACTGCCCGAGCGCATCCGAATCGGACAGGTCGAAGTAGCCGGCGAGAAACACCGTCAGGAAGAGCGCGAAGAACCCGAGCAGCACCGCCGTCGTCCATGGCACGCGCGCCCGTTTCGTCGTGATGAGCAGCGAAACGAGGAACAGGATCGCAAGCACGTCCGAGATGCCGACGTTGCCTGCGATGTTCCAGTGCACCTTCTCGAACGTCGCGACGAAGAGCGTTGCGAGGAAGAAGAAGCTCGTGAGCTTGATCACGCGAGCCGTTCCAGCAGTTGCGCGAGCTCCTCGACGCGCGTCCGTCGCGACACGCGACGGCGCCACTCGTCCGAAAGCGGCGCCGAGGCGAGCGCACCGTCCCGCCAGCGTGCGTGCAGATCGCGCAGAGCGGCTGCGATCCCCTCGACGTCCTCCGGGGCGACCACCACGCCGGCGCCCGTCTCGACGATCAGGGAGGCTGCAGCGCCGTCGGGAGGCACGAGCGCCAGAATGGGCCGCTCCGCCGCGAGGTACTCGAACACCTTGCCGCTCAGGACTCCCTTGCCGCGACCGCCCGCCTCGGGGATCAGGAGCAGCAGCGCCTCGGAATCGCGCTGGAGCTCCAGCGAGCGGCGGCGCGGCGCGTACGGGATCAACTCGAACCGGTCGCCGAGCTCGAGCTGCTCGGCCCACTCCCGATCGGACGAGCGGAAGTCGCCGAGGAACCGGGCGTGGATGTCGAGACCGGTCTCGTGCAACGCGGTGAGAAACGGGCGTGGGTCGCGCTTGCCGAAGAACGATCCCGCATGCGTGATGCGGAACCGGTCGGAGGCCGTGTACTCGAGGCCGGCGAAGTCGTCGAAGTCCGAGCCGTTCGCGATCGTGACGACCTCACCGCTCGGGGTGCGCTCGCGCATCTCTGCGGCGATCGCATCGGAGACGCACACGATCGCGTCTGCCGAGCGCGCGACCAGCGTCGCGACGGCATGCTCGCCCTGCTCCTTCAGGCGCACGAGCATCCGCTCGGCATCGCGGTGCGGATGGGCGACGACCGAGTCACGAAGGTCGGCGACCCATGGAATGCCGACGGCGCGTTTGACGGCCGCACCGACGAGGTGAACCGACGAGGGAGGCGACGTGGTCACGACGACGTCGATGCCTTCACGCTTCGCGATTCGGATCGCAGCCGGGATCGCGGTCAGGTTCCAGCTGACGTTCTCGTCCGGCACGAGCAGCCTGCGCCCGGCGAGTTGGACCTGCTTCGACGCACGCTCGAGGCCGGTGGTGCCGTGCAGCTCCTCGGCCGGCTTCCGGCCTTTCGGCCCGAGGTAGCGCGCCCGGTGCACCCAGGCGAGCGTCGGCGGTGCCAGCCCCTCGTCGCGGTGGATCCACTTGGAGTCGTCCGGAGCGAGCACGTGCGTCTCGATCCCGAGCTCGGGCAGATGGGTGGCGAACTTGAGCGGACGCTGTACCCCGCCTCCTCCGGAGGGCGGGAAGTACATCGTGACGAGGAGCACCTTCACTGCGGGAGACGATAGAGGCGGCCGCTGCGGATCGCCCAGGTCGCGCCGTATCGCTTGGCCACACGAGGATCGTTCGTCAGGACCCAATGGTGCACCGCACGGGCACGGCCATACGGGTCGTTGGCCTTCGTGTTCGCCACGTGCACCACGGGTGCGGCAACGATGTAGACCGGGGCGCTCGCCGCGACGCGATAGCTGGTGTCGAGAGGAGCGATCACGATGGCCCCTTTTGGGACCTTCGTCCGCAGGTTGTGGACGAGCCGCGGTGAAAGCGCGCGCGGATCGGACTTCGGGTCGGGGCTCCAGTGCGCAAGGCTGTGGAGGAAGACGGGCAGCACGAATGCGCAGACGGCCGCCAGGCCGAGTGTGTGGTGCTCGCGCAGGGGCGGCCGGCGGAGCGCGAGGAAGACGACGAGAGAGACTGCCCCGCCGACGAGCGCGATCCACGTCGCGAGCCCGGGGCCACCGTGCCTCAGTCCGTACTCGAAGTCGCCGGGCCAGAGTCTCTGCAGAACGATTCCGGCGACGAGCGCGACGGGGACCGCGAGTCTCCGGCGTGCGACGAGCGCCGCGATCCCCGCGAACGCAAACGGGAAGGGAATGAATCCCGCCAGGCGCCGCGACTGCGATAGCGACACCCCGTCCGAGATGTGAACGAACAGCCAGGGGACGAGCGTCAGCAGCAGCACGATCAGTGTTCCACCGAGCGTGAAGGCAGCCCAGCGTCGTCGGAGTGCGAGCCCGATCACCGGCAGCAGGAAGAGCGTCGCGACCGCGACGGAGCCGCTCCGCCCGAACACCTCGGCACCGAGCCGGAAGTGGCGGTCGCTCGAGACCACGAGCTGCGACCCGTACTGGGCGATGCCGGCGGCGCGAGTCCTCGCACTCGGGTCGTGCGTCAACGTCTCGTCCACGATCGGCCTCAGCCAGAGCAGCACGAGGCCGATCGGCACGAGGGCGACGAGCCACGCACGCCAGTACCAGAACGTCACGGCGAGAAGCGGCACGAGCACGAAGATGCCGTACGTCGGATGCGTCAGCGTCAACGCCCCGAAGATCGCCACGACAGCCGCGTAGCCGCGCCAGGTACGCGCCACGAAGAAGAGCGTGATCGCCGCCGGGACCATCAGCTGGCGCGACACGGTCGCCGGCAGGGACAGAACCGCGAACGAACCGCCGTGGTCCGGCCCGAAGCAGACGAGCGCGAGCTGTGCCGCGAGCACGGCGGCCCCGAGCCTGCGCGAGCCGAGAACGGCGACACCCGCCTCGAACACCAGTGCACACGCGAGCGGTGCCAGAAGCGACGGTTCGTGGCGCACGACCTGCTCGGGGTCGACGCCGGAGAACCACGAGACGAGAGCGAGGAAACCGTGCCAGAGCGGAAACGCATAGCCCGGGTGGAGGCCGCCGTCCTTGAACTCGTCGACCGTGCGCAGGTGCAGGCTCGTCAGGTCGACCAGCTTGCGCACGCGGGCCTCGTGGAACAGGCCGTCACCGACGACCGGGCTCTCGACGTGCCACATGAACCAACCGAGCACCACCCCGAAGATCCAGACGGGCGTCCGCGCGCCGACCAGGCCGATGCTCTCCCGGCGCCCGACGATGAGCGCGACGATCGTGATCGCTGCCAACATCGCCACCGCCAGGTGAATCGAACGGTGCGCGGTGAAGACGACCGCCCAGGCGACGAAAACGCAGGCGAGCGACCACGCGAACATCGCCGCAACGGAACGCGTCCGCAGCGCCCGGGCCACGGCCATACCGGGCACCAACACGACGAGCGTGCCGAAGGCAAGCCGCAGGTATTCGATCATCGGGTCACGGAAAGCAGCGACCGTGCATCGCCGGACGAGAGGAACCGAACTCCGGCGCGGTAATCGTCACGACGCAGCAACACAGCCCTCAGCCGCAACGACACGAGCAGCAGGCGGCGCGCCCGCTCGGCCTCCCTCAAGCCCTTGTGCTTGGCGAGGAAGCGCAGGTGACCGCGCAGGTTCTCGACGTACAGCTCGCCCCCGTGCGACGCACCGCCGACGTGCACGACCTCGGCCCCCGGGTAGAACAGCACCTTCCAGCCGGCGCTGCGAAAACGGGTCAGCCAGTCGACCTCCTCGCTGAACATGAAGAAGTCCTCGTCGAACAAGCCGACCGCGTCGGCTGCCTCGCGCCGTACGAGCAGCGCCGGGCCGTAGAGCCAGTCGACCTCGGCCAGCTCGTCGTGCGTGAAGTCGCCGCGGTAGAGCGGGTTCAGGACGCGAGTGTGCGGAGCGAGCTTGCGGATGAACAGATACTCCGTCGCGAGCCCCCACAGTGTCGGCTCACCGCGCGCTGACCGCTGCAGCGTCCCGTCCGTGTTCAGCAGTTTCGGTCCGACGACCGCCGCCTCCGGATGCTCATCGGCCAGCCGCACGAGGCTGTCCAGCCCGTCGCCCAGTACCCAGGCATCCGAGTTGAGGAGAAAGAAGTAGCGGCCGGCAGCGACCTGCATGCCCGCGTTGTTTCCGCCACCCATGCCCTTGTTCTCCTGCTCGATCACGCGCACATCGGGGTAGTGCTCGCGCACGAACGCGACCGTCTCGTCGGTGGAGCCGTTGTCGACGACGACCACATCGCGTCCGCGCACCGAGTCGAGGCATTGTTCGAGCCAGGGCAGCGCGTTCCACGTGACGACGACGACCGTGACGTCAGGTTGTTCCATCGGGCACCGCAGTGGAGCGTCCGACGGTGTTCTCCCAGAGGATCACGATGACACCCGGGAGCGCGAGCAGAATCGTCATCAGGAAGAACAGAAAACCGCACGCGAAGGCGTCGTCGGGCGGAACACCGAGCTTCCCGAGGAAGCTGACGAAGAATGCCTCACGGACACCGATGCCGTTGACGGTGAACGGCACGAGCATGACGAGGAAGAGCAGCGGCCCAAGCACGACGTAGGGAAGTAGCGAGAGATGGATCCCGACCGCACGGCCCGACGCATAGATCGCGACGATGCGCGTCAGCTGTGCGGCGGTCGTGATGAGCGAGACGCCGAGGAGCGTCCCGACGTGATCACGGTAGCCGTGGATGCCGTCGTAGACCGCGCGGGCGGGCACCTCGAGCCGGAAGCGCCGCGCGTGTGGAAAGAGGAATGCGAGCCGACGTCGTACGGAGCGCGAGAAGAAGATGAACCCCGCAGCCAGCGTGGCAACGACGAAGAGCACCTCGATCCAGAGATACGGCCCGATCGGGTAGCGCCCGATCGCGAGCAGCAGCCCCACTCCGGCGAGCACCAGGGTCACCGCACCGCCGATCGACCGCTCGATGAGAACCGAGCCGGTGATCGGCGTGATCTGGCCCGGGTGGCGGCGGGACGTCTCGAAGATCCGCGAGGCGTCACCGCCGACCGACGTCGGCAGCACCTGGCCGACGGCGTAGGAGACGAAGTAGGTGCGCGTCAGCCAGAGCAACCGTTCGACCACCCCGCGCGCGGCAAGCAGCAACTGCCACCGCCAGGCCATCGGAGGCACCGTGATCAGGGTCAGAACCGCCGAGAGCGCGATCCACCACGGGCTCGCTGCGCGGAGGATGTCCCACGTCTTGCCCAGATCGATCTTGAACAGAACGTAGGCGACCGCGCCCCCCGTGACGAGCAGCGTCGCCGCAAGGCGCAGCCAATGCTTCATCCGGCGAACCGCGCATGCACGCGACGGATCGCCGCGACCGCATCGCGCACGTCGTCGTCCGAATGGGCCGGCGAGAGCGGCAGCGACAGCACCTCTGCGCCTGCACGCTCGGAAACCGGCAGGTCGGGCTGGTTCGGCGCGAGGCGGTCCTGATAGGCGCTCAACTGATGCACGGGCAGGAAGTGGATCGAGGTGCCGATGTTCTCGTCGGTCAGTGCTTGCTGCACCTCATCGCGGCCGGCAAAGGTGATTCGCACCACATAGAGGTGGTTTGCGTGCACGTCGCGTGCATCGCGCGCGACCCGGGTGATGCCCTCGAGGTCGGCGAGGCCCTCGTCGTAGAGCGCGACGTGGCGCTGCCGGATCTCACCGTGCCGAGCGACTTTGTCGAGCTGCACGAGCGCGATCGCCGAAAGCACGTCGCTGAGATTCGCTTTGTAGCCCGGCACCGCGATGTCGTACAGGGACCCGTGGCCGCGCCGCATCACGCGCAGGTCGTCGAGCCCCTCCGCGAGATCGTCTCGGTTCGTGGCGATCAGCCCGCCCTCGCCGGCGGCGATGTTCTTGGTCGCGTAGAGGGAGAAGCAGGTCAGGTCCGCGATCGACCCGATCTTGCGGCCGCGATAGCGCGACTCCGCGGCATGTGCTGCGTCCTCGACGATCGGCACGCCTAGCTCCGCCAGCTCGTCGAGATCGGCGGGCTGGCCGTAGAGATCGACCGGGATGATCGCCTTCGTTCGCTCACCGACGAGCTCGCGCACTCGCTCGGGATCGATGTTCAGCGTGTCGTCGCGAACGTCGGCGAACACGGGTGTGGCGCCGCAATGGACGATCACGTTCGCAGTCGCCGGCCAGGTGATCGCCGTCGTGATCACTTCGTCACCGGGACCGACGCCGAGCGCGACGAGCGAGAGGTGCAGGGCCGCTGTGCAGGAGGAGACGGCCAGCACGTGCTTCGCCTCGAGGTACTCGCGCATCCGGGCCTCCAGCTCGGCCGTCCGCGGTCCCGTCGTCAGCCAGCCCGAACGCAGGGTCTCTGCGACGGCATCGATCTCCGCTTCGGAGATCGCCGGGGGCTGGAACGAAAGGAACTCAGTTCGCTTGGAGGAGAGCTCCGGCATCCGCGGTGATGAAGCGTATGCGCTCTGCGACCGCATCCGCCCGGGCAACAGCTTCCTCGCGGCTCGGGCCGGTCACGAGGACAGCCCCGGCGCGGTCAGAGCCACGACGAAGCGGGTTGATGACGAACCCGGGCTCGCGGTAGATCCTCGCGTGGATGCCCGCAGGCACCTCCACGCGCTCCAGGACTCCGGGGGGCGCGACGAGGAAGCGCGTGACGGCGCCTCCGGCTCGAGGGGCCGGCTCAGGCACCGCGAGCGGCTCTCCGAGCGCCGCAGCGAGCGCCAACCCGTTCAGATCGACCCCGACCGCGAGCTCGACCAGCTCGGCGTCGTGACCGCCGCCCAGCCTGGCCGCGACCTCGATCACCATCGGGCCGTCGGGGCCGACGCGGAGCTGGGTGTAGGACGGGCCGTCGGTGATCCCCAGAGCGGCCACGGCTCGTTCGGCCACGTCAGGGGTCAGACCCCGGACGTGGCTCGGCCAGACATGGGCGAGCGCGACACCGAAGGCCGGCGGAGCGGCGGTGAGCCGGTCGGTGACGGTGAGGGCCCTGAACACGCCGTCCACCGAGAAGCCGACGACGGTCACCTCCGGCCCGTCGACCAGCTCCTCGACGAGCGCCAGGCCGTTGCGGGCCGCGCGACGCGCCACCTCGATCGCCGGGCCGAGGCCTTCGGGCGACTCGACGAGTGTGAGGCCCTTCTGCCCCTGCCGGTCGGGCGCCTTGACCACGACCGGGCCCGAGATGTCCGGCAGTCCATCGTCACCACCGACCACCCACGACCTCGGCTGGGGCACACCGGCCGCCTCGAGCCGCTCGCGCTGCCGCAGCTTGTTCGTCGCGAGCACGGCCGTCTGAGGGGAGATCGGATGCGGCAGCCCAGCGTGCTCGGCGATCCGCGCGGCCACTGCGACCGGCCAGTCGGTCCCCGGGGCGATGATCCCGTCGACGCCGAGCGCGACGACAAGCCGCTCGATCGCCGGCTCGTCCTCGGTGGAGAGGAGGCAGCGGCGGTCGGCGAACGTGAACCCGGCCGCGCCCGGATCGCGATCGACCACGGCCAGCCACAATCCGCGCGCACGCGCGGCCTCGAGCAAACCGAGTTGAGCGGGACCCGCCCCTAGGACGAGAAGGCGCGGGCTTCCCGAGCGAGAATCGCTCTCCACCACGCCTCATTGTCGCGATACCAGGCGACGGTGCGCTCCAGGCCCTCCTCGAACGAGGTGCGCGCCTGCCAGCCGAGCAAGTCCTGCGCCTTGTCGGTCGAGCCGATGTGACGGTCGACCTGGCCCAGACGCTCGGGCACGTTGCACGTCAGCTCACCGGGCTTGCCGAGCACGTCGAGCACCATCGCCGCGATGTCGGAGACCGAGATGTCGATGCCGGTCGCGACGTTGATCACCTCACCGGCGATCGAATCGATCGGCGCCTCGATCGTCCGCTCGATCGCCTCCGCGTCGTCGAGCACGTAGAGCCAGTCGCGGGAAGCGTGCCCGTCGCCGTGGATCGTCAGTGGCTCGTCGGCGAGCGCCTGTGTGATGAACCGCGGCACGACCTTCTCGGGATGCTGCCGCGGGCCGTAGTTGTTGAACGGCCGCACGATCACGATCGGCAGGTCGTAGGTCGTCCAGTAGGAGTAGGCGAGCCGGTCGGCGCCCGCCTTGGTCGCCGCGTACGGCGAACGCGGGTTGAGCGCGTGCTCCTCGTCCATCGGGGCCGACTCTGCGGTTCCGTAAACCTCGCTCGACGAGATGAGGATGAAACGCTCGACCGGCGTGACGCGGATCGCGTCGAGGAGGATCTGCGTGCCCTCGACGTTCGTCGTGACGAACTCCGACGCACCGTGCTCGATCGACTTCTCGACGTGCGACTCGGCCGCAGCATTGACGATCACATCGACGCCCTCGACCAGCTCGCGCACGAGGGTCGCGTCTCGGATATCGCCGTGCACGAACGAGAGGCGCTCGTGGCTCATCACATCCGCAAGGTTCTCGAGGTTGCCGGCGTAGGTCAGAGCGTCGAGCGTGACAACCTCGTACGAGGTCGCGTCGAGCAGGTGTCGGATGAAGTTCGACGAGATGAACCCTGCCCCGCCGGTAACCAGAACGCGTTTCATAGCTCCTCTTCGATCGTGTACAGCGGCCTGCCCTCGACGTCCCGCTGGACGCGACCGAGCGACTCCCCGATCAGCGCCAGCACGAAGCCCTGGATGCCGAGGACGAGAACAATGCCTGCTCCGGCGAACAGCGGCCCGGGGAAGTTGCTGTTCACGATCCAGTAGACGAGGCCGTAGACCCCGAGCGCCGCGGCGGCGAAGGAGCACACAAGCCCGAGCGTCACGCCGATCCACTGCACGGGCTGGGGCCAGAAGCCGGCGACGACGTGCAGGGCGAGCCGAACGAGCCGCAGGGGCGAATAGCGCGAACCGGACGCGGCGGCCGCGTGCGATACGTCGACTTCCTCGACCGAGACCCCGCTCGACAGCACGAGCGCCTTCGTGAACTTCTGTCGGCCGATCGCGCCGAGCATCGGCTCGATCGCCTCCCGCCGGTAGCCGTTGAACGCGCAGCCGAAGTCGGAGATCGACACGCCGGTGAACCGGCGCAGCAACCCGTTGATCACGCGGCTCGGCAGCGTCCGGCCCGGGGAGTCGCGGCGAGCGATGCGCCGGCCGGAAGCCACATCCGCGCGGTCGAGGGCCGCGAGCAGCTTCGGAATGTCCTCCGGCTCGTTCTGCAGGTCGCCGTCCATCGTCACGATGCGTGCCCCGCGCGCGCGTGCGAGGCCCGCATGCATCGCCGGATGCTGGCCGAAGTTGCGCTTGAAGCGCACCACGCGCACCCGCGGATCGGAGTCGTGCAGCCGGTGGAGCCGCGCAAACGTGTTGTCGGTCGACCCGTCGTCGATGAAGATCACCTCCCACTCGCGCCCGTCGAGCGATGCTGCGATCCGCCGGTAGAGCTCGTCGACCGCGCCCTCCTCGTTCAGCATCGTCACGACGACCGAGACGTCCATCACGCGAACACGATGCGCCCGGCCGGCAGGTCGAAGGTCACGGCGAAGCGGCGCAGGAACGCATCGCCGACGAGGCCGTCGTAGCGGATGCGCTGGAACATGACGGCGGGATCATCCTGCACGATCGAGGGTGCGCCCTCGGGATGGATCGCGCCGTGCAGCGTCGTGAACCGCCGGGTGTATGCGTGACCGGTCTCGTCCGTCCCGTCGACGACCCGCACCGCCGGATCGTCGAGCGCCACCCCGACCCCCACCGCGAGGCCCTCGTCGAGGATCAGCGCGTCGCTGCCCATGTCGACCTCGACTCGAACGACCCGGCCTCCCGGCAGGACGAGGAGCATGAACGCCGTCACGGCCGGGCCGTCCCGCTCGACCTCGAGCGCCACCGGGACTCCTCCGTCAGGACCGCCGAGCTTCACGACGGCGTGCTCGTAGTCGACGGTGAACGGCTGCTCGTCGAAGAAGGCGAGGGAGAGGAAACCGTCGATCTCGCCGAGCTCCGGCGGGAAGCCGGCCATGTCCAGCACACCCACCTCGACGTCGTCGCACCGACGCTCGTCGAACTGCAGCGATGCCAGCCGCGCGAGCGGCAGTTCGACCTCCTGCCCGGACATGCGCTGCCCGGAGAACGTCCTCGATCCAACCGTGACTCCCGCTCGCTCGGCAAACGACGCCGACACGATCGTCAGCCCGATCCCGGAGTCGAGGATGAACCGTGCGTCGTGCCGGTCCTCGACGCGAACCGGCACCGTCACGAGGTGATGGAGGTAGCGAAACGGCGTCCCCGGCATCGCGCACGACGCTACAGCACCTCGAACACTCGCCACACACAGCGCTTACCGTCGCGACCTATCGTCGTGCGCGGACATGTGGTCGACGGCGATGTGATCGTGCGCCGCGAAGTGCTGAACGACGGGCGGGCGTGGCTCGAGCTCCCGGTGGTCGTCGTGCGCGACGAACCGGAACTGCTCGCGACGTACGTCGCCGAAGGGGCGCCGTTTCACTTTCCGGCGGGCGACTGGCCGACCCCGAACGGACGGCATCCATGGCACGAGCGGACCGCCTGGCAGGGCCATGGCGTACTGATGCTCCAGCGACCGGGTGAGGCGCACGCGATCTGGGTCTTCTGGCACGGCCCAGAGCGTGAGTTCACCGGCTGGTACGTGAACCTGCAGCAGCCCTTCCGCCGCACGGCGGCGGGCTATGACACCCAGGACCTCGAGCTCGACATCTGGATGCCGGTCGACGGCGGCTGGGAATGGAAGGACGCAGAGGTGCTCGAGGAACGCATCCGCGAAGGCAGGTTCACTCCGCCGCAGGTCGAGGCGACCTGGGCCGAGGGACGGCGCGTGGTCGCCGAGCTCGAGGCGGGCCGCCGCTGGTGGGATCCGTGGTGGGCGCTCTGGGAGCCCGACCCGACCTGGGCGGTTTGGGCGTAACGAAGCGGCTGTCCTTCGACCGAGCCTTTGTAGGATCGTCGAACGTCCGTCTCCGACCGTCAGTTCACAGAGCGAGAGCGCTGTCCCGTGTGCGATTCGTCACCGGGACGGACGCTCTATCGCTGCCGATTCGAGGATCAGCCGATCAGGGATTACCTGCTCGGCTTCTATCCAGGTTTCGACGACGCCGACTTCGCCATGCTCGCAGGCGGTGAGCTCGTCATCGAGGAGTGCGCGCATTGCGCCTGCGTCTGGCAGCGGTTCGCGCCGGGGGACGAGCTGCTCACGACCCTCTACGAATCGTGGGCGGCGGGCGACGGCGGGCTCGAGCGGCACGACAATCTGGCGTATCACCGTGCCGCGGCCGAAGAGGTGCTGCTGGCGCTCGGGCTCGCCGGTCGGCGACCGAGCGAGGTGTCCGTGCTCGACTTCGGGATGGGCTGGGGCCGCTGGCCGCGACTGGCCGCGGCGTTCGGCATGCGTGCCTACGGCGTCGAGCTCTCGGCGACGCAAGCGGCCTACGCCGACACGCAAGGCGTGACCGTGCTCGCGTTGGACGAGCTCCCGGACGAAACATTCCACTTCATCAACACCGAGCAAGTCTTCGAGCACCTGGTCGAGCCGCGGCAGACCTTGCAGCGGCTCGCGCGGTCTCTCGCGCCTGGCGGGTGGATCAAGATTGCCGTGCCGGACGGGTCGGGAATGGCCGAGCAGCTGCAGGAACCCGACTGGAGCAGCAGATCGCTGAATCCCGTCGCGCCGCTCGAGCACCTGAACGCCTTTGGCGACCAGGCGCTCGGCGAGCTCGGAAGCCGCGCGGGACTTCGTCGAGCCACACTGCCCGCCGCAGCGGTCTACGCCTCGACGATCGGGCTGTGGCCGCCGAAGAGAGTCGCCCGGGGAGTTGCGCGCCCGCTCGTTCGGCGCTTCGCTCCCGGGGCGACTTTCTTCCGCGCTGCCTCGTGACTACGCGGCGGCCTCGAGCGGCGATTCGAGAGCCACCACGTCGGCCCTGGGCCGCCGCTTGATCGCGAACACCGCAACTGCCCCGAGCGCCACGACAGCAGCTCCGAGGTAGACCGCAGGCGTCATCCCGTTCACGAACGTGGTGCCGCTGGAGTAGCCGCCGTAGTGCGCGAACACCGCGGCGAGCACCGCGACACCGAAGACGCCGCCGAGCTCACGCACCGCGTTGTTCGCACCGGAGGCCTGGCCCTCTTCCTCGGCGCGCACCGTCGAGAGGACCAGGTTCGCGATGGGCGCGAAGAACAGCCCCATCCCGATCCCGGAGAGCGCGAACGGGACGATCAGGTCGACGTACGGCGTGGTCGGCGTCGACACTGTCGCGATCCAGGCCAGACCGATCGCCTGCAGGGCGAGCCCCGTGCCGATGATCCGCGACGCAGAGATGCGGTCGGACAGCGCCCCCGCGATCGGGGCGACGATCATCGGCATCGCTGTCCACGGCAGGATGCGCAGGCCGGAGCCGAGCGGCGAGTAGCCCTGCACGGTCTGGAAGAACTGCGCGAGCAGGAACACCGAGCCGAACATCCCGAAGCTCATCAGCATCGACCCGACGTTCGCCAACGCGAACGTGCGGTTGCGGAAGAAGCGCATCGGCAGCATCGGGTGCTCGGCGCGCAGCTCCCACACGACGAACGCCGCGACGAAGGCGAAGCCGAAGAGCGAACGCGCCGAGGATCTCGGGCGAGCCCCAACCCACCGAGTTCCCACGCACGAGCGCCCAGACGATCCCGAAGAGGCCGGCGCTGACGAGCCCGACGCCGGCGAGATCGACGCGGCCGAACGGGCCTTTCGTCTCCTCGAGCCGCAGCAATGCGAGCGGGAGAAGCACGAGCCCGATCGGAACGTTCAGCCAGAAGATCCAGTGCCAGGAGATGCCGTTCACGACGGCACCGCCGACGAGTGGGCCGAACGCGACCGCGAGGCCGCTGATGCCGCCCCACGCTCCCAGGAAGACGCCGCGGCGCTCGGCCGGGACGCCGGCCGAGAGGATCGTCAGCGTCAGCGGGAGGACGATCGCAGCACCGAGGCCCTGCACGGCGCGCGCGACGTCGAGCGCCAAGATCGACGGAGCGAGCGCGGCAGCCGCGGAGGCAGCGGTGAAGATGCCGATGCCGATCGAGAACATCAGCCGCCGCCCGAAGCGGTCGCCGAGGGCCGCACCGGTGAGCAGGAGGACGGCGAAGACGAGCGTGTACGCGTTGACGGTCCATTCGAGCCCGCTCAGCCCGGCGTGGAGGTCCTGCCGGATCACCGGGATCGCCGTGGTCACGACGAGGTTGTCGAGCGTCACCATGAAGAGGGCGGTCGAGGTGATCGCGAATGTCCACCACATACTAGATTTGTGAGTCATCACTTACCTCCAGGCGAAAAAAAGAGAACGATTACTTGTCTTCCTTGCAGCCCTCGACGAGCCGGCGGCCCCAGTCCTCGGCCGGGGCATTCATCGAGGAGAGCACGTTCATGAGCATCCCGTGCGAGAAGAACGTCGCGAGCTCTGCCGACGAGACACCTGAGACGCGCTCGACATAGCTCACGAGGTCGCCGTAGCCGTTTCGGACGACCGCGCAGATCTCCGGGTCCTCGCAGGCCGCATACGCCTGCATCTGGGCCCGCAGGTAGATCCGGTCGGATTCCAGCAGCTCGCCATAGGCCTGGCCGATCGCCTGCAGGGCATCCTCGCCCCGTTTGCCCTCGGCCACCCGCTGGAAGATCTCGAGCGTCTGCCGGAAGCACCGGGCGACCACGGCCAGATAGAGCTCCTTCTTCGTCCCGAAGAGACGGAAGACGTACGGCTGCGAGATCCCCGCAAGGCGTGCGATCTCGTCGGTCGAGGCGCCGTGGAGGCCCTTCTCCGCGAACTCGGCGATCGCCGCGTCGAGGATCTCCTCGCGCCGCTCCGCCTTCGTCTTGCGCTCCGTCAGCACCATGAGAGTATGTTAGTGATGACTTACTAGTCTGTCAAGAGCCTCGGCCACCCGATCGAGGTCGGCCTCCGAGAGGCGGGTGTGGAAGGGCAGCGCCAGCGCCCGCTCGAACACGCGCCGCGCGCCCGGAAACTCGCCGCGGTCGCGGTAGGCCCCGAGGAGCGGCAGCGAGTAGGTGCCGATCTGGGCCTCGATTCCCTGGGCGCGCAGCTCGGCGAGCACGCGATCGCGGTCGTCGACCTGCAGGACGTAGGCCTGCCAGCCGTGGACGTCGCCCTCGTCCGCGCGCGGCAGCAGCACCGGGAGATGAGAGAGACGTTCTGTATAGCCCTCGGCGACCCGCGTGCGCGCCGCGAACAGCTCGTCGAAGCGGCGGGCCTGCGGGATGCCGACCGCGCAGAGAATGTCCGAGAGCCGGTAGTTGAGACCGGGCGCCGGCATGTCGGCCGGTGCAAGCGAGCGCCAGCCGTGGTTTCGCAGCTCACGCGCCGCATCGGCGAAAGCAGCGTCGGAGGTGGTGATCGCGCCACCCTCGCCCGTCGTGACGATCTTGCGGGGATGGAAGCTCAGACATCCCGCGATGCCGAGACCACCGCACGCGCGGCCTCGGTAGCGCGCGCCGAGCGCGCCCGCCGCGTCCTCGAGCAGCGGCACGTCGGGCAGGTCGTGCAACGGCAACGGCCGCCCGAACAGGTGCACGGCGAGGAGCAGCTTCGTGCGCGGCCCGACGCGAATCTGCGCCGGGTCGATGTTCATCGTCTCCGAATCGACGTCGACGAGCACCGGCTTCAGCCCGCTGAGGGCGACGACGTTCGCTGTGGCCGGGAACGTGTACGCGGGCACCACCACTTCGTCGCCCGGTTGGAGCCCGGCGGCGAGCACGGCGAGGTGGAGCGCGGCAGTTCCCGAGCTGACGGCCAGGGCGTGCTCGACCTCGCAGAGCCGCGCGATCTCGGCCTCGAACTCGGGCACCTTGGGCCCCATCGTGAGCATCCCGCTCTCGAGGACCTCGGCCACCTCGGCGAGCTCCTGCTCGCCGAGGTCGGGCCAACCTAAGCGGACTGGAGCGTTTTCTGCCGGTACCAAGCGATCGTCTTCTCGAGGCCTTCGTCCAGTTCCACGCGCGGCTCCCAGCCGAGAACCTCACGCGCCTTCTTCACGTTCGGGATGCGCAGCTCGACATCGGCGTAGTGCAGCGGCTGGAAGACGATCTCTCCCGGCGCACCGCTGATCCGTTTGATGCGCTGCGCGAGGTCGAAGACCGTGACGGCGCCGCGCGGGTTGCCGATGTTGAACGCCTGCCCGACCGCTGCAGGATGCTCGAGGCACAGCAGGACGCCGGAGACCATGTCGGTCACGTACGTCCACGCACGAATCTGCGAACCGTCACCGTGGATCGTCAGGTCGCGGTCGGCGAGCGATGCCTCGATGAAGGCGCGGATCGCGCCGCCGCCGATCTGGCCCGGCCCGAAGATGTTGAACGGATGCACGGTCACCGTGGGCAACTTCAACTCGTCGTGGTAGGCGAAGGCCATATGCTCGCCCGCGAGCTTCGAGACGGCGTACGTCCAACGTGCCTCGCCGACGGAGCCGATGGTGGAGACCTGGCCCTCCTCCACGTTGAGGGCGTGCGTGCCGAACACCTCGCTCGTCGAGAAGTCGACGTAGCGCTCGAGTGTGCCCACCGTCGCGAGAGCGGCCTCGAGCGCGTTGTAGGTGCCGATCACGTTCACGCGCATCACTCGGACCGGGCTCGCGAGCACGGTGTCGACACCTGCGATCGCGGCGCAGTGGACGAAGTGCGTTGCCCCCCGCGCCGCCTCCTCGAGCCGTTCTGCGTCGAGGATGTCGCCCTCGACCAGCTCGAAGTTCGGGTGCTCCGCGAGGTCGAGCCCGGAGAGGGAATCGCGATGAAGATTGTCGTAGGCGATCACCTGGTTCTCGGCGACCAGCTCACGCGCCAGCGTCGTGCCGATGAACCCGGCGCCGCCCGTGATGAAGATCCGCTTCCCCGCCAGCATCGTCGGAAGCCTAGACGGTCGGCGCGACCGCCCCTGAGGGCTCACGCTCGCCGCGCGAGCCGCGGATCGCTGCGACCACGAACAGCACGGTCCCCACGCTGAGGCCGCCCGCGATCATGATCCACACGCCTGCGTTGCCCCAGAGCCGGTAGACAGGCCCGACGGCGAGACGACCCAGCGGGCCGCCGAGGGCGCTCGCAGTCATCACCGAGGTCAGCACCTTCGCGCGCAGCGCGAACGGCGGACGGGTGGTGATGAGCCCCATCATCGGCGCGTTCACCATGGCCACGAACACACCGCAGAAGACGACAGCGGCGCAGGCGGCGGGCCAGGAGATCGGTGCCGCAATCGCCCACAGCGGCAGCGTGGCGAACACGAGCGCGACGCAGGCGAGGCGGAGCGGTGGCACGCGGTCGAGCACCTTCATCGCGAGAACCGAACCGATGATCGCACCGACCCCGAAGCTGGTGAACAGCCAGCCGGCGACGTGTGCACTCTGGCCGTAGCGCGTGTAAGCGACGAGCGGCACCGCGACCGCGATTGCACCGGCGGCGCAGTCCAGCACGACGACCGTCAGCGTCAGCGGCCCGAGCAGACGGTCGCGTGCGAGGTAGCGGAGCCCGGCCAGGACGCCGGCGGACTCGCCTTCCTGGGGAACACGCCGCCCCGCGCGGACCGCAACCAGCACGACGGCGAACGCGAAGAGATAGGTCGCGCCGTCGATGAGCAGCACGCCGGGCGCCCCGATCCATGCGACGAGCGCGCCCGCGAGCGCCGGCCCGATCACGATGGGCAGCTGGGTCGCCGTGCCGAAGAGCGCCGAGGCTTTCGAGACCGTGACCTCGTCGTCACCGAAGAGCTCCGGAATGATCGAGCGTTGTGACGCGATGTACGGCGCGCTGAAGAGCCCGATCAGGAAGACGAGCGCGAGCAAGAGCCCGTAGGCGAGGTGGCCCGTCCAGTAGAGGAACGGGATGAGCGCGATCAACGGGGCGCGCAGCGCGTCCGAGACGAGCATCGTCGTCCGCGCTCCGAGCCGGGCCACGACCGAGCCGCTCGGGATCCCGAAGATCGCGACCGGTGCGATCTCGACGGCGAGAACGACGCTCATCTTCGGCGCCGAGCCCGTGGTCGAGAGGACGAACCACGGCAGAGCGACGAACGTCATCGCGGTGCCGGTGCTCGAGACGGCCTCGGCGAGCACGAGGGCGGCAAGGGTGTGGGCCCGCTGCAGCATCGCTCGAATATAGTACGTCCGTACGTTTTTGTAAAGTGAAGACATGCCGAAGGTCTCGGACGCCCATCGCGAGGAACGCCGCCGCCAGATCCTCGACGGCGCCCGGCGTGCCTTCGCGCGCCACGGCTACGAGGGCGCGACCGTCCGCCGGCTCGAGGAGGAGACGGGTCTTTCGCGCGGTGCGATCTTCAGCTACTTCCCGAACAAGTGGGAGCTCTTCTTCGCCCTGGCGACGGAGGATCAGCGCGACATCGGCCGGCTCTGGCTGGAGCAGGGATTCGAAGGCGTCGTCCGCCGGATCGGCGGAGAGGACCCCGAGTGGGCGGGCGTCTACCTGGAGGTCGCGCGCCTGCTGCGCACCAACCCGGAGCGTCGCGAGCAGTGGCAGGCGAGGAACCCTGATCTGCAGTCGCAGATCGAGGAGCAGTTGCTGCAGCGCCGCGCAGCCGGCCTCGAACGGGACGATCTCGACCTGGACGCGGTGGGCCAGTTCATCGGCGTGGTGCTCGACGGGCTCGCCGTGCACCTGGGTGCGGGCTACCCGGTCGATGTCGAAGGAACGCTCGAGCTCCTGCGGTCCGCGTTGGCCCCGAAGTAGCCTGACCAGGTGGACGAACGGCTATCCGCCTGGGTCGACGCCGGCGCCGAGGACCTCGACGTGCTGTGGCGCCGTGTGCTGCGACGGCCGATCGAGCCCGCTGAGCGCGCCACGACGGAAGAGCGTCTCCTTGCGGGGATGTCGCGGGCGACGCTCCTACGCGAGCTCGCGACGTCGAGCGAGCACGAGCACGTCCGCCGATTGGACGACGCCGTCGCCTGGGCGGCCGCACAGCGAGCGGCCGGAGAGCGGCCCCGCAACATCGAAGCGCCGCCCGGAAGCGACGAGCGTCCGATCGAGATCCCCTGGTGCCTCGCCCGCTACAGGGGCGAACGCCGAGTGCTCGACGTCGGCTACGCGTTCGCGGAGCCCGCTTACCTCGCCGGGCTCGTCGGCCTCGGAGCGGCGGAGCTGACGGGCGTCGACCTCGCGCGAACCGAGGTGCCCGGGCTCACGAGCGTGCAGGCCGACCTGCGCTCGCTTCCGTTCGAGAACGGCGCGTTCGAGCTCGCGATCGCGATCTCGACCCTGGAGCACGTGGGGCGGGACAACACGCAGTACGGCCTCGCCGCCGAGGGCGGCGACTCGCTGGAAGCGGCCCTGCGGGAGCTCCGCCGCGTCAGCGCGCAGCTCCTGGTCACGGTGCCGACCGGCGCCGGCGAGCTTCTCCCCGAGCAGGCCGTCCACTCACCGGCCGAGTGGGTCGAGCGATTCGCGCAGGCGGGGTTCGCCGTGTGGGAGGACGAGCTGTACGAGCTCGGTGACGCCGGCTGGCGGTCGGTCCCGGCGTTGTCGCCGGGGCTGCTCTACGGCACCCGCGGGCCGGGCGCGTCGGCGGTCCTGTGCGCGGACCTTCGTCCGGAGACGCTGTCGACGAAGGCGCGGCTCGCCGTGCGGGACCTGCGACACAACGACGTGCGCCGGGTCACCGGCTGATGCTGCCGTCGAAGTCCGCGCAGAACCTGCGCAGTACCATCCCTCCGGCGTGAAGACCATCCTCTTCGTCGGCGCAGGGCGCCACCAGCGCCGGGCGATCCTGCAGGCCAAGGGCCTCGGCCTCCGGGTGGTCGCGGTCGACCGCAATCCCGACGCCCCGGGTCTCGCCGAGGCGGACATCGCGAAGGTCGTCGACTTCGCCGACGCGGCTGCAGTGATCAAGGCGACGGCGCGGATCAACATCGACGGCGTGATGACCGTCAGCGCCGACCGGGCCGTTCCCGTCGTGGCAGCGGTCGCCGAGGCGCGCGGACTGCCGGGAATCGGCGTCGAGACGGCGCACCTGATGACGCACAAGATCGCGATGCGCACCAGGCTCGCCGACGCCGGGGTGCCGCAACCGCGCTATGCCGCGGTCCGGTCGATCGCCGAGACGCGACGTGCCGCCGACGAGGTCGGGTTCCCGTCGGTGCTCAAGCCGGCCGACTCGGGCGGCCAGCGCGCCGTCTTCCGGGTCGAGTCGCTCGATGAGATCCACGCGCATCTCCTCGAGGTCCTGGTGGCGTCGCCGACCGGGGATGCGATCCTCGAGGAGTTCGCCGACGGCACGGAGATGAACGGCATCGTGATCGCGCGCGACGGCGCCGCGATCCCGCTCACGCTCTCCGACCGGTTGCGACCGCCCGGGGTCGGGTTCGGCGTCGGCTGGATCCATGTGTATCCGGCTACCGTCTTCGGCGAACAGCTCGATGAATCGGAGCGCGTGGCTCTGCACACCGTGCATGCGCTCGGCCTCAGGACCGGCATCGCGTTTCCGCAGCTGATCGCCACGCGTGACGGCCGTGTCGTCGTCGTCGAGTGCGCCGCGCGCATCCCCGGCGGGCAGATGGCCGACCTCGTACGGTTCGCGACCGGCGTCGACCTCGTCGAGGTGCAGATCCGGATGGCACTCGGCGACGAGCTCCCCGACGAGGTCGTCTTGCCGAAGTTCAAGCAGCCGCTCGCGATTCGCTTCTTCACCGCCGAGCCTGGGCCGCTCCCGACCGGGCGTGTGAAGCGGATCGGCCCGCTCGACAAGGTGCTGGCGTTTCCCGGTGTCGTCCAGGCGGACGTCTATCTGGAGGTCGGCGAGACGATCCGTCCTGTGCGGGTCGACGGCGACCGCCGTGGCTACGTGATCGCGACGGCTGACACGAACATCGAGGCGCTCGAGCGCGCCGAGGCGGCAGCGACCCTGCTCGACGTGGAGGTCGAGTGAGCGATCCGCGTACGGAGCTTGTGGGCGCAGGGTACGACGCGATGATCGACACGTGGGAATCGTGGGCCGGGTCGATCCACGACGACCCTCGCCATGAGTGGAGCGCCGAGCTCACGGCTCGTTTGCGTCCCGGCGCGCGTGTTCTCGAGCTTGGGTGCGGCGGCGGGACGCGCGAGACACGGGAGCTCGCCGCGACGTTCCAGTTGACCGGCATCGACCTGTCGGAGCGACAACTCGCCCGAGCGCGCGAGCGTGTGCCCATGGGCGACTTCCGACGCGACGACTTCACCGCGGTCGAGTTCGGGCCTGCCTCCTTCGACGCAGTCGTCTCGTTCTACGCCTTCAACCACGTCCCACGCGAACTGCTTGCTCCCCTACTGAGCCGCATCGCAACGTGGCTCGAAGTGGACGGGTGGTTCATGGCCGCCTTCGGGACGACCGACCTGGAGGCATGGACCGGCGATTTCCTCGGAGCGCCGACCTTCTTCTCGAGCTACCAGCCGGAGCACAACTCCGAGCTCGTTCGCAGCGCCGGCCTCGCGATCGAACGCGATGAGACCGTCACGATCTCCGAGCCGGAAGGGCCTGTCGCGTTCCAGTGGATACTCGCGCGGCGATGACCTGCGACTTCTCCCTCCGGCACTACCGCGAACTGGTGCGCGCGACGCAGCGGGGCGGTTATCGCTTCGCCGGCTTCGACCGTCCGCCCGAACCCGGCGTTGTGATCCTGCGCCACGACGTCGACCTGTCGCTCGCGGGAGCACTGGCAGTCGCCGAGGTGGAAGCCGACGAGGGCGCCTGGTCGACCTGGTTCCTGATGACCCGCTCGGTGTTCTACAACCTCGCGTCTCCCGAAGGCGAGCGAGCGATCGCGCGGCTGCGCGAGCTCGGGCACCGGGTCGCGCACCACGCCGTGTGGCCCCACGTCGATCTCGACGATCGCTTCGAGCCGGTCGTCGCCTGGCACAACCCCGATCCCGAGTACATGCAGGCGGATGTTCCCGGGGCTGTGAATGTCATGGGCGCACAGTTCTTCGACCCGGAGCACTACCGCTCGGACTCGAACCAGCACTGGCGGCACGGCTGCCCGCACGGCGAGCTCGAGCGCGGTGAGTTCGAGTGGCTGCAGCTCCTGACGCATCCGGAGATCTGGGCGTTCGACGGCGCCACGATGCGTGAATCGATGGAGTCGATGCTGGATGCCGACCGTGCTGCGCGCCTCGAGCATCTGCGGGACGACAGAATCGATCTCTCGTGAAGCCGATCACGGTCATGGTCACGGCGTCGGGCGCGCCGGGGACGGCTGCGCTGCTGCGCGCGCTGAGGGACAACGGAGAGCGCGAACTGCGGCTCGTCGGTACGGATATGAGCGAACGCTCCGTCGGCCGGCACCTCTGCGATGCGTTCCACATCGTTCCCGGCGGCGCCGACCCGGCCTTCCCGGACGCGATGCTCGCCGTTGCGGAGAGCGAGCGGGTCGACGCGATCCTGCCGCAGTCGTCGTTCGACCTGGAGGGGCTGGCGGCACACGTGGCGCGGTTCCCGATGCCGGTGCTCGTTTCGAGCCCCGACGCGATCAAGCGCTCGAACGACAAGGCGGAGACCTACGAGTTCTTGCATCGGATCGGTGTGCGGGCTCCGGAGTTTCGGCGCGTCAACGGTGCGCGCGAGGTCGAAGCTGCGGCGCGCGAGCTCGGCTACCCGGACCGCCCGGTGTGCTTCAAGCCCGTGTTCTCGTCGGGCTCGCGGGGCTTCCGGATCCTCGATCCGACGGTCGATCGCGCGCATCAGCTCCTGAACGAGCGGCCCGGGTCGGTCGCCATGCGCCTCGAAGAGGCAGTCGAACTGCTGCCGGACGAGGGCGGGCCTGATCTGCTCGTGATGGAGCTCGCCACCGGTGGTGAGCGGACGGTCGACGGAATCGGGAACGGGCGCGAGATCGTGCTGGGGCATCCGAAGACGCGGGAGGCGATGCGCGCAGGACTTGCAATGTATTTCGTCACGCTCGAGGACGAGGAGCTGATGCGCACGGCCAACCTCATCGTCGCCGAGCTCGGGATCGAGCACTTCTTCAACATCCAGCTCGTCGGCGAGCACGTGATCGAGATCAACCCGCGGATCTCGACGATCGTCTATCAGGAAGACCTGAACCTGCCATATCTCGGAGTGAAGCGCGCGCTCGGCGAGCTCTCCGACGACGAGCTCCGGTCGTACGCCTCGCGCATCCGCCCGGGCCGAACCGCGCTCCGCTACTTCGACCAGCTCGAGTTCGACCAGTGACCCTGCGAGCCAGGGCGGGTTGTGGCGCGTCCCTTGGTCAGACCAAACTCGGCAGAAGCGAAACAATCTTTCCCCAGGCGGTTGCCGCCTTCCGCATTGTTGACGGCATCTGCCCGATTCGGACCAGGCCCTTGGTCAGACCAAGTTCGACGTGAGCGAAACAATTCGTCCACAGGGCTTGCGGGTGACGCACTGCCCCGTGAACATCGCCGGGATCCCCTGGGAGAACGTGCAGGCCTTGCGGCGCAAGGGTGTCGACGCACGGCTCGTCGTCTTCGAGCGCGGAAAGCTGCACCACGAGGCCGACTGGTCGCTCGATCGCCGCGGGCCGCTGCCGGTGAAGCTCGCGCAGCAGTTCGCCGCGTTCGCCCGCCTCGCTCCGAAGACCGACGTCTTCCACTTCTACTTCGGGCTGACGCTGATCCCGAAGTCGATCCAGTTCCCGCTCCTACAGGCATTGCGCAAGAAGAGCGTCTTTCACTATCTGGGATCGGACATCCGCGGCAAGACGCGCGACGAGCTCGCGTTCGGCAAGCGCGCCGACGCGGAGATCGTCGGCTCGTACGATGCGACGCGCTGGGTGCCCGAGGCGCACGTCATCCCCCCGGGCCTCGACCTGCGCGAGTTCGTGCCACGCCCCCCGTCGGACAACCCGCGACCGCTCGTCGTGCACGCGCCGTCCAACCGCGAGAAGAAAGGGACCCAGTTCGTCATCGACGCGTGCGCGCAGCTGCCCGTCGACCTCGACGTCGTCGAGGGCGTGCCCCATGAGGAGGCCCGGGCTCGCTACGCGAGAGCGGACATCGTCATCGACCAGCTCAACGCCGGCTGGCACGGCGTTTTCGCACTCGAGTCGATGGCGCTCGGCAAGCCGGTCGTCAGCTATCTGAAGCCGGACGTGGTCGAGCGGAGCGCAGCCGGGTTCGGCGTGCGGATCCCGATCGTGCCCGCCACGAAGGAGACGCTCGTCGAAGCCGTCCGTCCGCTCGTCGAGCAACCTCCGCTCCGGCGAGAGATCGGCGCCCGGAGCCGCGCCTATGTTGAGCAGGTGCACGACATCGACCGCGTGGCCGACCGCCTCCTCGACCTCTACCGTTCTCTCTAGCGAGTGCTTCCCCCGGCAATGTCCTCTACGCTCCTGGCGGCTGCAAAGCAACATCACCGGGAGAAGCACTGAGCCTCGCCTTCCAGATGAAGCGCCTCGTGCGCCACTCGGCGATCTACGGGGCCGGTGGCCTGGTGTCGCGGATCCTCGCGACGATCCTCCTGCCGCTCTATCTGCACTTCCTGCCCCCGTCTGCGTACGGCCAGGTCGAGATCATCACTGCCGCGACCGCGGTGCTGGCGATCCTCCTGCAGCTCGGGATCTCGAGCGCATTCTTCCGCTTCTACTTCGACGCGAAGGAGAACGCGGCGAAGCTGACGGTGATTCGCACGTCGTTCTGGTTCACGATGGGCGCCGCAACGGTCGGCCTCGTGGTCGGGCTCGCGTTCGCACCGCAGATCAGCCATCTGCTCGGGCTCGGCGACGCACCCTGGCTCGTACGGGCCGGCGCGGTCGGGCTCTGGGCCCAGACGAACTACCAGCAGCTGACGGCACTGTTCCGCGTCGAGGAGCGCTCGACCGCATACGCGCTCGCCAGCATCACGAACGTCATCGTCACCGTCGCGGCGATGGTGCTCTTCGTCGCCGTCTTTCACTGGGGCGCGATCGGGCTCATCGTCGGCAACTTCACCGGGACGCTCGTCGTGTATCTCGCTCTCGTTCTCTACCGCACCGAGCAGCTCGGGCTCGAGTTCGACAGGAACCTGTTCAGGCGGATGCAGAAGTTCGGCATGCCGCTCGTGCCGGCGGCGCTCGCGCTGTGGGTGATCAACTTCGTCGATCGCGAGTTCGTGGTCTGGTACAAGGGCCTGGGCGAGGCCGGCATCTACTCCGCCGCGGTCAAGATCGCCTCGGTGATCACGTTCGTGATGATCGCGTTCCGCACAGCGTGGCCCGCCTTTGCGTACTCGATCGAAGACGACCGGGAGGCAAAGCGCGCATACGCGTTCGTGCTCACCTACCTGCTCGCGTTCGCGTCGTGGGGAGCGCTCGCACTCGGCGCTCTGGCGCCCTGGTGGACGAAGCTCCTCACGGCGCCGAAGTATCAGGGCGCCGAAAAGGGCGTCGCCCTGCTCGCGTTCGCAGGCGTGGTCTACGCCGGCTACACGGTTCTTGCGATCGGCAGCGGCCGGGCGCGGCGCACGCAGCTGAACTGGGTCGTCACGGGCGTCGGCGCCGCGGCCAACATCGCGTTGAACTTCTGGCTGATCCCGGAGTACGGATGGGTCGGCGCGGCGATCTCGACGCTCGCGGCCTACGTCGTGCTGTTCGCGGGCATGACGCTGTACGCGCAAAGCGTCTACCCGGTGCCGTACCAGTGGCGCCGCGTCGCGACCGTCCTCGGCGCCGCCGTGGTGCTGACGGTCGCGCCGCGCGCCGCCGGCCTGCCGCTCCTCCCGTCACTCGTCTGCGTCGCCGTCTATCCGCTCGCGCTGGCCCTGCTCGGCTTCTACCTCCCCGCCGAGCGAGCGAGGCTCAGACGGCGCTTAGCGGCGCCGTGACCGGGCGCGCTTGACGCCCGCGCCGATCGCACCCGCCGCGACGAGCGCCAGGGCAAGCCCACCCAGAGCGAGCACCGGCAGCGGCGCGCCGCTGCTCGACGTCGCGACCGTCGCATTGGCGGTCTGGCCGGTCGCCGGCGGGTCCTGTGACGAGCGACGTCGAGGGCGCCGGGTCATGAGGCGCGGTGTGCGTCGAGGACTGCGCGCCGGACACGAGCACGTTGTGCGCCGCGAACCCGTGACCGACCTGCTTCGGCGCGGCCCGGCCTTCCGAATGCAGGATCGCCGCGCGCATCGCGGCCGTGATGTCCTCGCGGAGGCTCGAATATTCGTCCGCGTCTGTCGGGATGTGCCGGAGGGCGTCCACGTAGCAGGCGTGCGGATAGGTCGAGGCGATCTTCCCGTCGGCATACCAATCGTTGAAGATCCTGTCGCGGCACGGACTCGCCGCGTGGGCCTGCGCTGGCACGGCGACGGCAAAAGCGGCGAGCAGCGACACAAGGAGCAGGCGCTTCATTCGTGACCATGTTCCCCGGCGGGTCTCAAGATCCACCTGGGTACCGGTAAGGCTTTCGTAAAACCTCAGGAGGGCAGGAAACAGGCGTCGTGGCAGGATTCTGCGACCTGAACCACGTGCAACGGCCGCCCGCGGCGGTCGGTCACGGCGAGCGTTCCCCGTGTGAGCGATGCGGTGAGCACGCGGCCGAAGCCGAACTGCACGTTGTACGACCCCGGAGGGACCGGTGTCGTCCTCACAACGCGACCGTGCAGATCCTGGACGTGAAGCGTTCCCGAGTCGCCGCTCGTGACGTAGGCGGCGCTGCCCCCGAAGGTGACGTGCTGGGGTGCGAGGTCGGCCGCCTGTACGACGCCGCCGACTGCGAGCTCGCGATCCGCGCCGGAGGTGATCCAGATTCGGCCGTCGGGCGCATGGCCGACATCGTGCGCGGGGAATCCAGGCGTCAGCGTCGAGGTATGCCGAAGCGGCTTCACGTCGACGACCGCAACATGCTCCGCGGCGGCGCCGAGCCCGACCCAGAGCCGGTCGCCACCACGGTCGATCGCCAGGTGGCGGGCCCAGCCCGGCAGCCGCACCCGGCCCAGCTCGATGCCGCGCAGCACATCGACAACGACGACGCCGCTTCGACCCGAGTCGGTGACGAACGCGTGTCTGCCGTCGGGGTGCGCTGCGGTATAGCGCGGCTCGACGAATCCCCGGAGCACGTGCCGTACGCGGTGCCGATCGACGATCGACACGGCTCCCATCGCCGTGTGACAGACGACCGCGCGGTCCCCGACCAACTCGACCGACCGCGGATCGGGCAGCGTCGCGATGGAGCGCGCAACACGGTACGCGGCGAGATCGACCACGGCGAGCCGCGCCTCGGCGTCGCAGGTGACGAGCGCCGAAGGAGTGCCGGCGAGCGATGCACGAAGCGCGAACGGAGCCACAGACGGCGGCCAGAGCGAACTCGCGACGGTTCATCGACATGCCTACGGCCCGTGCCGGTCGGGAGGTCCCGGCGCCGGTAGCTTGAGCTCATGAGCCACCCCGAGCTGGCCGCCGAGCAGACGTACGTCGACCGGGCCTACGAGCACCTCGAGCGAATGCGCGATGTCCTCGCCTCCGCCGGCGACAAGGTGGACGGCGAGGTCGCGCAGGCGGCAATGGACGCGTGGGCGGCGAAGCGCCTGCACACGTTCGAGGACGCAGAACGCGGGCTCTGCTTCGGCAGGCTCGACTTCGAGACGATGCCGCGACCGTTGTACGTCGGGCGGCGCTGGGTGCACGACGACGACCAGCGGCAGCTCGTCATCAACTGGCAGGCACCGGCAGCGCGACCGTTCTACACGGCCACGCCGCAGGATCCCCACGGGGTGACGCTGCGCCGGCGCTTCCGCACCGACGGACGCCGGCTGCTCGACATCGCCGACGAAGCGCTCGACGGGACGATCGTGGACGGTGCAGCGGTCGGCGACTTCCTGCTCGAAGAGCTCGAGCGGCGGCGCGACGTGCACATGCGGGACATCGTCGCCACGATCCAGGCCGACCAGTACCGGCTGATCACCCACGATCCGGCCACGCCGCTCGTGATCCAGGGAGGCCCCGGCACCGGCAAGACCGCAGTCGGCCTGCACCGTGCCTCGTGGCTGCTGTACACGCAGCGCGACCGGCTGCAGCACCGCGGCGTGCTCGTGATCGGGCCAAACCGTACGTTCATGGAGTACGTCTCACACGTTCTGCCGGCGCTCGGCGAGGATGCCGTCGAGCAGCGAGCCGTCGGCGAGCTCGTGGACGGCGCAGAGCCGCAACGCCGCGACCCGCCCGAGGTCGCGCGGCTCAAGGCCGACCTGCGCCTGGTCGAGGTGATCGCGCGCGCCGCCGAGCTCCGGCTCGAGTCGGCTCCCGAAGAGCTCGTGCAGCGGCTCGAGGGTGCGTTCGTCTCGGTGCGCGCGAGCGTGATCCGGGAGCTGCTCACCACGGTGCGCTCCGAGTTCGGCACCACCGTCGCCGCGCGCGAACGGTTCCGGATGAGCGTGCTGCGACGGTTCTACGAGGAGTACGGCCGCGTGCTCGGAGCAGGTGCGATCCGCAACTTCGAGGAGGTGGAGCAGGCCCTGCGGACGCGCGGCTATCTCGACCGGGTGCTGAAGGCCGCATGGCCGGTCGTGGCGCCGGACCGGCTCGTCCGGTCCTTGACCGGATCGCGGTCGTCGCTCGCGGCCGCCGCCGACGGGATCCTGAGCGAGCCGGAGCAGAGGCTGCTCGTGCGGCGCGGCGACGGCTGGTCGGACGGCGACATCCCGCTGCTCGACGAAGCACGCGCACTGGTCGGTGCGCCTCCGCGCAGCTACGGCCACGTGATCGTCGACGAGGCGCAGGACCTGACGCCCATGCAGCTGCGCATGGTCGCCCGCCGCGCTCGGGACGGCGCATTGACCATTCTCGGCGACGTCGCCCAGGCAACCGGCGCAGTCCGCTACCCGCGCTGGGACGACGTGCTGCCCCATCTGCCGCAGGGCGAAGAGGCCGATGTCGAGGAGCTGCGGCACGCCTACCGGGTGCCGCGCGAGATCATGGAGATGGCGTTGCCGCTCCTCGACACGATCGCGCCCGACGTCGCGCCGCCGATCTCCTACCGCACAGGGGCCGCTGCGCCCGTCCTGCACCTCGTCTCGGAGGAGCATCTGCTCGCCGAGGCCTATCGACAGGCCGCCGGCACCCCGGACGGCCTGCTGGCGGTGATCGTTCCCGAGGAGCTGCTCGACCGGGTGCCCGGCGGCGATCTGTGGGACGGCGTGCCCGTGCTGACTCCGCGTCAGGCGAAGGGGCTCGAGTTCGACCACGTCGTCGTGGTCGAGCCCGCTCTGATCGAGCTACGCGAGCTCTACGTCGCCCTGACCCGCCCGACCAAGACCCTCGTGGTCGTCCATGCACGGCCGCTGCCGCCGGAGCTGGTCGCGCGAAGCTCGACGGCCTAGCCGGCGAGGCTCAGCACGAACGCGTTGCCGGACGGGTCGCGGAACTCGCCGCCGACCGCCGAGGCGATCCGCTCCCCTTCGTGGGCGTCCGGGACGACGATCGTGAACTGCGTCAGCCGCGCAGTGCCCTCTGGGGCGGGCGGCGCGCCGCGGCTTTCCCACGTGTTCGCTCCGAGCCGGTGGTGATAGCCGCCGGCGCTCAGGAACGCCGCCTGGTCGCCGAGCTGGGCCATCAGGTCGAAGCCCACGACGTCGCGATAGAAGCGAATGCTCTCCTCGACGTCGGCGACGCGCAGGTGGACGTGGCCCATACGGGTGCCGGCGCGGCAGCGAGGCCGACGGCTCGGTATTCGTGGCGAGCAGGTCGTCGACATCGAGAGGCCACGTGCCGATGCGATCGACCTGTCCTTCCCAGAGACGCCGCGGCCGATCGGCGTAGATCTCGATCCCGTGGTGGTCGGGATCGCGCAGGTACAGCGCCTCGCTGACGAAGTGATCCGAAGCGCCGGTCAACTGGACGCGGTCGCGGATCGCATGCTGCATCCAGCCGGCCAGGTGTCGGCGCTCGGGCACGAGCAGCGCGAAGTGGAAAAGGCCGGTGTAGCCGTCGGCCGGCCGCACGCCCGGCTCCTCGACGAGGCGCAGGAGCTCACTGCCGGCGGAGCCCAGACTCGCCTCACCGTCGCCGAGCCCGAGCAGGTCGAGACCGATCGCCTCGGTGTAGTAGGCGAGCGACCGCGCCAGGTCCGCCACGGTGAGGTGAACGGCTCCGACGGTCGTCTCAGGGGCGATCGACATCGGCTACGCGACCACGCGGTACACCTGGAAGACCTCGGCGTATTCGCGATTCACGTTGATCCCGTGGGTACGTGCGACGTTCCACACGTACTCCGCGTTTGCGTAGCGGCGGTGCTGCTGTGATGCGTATCTCTCGAGCGCAGCCACCTTGCGCTCGACGTGTCGCGACTCGAGCGCGAGGTATGCCTGATAGCTGAAATCGAAGTTGTTCCACGGAATCTCATAGCCGAGGATCGTCGTCCGCTTGAAGGCGCGCAGCCCTTCGTTCGCGATTGTCTGATGGTCCTGGTGCACGTCGTGCACCGACGGCATGAAGACGCAGTCCGGTTGCCAGTCGCTCCAGATCTCGATCAGGAGCTCGAGGATCTCCTGTCGTCGATCGGGAAACGTACGCACGTCGAAGTCGTGCACGGTCAGGTTGCCGGCGGGGATGCCGATCTCGGCAGTGGCCTCGCGCACCTCGCGAGCGAGCGTGTCTGGCGCAAAGCCGTCGGGAAGCGACCGGGTCGCGATCGAGAATGCGACATAGCGCACATCGGCGCCCGCCTCGACCAGCCGCGCCATCGTCCCACCGCAGCCGAACTCGCCGTCATCCGTGTGCGGCGCGAGGACGAGCGCACGTTTGACCGCGTCGATCATTGGACGGCCGGCCTCCACGTGCGCGCGCCGACCGCGACCAGCGCAAGCAGGCCCCAGAACGAGGGGTCTTCGAACAGGGCGTTGTAGAAGATGCAGTGCACGAGGATCGCGACCAAGGCTAGTCCGAACGCGAGCCGGGCGGCGCCGTCGAAGTCGCGCCCGAGCCGTCGGAAGGCAAGCGTGACCGCGGTCACGACGAGCCACAGGAAGAGGAGCAGGCCGGGAAGGCCGAGCTCGGCGGAGACGGTGATCGGCGTCGTGTGCGACGCGGCCGCCTTTGGCTCCTTTCCACGGAGGTGGGCCAGGTCCGCGTACGCGCGCTTGAAGCCGCCCACTCCCACACCCGAGATCGGGTTGTGGTAGGCGACCCGCAGCCCGGTGGAGACGAGTGTCGAGCGACCGCTCGTCACGTGCGACAACGAAGCCTTGTGGCGAATCGCAGGCGACGCGGCGAGCGCAACGCCGAGCAGAACCACGACGACGCCCACGAGCAACAGGCTCCGCCGCCCCCAGGCGACTACCGTCGCAACGGCGATCCCGACCATCAATGCCAGGAAGCTCGACTGCGAGAAGGACGGCAGGAGGCCGGCCCAGGTGATCACGATCGTCAGCGCGGCGGCGATCAACCAGAGCGGATCACCGCGCCGGAAGAGGATGACGACGAGACTCGCAAGGATCCCGATCACGAGGAACCGGCCGTAGATCGACGGGTCATAGAAGACGGAGTTGACCCGGTAGAACCAGCCGCTCGGGGCGTAGGCGTTGTCGACACGCACCTTCGGGTTCCAGAAGATGTTGCGCGTCTCGTACTGGGCAATGCCGATCACTGCGAAGACCAGCGCCATGACCGCCAGCTGGACGTACAGCGTCAGGACCCACGCCCGCGACCACGCGAGCCGGGCGAGCACGACCGCCAGCAGCCCGAACGGAAGCACGAAGAAGAGCAGCTCGATCGCGCCCTGCCGGGGGTCCTTCGACCAGAGCAGCGAGACCCCGTCCCAGGCGACGAACGCGGCGACCGGCCACGCGAGCGGACCGAGCTCGCGAGACCGATTCGAATCGTCTCCGTACAGCTCCCAGGCAAGCGCGAGCGCGGCAACGACGACGACGCCGTAGAGCGGCAGGAGCAGGTTCGCCTGCGTCGACCCCACGTGGACCGGAATGCGGGCGGGCACGCAAGCGAGAGTCGCGACCGCAAGGAGCCACGGGACGCGCAGCGCGGCCCAGGTGCCGATCGCCGCGGCCAGTGCGAGCAGCACAGCAGCGGCCGCGAGCAGGCGGTGATGCCCGTGCGGCGCGAGGTAGACCGTCAGCCCCGCGCAGCCCAGTGCCCACGCTGCCAGTCCCGCGACGCGGAGATCGCGGCGCGGCGCCACGATGAGCAGCCCGAGCCCGAGCGCACCGATCGCGCCTGCCGCCTGGGCCGCACCCGCGCTCATCCGACCACCACGGTGGTGCGTGCCGCGTGCGTGCCGGCGAACACGTACAAGTTGAAGACGCCCTTGGACTTGGGCGCGCGGAGATGCAGCGTCCCGCGTGGGAGCACTCCGTGGCGACCGTGCAATTGCCAACGGACCCTCGGCGCGTCGGTCGATACCCGCAGCGCGAACCTCCCGCCCGGTCGGACAACGACCCGCGAGCGCGCGAGGATGAGGTAACGGATCTGGGCAATCGCGAACGGATATGCCTTGGCCCTGTTGCCCGCGGTGTCCTGCGCGGAGATGGAAAGCACGTAGCGGCCCGGCGGGGCTCGCTTCCCTCCCTCGACACGGCCGTTCCAGGTCAGCTCGCCTGCCTGCTTGCTGGTGCGCGTGAAGAGCACCTGATCACCGCGCACGAGCAAGATCGCATGTGCCGGCTCGTCGATCGTGTAGTGAAACGTGAATGCGTCGTGATGCCCGTCCCCGTCGGGCGAGATGATCGGGTACTGCGGGTGCCGGACCGTGATCTTCGGCGGGACGGTGTCGAGCCGGATGGGGCTCGGCAGTGTGATCGTGCGATGCGAGCGCAGGAGCTTGACCACCGGCCTGTAGGTGCCGTCCGGAACGAGCAGGCCGGCCGCGGTGAGCCCGTTCCAGACGAGGTCGAGCCTCGTCCCCGGCTTGACCGTGCGGTTGGAAAGGAGGACACCCACGGTCTTCCCGTGCCCGTCGACGATTCGGACATCGACACGCTCGTGCGGCCGAACCCGAAAGGCGACGTGGGCGACCGGCTTGGTCGTTGCAGCGGGAGAGAAGACCGGATCGACGCGCGTGCCGTAGATCGGGGATCGCTCGAGCTTGGCGCGCTCGGTCAGCGCGAAGGCCGCGGCGCTCCCTGCGAGCAGGGCGAGGACGAACACCGTCGACAGGACCCGGGCCACGCCCGGGGGATTCTATGCGGGGTCGTGCGCCGGGACCTGCCGGGCGCGCAACCGGCGCAGCTTGACCTGCCGGCCCGACCAGACGAGGAGCACGATCACTCCGAGCACCAACCCGCCGACGACGATCGGATCGGAGTCGGGCATCTTCACGATCTTGATCCCGGAGAGGATGAGCACGAAACCGAACGCGATCCGAAGCGCTCGCTCGGGAACCCGGATCGAGAGGTGCGAACCGAGCAGCACGCCGGGAATGGACCCGACGAGGAGCCAGCCGATTGCGTGCAAATCGACGTTTCCGTGCACCAGGTGCCCGACGCCGGCGACCCAGAGCAGCAAGGCAGCATGGAGCATGTCGGTGCCGACGATCCGGCTCGCGGAGAGCGGAAAGAGCAGCAGCATCGCCAGCCCGAAGAAGGTCCCGGACCCGACCGAAGTCAGCCCGACGACGAACCCGAAGACCGCGCCGATCACGATCGCCGCGACCTTGTCGTGGCGTCTGAGGTGGAACTCGGCGTTGATCGAATGACCGCGAATGAACGTCTTCGCGAGAAATCCGAAGCCGCCGATGATCAGCGTCGCGCCGACGATCTTGGTCATCGTCGACTGTGTCCCGCCGGAGAACGAGCTGCCGATCTGCACGCCGACGAGGGACATCGGCGCCGAGCCGATCAGCATCCACATCGCGAGCGGCACGTGCACGTTTCCGAGCTGGCGATGGCGAACCGCGCCGAACGACTTGAAGACCGCGCCGTGCAGGATGTCGGTGCCGACAGCGGTCTTCGGGTCGAACCCGAAGAGCAGGATCAACATCGGCGTCATCAGCGACCCGCCGCCCATCCCGGTCATGCCGACCAGCACGCCGATCAGCAGGCCGGCAAGGCTGAATTGCCAGGTCATGCGCGCGGCGGCAAGGGACAGGAGACGAACGGCCGGCCGGTGAGCAGGCAGCCGAGCTTGTAGGCCTCACAGCCGGTGCAGAAACCAGTGGTTGCGGCGAGCAGCGCCAGAGCGGCGACCAGGATGCCGAGCCCGGCGCCGAGCGTCGACAGGCCGACGGCGTACGCGACCGACGCAGCTGTGAGCACGACCAGCCCGACGACGTTCGCGGCACGCGGCGGACGTGCGTCCTCGAGTGCCCCTTCGCCGAAGCGAGGCTGAATCACCTCGAAGTAGAGCAGGCAGGGCAGGCAGAAGCGCCGCCCGATGAGGAGCCCGACTGCGAGCTGCAGCGCAAGTAGCGCGAGCAGCCACCACCACCCCGTCGCAACGGCGAGCACCGACACAACACCGACGACGGCCTGGTTCGTCCGCGGCGCCCGCGAGTCGATTACGTCCGTGTCGCGGTACGGATGCGCACTACGCGTCACGGCTTCGCTGACACGACCATGCCGGCGCCGACCGTCTCGTTCGTCGACTCGTCGATCAGAATGAAGGCACCGGTGCCACGATTGCGCACGTACTCGTCGACGACGAGTGGCTCCGCGAGACGGAACCGGACGACTCCGAGGTCGTTGAGCTCCATCCTGCCGGGACTCGGCAGATCCTGAAGCGTGTGGATGTCGACGACGCTCACGATCTCGTCCACGCGCGCAGGAACGGTGCGCGTGGTGTGCTTGATGAGGAGGCGGGCTCCGTCCTCGACGGGACGCTCGGCCATCCAGCTGACACGCGCGGTCAACTCGCGCGCAACCACCGGCGGGCGCTCTGGATCGGCGAGCAGATCGCCACGTGAGACATCGACATCGTCCTCGAGGAGGAGGGTGACCGACTCGCGCGGGACCGCCTGATCGAGCCGACCTTCGGCGCTGTCGATTGCCGCCACGCGGCTTCGCAGCCCGGAGGGCAGCACGACGACCTCGTCGCCGGCCCGCCAGACCCCGCCTGCGACGCGACCGGCATAGCCGCGATAGTCGTGGTGCTCGTCGGCCATCGGCCGGATCACCCACTGCACGGGGAAGCGCCTGTCCTCCACGTTGCGGTCGCCGTCGAGCTCGATCGTCTCGAGGTGCTCGAGCAGCGTCGGGCCTGCGTACCACGGCATCGACTCGGTGCGGTCGACGACGTTGTCGCCCTTGAGCGCCGACAGCGGAATCACCGTCGCGTCTCTGACCTCGAGCTGCGACCCGAGCTCGGCGAGCTCACGCGCTATCTCGTCGAACCGCTCCTCCGAGAACTCGACCAGGTCCATCTTGTTCACGGCGTACACGACGTGCGGGAGCGCGAGCATGCCGATGATGTAGGAGTGCCTGCGTGTCTGCTCGATCACGCCCTTGCGCGCATCGACGAGGATCACTGCGACGTCGGCCGTGGATGCTCCGGTGACCATATTGCGGGTGTACTGAACGTGACCGGGAGCGTCGGCCAACTGGAAGCGCCGCCTCGGAGTGACGAACGAGCGGTAGGCGACATCGATCGTGATCCCCTGCTCGCGCTCGGCCCGGAGCCCGTCGGTGAGCAGCGCCAGATCGACGTAGTCGTGGCCCCGACGCCGCGAGGCATCCTCGATGTGCTCGAGCTGGTCGACAAGGATCTGCTTCGTGTCGTACAGCAGGCGTCCGATCAGCGTCGACTTGCCGTCGTCGACCGAGCCCGCAGTGACGAGTCGCAACAGGTCGGTGTCGAGAAACTCCTTAGAAGTAGCCAACGCGCTTCCTGTCCTCCATCGCGGCCTCGCTGACCCGGTCGTCGGCCCGTGTCTCGCCGCGCTCGGTCACCCGCGTCGCAGCGATCTCGGTGACGACCTCGTCGATCGTCGCGGCGTCGCTGACCACGCCGCCCGTGCATGACATGTCACCGACGGTGCGAAACCGCACCGAGGCCGAGAACGCCTCCTCGTCGGGATAACGCTCGACAAACTCCGAGACGGCATAGAGCATCCCGTCGCGGCGGAACACCTCACGGTCGTGCGCGAAATAGATCTTCGGCAGTTCCAGATTCTCGCGCGCCACGTACTGCCACACGTCGAGCTCGGTCCAGTTCGAGATCGGGAAGACCCGAATCTGCTCGCCCTTGCGAATGCGTGCGTTGTAGATGTCCCACAGCTCGGGCCTTTGCGCCCGCGGGTTCCACTGGCCGAAGTCGTCGCGAAAGCTGAAGATGCGCTCTTTCGCGCGGGCACGCTCCTCGTCGCGGCGCGCACCACCCATCGCGGCGTCGAAGCCGTGCTCCTCGAGGGCATCGAGCAGCGTCGTCGTCTGCAGCTGGTTGCGTGACGCGCGCGGGCCGGTCTGCTCCTGGACACGGCCCCGGTCGATCGACTCCTGCACGCTCGCGACCACAAGACGTTCCCCGAGCTCCTGCACGCGGCGGTCGCGATACTCGATCACCTCGGGGAAGTTGTGCCCCGTGTCGACGTGCATCACCGGGAACGGGAACCTGGCGGGCCGGAATGCCTTTTCGGCGAGCCGGAGCATCACGATCGAGTCCTTGCCGCCGGAGAAGAGCAGCACCGGGCGCTCGCGCTCTGCGGCGACCTCGCGCATGATGTGGATCGCCTCTGCCTCGAGCTCGTCCAGGTGAGAGAGATTCCGCTTCGCGGAATCTCTAGTCGAGACCTGGCTCATTCGGCACTCGCAACATGGAGCCCGCACTCGGTGCGGCCGGTCCCGGCCCAGCGGCCCTCACGGCCGGCGCCCGGGATCGTCGAGTGGATGTCGCCGATCGACTCGTAGCCGCGGTCGTGCAACGGGTTGTACGGCAGCTCCCGCTCACGGATGTACGTCCAGCAGTCGTCGCCGCTCCAGTCGGCAAGCGGATTGGCCTTCCACAGCTCGTGCGCCTCGTCCCAGCCGAGCTTCGGGGCGTTCGCACGCGTCGGCGCCTGATCGCGGCGGACGCCGGTGATCCAGCAGTCGAGACCGCCCAGAGCCCGGACGAGCGGCTCGACCTTGGCCAGCGCGAGGTAGAGATCCGGCTTGCGCTCCCAGAGCTGCTCGCCGTGAGTCGCGGTGAGCTCCGCGGGGGTGGGCCCCTCGTAGACCTCCACCTTCGTGTCGTAGCGCCGCTCGACCTCGCGCCAGAGCTCGTACGTCTCGGGGAAGAGATAGTGCGTGTCGATCGCGAAGACGCGTGCATTTGGTTCGAGCGCGAACAGCATGTCGAGCAGCACGGTCTCTTCCTTCTGGAAGGAGCACGCAAGCGCGACCCGGCCGGAGAATTCGCGTGTGACGAGCGCGAGGATCTCCTCGGCGCTCAGCTCCTCGACCGCCGGCGCGTCAGGAGGCGTGAACATCGTCACCGAGCAGCACCTCCTTCAACGTGTCGCCGCGCAGGCCGAGCCGCAGCGTTTCGAGCGGGATCACTTCTTCGGGCGGGATGTTCCCGAGGTTGACCGACGGGCCGAACTCCTTGACGAACCACGCTTGCGCGGCCTTCGTCGGCGCTTCGAAGACGATGTTCGCGGGACCGACGACATTTGCGATCTCGCTGATCAACTCCGTGCGCATGCCGCCCGACGAGTCGAAGATGCCTGCAGTGCCACCCTCGCGCGCCTCGGTGATCACCTTCCACGCCCCGGCTTCGAGCTCCTCGTTCAGCCACTGCGTCCACTCGTCGGCCGAGTACTCGACGCTCGAGTCTTTCGACCCGACCTCGGAGAGCACGGTGAAGTCGCGCGCGAATTCGGCGATCAGCTCGAGCTTGCGCTCCCGCGGGATGTCGACCGTGCCGTCCGAGATCTCGACGTGCGTGAGCCCGAGCTCGGTCAGCCACTGCTTGTACTCGTCGAGATTGCCGAGCGCGTATACGACCTCGAAGAACGTCCCACCGATCACCACGGGCTTGTCGCGCAGAACCTCGAGCTTGCGCTCGAGGTTGTTCGTGACGTAGGCCGTGCCCCAGCCGAGCTTGACGATCGAGATGTGGTCCCCGGCGACTTCGAGCACGTCCTCCCATGCGCGGGGGCCGAGGCCCTTGTCGATCACGTGCGTCAGGCCGACGTGCTTGCCGAGACCGAGATCAAAGGCGGGCATAGAGCTCCTCCAGCTTCGCCTTGGCGCGCGTCTGCACGTCTCGGTAGAGCGAGTTCCCATGTGCGTCGATGCCGACCGTCAATGGACCGAAGTCCTTCACCCGGAACTTCCAGAGGCACTCGGGCATCAGCTCTTCCCACTGGACGTCTTCGATCTCCTCGATCTGCGTCGTCTCGAGCGCCGCGGCGCCGCCGACGATCGCGAAATAGACCATTCCGAGCTGGTGCATCGGCTCGATGGCTTCGTCGGGGAATCCACCCTTGCCGCAGATGGCCCGCACGCCGTACTGGCGGCCGAGCGGCTCGGTGAACCGGACCATGCGCGCCGACGTGGTGGTGCCGATGCAGATCTTCTCGTAGGTGCCCTTGCCGTCCGCATCGGTGGCGACCTTGCGCACGTTCGGCGCGGTGTGCAGCAGGAACGCGCCCCTCAGGTTCATCGGCGGCTCGACGCCCTGGTCGAAGATCCGGATCTGGGTGCGGTCGCGAATGCCGATGATGTGGCCCTGCACGGTGACCTCGTCGCCGGCCTGCAGCTTCAGGATCTCCTGCGGATCTGTGACCGGGAACGTGACGGTGTGGTTTGCCATCGTTCTCAGAACTCCCTGTCGAAGTCGACGGAACCGTCGGCGGCGATGTGCGCGGATGCGCGGCGCGCCGCCCAGCACTGGTAGTTGACGGCTACCGGGTTGAGGGTCATGTGCGTGTCGGCGTGCTCGATATGGCACTGCAGGACGGTGACGTCGCCGCCGAGCCCCATCGGCCCGATGCCGGTCTCGTTGAGCAGCCCGTACAGCTCGTCTTCGAGCTGCGCGACGAGCGGGTCGGAGTTCCGCGTGCCAACCGGGCGCGTGATCGCCTCCTTCGCGAGGTACATCGCGTAGTCGGCGGTGCCTCCGATCCCGACCCCTACGATCCCCGGCGGGCAGGGCTTGCCGCCCGCACCGACGATCGACTCGAGCACGAACTGCTTGATCCCCTTCACGCCGTCGGCAGGGATGCACATCTTGAGGAAGCTCATGTTCTCGGAGCCGGATCCCTTCGGAATGCACTTGACGTCGAGCCCGTCCCAGTCCGGAATGAACTCCCAGTGGACGATCGGCAGGCGATAGCCGATGTTCGGGCCGGTGTTCTCGCGGGTGATCGTGTGCACGGCGTTCGAGCGCAGCGGATGCTCGACCGTCGCGCGCGCTGTGCCGTCACGCAGTCCCTCGTAGATCCGCGTCGGATGCAAGGGGAAGTGCTCCCCGACGCGGCACGTGTAGACCGCGATGCCTGTGTCCTGGCAGACCAGGTTGTTCTCGCTGTCCGCGATGTTGACGTTGCGGTGGATCGTCTCGAGCACGCGCTTGCCGGGGACTGATGTCTCCCGTAGACGCGCGGCGGCCAGTGCGTCGCGCAGATCCTGCGGAATGTCCTTCAGGGCCCAGACGTAGAGGTGGGCAGCGGCGTCCTCCACTGCGTGCTGCAGGTCGGTGACCGTATCGATTGTCATCTAGCTCCTTGCCTTCTCGAGTGCATTACGACCAGCCCTTCGACCGAACACCACACATTCGAGGAGGCTGTTGCCCATCATCCGGTTGCGCCCGTGCGTGCCGCCGGCGATCTCGCCGCACGCGTACACACCTTCGAGCGTCGTCTCGGCGTCCGTGTCGATCACGAGACCGCCGTTCTGATAGTGGAGGACCGGGTACGTGAAGATCTTCTCCCTGAGCGGATCGATCCCGGCGCCGCGATAGCGGCGAAGCATGTACGGCAGCGAGACGTCCGCGTCGCTCTCGGGGATGCGAGTCGTGTCGAGGTACACGGCCGGGCGGCCGTCCGGCGTCGTGACGCCGTTCCCTTTCTCGACCTCGTCGAAGATCGCCTGACTGACCGCGTCGCGCGGACCGAGCGAGTCGGTGAACTCCTCGCCGTCCGCGTTCACGAGGACGGCGCCGTACGCGCGCGTCGTCTCGGGAATCGAGTAGCCCTGCATGTTCGACGGCCACGCGCCGCCGTTCGGGTGGTATTGCAGCGCATCGAGGTCGCGCGCTTCGGCGCCGAGGTCGACCGCGATCCGCGTCACCTCACCGGTCGCGTTCGGGTGATTCGTCGACAGCTCGCCGCGCCGTTCGGCCTCGGCGTAGCAGCGACCTCCCGCTGCGAGCACGATCGTCCCGGCGTCGATGGTCTGCTCGCCGACCCGCGCCCGCCACAGACCGTCGATCTCGCTGAGCTCTCTGAGCGGAGCGTTGAGAAAGCTTGTGCCGCTCCCTGCCTCCCACGCGTCCCGCAGTTGCTTCGTGATCGCATGCCCCGTGCGGTCGCCGACCTGCAGCAGCCGTTTTGCGCTCGCCCCGCCGCACTTCGCGAGCCGGTAGCCCCCGTCTTCCCGGGTGAACTCGACACCAAGCTCCTCGAGCCAGTGGATCGCTGATTGTGCGTCACCGGTCAGCACCTCGACCAGGCGCATGTCCGCGGTCTCGTGCGACGACCGCCAGATGTCCTGCGCGTGCTGCTCCGGCGAGTCGTCGGCGCCGAACGAGGCCTGGATGCCTCCCTGCGCCTTGGAGGAGTTGTTCGCCTGGAGCGAGCCCTTGGTCGCGAGAGCCACCCGTGCGCCCGCGCGCTCGGCCGAGACCGCCGCCGCGAGCCCCGAGGCTCCGCTTCCGATCACGAGCACGTCAAAGCTGCGGGCCGACTCACTCACAGGCTGGACTATACCTGTTATTAGCGAAAGTTATGCATTGTTCACCGACTTGGTCGGTAAGCACTGTTCACCGACGTGGTCGGTAAGCCCTCAGTAGATGCTGCGGTAGAGCTCCAGGATCTCGGCAGGGCCGGCCGGGCGCGGGTTCGCCTGGTTGGCAGCGCGTTGCGCAGCCGCCTCGGCGACCTGTGCCAGCTCCTCCTCGGGAACGGCGAAGTCGCGCAGGCGATCGAAGCCGCCGAGGAGCGCCAGCTCGCGCGAGCGCGCGACGGCATCGGCGCCGACGGCCTCGCCGAAGCGCGCCACCTCGGCGGGAACGAACCGCGAGTTGAACTCGAGCGCGGGCGGTAGACAGAGCGCGTTCATCGCCCCGTGCGGCAGGCCGTAGGTCCCACCGAGCGCCTGGGCCATCGCATGGGCGAGCCCCATCCGGTTCAGCGCGAGAGCATGACCGGCGTGCGCGGCCCCGCGGAGCAGCTCCTCGCGGGCGATCCGATCGCCGGGTTCCGCCAGCACACGCGGCAGCGCCGTCGAGATGAGCCGAGCGCCCCGGAGCGCCTCTTCGTCTCCCTCGGCGCCGTGCCCCTGCACGTAGAGCGCCTCCGCACAGTGAGCGAGGCCGTTCAGCGACGTGCCTGCCGTCACGGCCGCAGGCAGATCGAGCGTCAGAGCGACGTCGTAGATGATCGCGACCGGCCGCGCCCCGGCACCGGCGCCTCTGATGACGCGGTCCGGCGAGCGGACCCCGAACGACGTCGTCCACTCGGCGCCCGAGTAGGTGGTCGGCACGTGCACGACGGGCTTGCCGGACTCCGCCGAGGCGAACTTGCCCGTGTCGACCGCCGAGCCGCCGCCGACCACGAGGATGCCGTCGGCCTCGTCCGGCACCTGGACGCGATGCGAGGGAACCTCCGACCACGCGGCGACCTGCGGCAGGTCGAGAAACTGCCAGCGCGGGCTCGCAATCAGGAAGGGACGCTCGATGCCGACCTCGGCGAGCGTTGCCGGCAGGTCGTCGAGGCTCCAGCGGACGATCACGGCAGGCGCTCGCGTGCGTAGTCGACAAAGGCCCGCGCGGCGCGCGTCTCCGACCGGCCGCTCGCGCGAACGAGCAGGATCTCACGCTCGAGCTCGAGCCCGGCGATGCGTGCTTCGACAAGCGTGCCGGCGGCCAGATCGTTCTCGACCGACGAGCGCGAGATGAACGTGACGCCGTAGCCACCGCGCACTGCGCTCGTCACGGACTCCTGGAGCCCGAGCTCGAGTCGCACGTCGAGGTCGCGAAGCTTCGTGCCGACACGGCGCAGCTCGTCCTCGATCATCTGCCGAACTCCGGCTCCTTCCTGCATCACGATCAGGCGCTCGCCCTTCAGCTCTTCGAGCGTCACGGTCCGGCCTTCGAACGGGTGGCCCGGAGGACAGGCGAGGATCACGGTGTCGCGGAAGAAGGGCTCGTACTCGACCGCGCGGTAGCGCGGAGCGGCGCCGACCACGCCGAGCTCGAGTGTTCGGTCGGCGACCCGTTCGACGACTGTTTGTGTGTCGAACACGCTCAGGGCAACGTGGATCTGCGGGTGCTCGGCGGCGAACTCGCAGAGGAGGCGGGAGAGAACGACGCCGCCGGGGCCCGTCGACGCGCCGATTGCGAATGTGCCTTCGAGCGCGCCGGTCGCCTCGTCTGCAAGGTCGCTCGTGATCTCCTCTTCGAGCGCGATCAGCCGCTGGGCGCCCCGGTAGAGGCGCAGGCCTGCCTCGGTCGGCTCGACCCGGCGCCCCGACCGGTCGAGGAGCTGGAGGCCGAGGCGCTTCTCGAGCGCGCGTACCTGCAGGCTGACGGCCGGCTGGGTCACGCCGAGCCGTTCGGCCGCCTGGGAGAACGACTTGCGCTCGACCACCTCGCAAAACGCACGAAGCTGACGCGTATCCATAACGGAAGCTTATAGAAGGACGGGTGAACAGCCACCGACGCGCGCCCCAGCCACCCGCGCCGAACAGCAACCCCGATGTCACAGAACCGTGCCCGCGACCCATTTCTCCCTGCAAGACCCATAATTCTTCGACCGGCCTCAGCGAGCCCCGTCCGGTGGCAGCCACCGTGACGTAACGCGCACGCGCCCCCGGGTTCGCTCCACCGGTTCGCGCTACGCCTCGCGGAACTCGAGCCGGTTGCCGAACGGATCGGCCGCGTGGAAGCGCTTTGCCCCGGGGATGGAGTCGTCGTGGTCGACGGCGACCCCTGCGGCGGCCAGACGGCCGGCGAGCACTGCAAGGTCGGAGACGACGAGGCCTGGATGCGCCTTGCGCGCCGGCACGAACGGCCGGTCGACGCCGACGTGCAGCTCCTGGTCGCCCGCCCGGAACCAGCAGCCGCCGCGGCCACGGAGCGATTCCGGCTTCGGAAGCTCTTCGAGGCCGAGCAGCGCTCCGTAGAACGCTCGGGCCTGCGCCTCGCAGCCCTCGGGCGCGGCGACCTGCACGTGGTCGATTCCGAGGACGCTCATAGGCCAACGGTTTACCATCGAGCGCGTGGCATCCGCGCCGCCACCGCTCGAGGACACCCTCGTCAGCGGGTACACACGGCTCGCGTCCCAGGCGGAGCATCGCGGGATCGACCTCGAGCTGCGCCTGCTCGACATCCTCTTCGCGGGGATCTTCGGGATCCTCCTCGCGCCGTTCGGGCTCCTGATCGCCGGCGTCCTGCTCGTCACGACCGGCCGGCCGATCCTCTACCGCGGTGAACGCGTCGGCCGCCGTGGGCGCTTCTTCCAGATGTTGAAGTTCCGCACCCTCCGCCCGGGCGCAGAAGACCGCATCGGGCAATACCTGGGCGAGGAGCTCGTCCGCCACACCGACGCAGAGCTGACGCGAATCGGCGGCTGGCTGAAGGCGTCGCAGCTCGACGAGATACCCCAGCTCTGGAACGTCCTGCGCGGAGACATGTCCTTCGTCGGGCCGAGACCGATCCGCCCACGCTTCTTCGAGGAGCTCGCGCACGACCTGCCCGCCTACTGGCAGCGCCTCGTCGTGCGGCCCGGGCTGACCGGGTTCGCACAGGTGCGACGCGGCTACGAGACATCGATGGCGGAGAAGCTCGCTCACGATCTCGAATGGATCGCCGACCGCTCCGTTCGGCTCTACCTGCGAACGCTCTTCGTCACCGGCATCCGGGTGCTCGCCCAGGTATTCGGGCGCCGCACCTAGACTGACCCGCATGTGCGGGATCTGCGGGATCGCCAGCAGCCGCGGCGCCGTCGACCCCGATCGGCTTCGCCGCATGTCGGCGACCTTGTTCCACCGCGGCCCGGACTCCGAGGGCGCGCATCTCGACGGACCGGTCGGGATCGCCGCACGCCGGCTGGCGATCATCGATCTGACCGGAGGCGATCAACCGATCGCGAACGAGGACGGCAGCGTCGTCGTCGTGCAGAACGGCGAGATCTACAACTACCGCGAGCTCATGCACGAGCTCGAGCGGGCAGGTCACCGATTTCGCAGCCGCTGCGACACCGAGGTGCTCGTTCACGGGTACGAGGAGTGGGGCCCCAAGCTGTGGGAGCGGCTTCGCGGTATGTTCGCCGTCGCCGTGTGGGACGCGAGCGAACAGCGACTCGTGCTCGCGCGCGACCGCTTCGGGATCAAACCGCTCGCCTATCGCGACGTCGACGGCGAGCTCTCGTTCTCGTCGGAGCTCGACGCTCTGCCGCACGGTGACATCGACCTCGACGCACTCGAGGCGTTCCTCACCTTCAACGTGGTGCCGGCGCCGCTCTCGATCTTCAGAGACATCCGCAAGCTCCTCCCGGGCCACACACTCACCTGGCACGGCGGCCGCACGTCGATCGACTGCTTCGCGCGCACCGGCCCGCTGCCGACGCGCCACGGCGACGACGAAGCGGAACTGATCGAGGAGTGCCGGGCACGGTTGCGCGACTCCGTGCGCGCGCACTTGATCGCCGACGTGCCGGTCGGTGTGCTGCTCTCCGGGGGCGTCGACTCGGGGGCGCTCACCGCGCTCGCCGCCGAGGAGTCGTCGGAGGCGGTGCGCACGTTCTCGATCGGCTTCGCCGAAGCGTCGTTCGACGAGCTCGACGGCGCCCGGGCCGTGGCGCGACGGTACGGCACCATCCACCGCGACCTCACGCTCCGGCCGGACGCGGCCCTCCTGTTGCCGGCGCTCGCCGATGCGTTCGACGAGCCCTTCGCCGACTCCTCGGCGCTCCCGACGTACCTCGTCTCCAAGCTCGCGGCGGAAGACGTCAAGGTCGCCCTCTCGGGCGAGGGCAGCGACGAGCTCTTCGGCGGCTACTACACCTACGTCGCCGACCTGCTCGCGGAGCGGTTCGGGCCGCTCGCCGCTCGTGCGCGACCCGCAGTGGACCGGCTTCCGTCGTCGACGCGCAAGGCCAGCCTCGACTATCGCCTGAAACGGTTCACGCGGGCCGCCGGGATGCCGCCGCTCGAACGGCACCACGCCTACAAGGAGATCTTCGCGGCGGACGTCCGCGCGGAGCTCACCGGCCGCAAGAGCAGCTACGACCCGCTCGTCGGGTATCGCGCACGGTTTGCCGCGACCGACGGCCACGAGCTCCTGACGCGCCTGCAGGACGTCGACTTCGGTCTCTACCTGGTGGACGACCTGCTGACGAAGACCGACCGCGCATCGATGGCGTGGTCCCTGGAGGCGCGGGTTCCCTTCATGGACACGGTGGTGTCCAACTTCGCGTTCTCACTTCCCGTGCGGCACAAGGTGCGCGGCTTCTCGAAGAAGCGGCTGCTGCGCAAGGCGATGGAGCCGCTGTTGCCGCCCGAGATCGTGCACGGGAAGAAGCGCGGCTTCTCGATTCCTGCCGCAGCGTGGCTCCGCGGTGAGCTGGAGCCGTTCGCACGCGAGACCCTGTCGGCGGACACCCTGCGACGCCAGGGCTACCTGCAACCGCAGGCGGTAACGCGCGTGATCGACACGCACGTCTCCGGCCGCGAGGACCTGTCCCGGCAGCTGTGGGGGCTGCTCGCATTCACGCTCTGGCACGAACGACACGTCGAGGGCATCACCCGCGACGTCTCGATCGAAAGCGCAATTGCATGAAGGTATGGATCGACTTCACCGCGAGCGCGCATCCGCTGGTGTTCAGGCCGCTCGTGCAGTTGCTCGAGGCGCAGGGGAACGAGGTGGAGATCACCGCGCGCGAGTATGCCCAGACGCTGCAGTTGATCGAATCACACGGGATGGCCGCGACGGTGATCGGACACCACGGCGGCCGGTCTGCACTCGGCAAGGCAGCGCAGATGCGCACGCGGCTGAAAGCACTGCGGCGCTTCGCCAAGGGCCGGAACTTCGACCTCGCCCTGGCCCACGGATCGCACGAGCTCACGATGACCGCGCGCCGGCTTGGCATCCCGAGCTCGACGACGTTCGACTACGAGTGGGCGTGGCTCCAGCACCAACTGGGCTGCCGCGCCGCGACGCGAGTCGTCGTGCCCGCGGCGATACCACCCGAGCGGCTCAAGACGTACGGTGCCGTCCCGCCCAAGCTGCAGCAGTATCCGGGACTGAAGGAGGAGTACTACCTCTCGGACTTCGAGCCGGACGAGTCGGTGCTGACCGACTGGTCGATCGACCCGGCCCGCGTGCTCGTCGTGCTGCGGCCTCCGCCCGACGTCTCGCTCTACCACCGTCACTCGAATCCACTCTTCCCGATGACGCTCGAGCATCTCGGCCGGTCCGACGACGTGCACGCCTTCGTGATCCCGCGCACCGAGGAACAGCGAGACTTCGTGAAGTCCCTGGCGCTCCCGTCGGTGATCGTCCCCGACGAGGCCGTCGATGCGCAGAGCCTGATCGCGTTCGCCGACCTGGTCGTGTCGGCCGGCGGAACGATGAACCGTGAAGCGGCGGCGCTCGGCGTGCCGGTGTACACGACCTACGGCGGCCGGCTCGGCGGCGTCGACGAACAGCTGATCCGCGAAGGACGGCTCCGCCCGCTCACCGACCCACGCGCGCTCGAACTGCAGAAACGCGACCGCGCGACGGGAACGCGCGAGCGCCGCGACCCGCAGCTGATGCTCGACCTGCTGCTGTCGGCACTCCCCTGAGTCAGGGTCGAACGAGCTCCAGCACGTCCGGCCCGTAGCGCTCGAGCTTCGCGGGGCCGACCCCGGCGATCTGCGACAGCTCGCCGAGCGACGACGGGCGCGCCTCTGCGATCGCGTGCAGCACGCTGTCGTGGAACACCACATAGGGCGGGACGTTGTCGGCCTTCGCCCGCTCGAGCCGCCAGTCGCGGAGACGTTGGGCGTCGGCGGTCCACTCGCGCTTCTCCGTCGGCGCACTCTGCGTGACACCGAGCTCCTGCAGAAAGCGTGAGCGCTTGCCCGACCAGGTGAGCCAGAGGATGCGCTTCGCGCGCGTCATCCCGACGTACAGCAGCCGGCGCTCCTCCGCCAGCTCCGTGGGCGTCCGCGCCTGCTTGGACGGCAGCTCCTTCTCCTGCAGCCGGGGGATGAAGACCGCTTCGAACTCCAGGCCTTTCGCCCGATGCAGCGTCAGCAGGTTGACACCATGTGCCGCGTCGCCGCCCGAGGAGAAGCGACGGCGAAGGTCCTCGACGAACGATGCCGCATCGCCGTCGAAGCCCGCCGCAAGCTGCACCAGCCGTCCGAGATCCTGTTGGCGCACCGCTTCGCGCTCGCCGAGCTTGTCGGGGAGGCGCTCGAGCCAGCCGGCTTCGAGCGCTGCGGCGCGCACTGCCTCACCGGCAGGTGCCGTGGCACGCTCGAGCCTCCGCGTCAGTCTGCGCGCCGCATCGCGCTCGAGGAGCGACGACCCCTGGAAGGGGATGCCGGCGTCGTGCAACAGCTCCTCGAAGTCGGTCAGACGGGCATTGGTCCGCGCGAGAATCGCCGTCTGCTCGAACGGGCAGTCGAGCGCGCGCAGCTCCGCGACGATCGCGGCTCCCTCGTCCTCCGGCGTGGGATACGGGCGTAGGACGGGCTCGGCGCCGTCCGGCACCGACCGAGCGCAGCGTCTTCGCCGCGCCGCCGAGATTGGGCACGAGCCTGTTGGCGAGAGCGAGCACCTGCGGCGTCGAGCGGTAGTTCTCCTCGAGCCGCGCGACGAGCGCATTCGGGAAGCGCTCCGGCATCGCGAGGAGATAGTCGGGGCTCGCACCGGTGAAGCCGTAGATCGCCTGATAGTCGTCGCCGACGATGCAGAGGTCGTCCCGGTCGCCGAGCCAGAGGTCGAGCAGTTGCTGCTGGAGCAGGTTCACGTCCTGCACCTCGTCGACGGTGAACGACCGGTACTGGGCACGGAACGTCTCACGCACCTCCGCGTCCTCCTCGAACAGCCGCACCGTGAGCTCGAGCAGGTCCTCGAAGTCGATCAGGCCTTCCGCGGTCTTGCGCCGCTCGTACTCGCGGTAGACCCGCTGCATCAGGTCGAGCGGGATCGGCGGATCGCGGCCGTCGTAGCGTTCGGGCGGAATCCGGCGGTTCTTCGCCCATTCGATCTCGCTCGCGAGGTCGCCCGCCGGACGGAACTTGTACGGGGCGGGGAGCGAGTTCGCGATCTGGCGAAGCGCAAGCGCCTTCGACGGGAGGATGCGACCCACCGCATCCGGCGCGAAGTGGCGCAGCTGACGCAGAGCGGCGGAGTGGAAGGTGGACGCGCGCACCCCACTGACCCCGAGCTCCGCGAGACGCTGCTTGAGCTCGCCGGCCGCCTTGTCGGTGAACGTGACCGCCATGATCTGCGTCGGCGCGAAGGCCCCGGTGACGACCTGCTGCGCGATGCGCCGCGTGATCGTCCTCGTCTTGCCCGAGCCGGCCCCGGCGAGGATGCACACGGGGCCGCGGACAGCCTCCGCCGCACGGCGCTGCTCGGGATTCAGGCCGTCGAGCGGGTCCATCGGGTCACGTTACCGGCGCGACCGGAGACCAACCGTGACCTCAGTGCAACGTGTCTTCCAGAACCGCTTCGCGCCCGGTGCGCATCGGCTCGGCGACCATCGACCGGAGCTTCGCCACCACGGCGAGCGTGTCGCCCTCGTCGACGAGCCGCTCGAGCGTCGCGAGCGACTCCTCCAGCCAGGCTGCGTCGATCTGCGGCCGCGCGGCGCGCATGATCTTCGGGTGCGAGGTCGGGCCGACAGCCTCGCCCTCGTTCCAGAGCACCTCGTGCACCTTCTCGCCCGCGCGCGCGCCCGTGAACACGATCGGGATCTGGGACTCGTCCTTGCCGGACAGATGGATCATCTGCCGGGCAAGATCGAGGATCTTGACGGGCTCTCCCATGTCGAGCACGTACACCTGGCCGCGGCCGCCCATCGCGCCCGCCTGGACGACGAGCGACGAGGCTTCGGGAATCGTCATGAAGAAGCGGGTCATCTCGGGATCGGTCACCCTGACCGGCCCGCCACGCTCGATCTGCTTGCGGAAGATCGGGATCACCGAGCCCGACGAGCCGAGCACGTTGCCGAAGCGAACGGCGACGAAGCGGGTGTCGACCTCGGGGTGCAGCGCGAACGACTCGATGATCCATTCGCACACGGCTTTCGACTGGCCCATCACGTTCTTCGGGTTGGCGGCCTTGTCGGTGGAGATCAGCACGAAGCGCTCGACACCGAACTCGACCGCGACCTCGGCGAGCGTGCGCGTTGCGAGCACGTTGTTCGAGACGGCCTGCGAGGGGTTCGCCTCGAGCATGCCGACGTGCTTGTACGCCGCTGCGTGGAAGAGCACCTGTGGGCGGTAGCGCTCGAAGACCTGGCGCAGCTTCGCGCGGTCACCGGTATCCGCAAGCACGGGGATCGCGGCGGTGTAGTCGCGCTCGTCGACGAGCTCCCGCTCGATCTCGAACAGGGCCGACTCGCCCTTGTCGAGCAGCACCAGGCGCGCCGACCCGAGCCGTGCGAGCTGGCGGCAGAGCTCCGAGCCGATCGAGCCGCCGGCGCCCGTGACGAGGACCGTCTTGCCCTTGACGTAGGACGCGACGAGCCCGAGGTCGACCTCGACCTGCTGACGACCGAGCACATCTTCGACCTGAACCGGCCGGATCTGCGCTCCGAGGTTGAGGTCGCCCGCGATCAGCTCGTGCAGGCCCGGCAGCGTCTTGACCGCGACCTGTTCGGCCAGGCACGTCTCGACGATCTTCTGGCGCACGCGGCCCGGAGCCGACGGGATCGCGATCAGCACCTCGTCCGGCTTGTTGTCGCGCAGGAGGTGCTGGAGCTCGTCGGTCGTGCCGAGCACCTTGACGCCGTTGATGCGGTCACCCCGCTTGCGCGGATCGTCGTCGACGAAACCGATCGGCGTGTAGTGCAGCTGACGGTTGCGCTGCAGCTCGCGGACCATCAATTGCCCGGCATCTCCTGCGCCGACGATCAGCACCTCCTTGCCGCGCGCGACAAGGCCTGCCGGCGGCCGCTCGATCAGTGTGCGCGCCAACAGACGTGTGCCCGCGACGAAGGCGAGCAAGAGGAGGTAGTCGAGAGCCGCGACACCGCGCGGAAGACGTGATGTGTGCGCCGGCGGGAATGCATAGAGCACGAGATAGGTGATGGCCGAGGCGGCGGTGACGCCGCGGAAGGCGCCCCACATGTCGCGTGTGGAGACGTACCGCCACCAGCGGTTGTAGAAGCCGAAGATGACGAAGGTCGAGAGGTTGATCGCGACCACGAGCGAGACCACCTGCCAGTCGAGCAGATGCCGGTAGAAGATGGGCGTCGTCTTGTCGAAGCGCAGGAAGAACGTCAACTGCCACGCGGCGACGATCAGGACCGCATCGAACGCAAGCTGCCAGACCCGGTGTCTATTGACCGGGAAGCGCATCAGGACCGGACGAGACCGGAAGCGCGCTTGAGGACGGAGACGACCTCCGCCTGCTGCTCCTCGGTGATCCCGGCCCACAGCGGCAGACAGAGGTTCTCGCGCGCTGCCTGCTCGGTCTCCGGGAAATCGCCCTCGGAGTATCCGAGGTAGCGCAGCGCCGGCTGCAGATGCAGCGGCGGCTGGTAATAGGCGGCAAACCCGATGTCGGCGGCCTGCAGTGCCTCGGCGAGCCTGTCGCGCTCGGACGAGCGGACGCAGTACACGTGGTAGACATGCCCCGGCTCGTCGACCGGTGTCTCGACGAGACCGTCCAACAACTCGGTGTAGCGCGCGGCGGCTTCACGCCGCTCTCGGTTCCAGTCCTCGATATGACGAAGGAAGATGCGCAGGAACGCGGCCTGCATCGCATCGAGCCGCGAGTTGTAGCCGACGTAGAGGAACTCCTTCTTCGCAGCAGAGCCGTGGAAGCGGAGCATCCGGATGCGCTGGGCTAGCTCCGGGTCGTTGACGGCGATCAGGCCGCCGTCGCCGAGCGCGAAGAGGTTCTTCGTCGGGAAGAAGCTGAAGGTCGACGCGACACTCGTCGCGATCCCGGCTGCGCCGAACGCCTGTGCGGCGTCCTCGATCACCGGGAGGCCGAGGCCGCTGAGATCGGGAGCGGGGCGGCCGAAGAGATGCACCGGCATGATCGCCTTCGTGCGCTCGGTGATCCGACGCTCGACGTCGGCGGCATCGAGGTTGAGCGTCACGGGGTCGATCTCGGCGAAGACCGGGGTGGCTCCGCGGCGCGCGATCGACTCCGCGGTCGCATAGAAGGTGAACGCCGGGCAGATGACCTCGTCGCCGGGGCCGATTCCCATTGCGTCGAGGACGAGCACGAGCGCGTCGGTGCCGTTTGCACAGCTGACGGAGTCGAGGGTGCCGAGCAGCGCAGCGGCCTCACGCTCGAACGCCTCGACCTCCGGCCCGAAGATGAAGCGGCCGGACTCGAGGGTGCGCGTGAACGCCTCCTGCAGCTCCGGGATCAGCGGCGCGTACTGCGCCTTGACGTCAACGTGGGGAATCGTCATCGGCGGGTGAAATCCTAGCCGTGCGGCGTCTTCGAAGTAACAGGTACGCGGCCAGGAGCATGGCTCCTGCGACGACCGCGATGTCCAGGTACCGCAGATCGTGGCTCGCAGCGCTCCAGTTCGAGCCGACGGCCCACCCGATCGCAGCGACGACCGCACAGAACACAGAGCTGCCCAGCGCGGCCAGGGGCAGCAGCCGCCGTAGCGGGCCACTCGAGGATCCCGGCCGGCAGGGCAACGAACGAGCGAATGAGCGGTGTAGCGAAGCCGAGCGGCACCGCAACGGGGCCGAAGTGGTCGAACCAGCGCTCGGCGCGCGCGAGACGCTCCGGCGTCGCATGGAACCAGCGTCCATGCCGCTCGAGCAGCGGATGGCCGCCGTAGTAGCCGATCGCCCAGCCGGCTGCGGCACCGAGCACGTTCCCGATCACCCCGACTACGACCACCGCCAGGTAGGCGCGAAAGCCCGTTTGGAAATGTGCGATGTGGCCGGCGAGGGCGCCCGAGGCGAGCGCGCCGCCGTAGATCATCGTCAACTCGCTCGCCGCCGGGAGGATCGCCGCAACGAACATCAGGATGAACACGGCCAGTAGGCCGTGGTTGCCGACGAACGACGTCACCCGCCGACTCTAGCCAGTGCGCCTGAAGGAGAACGGCGCGAAGAACTCGGACGTTCCCACCGAGCTCGTGACGAAGAGGTGAGCGACATAGCTCCCACCGTAGGCGCGGCTGCCGTGTGGCAGGCGTCCGTCCCAGACGACGGCCTGCCCTCCTGCCGGCAGGCTCACGGGCGCTACCTGTCGGACGAGCACGCCGGTGGGCGTCTCGACGCGCAACCTCACGCTCGCAGGGCGCGACAGGGTGAACCGGATCGCTGCGCTGCCGCGCGCGGGCTTCGGGACGCTGAGACCCCGCAGCGTGGTGTCGTACCGGAATGGGCGGTCGATCGTCGACACGCGCTTCAGGTCGTCGGTCGCGGTGACGTTCCAATGCCACGTCCCCTCGACGTCGAACGAGGAGTAGGAGAAGGAGTAGGACCCGGGAACGTGCTGGACGCCGGCCTCGAGCACCCGCGGTCTGCCGTCTGGGCCGATCAGCTGCGCGGTGACCTGTGACGGCCGGACGATCTTGTACGAGAGCTGTTCCTGTGTCTTGCCGGCTTCCCCGGTCAGGAGAGCAAGGGGCGGTGGGGGCGCGTAGACCCCGAAGTACTGCACGAGCAGCGCCTCCCTGACGGCACGCTCGCCGCCGGCGGCACTCGGCTTGTTGAGCAGCTGTCCGTCGAACGCGAGCGTGACGTCCGGCCCCGACTCGACCGCGGCCGCGGTGACGGCGCCGAGCCCGGCCATCGTCTGTGCCAGCTCGAAGCTCGTGAGCCCGACGCTGTAGCCCGGCTGGTCGCCGTCGACCGCAACGAGAATGATGCGACCGTCGGCGAGCTGCCCGACCCCGGCGCGCGGCGAGCGCGCGGCGATCTGGTCGTTCGTGAAGTCCTCGAGCGACCGGAACACCGGCACCGAGTTCCGCACGAGCAGCGGGCCGCCGCCCAGCGCGGCAACGACCGTTCCCCAGCCGGGCTGCAGGATCAGCCGCGCAGCGATCTGCGTACCGATCGGCGCCTCGGCCTGCAGCTTGGCGGCAAGCGAGCCGGCTGCCTGGATGATGGCTCCGCCGGGCGGGATCGGCTCGCCGCCGTTCACGCCGACCGCGGTCACGGCGGCGGAGAGATCGAGATTCGGGGTGGTGGCCGGGAAGGACTGCAGCACGATCTCCGCCGACCCCTGAATGGTGGGCGCTCTCGGCCCGAACGCCGGGGTGAGCAGCACCACCTGCCCCTGCGCCGCAACCTGGTTGAGACCGTTCAGCGGGCGACGCTGCCCCGTGCCCTGCCAGGTCCCGAAGAACTTGACCCGGTCGACCTGCAGCCCGCCGGCGGAATCGACGCCGATCGAGGAACGGGAGCCGAACGGGGGATGGGCGAGCACGCCGCCGGACATGAAGACGCCGGCGGGGTGCCCGTCGGCGGCACTGAAGAGATCCCCGTTGATGCCGGCGACGGTGGCCTGGCTCGATACGTCCTTCTCGATCTGCGTCACCTTCTCGCGGCCGCCGAGAACCGTGCCGTGCGCGAGCACAGGAGCCAGCTGGTAGAGGCCGGCCTGGTCCCCCGGGCGCGGAGCCGTGAGCACGCTCACGACCACCGCCCCGTGCGGCGTGAACTCGACCGTCCGGTCGTAGGTGACCCCGGGGAGCAGCGTCGTGCTCTGTGCGTGTGCCGGCGCGGCGCAGACCGCAGCGAGCACCAGCAAGGTCGAGAAACGACGGAGCATCCCTTGTCCGAGGGTAGCCAAGCCGCCGGGAGACCGTGCTTTACGTGGGCTTTACGTCCCCCTTGCGCACGCCGCACGACCCGCGGACAAGGTCAGTGCAATCTCAAGAGGACGACTGGAGGAACTGCATGCGCAAGTTGACGTACATTGCCGCGCTGCTCGTCGCGCTCGTCGCGACCGGGTACGCCGTGGCGGACGGAATGGGGAACGCGAAGAATGTGAGCGCGGTCGCCGGAACGTTCACGGCCACCGGGGCGAGCACGTCGAGTCGCACGTGCACCACGTCGAGCAACAAGACGATCGTCGTGACGGACGGGAAGTACACCGGGGCCGCGACGGGCGATCCCGATCTCACCGGGCCGATCACCCTGCGGGCTCGCAGCGTGATCAACACGACCGACAACATCGGTGTCGTCAGCGGCTCGCTGAAGATCGGTCAGACATCGGGTGGGAACACGTCCGCAAACTACTCCGCGGTCTACGACCACGGAGCGATCGCCGGTCTGGCGATCGGACGCGCTCACGGCCCATCCGCCGGCCTCGTCGCGAATCTGTCGGCGACCTTCTCGGCCGCGTCCGGGTTCGCCGGCGGCAAGCTCGGCGGCGGCACCTCGGGCGGCTCGGCGGTCGAGGTGGGGAACGGCTCGTGCAAGTCGTCGCGTCCCACACCCGAGAAGAGCGAGGCTCACGGGACGATCTCCGATCTGTCTGCGACGTCGATCACGGTCGCCGGACTGACCTGCACGATCCCGACGGACAAGTCGGCCGCCGTGAACTCGGCGTACAAGAAGAACGATGTGGCGCGGATCCGCTGCTCGCTGGTGAGCGGCGTGAACACGCTGACGGACATCAGCGGCGCAAAGAAAAACCACTGACGCCCAGCGCGGAGGGCGCCCGCCGGGCGCCCTCCGCTAGTTTGCCGGTGTGAGCGCCCGCACCGACCTGGTCGAAGGCCTGATGGCGCGGTTCCCGCACATCCCGCCGGAGGCCGTGCTCAAAGAGGATCTCCTCCGCACCGGGATGGCGTTCGCAGACGCGGCGCTGACCGACAATCTCGACGGTGAGGTGAAGCCGAAGTCGTACTTCATCTTCTCGTTCGACCAGAAACCACTCACGCAGCTCGGTGAGGCCGCGAGACGCCGCCCGCCCGAAGAGCTCGCGCTCACAGGTGGCCCGTATTCGCTTCGACGCACGATCGTCTCGGTGCGTGTCAACCCCGATTCGCCCTACCGCGTCATGCGCGACGAGGAGGGTGCACTGCTCCTGACGCTGGACGGCCGGACAGTCGCCGACGTCGGCCTGCCACCGATGCCCGAGTACTACCGGCACGAGCTCGCGAACGGCAAGACCGTGATGGAGACGGCGCCCACCATCCAGTGGGGCTATCTCATCTATCTGACCGTGCTGCGTCTCTGCCAGTACTTCGGGGCGAAAGAGGAGTGCCAGTTCTGCGACATCAACCACAACTGGCGCCAGCACAAGAAGGAAGGTCGTCCGTACACCGGCGTGAAGCCGGTCGAGGACGTCCTCGAGGCGCTCGCGCTGATCGACCGCTACGACACCGCGAAGGTGTCCAAGGCGTACACGCTGACCGGCGGCTCGGTGACGAGCACGGTCGACGGCCTCGCCGAAGCCGACTTCTACGGCCGCTACGCGCAGGCGATCGAGGAGCGCTTCCCGAATCGGTGGATCGGCAAAGTCGTCGCCCAGGCGCTCCCGAAGGCGGACGTGCAGCGGTACAAGGACTACGGGATCACGATCTACCACCCGAACTACGAGGTGTGGGACAAGCGGCTGTTCGAGCTCATCTCACCGGGCAAGGAGCGCTACGTGGGCCGCGAGGAATGGCATCGCCGCATCTTCGACGCCGCCGACGTCTTCGGCCCCCGCTACGTCATCCCGAACTTCGTCGCGGGCGTCGAGATGGCCAAACCGTTCGGCTTCGAGACGATCGACGCCGCGATCGAGTCCACGACCGAGGGGCTCGATTACTTCATGGGCCGGGGCATCACACCGCGGTTCACGACCTGGTGCCCGGAGCCGTCGACGCCGCTCGGCCGTGACAACCCCGACGGCGCTCCGCTCGAGTACCACATCCGCCTGCTCGAGGCCTACCGCGGAGCACTCGAGCAGCACGGCCTGAAGCCGCCGCCCGGTTACGGCGTGGCGGGCGCCGGCAACGCCGTCTTCTCGGTCAGCTCGTTCATGGACACGCTCGCACCGGAAGAGGTCACGGTCGAGGAGGCCGTGCCCGCATGACCCGGATCGACGTCGACGAAGCCCGGCGGCTCTGGAAGGAGGCGCCGGACGACGAGCTGCAGCAGCTCGCGCAGGAGGTGCGCCACCGCTGGCACGAGCCGAATCACGCCACCTACATGGTGATGCGGATCATCAACTACACGAACGTGTGCGTTGCCCAGTGCGACTACTGCGCGTTCTACGTCCTGCCCAATCAACAAGGCGGCTACGTGCTCAGCCGCAAGGACGTGTTCGCGAAGATCGACGAACTGCTCGAGGTCGGCGGCGACCTCGTCGCGTTCAACGGCGGCTTCAACCCGAAACTGCCGCTCGACTTCTACTGCGACCTGTTCGCCGCCGTGCGCGAGCGATACGGCGACCGAATCGAGTTCTACGCACTGACGATCGCCGAGTTCGTCTACCTCGCCGACCGTGCGAACCTCACCCACGCCGAGGCGGCCGCGCGACTCCGCGACGCTGGGGTGCACTGGATCACGGGCGGTGGCAGCGAGATCCTCACCGAGGACTTCCGCAAGCGCCACGCCAAGTTCAAGTACACGGTGCGCGAGTACTTCGAGGCGCAGCGCGCGATCGTCGAGGCGGGCCTGAAGACGACCGCGACGATGGTGATCGGCTTCGACGAGACGCTCGACGAACGACTCGAGCACCTGCAGCGCACCCGCGACTTCCAGGACGAGACGGGAGGCCTCTTCTCGTTTCTCTGCTGGACCTACAAGCCGTACGGCACCGAGTTCGCCGGCGTCGAGATCTCGCCGCGAGAGTACTGGCGCCACATCGCGCTCTCACGGATCTTCCTCGACAACGTCAAGCACGTCCGCACGTCGGTCCTGACCCAGAACGCGGACGCATTCCGGGCGCTCGACTTCGGCGCCGACGACTTCGACCTGCCGATCGAGGACGAGGTGACCCAGAAGGCGGGTGCGACGATCGAGCTCGACCTGGGTAGCCTGCTGGCCGTTCCGCGGTCGCTCGGCTACACGGTCGAGTACCGCCGGGCCGAGCGCCCGGCTGCGCTCACCGCGTGACGGTCGCGCGCAGCGCGATCGTTCCCTGACGTCCGCCCAGATCGATCGTTCCGGACGCGGCGTGCAGAACGCCAAGCGACGCCTTTTGCACTCGCTCACCCGCAGGCAAGCGGAGACGAATCCGAACCCGTGCCTTCGGGGGCGCGGTCACGTCGACATCGATACGTGAACCTGTCCGGGCAATGGAGAACGAGACCGGGCCGAAGCTGGTCGGCGCTTCCTGGACGCTGATCGTCTTCCCGTCTGCGAGCCAGGCCCGCGGCGTCGAGAACGCAAGGTCGAGCCCAGCCGGAGCGCCGCTCGGGCCTCGTCGCTCGTGCACGAGCAGCTGGCGGAACGTCTCCAGGTAGGACGCATTCGCGCCCGAGTTCGGCGGCATGTACATCGATCGGTAGTACGCACCGTTGACCGGCACGACCGAGATCGCCTCGCCGGAGATGTACGTGCCCCGTGTCATCCCGATCGCGATCGTGCCGTACAGGCTGAGCACGAGCTGGTCGGGGTGGTCGTTGTCGGCCATGAACCGCGACATGCTGAGTCCGTACACCGCCCCGAGACCCGAGCCGTACGGCCTGTTCGAATAGATGATGTGCGCGTCCGCGCGTGACACGCCGAGCAGACGCGAGCCGTGCGCAAGCACGTAGTGAACGAGCCCGCGCGCGTCGCGCGAGTGCGCCGGGAAGAACCCCGAGGCAAGCGCATACGGCATGACCAGATTCCAGTACGAGCCTTCTCGGATCGTCGTCAGCTTTTCGTACGGGCCGGCATTCGGGGCGTCGAGCGCGTCCGGCACGAACAGCGAGCCGTCGTCCAGGCGGCGGCTCGCCCTCCGCAGCCCCGAGCGAAGCGCTGAGCCGATGCTGAGCCCGAGGAGGCGCGCCTGCGCCGCGAACGCGCGATGGCCGGTGAGGCCCCACACGCGGTCGATCGCGAGCAGTCCCTGCCAGGCTGCGATCTCACCGTTGACGCTGTCGACGTCATAGGGGATGTCGGAGGAGAGCTGCTCGGGGCGAAGGCGGCCACGCGCCGGCCCGCGCTCGACCTGGCGGGCCCGGATCTGGCGAACAAGCCGGGCGAGCTCGGGTGTCTCGAGCTTGATGAAGGACCGGTCGCGGGTCAGACGGTAGTAGAGAGCCGCAGTCGAGAGCAGATGCCCGGCCCGGAACGCGGTGAAGCGTTTTGGCTTCCTCCGGAGCCGGTCCAGCGATACCTGCAGGATCGACCTCGCGACGTTGGGGAAGCCGTACTCGGCTGCAACCTCGGCCGAGTCGAGCGCCTCGGCGAAGGAGAGCTCCTCATAGGGATTGCCGACGCTATAGCGCCAGCCGAATGCCAGCGTCTGTTGGAGAACGCCGAGAGCGGCATTGCTGACTGCGGGTTCTGGCACGTCGAACTGCATGCCCGAGGTGAGCCGGGTCGTCCAGTAGTTGACGACCGTCGTCCTCGCGGCGTCGTAGGTCGGAGCGTCGGCATGGAGCGTCTTCGCCTCGGAGGGGCCGTTCAGCCATTCGGCGTAGACGGTCGCTTCGTTCCCGCGCGCAACCCGGTACCGAACGACGCCGTCGACGAACTGGGCGCCGTCGCTGACGATCAGCCGGGTCCCGCCCCTGTACGCGAGCCGGTCCGGCGCCGAGTGTGCGAGCAGCTTCCACGGCACCAGGCGAACGGTCGCTCCCGACCGCGCCGTCCTCGCGTCTATATCGAGCTTCACGAAGCTGACGACGGAGCGTGCACCGTAGGCACGGCCGACGAACGACTCCTGCCGGTACTTGACGCCGTTCGCATCCGCATAGGAGGTCTGCACGATCGGCAGATAGCCGTCCGCGAGCTGGGCCGGATGGAGCCGCTCGGTGCATGAGCCGTAGCGCTCCCGGCCGTTGCCGACGTAGAAGGTGAGACTCGGGCCGCCGACATGGCGCGTGATGATCTCGCTTCCGTCCGCGACGTGGAGCGCGAACACCGCAGGCCCGTAGGAGCTGAAGCCGAACGAGAGCGGCACGTAGTAGAAGCCCGACGGCGTCAACGGTCGCTGCTGCCGCTGGGTCGCGAGCAGTAGCGGCGCGAGGTACCGCTCCGCCGCCGCCAGGGTCGGGCCGGTGCGCGAGTTGAGCAGCCGGCTGCCCCAGAGATCCGGGCCCGAATTCACGGCGCGCTGGATCGAGTCGCTGTACGGCGCCGTCGCCCGGGGAACGGCGCAGGAAACCGCGGCCGGGGCTCCCGTCGCCACAACGGCACCGACCAGCGAGAGCGCCGCAGCGAGCCACACCCACATGTGCGCTCTGCTCACGGACCGAGCCTATCCGGCATGCGTCCACGTAGAATCACGGCATGTGCCGCAACATTCGAGTTCTCCACAACTTTCAGCCGTCGGCGACCTCGGACGAGGTCGAGGCAGCGGCGCTCCAGTACGTGCGCAAGGTGAGCGGGATGAACAAGCCGTCGAAGGCGAACGAAGCCGCCTTCCAGCGGGCCGTCCACGAGGTCGCGCACATCACGGAGCATCTGCTTGCCGACCTGGTGACGACGGCGCCGCCGAAGGACCGCGAGATCGAAGCGGCTCGTCGCCGGGCTCGCTCCGCCGAGCGCTTCGGGCGCGTCGCGTAGCGTGACGGTCGAGGCGATCCACCTTGGCGCCGAAGGCGTCGCCGAGTTGTGGGCGGTCGACGAGGTGCTGGCCGTCGCCGGCCGGGGCCTCGAGGGCGACCGCCACTTCCACGCCGGCGGCGCACCGGCCGGGCAGGCACTGACACTCGTCTCGGCGGAGAACGTCGAGGGCGTCGGCCTCGCGCCGGGCGAGACCCGCAGACAGGTGACGGTTCGCGGTGTCGAGCTGAACGAGCTCGTAGGCAGGCGGTTCCGCGTCGGCGAGGTCGAGTGCCTCGGTGTGGAGCTGTGCGAGCCCTGCACGCACCTCGAGGCGATGACCCGTCCCGGGATCATCAAGGAGCTCGCCCATCGCGCCGGCATCAACGCCGACATCCTCACCGGTGGCGTGATCCGCGTCGGCGATTCGATTACAGCGCTTTGAAAAAGACGGTCGTGTCGCACAGGCGGCCGTCGGGATACAGCGCGTAGCCCGGAATCACACCGACGGTCGTCCAGCCGAGCCCCTCGTAGAGACGCTCGGCGGCGTCACCCGTCACGGTGTCGAGGACGAGCAGCGTCTTGCCTTCGGCTCGCGCCTCGACCTCGACTCGTTCCATCAACCTCTGGGCGACGCCGCGCCGCCGCGCGGAGCGATGAACAAGGAGCTTGGCAATCTCGCCACGGTGCGGTTGGTTCGGCGGCACCGCGAGGATCAGCTGCACCGTGCCGACGAGCTGGCTCCCGTCGAAGGCGGCGAGAATCACGCGTCGTCCACGCTCGACCTCGCCGGCCCAATCCTGGAAGACGGCAAGCGCGTCCTCGTGTGCGAACGGCTCGAGGTAGCTCACGGATGCACCCCCGGCGACGCAGTCGGCGAGCACGGCGGCCAGGGAATCGAGCTGCTCGTGCAGGTCGTCTCCCTCGAGGCGTCTGATCCGGATCTCAGCCAAGGAGCAGCGAGGTGTCCGACACCCAGGTGTCAGACACCAGTTGGGTCGCCGGCGGTCTCGGCGACCGCGGCTGCTGCGACGTAACGCAGCTCGGGCACTTCGTCCAGCTCCCCCACGTCCCGCGCCAGCTCGAGGAACGTGTAGAGGCCCGCTCGCTCCCGCGGGCCGAAGCGATACCGCAGCTTCTCGAAGTAGCGCGCGAGGAACCCGGCCGGATAGCCATAGAGCTCTGCGGACTCGTACGCGAGCAGTTCGGGGTCGTTGCGCGCAGCCCGCACCGACGCCACCAGGGCATCCTCGAGCTCGCCCAGGCCAGGATGGGCCGGCTCCGGCGCCGCCCACACGGCGAACACCATCGGCAGGCCGGTCCGCTCCAGCCACAGCCGCCCGAGGTCGTGGTGCGGTGTCGGATCCTCGAAGGCCGACCTCAACGCCGCGTCGCCGATCAGGAGCTTCGCCTCGGCGTCCTCGCCGAGCGGCACCTGCTCCGCGTCCGGGAACAGCACCTTGGTGAGCACGACCGACGTGGCCGACTCCGGCGTCACCGCGACGCTGCGGATGTTCTGCAGCGGCGTCTTGGAGATCAACTGGATCGACTCCACGGCACCTTCGCTCGAAACGCACAGCCGCGGCAGCAGCCGCAGCGTGTCGGCGTTGCGCGCGTACTCGATCGACGAGATCGGCGCGACGTCGAGCTCACCGCTGACGAGCCGCCGGTTCAGGTCGGTGGGCACGCCCACGATCTCCTCAACGGCAGCGTCGAGCCGGAAGAAGACCGGCGCCATGTTCACGTAGCCGATCCGCCCGAGCTTGATCAGGTCGAAGGCCTCGGTCATCCGGCGCGGTCCACCACGGCGTACGTCAACGCTTCCAGTTCCTCCCGGTGAGCATGCGAGCCGAGTGACGATCTCGCGCCGGCAGCGTAGTCGAGCGCCGCCTGTCGCGAGCGAGCGAGGGCGTCGGTGGCAGCGACCCGCACCAGCGCTCCGTCCAGAGGGCCGCCGGCCAGCGCCGCGCGGACGACCTCGTCCTGCTCCGCCGCATAGATGAGCGGCATCGTCGGCGTGCCTTCGCGCAGGTCGGTCCCGGGAATCTTCCCGGTCTCCTGCGTCTGCCCTGCACAGTCGAGGATGTCGTCGGCGATCTGGAAGGCAAGCCCGAGCGCCGCGCCGTAGGCGCCAAGGGCCGGATCGCCTCCTGATCCGAGCAGGCACGCCGCCTCGATCAACTTGCCCGTCTTCAACGCACAGCGTTCGAGGTAGGCCTCGATCGGTGTCGCCGGCTCATGCACCTGCAGCTTCTGCATCGCCTCCCCGCGCGCAAGACACAGCGCTGCATCGGCGAGCGCCCCTACCGCCCGGGCATCGCCGGTCTCCGCGAGCACCGTGAATGCACAGGCGAAGAGGTAGTCGCCGGCGGCCTTGGCCGCCTCCACACCGTAGACCGACCAGGCGGCAGGCAGGCCGCGGCGGAGCCGGGCGCCGTCGACGAGGTCGTCGTGCACGAGCGTTGCCATGTGCACCATCTCGACGGCGACGCCGGCCGAGACGGACGGCTCGCCGTCGGCGGTGAGGAAACAGAGCAGCGGCCGCAACCGCTTGCCGCCCGCGGAGAGCGCCTCGCCGGCCACCGCCTGGGCCAGCCCGGGCCTCACCGCGACTGCGCGCGCAAGACCGGCTTCGACCTCTGCCATGTAGGCGGCGACGCCCGGCGTCGCATGCACCTGCGCGAGCTGCTGGCTCATCCCGAAGTCCCGGTGTGCAGCGCGACGATCGACCCGGCGAGCAGGCGGAAACGCACGTCCTCGAAGCCGCACTCGCGGAGCATCCGCGCGAGCGTCTCGGCATCCGGGAACCGCTTCACCGATGCGGGCAGGTACGAGTACGCCGACCCGCCGGGCAGCACCTTGCCGAGCCCCGGGACCACGCGGTCGAACCAGAGCGAGAAAAACGGCCGCAGCGGGCCACGCGGCTGCGTGATCTCCAGGATCGCGAGCCGCCCGCCGGGTCGAAGCACCCGGCGAAGCTCACGCAGGCCGAGCTCCAGGTCGGCGACGTTCCGCACGCCGAAACCGACGGTCGCGGCGTCGAAGGTGGCGTCGGCGAACGGCAAGGCCAGCATGTCGCCCTGCACCCAGTCGAGCGCGCCGGCGCGCCGCCCCGCGCTCTTCCTGCGCGCACGCGCCAGCATCGCCTGCGAGAAATCGAGCCCCGTCACCTTCCCGGCCCCGGCCTTCAAGTCCGCGATCGCAAGGTCGCCCGTCCCGCAGGCAGCATCGAGGACCCTGTCACCGCTGCGAACGGCCGACTCGGCGGCGAGCCTGCGCCAGCGGATGTCGAGGCCGACGGTCATGACGCGGTTCATCACGTCGTAGACGGGCGCGATCCGGTCGAACATCGAGCGGACGGCGTCGGGAGCCATGGTCATGCGCTCACCTCTGCCCCCAGCGCGGAACGAGCGCGTTGTCGAGGCCAAGCTGATCGAGCGCCCGGCCGACGACGAAATCGACGAGGTCGTCGACGCTCTCGGCCCCGTGATAGAAGCCCGGCGCAAGGAACAGGATCGTCGCGCCGGCGCGCCGCAAGGTCAGCATGTTCTCGAGGTGGATCGCCGAGAGCGGCGTCTCACGCGGGCACAGGACGAGCTTCCGCTCCTCCTTCAAGGCAACCGACGCGGCGCGGTGAATCAGGTTCTGCATTGCCCCCGAAGCGATCGTTCCGAGCGTCCCCATCGAGCACGGGCAGATCACATATGCATCGACCTTCGCCGAACCCGATGCGTAGGGCGCCTTCCAATCGTTCGGTTCGAAGACCGTGACGCCGGCTCCGGTGCCTTCGGTGAAGCGAGCGAGGGTCTCGTCGCGCGAGAGGCGCGCGTCGCCGTACAGCTCCGTGGCGAGGACCTCGATCGCCGCGCTCGAAACCGAGACGCCGACCTCGCAATCGGAGGCAGCGAGCGACTGCAGCAGCCGGCGCGCATAGGGCGCGCCGGAGGCGCCGGTGACACCGAGGAACACACGCATCGGAGAAAGGTTACGCGCGTGGGGCTGAGTCGCCCTACTACTGCGGGCCCTTGGAGGCCTGCAGGAAGTTGGCGAGCGCCGTCAGGTTCTGCTCGCCGAGCCCCTGGAACGACGGCATCGGCGAGCCGGGATTCACGCACGCGGGACACTTGAGATGCGCGATCTGGAAGGCGATCCCCTTGTTCTTCGCCCCTTCAGCGCTGAGGTTCGGCGCTCCGGGGAACGAGCCGCCGACGCCCAGATACGTGTGGCAGTTCAGGCAGCCGGAGACCGCGAACAGCTTGGCCCCCGCGAGCGCCTTCGGATTGTTCTGGAAGCCCTGGGTCTTCGCCCACGACGGGATCTTCGCGATCAACTCGGAGCCGAGCGCTTCCTTCGCAGTCGCGCCCTTGTACGTGAGCACGCCCATCGAGAGGACGACCAGGATCGCCGCGATGATCGCCACCGGCCGCCGGGACAGCCGACGCTCGGAGCGAAGGTCGATGAACGGCAGCGCGAGCAGCAGTACGAGACAAAGAGTCGGGATGCCGATCGTGCCGAGGATCACCGTCGGCGGCCACTTGAAGATCCGCAGGAGGTAGAAGAGGAAGTAGAAGTACCAGTCGGGCCGCGGGACGAAGTTGATCGTGCCCGGGTCGGCAGGAGCATCGAGCAGCTTGCCGAGCCAGCCGGCTCCTGAGCCGGTGTGATTGCCGGGCGTCGTGTACTTCCAGACGACCGCCAGGCCGATGATCACCATGACGACGATCAGCGACATGACCGTGTCGTGGAACATCGCGTACGGGAAGAACGGCTTCCCGCGCTCCTTGACGTCGGCCTTGTACTGCTGGTAGACGCGGCGGCGCTCGGTGATCCGATCGCTCGCCATTACTTTCGTCCTCTCGGCCCGAAGCGGGTCAGGCCGCGGCGGGCCTGCGGGGTGACCTTGCCGTTCGCCATCGGGCCTTTCCCTGCTGCCTCCTTCGACCACGGCGGCGAGGTGACGCCGAGCCGGACGACGAGGTAGAGATGCAGCCCGATCAGGCCGATGATCGCGCCCGGGACCACGAGCATGTGGATCGCGTAGAACCGCGACAGGGTGTCGGCGTTGATATAGGTGCCCCCCTGCAGGAACTGCGCGATGAACGGCCCGAGGAACGGCGCGGTGCCGTTGATGTTGATGCCGACGACCGTTGCCCAGTACGCCGTCTGGTCCCACGGAAGCAGGTACCCGGTAAAGCCCTCTGCGAGCCCCATTGCGAGGAGCAGCACACCGATGATCCAGTTCAGCTCGCGGGGATACTTGTAGGCGCCGAAGAGGAACACCCGTCCCATGTGCATGAACATGAGGATGATGAACACCGATGCGCCCCACCGGTGCATGCCGCGCACGAGCCAGCCGGCGAAGATGTCGTTCGTGATGTGCTGGATCGAGCTGTAGGCCTCGTTCGGATCCGGCTTGTAGTACATCGCGAGGATCACCCCGGTCACGGCCTGCACGATGAACGCGGTCAGCGTCGCAGCACCGAGCGTCTGCCACCAGTTGGTGTCGCCGGGGACTTTCCGGAAGAGGAAGTACTTGACGCCGCCGACAAGGCCCGACCGCTCCTCGAGCCAGTCGAGGGGATACAGGATCGTCTCCTGGATCTGCTGTCCGCGCGTGGGCTTGACGGCTGCCATCAGTGCGGCGGCTGAATCGGATAGAGCCACGACTCGAGGCCGTTCACATGCTCGCCCGGGAACGAAAGCGTCCATTTGTGGATCTGGGCGTTGGCGCCGGTGCCGTCGACATGGGAGACCGAGAACGGCTTGCCGACGAACAGTCGGCCGTTGCGGATCGAGAACGAGTAGCGGTCGAGCGCGCGCACCGGCGGCCCTGCCGTGCGGTTGCCCTCGGTGTCGTACTGGCCGCCGTGGCACGGGCACCCGAAACCGGCGATCGAGACCGTCGGGATCAGCGTCACGTCGGCGAATTCCTTGGTGTTCTTGTTGTCGAGCGGGCCGTTCGGCTGCACCGGGCAGCCGAGATGCGCGCAGTGGTTCGAGATGATCGTGTAGCTCGGCAGCTTGCCGAGCAGCCCGTTGTATCGAACGAACGCCGTGCGGCGCGAGACCTCGCCCTGACTCGGGTCCGACGTCCAGGTCGCGATCACGAACTTCCCTTCGGGAAAGTCTCTCAACGGGCCGATGTCGTGGTCTCTCGTGCCCTGCTTGAGGAACGGGGGCCCGACCATGAAGCCGAGCACCGGCACGGTCACGAGACCGCCGATCACCGCACCCAGACCGAGCGTCGAGGCCTCGAGGAACCGCGAACGCGGAAAGCGCTCCTCCGGCGGCGCGGGCGGGGCGCCCTCGGCTGCAGGGGCCGCCGCGGCCGCCGCGGCGGCGCCTTCGGGAGCGACCTCCGGCGCGTGCGCGAGCTCGGTTCCGCTGGTCAGGTCGCGCACCCAGAGGAAGCCGAAGGCGAGGGCGATCAACGCACCGAGCCCCGCGACCCACCACGAGACGATCAGGCCGACGAGCAGGACGACCACGCCGACTGCGAAGCCGACGGGCCAGAGACTCGGGCCCGGAACATGGGGGTGTTCGTCGTGCGGCTGCAAAGGGGCTAGGTGAGATTCAAGCGGTCTGGGCCACGGCTGGTCAACGTCGTAACAGGCGGCGCGAACTCTGACGCATTTCCCCGTTCGACGCCGGGAGAACCCTACCTATCCCATACTCGTCCCACCGCCGGTCGACGAGGGCCTGCACCTCGCCCGACATCTCGATTTCGGGCGGCCACTCCCTGGTGCCCTCGAGTGGCCCCTTCGCGGTGGCGTCGATGCCCAGCTTGCCGCCGAAGAACTGCAGTGTGGGCGCGTGATCGAGATGGTCGAGAGGGCCCTCGGTGATCACCACGTCGCGCCTCGGATCGACGTTGGCCCCGACGTAGAACATCACCTGGGCGTAGTCGTGCACGTCCACGTGCTCGTCGACGACGACGATGCCCTTCGTGAGGCTGAGCATCCCCAGGCCCCAGATCGCGTGCATCACCTTCCGTGCGTGGCCGGGGAACGCCTTCTTGATCGACACGATCACGAGGTTGTGAAAGGCGCCGGCAACCGGGAGGTCGTAGTCGACGATCTCCGGCACGGTCATCTTCACGGCCGGCAGGAAGATCCGCTCGGTCGCCTTGCCGAGCCACGCATCCTCCTGGGGCGGCTTGCCGACGACGATCGACGGGTAGATCGCGTTCCGCCGCATCGTGATCGCCGTGACATTGAAGACGGGGAACTGCTCGGCCGCCGTGTAGTAGCCGGTGTGGTCTCCGAACGGCCCCTCGGTCGCGAGGTCGCCCTTGTCGATATAGCCCTCGAGCACGATCTCGGCGTCGGCCGGCACCTCGAGGTCGACCGTGACTCCTTTGACGAGCTCCACCGGCTCACCGCGGAGGAAGCCCGCGACCATCAGCTCGTCGATGTGCTTCGGGAGCGGCGCGCTCGCCGAGTAGGCGGTGATCGGGTCGAGCCCGAGCGCGACCGCAACTTCCATGCGGCCTTCGGTGAACAGGTAGTCCGCGCGGCCGTCCTTGTGGATCTGCCAGTGCATCGCGGTCGAGCGCGGGCCGAGGACCTGCATCCGATACATGCCGACATTGCGCTGGCCGGTGCGCGGATCGCGTGTGATCACGGCCGGGAGCGTGATGAACGGCCCGGCGTCGCCGGGCCAGCAGGTCTGCACGGGCAACCGGCCGAGGTCGACCTCGTCGCCCTGGAGGACGACCTCCTGGGAGGCACCGCGCTTGACGACCCTCGGCCGGGAGCCGGCGATCGATTTCAACATCCTCAGCCCGCGCACCTTGGCGGCGAGGCCTTCGGGCGGCTGCAGCTCGAGGATCTCCGCCAGCTTCGCGGCGATGTCGTCCAGCGAGTCGACCCCGAATGCGAGGCACATGCGCCGCTCGGTGCCGAACTGGTTGATCAGCAGCGGGATCGAGCTGCCCTTCGGCTGCTCGAAGAGCAGCGCCGGGCCGCCGGCCCGCACGGTCCGGTCGACGATCTCCGTCACCTCGAGGCGCGGGTCGACCTCGGCCGAGACGCGGATCAGCTCCTCTTCACGCTCGAGAAGGGCGATCCACTCGCGCAGGTCCTTGACCACGCGCCGAGTCTAGATGGCTGAGGGACTAACGATCGCCGTCGGCCGGCGCGTAGCGCGGGTCGTGATGCGCTGCAAGCTCGAGCAGGAGGGCATGCAGGCGCTCCCGCTCCTTCGCGTCGAGCGGCGCGAAAAACTCGTCCTCGACGCGCTGCGAGATCTCGCGAAGCTGAGCCAGCCGCTTCTTGCCGGCCGGCAACAGGCTGACGAGGTGCCGGCGACGGTCGACCGGGTCGCGCTTGCGCTCGACGAGGCCGGCCTCCTCGAGCTCGTCGAGAACCCCGACGAACCAGCTGCGGTCGTAGCCGAGCGCGTCGGCGATCGTGGCCTGGGCGCTGCAGGTTCCCTCGTCGAGGAGCGCCAGCACCGAGTAGTGGTACGGGCTCGCCCCGACGGCCTCGTAGGCCTCCGAGGCGCGCTCCTTGATCGCCCAGCCGAGCCGCTTCAGGAGAAACGAGGTGTGGCCGACCAGCTCGCGCGGGGGGCCCACGCCGAGCTTCACGATGGGATTGGTCATGGGTGCGCTCATCGGAGAGAAGTGTAGCTTGCCAAAGCGTGGTGCTGTGGTATCGTTGTCTTTCTCCACGATCTTGAAGGGAGATAGATGATCAGTTCCTCCATTAGTCCGCACCTTTCCAGGGCCCGGTGGGCGGCCCTCGCGCTGATCGTCGCCGCGCAGTTCATGGTCGTCCTCGACATGTCGATCGTGAACGTTGCGCTGGCGTCGATCAAGTCCAACCTGCACTTTTCCCAGGCGAGCCTCCAGTGGGTGATCACGGCCTACGCGATCACGTTCGGCGGGTTCCTGCTTCTGGGCGGGCGCCTGGCCGACGTGTTCGGCCGCCGGCGCGTGTTCCTGACAGGCATCGCCGTGTTCACGATCGGCTCGGCGCTCAGCGGCCTGGCCTGGTCGGCAGCGTCCCTGGTCGCCTTCCGCGCGCTGCAAGGCGCAGGCGGAGCGCTCTTCGCGCCGGCCGGCCTCTCGCTGCTCATGACCGCGTACCGGGAGGGACGCGAGCGCAACCTCGCCCTGGGAATCTGGGGCGCCGCGTCCGGAAGCGGCGCGGCAGTCGGTGTGCTGCTCGGCGGCGTCCTGACCTCGTACCTCAGCTGGCCGTGGATCTTCTACATCAACCTTCCCGTCGGGATTGCGCTGATCGTCCTCGTCCCCCGCTTCATCGCCGAGGCTCGCGGAGAGCTCGCGACGCGTCACTTCGACGTGGCTGGCGCGACCACGATCACCGCAGCGCTGATGCTGCTGGTCTATGCGCTGACGCGCGCGACGCAGGAGGGTTGGGGAACACCGACGACCGTGACGCTGCTCGTCGCCTCCGGCACGCTCGCGGCCGCATTCGTCGCGATCGAGCGCTCCGCGACGTCACCGCTCCTGCCGTTCCACGCATTCCGTGGGAACACGCTCGGGATTGCGAACGTGATCACGTGCATCATCGCGGCGATCGCGTTCTCGCAGTTCTTCATCCTGACGCTGTACCTGCAGCAGGTGCTGCACTACTCGGCAGCTGAGAGCGGGGTCGCGTTCGCCGCGATTGCGGTCACCGTTGCGATCGTCTCGAACGTCGCGCAACGGCTCGTCACGATGTTCGGCGCCCGCCGGGTGCTCGCGGCCGGGCTGCTCTCGATGGCTGCCTCGCAGGCCCTCCTGGTTCGGCTTCCGGTCGACGGCAACTACGTAACCGATCTGCTGCCGTCGTTCATCCTGGTCGGCGTCGGGATGGCCGTGGCGTTCGTCGCCGTGACGATCGCCGCGCTCGAGGGCGTCCAGCCCGCCAACGCCGGGATTGCATCAGGCCTCGTCAACACGAGCCGCCAGATCGGCGGGGCGATCGGCCTGGCTGCGATCACGACGGTTGCGACCACCTACGCGAGCCGGCCGACGGCGACCCTCTCTGCGGCCGCGGCGACCACGCACGGATACCGCGTCGCATTCGGAGTCCTGATGCTGCTCGCACTCGCCGGTTTGGCACTCACACCGGCGATGCGGCCGCATACGGCCGAGGTCGCCGAGCAGGCGCCGGACGCGCTGCCGGCGTGGGAGGAGGCGGCATGACGACGCAAGATGCAACCGTTCTCGACCGCCGCATCGACGACCTGCTGCTCCAAGCGCGCGGCCTCGTGCTCGTCCGGGAAGTGCTGGCTCGGCGTGGGGCGACCCGCGCCGAGCTCGATGCACACTCGCGCGAGCTCGAACGTGTCCGGCACGAGCTCGTCGAGGCGATCGGCTAACGCACTAGTACGTCGTCGGGCGGGAGCGGCGACGCTCCGCCCGGCGGTGGCCGGCCCAGTGCGTCAACTCGCCGAGACCGATCACGGTGAGGAAGATCAGGCCGACGATGAGCATCCCGAGAATGACATGGGTGCCTTCACTCGCAGCGTCGAAGATCATGCGGCGACTCTAGCGAAGTGCAAGGCGAGCGCGCTCGCCACCTGCTCCTCCGACGGCGAGCCCCCGAGGGCCCGCGCCGCGTCGACCCACGCCTCGGCGTCGCCCTCCGCGCCGTCTGCGCGCAGGGCGGCACATCGCGCGATCAGGTCGGCGAGCACCGACACCGCCGGAACGCTGCCCGCCTCGGCAACCCTGACGAGACCGTGCGCGTAGAGGTAGTCGCCGAGCAGGACGGCCTCATCGGCGTCGGGGGCCGAGAAGAGGCGTGGCCGGCCGTAGTGCACCAGGTACGCCTCGTACACCGTCTCGATCCCTGTAGCCAGGTGCTCCGGGGCGAGGGGGGAGAACACGGCCACGAGCTGGCGCTCGTGGCTAGGGAGAAGCGCCGCCGCCCAGACGCGGCTCTCGCTCTGCGCTCCCTCTGCAATCGCTTCGAACACCTCCACTAGCGGTCTCGGCTTTCGAAGAAAGACGAAACCGCGTCAATCGTCGCATCGATCTCCTCGTCCCCATGGGCGAGCGAGGGGAAGAGGCATTCGTACTGGCTGGGCGCGACGTAGACCCCCCGCTCGAGCAGCCCCCGGAAGAGCGCGCCGTAGAGCTCGGTGTCGAGCTCGGTGAAGCGCTCGACCGGCTCGGTGCGGCCCGCGAACAGCGTGAGCATCGCACCGACCCCTTGCACACGGCCGAACGGGGTGAGGCCGGCGGCGAGGCGCGCTGAGCGACGCTCGAGCTCGGCATAGACATCAGGGTCTCGCAGGCGCCGCAGCACCGTGATCCCGGCGGCGGTCGCCAGCGGGTTGCCGCTCAGCGTGCCCGCCTGGTAGACGGATCCGCCCGGCGCGAGCTGGTCCATCACCTCGCTTCGGCCGCCGAAGGCGGCAAGCGGGAGGCCCCCACCGACGATCTTTCCCAGCACGGTCAGGTCGGGCACGATCCCCAGCCGCTCCTGGGCGCCGCCGCGCGCCACCCGGAAGCCGGTGATCACCTCGTCGAAGATGAGGAGCGCGCCGGTTGCGTCGCAGAGCAGGCGGAGCGCCTCCAGGAAGCCGTCGGCCGGCGGGACACAGCCCATGTTGCCGGCGATCGGCTCGACGATGATCGCCGCGAGACCCTCGCCGAACCGCTCGACCGCGACGGCGACACCGTCGACATCGTTGTAGTCACAGACGATCGTGTCCGCGGTGACGCCGGTCGGTACCCCGGGCGATGCCGGTATGCCGAGCGTTGCGAGACCGGACCCCGCATCCGCGAGGAACTGGTCGGCGTGGCCGTGATAGCAGCCCGAGAACTTGATCACCCGGTCACGGCGGGTGAATCCCCGCGCGAGCCGCACGGCGGACATCGCCGCCTCGGTTCCCGAGGAAACGAGGCGCACCCGCTCGACCGACGGAACAGCATCGGCGATCTCCGCGGCGAGCTCTACCTCACGCTCGGTCGGAGCGCCGAACGTCGTCCCCTCGAGCGCTGCGTCACGAACGGCCTCGACGGTTTCCGCGTCAGCGTGACCGAAGATGAGCGGTCCCCACGACTGCACCCAATCGAGCAGCTTGCGGCCGTCGGCGGTCTCGATGAAGGCGCCCTCGCCGCGCTCGACGAAGAACGGCTCATCGAGCCCGACGCCCCGCATCGAGCGGACCGGTGAGTTCACGCCGCCCGGGATCACCTTCTTCGCCCGGTGCCAGAGCGGGGAGCTGATCAGTCCCGCGCCCACTGCGCGAACTCTTTGGCCCAGTACGTGAGCACGAGATCGGCGCCCGCACGCCGGATCGACGTGAGCGACTCGATCGCCGCGGCCCGCTCGTCCAGGTCGCCGGCGGCGGCGGCGGCCTTGACCATCGCGTACTCGCCCGACACGTTGTAGGCGGCCAACGGCAGATCGAAGCGATCGCGCACGGCCCTGAGCACATCCAGGTACGGGAGGGCCGGTTTGACCATCAGCATGTCCGCGCCTTCGGCGATGTCCTGCTCGCATTCGCGGAGCGCCTCGCGCACGTTCCCCGGGTCCATCTGGTACCCGCGACGGTCGCCGAAGGCAGGTGCGGAGTCGGCGACTTCACGGAAGGGCCCGTAGAACGCCGACGCGTACTTGGCCGAGTAGGCGATGATCGGCGTCTGGGGCAACTGCTCGCGGATCGCAGCGACGCGGCCGTCCATCATGTCGCTCGGACAGACGACGTCAGCGCCCGCCTCCACGTGCGAGACCGCCACGCGCGCGATCAGCTCGAGCGACGAGTCGTTGTCGACCTCACCGTCGGAACCGATCACGCCGCAATGGCCGTGACTCGTGTACTCGCACAGGCACACATCGGTGAGGAGCACGAGTTCCGGGAAACGCGGCCGGAGCGCGCGCAGCGCCTGTTGGACGACACCGTCCTCGATCCAGGCACCTGACCCCTCGTCGTCCTTCTCCTCCGGCAGGCCGAACAGGATCACCGACCTGAGACCCAGCGCGGCCAGCTCGCCGCACTCACGCACGATCGACTCGACAGTGTGGCGCTCGAGCCCCGGCAGACGCTCGTTCGGCAGCGCCTCGGGGGCAACGAAGAGCGGCATCACGAGGTCGTCGACCGTCAAGGAGGTCTCCCGCACGAGGTCCCGTAGCTGCCCTGTCCTGCGCAGCCGGCGCAGGCGGGTGATCGGAAAGGAGCTCACGGTCGAAGGGTACGCGTCTTGGCCAGCTCCACTTCCACCGGGACGTCCTCCCCCGACCAGGGCTCGAGCTTGATCCGGTCGGCGAAGAACTCCCAGATCGCGCGGCCGACCGCGAGGAGCGGCAAGGCGATCAGCGCGCCCACGAGCCCATAGACCTCGGCACCGGCCGCGAGGCCGAAGATCACGAGCAGCGGGTGGAGCCGCAGCGCGTTGCCCATCACGTTCGGCACCACGACATGTCCCTCGACCTGGTGGATACCGAGGAAGAGCAGTGCCACCCACACGGCCGAGATCGGATGAACGACGAGAGCGTAGGCGAGCGGTGGAATTGCGCCGAGCCACGGCCCGAGATAGGGAATGACTTCGGTGATCGCGACGACGACACCGAAGAGCAACGCGTACTGCTGGGCGTGCGGCAACAGGCCGAGCGCGGCGAGCACCCAGAGACCGAACCCGGCACTCGCGCCGATGATCAGCGAGAGGAGTGCCTGCCCGCGTACATACGACGCGAGTGCGTGCTCCATGCTGCGCAGCAGCGTGTCTTCGCCCGGTCGAGGCGGATAGCGCCGGTCGATCGCGCGGCCGAAGCGCTCCATGTCGAGCAGCATGTAGACCGACACGACGATCAGCAGCACCAGAGAGAACAGCGTCTTGCCGATCGAGATCGCCGCGCCCTCGACGAACGTGACGATCTTGTGCGTGTACTTGCCGACATCCCGTTGCTGGATCTGGCGGACGAGCTTGTGGCCGCGCTTTTCGACATGCACCGACTGAAGGTGATGTGTGTCGAGCCACACCTGAAGGCGGTCGACGTCGCGGTCTGCGGACGTCTGTCCGGCGGCGCCGTGACGATTCGTGAAGTACGCGTTGAACCTGTCGGCCGCGGTCTTCGTCTGCCCCACGACCGCGGTCGCCACTGCCACGATGACGACCACCACCACCGCAAAGAAGGTCAGGTACACCAGAGCGACCGACAGGCCGCGCGGCAAGCGGGCCCGCTGGAGGCCCCTGACGATCGGGTCGAGCAGCAGGGCGACCAGCGCCGCGACCAGGAACAGGAAGACGATGTGACCGGCAGCCGTCGCAACCACCCACGCGAGCACCAGCAGTACGGGCAGCCCGACGAGCTGAATCCAGCGCGGAACCTCGATGCGCGGGGTGCGCCCGTCCGTGCTCACAGAGCCGATGCTACCGCCCGGGTGGTCGCGCTTCGCCCTCCGGACTGGGACTGGCCGTTCCCGGCAGACGGCTCCCTCGCATTGAAAGCCCCGGAACCGTGCGCTACCGTGCCCTCGATGTCGCCTCCGGCGCCCAACCGGCGTGCCCGCAGGACACGAAGCCGCCACCTCGACCGCGAGCGGCGCCGCCGCCGCCTCGCCGTTCTGATCGCCGTGCTCGTGGTGGGCGTCGTGACGCTCCTCCTGTCCGCGTTCGGCGGCTCCGGCACAGCCACCCCGGCGGCCCCTCCTCCGGCGAGCGCCGCACGGCTCCTGCCGGCCGGCCCGCCACTGCCCGAGATCGTCGCCCGCCTGGGCGTGCTCCACCTCCAGCTGCCGGTCAGCCAGTCGCGCGTGACTGCGATCGGGTTCCAGGGCGGCAGTGAAGGCTCGCTCGCGCTCTCGCCGGTCGGCACACAGGCGAACGAAGGCCTCTTGAAGCGCGTCCTGCACTCGGTCGTCGGCGGTTCCTCCGGCCGGCCGCGCTGGTACCAGCTCCCCGGCGGCCTCGGCCCCGGCTCGTCCTCGATCGATGTCGGCGCTCCCGCAGGCACCGACGTGTACGCGCCGGTCGACGGAACGATCGTCGCCATCGACGACGTCGTGCTGAACGATCGTGTCTACGGCTCGCAGATCGACATCCAGCCGACCGGAGCGCCGTCACTCGTCGTCTCCGTCTCGCACGTCCGGGTCGATCCGTCGCTCGTGGTCGGCTCGTCGGTGACCTCGGCCGGTTCGAAGCTCGGCTCCGTCGTCGACTTCACACCTGTCGAGCACCAGGCGCTCGCTCGGTACACGAATGATTCGGGGAACCACGTCGTGATCGAGGTACATCCCTCGGCGACGCTCTCCGTGAGCTAGAAAGGTCGCGCTTTGAACATCCTGTTCGTCGCCGACGTGTTCGGCGCGCCCGGGCGGCGGGCGATCGAGTCGCGCTTGCCGTCGCTCCGGCAGGAGCTCGAAGCGGATTTCTGCATCGTCAACGGCGAGAACGCCGCCTCCGGCCGCGGGATCACCGCAAAGCTCGCCGACAAGCTCCTCGCGAGCGGCGCCGACGTCGTCACCCTCGGAAACTGGGTGTGGGGCCAGCAAGGGTTCGCGCCATACCTCTCGGGGACCGATCGTGTGCTTCGCCCGGCGAACCTGTCGCCGCAGACGCCCGGAGTCGGCCTCGCAGTGCACGACGGAGTCGCAGTGATCAACCTGCTCGGCATCTTCTCGCTCCAACCGTTCGAGAACCCGTTCCTCGCAGCCGACCGCCTCGTCGCAGACGCTCGACGTTCGACGTCGATCGTGATCGTCGACTTCCATGCGGAGGCGACGAGCGAGAAGGTGGCGCTCGCGCGCTATCTCGACGGTCGCGTCACCGCCGTCCTCGGAACGCACACCCACGTCCAGACGAACGATGCGCGCGTGCTCGCCGGCGGCACCGCCGCGATCACGGATGCCGGCATGACGGGCCCGCACGACTCGGTGATCGGAAGCGACGAGCACAACGCGCTGAAGCGATTCCTCACGGGAATGCCCGCTCGGCTCGAACCGGCGACCCGGGACGTTCGCATCGAAGGAGTTCTTGTCGCCTGCACGGCAGAGGGCCGCGCGACATCGTGCACGGCCGTGCGGGTCGAGGTCGACTAACCGGCCGGCAGGCGAACGGACCTGAGCGGGAGCACGAGCACCGCCAGGAGGACGACGAGCACGAGGTCGCGCGCGAAGACGACTCCGGCGAGGCGGTACCAGTCGGCGTAGCCCCAGTACCGCTGCGGGAACCACACCTGGGTCAGGACGAGCGCGAGCGTCAGGAGCACCGTCGCCGCCAACCCGCGCCGACCGCGCACAAGTGGCACGAGCGGCACAAGCCACAGCAGGAACTGCGGAGAGAGGACCTTGCCGAACGCGATGAACGCGCACACCGCAGCGGCGGAATAGCGCACGAACCGGTCCCCGGTCGCCTGCCCGCGCGCGAATGCGACCCACAGCGCGATGAGCACGACGATCTGCAACACGGTGAATGTGGTCCCGACGCCGCCGTGCCCGTCGACGTTCTGCGAGCCGTGCGAAGAGATCACGACGGGGTGGCTGAACGTCATGAAGAGCGACGCACCGAGGCTTTCGATCTGCAGCGGACGCGACGCCTGCCCTCGCAGGCTCGACCAGACACCGTGGGGCGAGAGCAGGACGAAGGGCAGGAAGATGGCGGCGACCACAACGGCACCCGCGAGCGCCGACCAGCCGCGCCCGCGCCGGATCGACCAGACGAGCGCGAGCGGCACGATGACCAGCGGCCAGAGCTTCGCGGCCACCGCCGCACCGAGCAGGCCCCAACCGAGCCGGTGGCGCTCGGCGAGCAGCGCAACGATTGCGGCCGTCGCGAGCAGCGCCGGCCAGAGGTCGAAACGGCTGAGGATCAGTGAGCCTGCCAGCACCGGAGCGAGCGCGACGAAGAACGCGGCTGCCGGCCGGACGGAAGCGACCACGAACACCAGCGCGACGCCGCAGGCCGCCATGAGCCACGCGAAGGCGCCGGCGTAGTCGGCGAAGGGCGCGGCGGCGATGAACGGCGGCAGTGCGCCTGGTGGGTACTCGACCGCGAAGTCGCGGTACGGAATGCGGCCGTGGTGCAGGATCGCGTCCCCGTAGTTGCGGTAGGTCGGCCAGTCGACGAGCTGGCCGTGCGCCCAGAACCACCGGTGGACGAGCCCGAAGCAGGCGAGGAACAGGCCGGCGGCGGCGAGGGCCTCAGCCGAGGGCCGGAACCGGCGCGTCAACGACCTCGTCCTCTTCGTCTTCCTTGTCCTGCGCGTCTCCCGGCAGCGGGCCGATCAGTGCAAGCGCGATGAACGGGAAGAACCACGGCAGGTAGAGGTAGAACCAGTGCGTCAAGACGAGCTCGAAGCCGACGAGCACTGCTCCCGTGAGGGCCGCCATACGCAGCGGCGACCGCCGCCGCGGTACCCACGCGAGCGAGAGGGATCCCACGACGAGCAGCACCTCGAGCACCCGCTGCACGATCCGCAGGTTGGGCAGGCCCTTGGCGTGGTACTGCCCCCAATCCCAGAGCGAGAACGGTGAGTCGCGGTCGATCTGGTAGCCGACGGTGCGGTCGTAGAAGACACGTGCGGCGTGCCACGGGGACGGTTCGAGAAAGAGGACGAAGAAGACGAGCACGGTGGTGACTGCGAACCCGAGCACCGCGAGAGCACGTCCGCGCCGGGCCTCCGGATAACCGAGCCAGAGAGGCAAGAGCAACAGCGACGCGAACTTCGTCCAGCCCGAGACCGCGACGGCGGCACCGCGTGCGACGGGGGTCGTGAGCGCGAGAAAGCCCCAGATCAGCAGTGCCGGAGCGATCGCGTCGTTCGTGTTCGAGCTCGACGCGTATTGCGTGAACGGCCATGCCACCCACGCAAACGCGAGCGTGGCCGCGAGTCGAGGCCCGCCGAACCGGCGGCCGACGAGCGCCAGCCCGACGATGGCGAGCAGGTCGAAGAGGATCGAGGTGAAATGCACGGCGGGCAGGGAGTCCCACTGGCCGCTCCAGCCGAAGATCGCATAGCCGGGCAGGTACGCGATGTACGACACCGGTCCGTACGTATCTCCGTACGGGTTCGCGTTCTCGCACCTGCCGTTCGTCTGGATGCGGTCTCGCACCTCGCCGTCGGCGTCGGCCGGACCGCACTTGGGGCGGTCGTCCTCGACCGGGAAGTGACCGTACGGGCTCTGCCCGTGCGCGATGCGATCGGCGCCGATGACACCCGAATACCCGACGTCGATCACGTTCGATGCGCGAACGTTCAGGCCGACGCGGAAGCCGGCGACAAAGACCGTCGCTGCGGCCAGTACCCAGACCGGCCAGACCGGCGCGCCGCGCGACGGTCGGTCCGATCGCGCGATCCACACGCAGCGCACGAGCAGCCAGACGAGCGGCGGATACGCGAGCGGCATCGCCGCGAAGACATTGCCCCGGTTGAAGAACCAGAGCGACACCGTGAACGAGATCAGGACGAGGAGGTCGACGTTGCGAACAGACAGAAGGCGTCGCCAATCGACCAGCCCGAGGAGGAACAGCCCACAGAACGACAGCCACACCCAGGCGCTGTTGATCTTCGCGCCGCCGAATGCGCCTTTGTAGCCGCGGGCCATCTTCCAAGCGACCTGGGGGCCGGTCCACGCCTCGGTGACCGAGGCTGTGGCGTCGTCGACCTTGCCGGTCGCGATCTCACCCGCCTTGCCCGACCAGACACCGACCGTCCAGACGCCCTGCGCAAAGGTCGCATTCGTCACCGGGTTCGGCGGATACCGCTTGAGCCAGGCCGCAACCTTCGGGTACGCGAGAAAGTTCTGGATCACCTCACCGCTCGTCGATCGCTGCGACTCTGCGGCTGGGATCTGCTGCGTCGGGACCGTCGTGGACGTCCCGGCGTGCGCCGCCGGTACGAGCGCGAGCGCGAGCGCGAGGACTGCGGCGATTCTCACTTGCGGAAGGACCAGAGCTTGTTGCCCAGGAAGTTGAGCGGCGTGACGAGAATGATCGCGATCGCCTGCGAGAGAACCTTCCGCCAGTCGAGGACGTCGATGAAGAGGACGAGCCAGAGCTGGTTCACCGCGAACGCGAGCAGCGACACGACCAGGAAGCGTGCGCCCTGAGCGCCGAAGTTGCCCTGCTGCCGCGCGAACGTCCAGTGCCGGTTCCACCAGTAGTTGCTGGCCGCCGCGACCACGAAGGAGATCGCGGCCGCAATATGCGCGCCCCAGCCGAGCAACGCGGCGAACACCACCAGGTTGATGACATAGCCGGTGACGCCGACGGCACCGAATTGAGCAAGCTGAACCCAGTTTGCCCGCCGCCGGAGCGCGGCAGTCGTGCGCGAGGAGACGGACACTGGCGCGAGGCTAGCGCACGACGCAGCGATCAGTGTTCTGGGAGCGGCGGCGCCGGTCAACCTGGCAAACCCGCGACGAGCGGCACGAACCGCACCGGAGCCAGGCGCTCCATCCGCCACCGGCCGTCCGCCTCCGTGACCCGCACCAGCTCGCGGCCGAGCGGCAGGACGAGCCGGCCGCCGGACGTGAGCTGCTCGAGCAGCGCCTCCGGCAGCTCGGCAGCCGCTGCCGCCACCGCGATCGCCGCGAACGGAGCCCGGCGCGGCACCCCGAGCGAGCCGTCGCCGACGAGGACTTCCACGCCGCCGTGCCCGGTTGCCGCGAGGTTGCCGCGGGCCTGCTCGGCAAGCTCCGGGATCCGTTCGACCGAGACGACCCGTCCGGCGAGCTCGTCGAGCACCGCGGCCTGATACCCGGAGCCGGTTCCCACGTCCAGCACCAGCTCATCGCCCTGGAGCGAGAGCGCCTGACAGATCAGCGCGACGACGTACGGCTGCGAGATCGTCTGGCCGTGGCCGAGCGCGAGGGCGGCATCGTCGTATGCTCGCGCCCTTGCCTCGACCGGCACGAACGACTCGCGTGGGACACCGCGCATCGCCTCGAGCACGCGCGGATCGAAGATGCCCCGGGCGCAAAGCTGGCGATCGACCCAGTCAGATCGCACGACGGACCGGCACACCGAAGTGCGCGGCGACGAGCTCCTTGATCCCGGTGATCGAAGGCGGCGGCGGTCCCAGCCCAACGGTCAGCATCGGCACCTCGGAGTCCGCGGTCTCCAGCGAGCCGTGGCTGCCGCCGCCGGAGTGGTGGCGCCCGGCGAGATCGACGAACTCCCAACCGGGTGCGGCCGAGACGATCACCTCACCGGCGTTGGGATTCGCGATTGCGGCGGCGGCGCGCGCCCTTCCATCCGGCATGTCGTCGAGCAGTCCCTCATCCTCGTCGCCGTCCCTACGCACAACCATGCGCCCGTCCTCTCGGAAGAGCACGATCCCTGCGGAGGGTTGCGCGTCGAGCCGTTCGGCCACCTCGCGCGCGCGTGCGGTGTAGACCATTGCCGCCCGGTTCGAGGCCGTCACGAGATCACCGCCCGCATCGAGGCTCGCGACGTTCTCCACCCGCGACTGGCCGTGGTCGGAGCACACCACAACGGCATAGCGTTCGAGGAACGCGTCCGGGCCGCCCGCTGCATCCATCAGGACCGCGATCGCCGCGTCGCTTCGTGCAAGCGCCTCGTGAGCGCTGTCAGGACCCGCGGCGTGCGACGCGTAGTCGTAGTCGGGCAGGTAGTAGACGAGGAGGTCGAAGCCGTCACGGGTCACGAGCCAGCGTCCGACCGACGCGGCATACGCGTCGATCGAGCCGAGCGCACGATTGCGGACGGCGATCGGCGAGCCGGTGCGGTCGCTCTCGTAGAGGGAGTACCAGAAGAACCGCTTCGGCCCATAGACGGCCGGCACGCCCGGGATCGTCGGCAGGTGGCGGGTGCGGCCGCGGTAGCACGTGATGTTGATCGCCGCGGTCGTCAGGCCGCTGTCCTCGAGCGCCTCGTAGATCGTCTCGGCGTCCTTCGAGAGGTGGCGCAGATTGAGGTCGATGATCGTGTCGCGCAGCGATCGCGCGAGGCCCGCCGCCCAGACAGCACCGAACGACGAGCCGTATTCGACGATGCGCTGCTCGGCGCGGTTCCACCAGACGAGATGCGGGATGTGGTGGACGTCGGGATGCGATCCCGTCGCGATCGAGGACAGGCATACCGGTGTGAGCGACGGGAAGGTCGAGGCTGCACGACGGTATTCCCCGTGCTCGGCGAGGAAGCGCAGCGCAGGAGCGTCAGCGCTCTCGAACATCGACGGCGTGAGACCGTCGATCACGACCAGCACGACGGGTTTCGGCGCCGCCATTCAGTCCCGCGCGAGGGTGCGCAGACCGGCGTGAGTTTCAGGCGAGCGGCGACGCACGCGCGCACCGAGGATCGGCACGACGACGGCCTCGAGATAGCCGACCGCTGGAATGAAGGCGAGCGCGGCACCGACGAGCGCAACGATGCAGAGCAGGATCGACGTGCCGCCGCGCGTCCCGCCACGCCGCAATGCGCCTGCGACCAGGGGCGCCGAGCCGAGCGCGCCGCATGCCGCGCCGACAGCCCCGCCCACCGCCTGTTCCCAACCGCTGAAGGCAAAGGCGAGCGCGACCGCGATCACCGCGCCGATGACGAGACCGACCAGCGCACGCCGAAAGACGGCCGTAGCGGCAAGGCCGAGTGCCGTCCCGAGCCCCACGAAGATCCCGATCGTGTACCAGTCCCCCACGACCACGAGTGTACGTTCCCGCCGCCTCAAGCCTCCAGCCGGGCGATCACTGCGAGGGTGAACTGCGCAGCCCGCGCGCCGTCGACGACCCGGTGGTCGAACGTGACGCTGATGTTCCCCATGGCGCGCACGACGATCTCACCGTCACGCACGACCGGGCGGGGCCCGATGCGATGGACGCCGAGAATGCCGACCTCGGGATGGTTGACGAGCGGCGTCACGAAGAGCCCGGCGAGCTTGCCGGCGCTCGTCACCGTGAACGTCGAGCCTCGCAGCTCCGCCGCCTGGAGCTTTCCCGCCCGTGCCCTCTCTGCGAGATCGTCGATGTCCTCGCGCAGCTCGTCGAGACTGCGTTCGGCGCAGCCCCGGACGACCGGCACGACGAGCCCCTGCTCGGTCTGCACCGCGATGCCGAGGTCGTAGCGGTCGAGATAGACGATCTCGTCGTCCTCGAGGCGCGCGTTGAGCTCGGGATACTCCTGGAGCGAGAGCGCGGTCGCCTGGAGCACGGTCGGGAGGAGCCGCGCCAGATCGACGTTGGAGAAGTCGCACTCCTCGACGTACGTGACCGCGGGCACCTCACCGTGGGCGCGCGTCAGGTGCTCGACGATCTGGCGGCGGACACCGCGCACCTTCTCGCGGCGACCCTCCGTCGTCGACGTGCGCGGCGCCGCGGCGGCGCGCACGTCGTCCTCGGTGATCCGCCCGCCGGGCCCGGTCGGAGCAACCGACTCGAGGGGCACACCGAGCTCCTCCGCGATCCGCCGGACGAGCGGCGTCGCCTGCACCCGTGGAGCGGCCGTGTCCCGTTCAGACACGTCCGGGGTCTGACCCCGGGTCATGGCCGGTGCGGACGCGGCCGGCGGAGACACGGCTGTCTGAGCGGCACCGCCGTCGATCACGACGAGAACCGTCCCGACGGGGACGACGTCACCTTCGGCTGCATGGATGCTCGTCACGGTCCCCGCCGCAGGCGATGGGATCTCGACGGTGGTCTTGTCGGTCTGGATCTCGACGAGCGGTTGGTCCTCGGCGATCTCGTCACCTTCCGCGACCAGCCAGCGCGCGACCTCTCCCTCGGTCAGCCCTTCGCCCAGGTCGGGCAGCTTGAACTCGTACGGCACGGCGCCGAGGCTACCTGCGCGGCCGTCCGATCCAGGCGTCCGCGGGAACGAGCAGGATGCGCAGGCCCTCGCCGGCGCGCCAGAGCGACACGGCCTGCTCGCTCCCGTCCAGGAGCGGGGCCACGTCGCGCGGAACGTACCCCGCCTGGAGCGTGCTGTCCTCGTTCCAGACGGCCACGGCGTTCGGATCATGCTCGTTCGTGGGCTCGGGAACGAGCGCGAGGCGCCGGCCCGGGTCGAACGACGCGTCGGCGACCGCCTCGGGCCGGAACGACACCCCGGCGACGGGCACCACGCGCACGCGCGGGTCCTCCCACGCCACACGCTCACCGGTCGCCGCGTCACGCAGGTGATACCCGGCGCCGCGTCGGTCGCGCTCGAGCCAGAGCCGAAGGCGCGGGGTCAGCGGCGTAGGCTCGACGGAGCCGCCAAGGAGCGAAGGTGCCGGCTTCGCCGGCGCCGGAGCGGAGTCAAGCGGCGTAGGCTCGACGGAGCCGCCCAGGAGCGCAGGTGCCGGCTTCGCCGGCGCCGGAGCGGAGTCAAGCGGCGTAGGCTCGACGGAGCCGCCCAGGAGCGAAGGTGCCGGCTTCGCCGGCGCCGGAGCGGAGTCAAGCGGCGTAGGCTCGACGGAGCCGCCCAGGAGCGAAGGTGCCGGCTTCGCCGGCGCCGGAGCGGGATCACAGGAAGGTGCGCACGGCAGCGGCGACACGTGCGACGGAGGGGACGTAGGAGTCCTCGATCGTCCAGTACGGGTACGGAACGTCGAAGCCCGTCACGCGCAGCACCGGGCCTTGCAAATCGAAGATGGCCTTCTCGGCGATGATCGCCGCGAGCTCGGCGCCGAAGCCGACCGTGCGAGGTGCCTCGTGCACGATCACGACGCGACCCGTCTTCGCGACAGACCTGAGAATCGTCTGCTCGTCGAGTGGCCGAAGCGACCGGATGTCGACGACCTCACACGACGCCTCGCCGGCGAGCTCGGCGGCCGCTCGTTCGCAAACCGGCACCATCGCGCCGTACGCGATCAACGTCACATCGGTGCCCTCTCGCGCGATCCGCGCCTGCCCGAGCGGCACCACGTGCTCGCCTTCCGGCACCTCGCCACGCGCGGTGCGATAGACGAACTTCGGCTCGAAGATCACGACCGGGTCGGGATCGCGGATCGCCGCAGCAAGCAGTCCTTTTGCATCGGCCGGAGTGGACGGAATCGCGACCTTGATCCCGGGTGTGTGCACGTAGTACGTCTCCGGCGAATCGTCGTGCAGCTCGGGGGCGCGGACACCGCCGCCGTACGGCATGCGGATCGTGATCGGAAACTCCATCCGGCCGCTCGTGCGCCAGTGATAGCGGCCGACGTGCGTGATCAGCTGGTCGAGGCACGGGTAGGAGAACGCGTCGTACTGCATCTCGACCACCGGACGCCAGCCCGCCATGCACAATCCGACTGCGGCACCCAGCATTCCGGCCTCGGCGAGCGGAGTGTCGACGCACCGGTCCGCGCCGAACCGGTCGAGCAGCCCGGCCGTGGCACGGAAGACGCCGCCGGCACGGCCGACGTCCTCGCCGAGCACAAGCACGTTGTCGTCACGTGCGAGCTCCGTGTGGAGCGCGTCGTTCACAGCCTCGACGAGCGTCAGGTCAGCCATGGCGAAGGTTCGGCGGAGGATCGACATAGGCCCGCGTGAACAACAGTTCGGGATCGGGCGGCGGCTCGGCTTCGGCCGCGGCGATCCCCGCGCGCATCAGGTCTTCGGCGTCCGAGCGCATTGATGCAACGAGCTGTTCGTTGAGAAGGCCCGCATCGCGCAGGAAACGCTCGTACCTGCCGACGCACTCGTTCGCGCGCTCCTCCTCGACGCGCGCAAGATCGATGTACGCGCGTGGGTCGTCTGCGGTGCCGTGCGGGGCCGCGCGGTAGTGAACGGCCTCGATCAAGGTCGGCCCGCCACCGGACCGAGCCCGCTCGACGGCCTCGCGGGCCGCTTCGTAAACGGCGAGCACGTCGAGGCCGTCGACCCGCACCCCCGGGATGCCGTAACCGACAGCCTTGTCCGCGAGCGTCTCAGCACGGGTCTGCGCCTCGATCGGCGTCGAGATCGCCCACTGGTTGTTGTTGCACACGAACACGGCGGGCGCGTTCATCACGGCGGCGAGGTTCACGCCCTCGTGGAATGCGCCCTCGCTCGTCGCACCGTCGCCGAAGAACGCCATTGCGACGACCTTCTCGCCGCGCAGCTTCTTCCCCCAGGCCAACCCGGCGGCGTGGGGCACGTGTGTCGCGATCGGGACGCAGATCGACGCGATGTTCCAGTCGGCCGGGCTCCACCAGCCGGACGGATGCCCGCGCCACCACTGGAGAATCGTCTCTGCGGGCATGCCGCGCACGAGCCCGATCGCGCCCTCACGATACGACGGAAAGATCCAGTCGTCGTCGCCGAGCGCGAACGTCGCGCCGGCCTGAATCGCCTCGTGGCCCCAGGCGATCGCGTAGGTGCCGATGCGTCCCTGGCGCTGGTACACGACGGCACGCTCGTCGAAGGTGCGCAGCAGCACCATGCGGCGGTACAGCTCGAGGAGCTCGCTCTCTGCCAGGCTCGTGGTGTGCCGCAGGGCGTCGATGGAGGCCATGCGTCGCGGAAGCTACCTGAGGCCGCTACACCAGCACGGAAACCGCATCGCGCCTTGCCTCGAAAACGACGTTGTCGAAGTCGCCGAGGTCCTCGCCGTCTGCCTGAACCGGCAGCGGCCGGTCGCACCGGACCTGGATCCGATCGAGATCGTGCCCGGTCATCACCCAGTCGGCGTAGCCGTTCCCGCGCACGATCCACGAGAGGATGACCGGCACATCGCGCGCACGCACGCGGGACGGCGCGACGAAATCGATGCCGGCTTCGAAGCGCGCTCCAGGGGCGATCCGCAACGGCACCGAGCCGACGTACGAATACGGGTCACAGTTCGCAACGAGCACGAACGCGGCGCGTCCCACTCCCTCGATCTCGAGCTCTGGGCTCCACCGGCCGTGCCGTTCGAGGATCATCTTTCCGATCGCGCGCATGAACGCGAGGTCGCCCGGGCGGGCACCGCCGGGCGCGCGCCCCAGAGCATCGAGCCGGCGAACGGCCTCCGCATCGAACCCGACCCCGGCCGAGAAGCAGAAGCGTCGGCCGTTCACCGATCCCAGCGAGATCCGGCGCAGCCGCGAGCCGGCGATCGCCGCGCCGGCGGCACGAGCGGCTTCCACCGGATCGCGAGGAACGCCGAGCGCGCGCGGCAGGACACTCGTGCCTCCGCCCGGCAGGAACCCGAACGGAACCTCACCATCGGCGCCGTTCAGCGCCTCGTTGTAGGTGCCGTCGCCCGAGAAGACGAGGATCGCGTCGACGTCCGACGCTGCTCCGTCGGCCGCCAGCTCGGTGGCGTGCCCGGGACGCTGGGTGAACTCGGTCCGCAGTTCGATCCGCTCGCGGAGCGCGTTCTCGACCTCGGTGATCCGGGCGCCCGTGACATGCGTCGAGTACGGGTTGACGATCAGGAGGGCGCGCTTCACGCTTGCGAGCATGCCACGCCGCACCGCTCTGATCGCTCCCGTGCCAGAGGCCGAGCCCGCCGTGGGAGCGATCCGGCTCGAGCACGACTGGTCGGCGGCGCGCGGCGTGCCCGCCCACATCACGATCCTGTTTCCCTTCGTGTCGCCGGAGGCGGTCGAAGAAAGTGCGCTTCGCGAGCTGTTCGGGAACTTCTCCGCCTTCGAGTTCACCCTCGACAGCCTCGAATGCTTCGAGGACGGCCACGTCTGGCTCCGCCCCGCTCCAGCCCAGCGCTTCGCCGCCCTGACTGAGGCGGTGTGGCGGCGCTGGCCCGAGTGCCCGCCCTACGAGGGCGCCTTCGACGAGGTGATCCCGCACCTCACGATCAGCGAGACGCCGCTCGACCTCGAGCTCTGCCCTGCCGATCGCCGCTCGGGCGCACGAGATCGCGCTGATCGAAGAGGAGGAGCCCGGCGGCACGTGGCGGACTCGCGCCCGGTTCGCACTCGCTCAGTCCGGGGTCGCGTAACCGCGCATGCCGTCGAGCAGTGTGGCGTAGAGCCGGTCGGCGAGCTGGTCTGTGTTCGAACCTGGGCGGAGCCAGGTGTAGGCCCAGTTGGCCGCAGAGAGGAAGAGCAGCGCGGCGGTCGCCACATCGAGATCGGTGCGCAGCTCGCTTCCCTCGACCCCGTCGCGGTAGAGCGCGCGAATGCGCTCCTCGTACCGGTGGCGCTCGGCGATGAAGCGGTCGCGGCGCTCTCCCTCGAGGTAGCGCCACTCGCGCACGAAGACGGTCGCGATATCGAGCTGTCCGGCGACGACGGCGAGATGCGCCCGCAGTGCCAGACGGATGCGTTCGGTCGCGGGGGCGTCCACGGGGACGCCGTCGAGGCCTGCGTGGAAGGCTTCGGCGCCCTCCCAGGCGACCTCCCAGAGCAGGTCTTCCTTCGATGCGATGTGGTGGTAGAGCGAGGGCTTCTGCATGCCGAGCGCGTCCGCCAGGTCGGCGAGCGACGTGCCCGGGTATCCACGCTCGGCAAAGAGCCGCGCCGCGATCCGAGTGAGCTCCTCACGCCTCGACGACATCTATGATCCCAGCCTAACGATCGGTAGGGAGGCTCACGGCGTGGACGCTCGGACGCAGGAATTTCTGGCGCACGTGCAGGACGGCGGGCAGGTCGAGGCGACGGACTGGCTGCCGGGGGACTACCGGCAGAAGCTCCTCAAGTTCATCGAGATGCACGCGAACAGCGAGCTGATGGGCGTGCTCCCCGAACGCGAGTGGATCCTCAAGGCGCCGACCCTGCAGCGGAAGCTGGCCCTGACCGCGAAGGTGCAGGACGAGGTCGGGCATGCACAGCTGCTCTACCGCGTGGCCGAGGATCTCGGCAAGCCGCGGGCGGCGATGTTCGCCGACCTGCTCTCCGGCAAGAGCAAGTTCCACAACGTCTTCCATTACCCGACCAAGACCTGGGGAGACGTCGGCGTGATTGCCTGGCTCGTCGACGCGGCGGCGATCATCTCGCAGAAAGCGCTGCTCAAGTGCTCCTACGCGCCGTACGCACGAGTGATGAAGAAGATCTGCTGGGAGGAGTCGTTCCACATCCTCCACGGCCGGGACGTGATCCTCGCCCTGATGACCGGCACCGACGTCCAGCGTGAGCTCGTGCAGGAGTCGCTCAACCGGTGGTGGGGCCCGCTGATGCAGTTCCACGGCAACCCGATCCCGAGCGAGGAGGATCCGATGTACGTGTGGCGGATCAAGTCGCAGGGCAACGAGGAGGCGCGGCAGCAGTTCCTCGAGGGGTACGTGCCGCAGATCTGGGAGCTCGGTCTCACCGTCCCCGACCCGAACCTGCACCGCGGCGACGACGGTGTCTGGGCGTACTCCGAACCGGACTGGGCGGAGCTCAGGTCGGTCGTCACCGGCCACGGCCCCCGCTCGCAGGACCGGCTCGCCTTCCGCGCCCGCTTCCTCGAGCAGGAGCAGTGGGTGCGCGACGCTCTTGCGGCATGAGTCGTAGGCTTGCCGGAGGCTCACAAAGAGCGCAGGTGCCGGCTTCGCCGGCATCGGAGCGGAGGGGCTAGTGCTGTTCGAGGTGTTTCGCCAGGAGCGGCAGGGCCAGGCGTTCCAGCACGCGGGGTCGGTCGAGGCGCCGGATGCCGCGTTCGCCGACGCGTGGGCCCGCGAGCAGTACGGCCGCCGCGGCGAGTCGCAGGCGTTGTGGCTCGTGCCGCGCGAGTCGATTCATGCGATCACCGAGTGGGCCGACGAGTTCGACCTCAAGTACCGCCGGGTCGACGGCTACTCGATCAAGGAAAGGTTGCGCATCGCACGTGAACGCGCGGGCGTCGCTCCTTCTGTCGATCGCTGACGACGAGCTGATCCTCGGCTGGCGGGATTCGGAGTGGACCGGGATCGCGCCGACGCTCGAGGAGGACGTCGCGTTCTCGTCGATCGCACAGAACGAGATCGGGCATGCGCGGGCGCTGTACGAGCTCGCCGGGCTGGAGCTCGAAACCGACGCCGACACGCTCGCGTTCGACCGCGAGCCGGACGACTACCGCTGCGCGCCGCTCGTCGAACTGCATCTGCTCGAGTGGGCGCACACGATCGCGCGCCGCTACCTCTACGAGGAGGCCGACCGCATCCGCATCAACGGCCTCATGCAGTCGGACGACGCCGAACTGGCGGGCCTGGCAACGAAGATCGACCGCGAAGAGACCTATCACCGCTTGCACGCTGAGCTGTGGGCGGCGCGCCTGCGCGACGAGCCGCGGTTCCGAGCCGCCGTCGAGGAACTGTGGCCGTTCGCGCTCGGCGTGCTCGAGCCGAAACAGCGACCCGAGCTGGCGCGGCGCATCGGTCTCGAGCCGGTGGCCCCGATCGAACGCGGCACGCACCTGCCGGAGCTGACGGGCCTGTGGGACACCATGACCGAGGTGCGGCGGTCGATTCCGGGCGCGCAATGGTGACGACCGAGGCCGTTTGGGCCGCACTCGATGAGATTCCCGACCCCGAGATACCGGTCATCTCGCTCGTCGACCTCGGCGTGATCCGCGAGGTGACGGTCGACGGGGATCGCGTTCGCATCGAGTTCACCCCGACGTTTCTCGGCTGCCCGGCGCTCGACGCGATGACCCGCGCACTGGAGTCGAGCGTCGCTGCACTGGGCGCGAAAGCGGAGATCGCGGTGATCATGGACGGCTCGTGGTCGACCGACCGGATCACTGTGTCCGGCCGCGAGAAGCTGCGCGCGGCCGGATTCGCGCCGCCACCGCCGCGCAGCGCGGGGCCGACGACGCTCGTGCAACTGCAGTCGAAGGCGTTCCGCTGTCCCTACTGCGGGTCGACCGAGACGCGGCTCGAGAACATCTTCGGCCCGACGCCGTGCCGCTCGATCCGCTGGTGCGAGAGCTGCCGCCAGCCGTTCGAGCAGTTCAAGACGATCTAGACCGCCGCTGCGAATCCCGTTCCCGGAAACCGCCGCCACGAGCGCGATTTGCAGTAGCTTCGAGGCATGACGGCGGCGGCCCCTGCTCGGATCTCGCGCGCGGTGCGCCGGCTCGTCGGTGCCGCAGGCCTGAGCGTCCTTGCCGCGCTCGCCGCGGCGACCGTCGCAGGCGGCACAGAGTCGGCGGGTGACCGCTCGGCCGTGCACCTGCTGCGCCTCGGGCCTGGCGCGCAGATGACGGTGACGGGCACGAAGCTGCATTGCGCTGTCTCCGCGTCCGGCGGCCCCACGACGATCGTCTGCGGCGAGGGCACCGGCCAATCACCTCGTCCGGGGAGCTACAGCTTCGCCGTCGCGAACACGGCCCTGCTCGTGCTCAAGGCCTCGCAGTCCTCGACACCGTCGCAGGTCAAGCGCGAACCCGAGCCGTCCGGCTCCGGTGGGACCTACCCGGGCCCGACCACCATGGGCGGGACCTTCCACGCATCGGTCGGAACCGTCGCGACGGTGGGCGGCACTCACATCTTCTGTGCGGTCGAGCGTCTGCAGGGAAAGACGTATGTCACGTGCGGGCCGGCCGACGGCTCGGCGCAGTTCTTCGTCAAGAGCTACGTCGGAGCGGTCTCCGAGCAGGATCTCTTCGTCATCCGCAAGCTCGATCAGAAACGGACGAAGACCGTCTTCGAGCACAAGCAGCCCTGAGCCTGAGGTCCCGGTGACGAAACGGCGCACGCTGGACGACCTGCTGGCGGCGGCGCGCGCAAGGATCGATCGGTGCGAGCCCGCGAACGCATGGGCGGCCGCCGAGGAAGGCGCCTGCATCGTGGATGTTCGCTCGGCGCCGGCCCAGATCGTCCCCGGCTCGCTCCTCATCCCGCGCACGGTGCTGGAATGGCGACTCGATCCCGACAGCCGCTGGCGCAGCCCGTATGCGCCCGGCCTCGGTGAACGTCTCCTCGTCCTCTGCGACCACGGCGAGTCGTCGAGCCTCGCAGCCGCGACGCTCGTCGAGCTCGGCTTCTCACGCGCCGGTGACATCGTCGGCGGCTTTGCCGCCTGGCTCGCGGCAGGCCTGCCCGTCGTCGACGCCACTCCGACGGACGAAGGACCGCCGGGGATGGCGCCCCCGGTCACGGCCGGCGCGTAAGATCACGCCCAATGGCGCACGCGCGCATTCTCTACTGCCCCGTCTGAAGCGGGTACGACGAACGGGCTGCGAGTCTCGCAGCCGACATCGAGGCATCCGGGCACACGGCCGAGATCGCACCCGGAGAGAAGAGCCAGTTCGACGTCTTCGTCGACGACTCCCTCGTCTTCTCGAAGCAGCGTGAGGGCCGCTGGCCGAAGCCCCCCGAGATCCTGAGCACTCTCGGCTAGTCTCGACCGTTGTGCTGGCCGGCGTAGGCGCAGCTGCCTCGCAGGCCTGGCCTGCCTTCGCCCTCGTCACGGGCCTGCTGCTCGTCGGCGTCGTCGCCGAGCGCGACGGGCTGTTCGCAGCCGCAGGAGCCCGGCTCTCACAGCTGCCGCTTCCGCCGCGGGTGCTCCTCGTCGCAGCGCTTGGACTCGTCACCGTGGTGACCGCAGTGCTCAACCTCGACACGTCCGTCTTCTTTCTCACTCCGGTCCTGCTGCATCTCGCACGGCACCGCGGCATCGACGAAGCACCGTTCCTCTACGGAACGGTGTTCATGTCGAACGCCGCGTCGCTCTTCCTGCCTGGATCGAACCTCACGAATCTGATCGTGTTGCATCACGGGCGCGTCTCGGGGGCGACCTTTCTCGCGCACATGTGGCCCGCCGCAGTCGCTTCGGTCGTCACGACGACGCTGATCCTGATCATCGCGTTCTGGAGCGCCCTCGGCGATCCCGCCGGGCAGGCACCTGAGCCTGTGCGTGCGCGCGCCGGTCTCGGCGCCGCCGGGGTGGCCGTCTCGACGGTGCTCGTGCTCGCGCTCGCGTCGCCCGCGTTGCCGGTGCTCATTGTCGGCGTCGCCGTCGTGCTCCTCGCTCGTATCCCGCGTGCGCGCGTGTTCGCGACCGCGGACCCACGCGTGCTCATCGGCCTCTTCCTGCTCGCCGTCGCAATCGGCTCCATCGGGCGCTGGTGGCACGGACCAGAGCACCTCGTCAACTCGTTCGACCGCTGGCAGACTGCGGCGACCGGTGCGATCTCTGCGATCGCCATCAACAACCTGCCCGCGGCGATGCTGCTGTCGGCGAACACGCCGGCCCACTCCCGCGCTCTGCTGATCGGGCTCAACCTCGGCCCGAACCTCGCGGTGACCGGTTCGTTGTCCGCTGTCCTCTGGCTCCGCGTTGCGCGCAGCCACGGCGCGAGGCCGAGCGTACGCCGCTACACGCTGCTCGGCCTCGTCCTCGTGCCGCTCTCGATCGCCGCGGCGCTCGCGGCGCTGGCCCTGTAGCTAGGCGGTCGGTGCGCCCGACAGGCTCGGATAGCGCCCGGTCAGCAGGAAGATGTAGCCGTACGACTGCAGTTCGTACCGGAGCATCCACGCGCTGATGTCTCGCATGCCACGGTGCATGTGCCCGGTGAAGAGACAGTAGAACCAGCCGAGAAACGCGATCACCTGGTTCACGAGCCGGAAGACGTAACAGAGAAACAGCGCCGGAATCGCGAGCAGCAGGCGGAAAAAGACGGTCAGCCGGCTCTGCGACGCGGCCGGGTCGACGCGCAGGTCGACGGGATAGCCGCCGGGCGCGCCGCCGAACGGCGGCCAGGGATTGGCGAGCAGGAGCAGGTACGACGACAGATGCGTCAGCGCCCGCAGGTAGCGGGCGATGAACTCGTGCAGGCCCTCTGGCAAGCGACCCGTGAAGAGCGCGACGAACCAGGCGATCAGCACCGCGATGTACACGGCGATGCCCCAGATCGCGAGCCAGATCGCCAGGGGAATCGCAAGCAGCAGGCGAAAGAAAACGGTGAGCCGGCTGCGTTCCAGATCATCGTCGACGATCAGGCCGATCGGGTGGGACTCGTGTTGCTGGTCGATCATCGCGTTCCTCTCTCGAACTGGTAGCCGCTCCCGCTCGCGAGCGTCGGGTAGCGGTCGGTGAGAAGCAGGAGGTACGCGTAAGTCTGAGCCTGGTACCGGATGCAGTAGGCGCTGAGGTCGCGAAAGCCCCGGGGGTACCGCCCGGTGACGAGCGCGTACAGCGCGCCGAGAAACGCCACGACCACCAGTACGTAGCCGAGCACGGTTGTGAGCACGTAGGCGGGCAGAACCAGCAGTAGGCGGAACCCGGTCTTCCACCGAGACTGGTCGGAGGCCGGAGCGACGACGAGGTCGACGGGATACGTGCCGTACCACCCCCGGAACGACGGGTAGGGATCGGCAACGAAGTACACGTACGCGTAGACGTGCGCCTGGTAGCGAACGAGCCGCGTCACCCAGGAGTGGAGCCGAGTCGACGGGCGGCCCCGCGCTACGCCGATCACCCAGTTGACGATCGCGACCGGGATCGCGAGATACGTCCAGAGAGTGAGCACGAGCAGGTGGGGGAGCGCGAGCAGCCAACGCAGCGCGACCGTCAGCCGCCAGCGCTGCAGGTCATCGTTGACGACGAGCCGAATGGGGTGCGGCCAGTCGACCTCCGCGCCGGTGAACCGTGCGTCACGCTTCTCGAGGAACGCCGCCACCCCCTCGGCAAAGTCCGGTGTTCTCGTCAGCTCGGCCTGTGTCCTGGCCTCGAGCTCGAGCTGTTCCTCGAAGGTCGAGCCCTCCGCGGCATCGAGCAGCCGCTTGGTGTGCCACACGGCGCGCGTCGGCATCGCAGCGAAGAGCTCCGCGACCTCGCGCGCGCGCGTCAGGAGCTCGTCCGCCGGGACGACCTCGTTGACGAGCCCCCAGGTTCGCGCCTCCTCCGCGTCGACCCGGCGGCCCGTGGTGAGCCACTCGAAGGCGCGCGCGGCACCGAGCAGCCGGCGCACGAGCCATGTCCCACCCGAGTCGGGAACGAGCCCGATCTTGATGAAGGCCGGGACGAAGCTGGCCGAGTCGGCCGCGATTCGCGCGTCGCACGCAAGTGCCAGCGACATGCCGGCGCCCGCAGCGGCACCGTTGACCGCCGCAATGACGGGCTTCTCGAGCGCGCGAATCGCGAGCACGTTGCGGTGATAGTTGTCGCGCAGGTTTTGCGCGACGTCGCCGGCCCCGGACCCGAACTCCTGCAGATCCTGGCCGACGCAGAACCCGCGTCCCGCTCCCGTGATCACGACGGCGCGAACCGCCGGATCCTTCGCCTCCAACAGCCCCGCCGCAAGGCCCGCATGCACCGCGCGGTTGAGTGCGTTGAGGACGTCGGGGCGATTGAGCGTGATCGTCAGGACTGAACCGTCGCGCGTGGTCTCGACCTCGGACACGCGCCAACCATAACGCGGTCTAGAGTCAGCCTCACGTGGACGCCTACGCCGCCTACCCGAGCCTCGAGCTGGATCGCCCGGCGCAGCACGTGCTGAGGCTGACGCTGCGGGCAGCCGGAAAGCTGAACGCGGTCAGCGGCGCGATGCACGGCGAGCTCGCGGCCGTCTGGCAGACGATCGACACGGACGACGAAACGCGCGCGGTGATCGTGCGTGGCGCGGACGGAGCATTCAGCTCCGGCGGCGACCTCGACCTGGTGCTCGAGATCGCGAATGACGCCGGCGCGCGAGCTCGCGTCTTCACCGAGGCGCGCGACCTCGTCTACAACGTGATCGGGTGCTCCAAGCCGATCGTGTCGGCGATCACCGGGCCGGCCGTCGGCGCGGGCCTGGCCGTCGGGCTGCTGGCCGACATCTCGATCGCGACCCCGGCTGCACGGATCGTCGACGGCCACACGAAGCTGGGCGTCGCCGCCGGCGACCACGCGGCGCTCGTCTGGCCGCTGCTCTGCGGTCTCGCAAAGGCGAAGTACCACCTGCTCCTCTGCGAGCCGATGGACGGGATCGAAGCAGAGCGCATCGGGCTCGTCTCGCTCTGCGTCGCCGAGGACGAGCTGGAGTCACGCGCGCTCGAGATCGCGTCACGACTCGCTGAAGGCTCCCAGCCGGCGATCCGCCACACGAAGCTCGCCCTCAACAACTGGCTGCGCGCCGCCGGGCCCGCCTTCGACGCGTCGCTCGCGCTCGAGTTCCTCGACCTGGCGGGGCCCGACGTGCACGAAGGCGTTGCGGCCCTGCGCGAGAAGCGCAAACCGCGGTTTGCCTAGAGCGCTTCGAGCCGCGCGAACTCGACGCTGAACCTCCGCCCCATCGCCATCGCGTCCTGCCCGGTCGCCGCGAACTCGGCTGACGACACGCCCGCCTTGAACGAGTCCTGGTCCGGCCACTCGAACTCGGCGTAGTACTCGTGCTGTGGCTCGCCCACGGGCGCGCCGAAGACGGGTCCGTGGCGGAACGTTGCGCCCGGGACCGACCTGCAGAGCGCGAGGTGCTGCTCATAGCGCTCCGGGTCGGGTGCCTCGTCGTAGAGTACGACCACTCTGACCATCGCTGTCCCTTCGTTGGAGTGAAAGGAGCCTAACCATGGCGGGAAAGATCGTTCATTTCGAGTTGCACGCGGCCGACGTCGACCGCGCGGCCGGGTTCTGGAACGGGCTGTTCGGCTGGAACATCGGCGCAAGCATGTCGGAGGAGTTCGACTACCGCATGTTCCAGACCGGCGAAGACCAGGGCGGCGCCGTGATGCCGTCCGAGACCCCGGGCGTCGGTCCCATCGTCTACTTCGACACCGACGACATCGAGGCGTCGATCGCCAAGGTCCGGGAGCTGGGCGGAACGGCCGACGAAAAGCAGCCGGTTCCGACGCACGGCTGGTTCGCCGCGTGCAAGGACACGGAGGGCACGAGCTTCAGCCTCTGGCAAGGAGACGAGAGCGCCGCGTGACCGGAGTCGCAGTCGCGCTCGCTGTGCTCGCGGGCCTGGCCGGCTCCGTTCAAGTCGCAGTGATGGGGCGCTTCGGCGGCGCGGTCGGCGTCGTCGAAGCGCTCACGTTTGCAACAGCGGTGCAGCTCGTCTTCTCGGTCGCGATCCTGCTCGCGGCCCGCGGCGGTCTCGGCGGGCTGCACCATGTCGGCGACACGCCGGCGTGGATGTGGCTGGGAGGGCTGATGGGCTTGACCGTCGTCGGGTCGATCACGTTCGCCCAACCGAAGATCGGTGCGACCGCGGTGATCGGGATCCTGATCGCCGGCCAGCTCGTGATGGGCGTGGTGATCGACCGCTTCGGCCTGTTCGGGGTCGATCAGATCGCGATCTCGATACCGAGGGCGATCGGAATCGTGCTGCTGGGAATCGGCGCAGCGCTCTCGCTCGTTCGGTAGGAGGTGTCGAAGAACGCGAAGGTCTGGACCGCGCTCGTCACGGTCTACGTCATCTGGGGCTCGACGTACCTCGGCATCGCGTACGCCGGCGAGACGATTCCGCCGCTCTTCGCCGTCTCGACCCGCTTCATCACCGCAGGAACGCTGATGGCGGTGCTCGTGACGGCACGCGGCGGATCCCTGCGCATGTCGCGCCGGGCATTCACCTCGTGCGTGGTGGTCGGCTGTCTCCTGCCGGGCGCGAACGCGGTTCTCTTCTTCGCGGAGCGAAGCGTCCCCACCGGCTTGGCTTCTCTGATCATCGCGTCGGTGCCCCTCTGGCTCGTCGTGCTGCGGCTGGCGAGCCACGAACGGCTGCCCTGGCAGGCACTGGCGAGCGTCGGCGTCGGCTTCGTGGGCGTGGCCGTGCTGGCGCAGCCTTCGGGCGGAGCGACCTGGTCGGGGATCGCCCTCTGCGTCTGCTCGGCGGTGATGTGGGCGACGGGCTCGTTTCTCTCCTCGCGCCTGACGATGCCCGACGATCCGTTCGCCGCTACGTCGTTCGAGATGCTGGCCGGCGGACTGATCATGTTCCCGTTCTCGCTGTTGACCGTGCATCACTTTTCGCCTTCGGCAGCGTCGATCGCAGGCTGGGTCTATCTCGTCATCTTCGGTTCGATCATCGGGTACTCGGCCTATGTCTGGTTGCTCGCGAACGCGCCGCTCGGGCTGATCGCGACCTATGCGTACGTGAACCCCGTCGTGGCGATCACCCTCGGCGTTCTCTTCCGGGGCGAGCAGTTGACGTGGCGCCTGCTGATCGGCGCAGGGATCGTGGTCGTCTCGGTGGCGACTGTCGTCCGGAGGGAGCCGACCGAGATGCCGGAGCTGGAACGGGAGACCGCCGTCAGCCACGGGTGACGAGCCGCGCCGCTACGTGTCTGACGCCAGGCAGATGTCGTCGGGCTTGACGGGGACGCGCGTGAGGTCTCGGCCCGTCGCCGCACGGAGCGCCGAGACGATCGCGGCGGTCGAAACGACGGTCGGCGGCTCGCCGACGCCCTTGACGCCGTAGGGGGCGTCGGGCTCCGGGTCCTCGATCAGCACCGACTCGACGGGCGGCATGTCGAGCGCCGTCGGAATCAGGTAGTCGGTGAAGGATGCATTCGTGATCAGGCCGTCCTGGGTCTGGATCTCCTCCATCAGAGCGAGGCCGAGGCCCTGGGCGGTGCCACCCTCGATCTGGCCCTCGACCTGCTGCGGGTTGATCGCCTTGCCGACGTCCTGGGCGGCGCCGATCCAGACGACTCGGGTCAGGCCCAGATCGACGTCGACCTCGGCGACGACCTTCATCGCGCACGCCGCGAAGGCGACGTGCGCGCGTTCGCCGGTGATCTGGCCTGTCTCCGGGTCGAGCGGCGTGGTGGGCGCGTGCCTGTAGATGCGCTCCACGTCGATCTCCTCCCCCGGGCGGCGTCCCTGCTCCTCGAGCGCGGCCCGGCACGCGTCCCGAACCGCACCGGCCGCCATCCACGTCATCCGGGAGGCCGACGCCGAGCCGGCCGAGCCGACCCCTGCGGTCTGTCCGGGTGCGAGCCGCACGTCCTCGAGGCCGAGCTCCGTGCGCGCAACCTGCAGGATCACGCCGGTGACACCCTGTCCCACTTCGGCGGCCGCGCAATGCACCTCGGCCGATCCGTCCGTGAGCAGCCGGACACGAGCGGCGCAATAGTCGTCGAACCCCTCGGAGTACGCGATGTTCTTGAAGCCGACGGCGAAGCCGACCCCGCGGCGCACGCCTTCGCCGTTCGTCGTGTTGCCGGTACCGCCTGGCAGGCGCAGCACGTCGCGCGGCAGCGGTTCCGCCGGCGGCGGTTCGAGCGCTGCGGCGGCACGAATCGTCTCGGCCACCGGCAGTGAGCCGCCGATCCGCTGCCCGGTCGGCAGCACGTCGCCGGGGGCGAGGGCGTTCAAGAGCCGCAACTCGATCGGGTCGATGTCGAGCGTTGCCGCGAGCTTGTCCATCTGGGCCTCGCTTGCGAAACACGTCTGCACTGCGCCGAACCCCCGCATCGCGCCGCACGGCGGGTTGTTCGTGTAGACGGCGGTCGACTCGATCAGTGCGTTCGGCGACTCGTACGGGCCGATCGCAAACGATGCGGCGTTCGACGCGACGGCCGTCGAGGACGACGCGTAGGCGCCGCCGTCGAGCAGGATCCTCATACGCACGTTGACGAGCCGTCCTTCGCGCGTCGCGCGATGCTCGCACCAGATCCGGGCCGGATGGCGGTGCACATGGCCGGTGAACGATTCCTCGCGGTTGTAGACGATCTTGACGGGACGATTGGTGTGCAAGGCGAGCATCGCTCCGTGCACCTGCATGGAGAGGTCCTCGCGGCCGCCGAAAGCACCGCCCACACCACTGAGGTGGATCCGGACCTGCTCCAGCGGCAGGCCGAGGCACGGCGCGACCTGTGCGCGGTCGACGTGGAGCCACTGAGTCGCAACGTAGATGTCGATGCCGCCCTCGCCGTCCGGCACGGCGAGGCCCGACTCGGGCCCGAGAAACGCCTGATCCTGGATTCCGACGTCGTAGACCCCGCTCACCGACACGTCGCCCGCTGCTTCGGGGTCACCGTGCCGGATTCGGATGTGCCGCACGACATTCGGGCGAGGATCCTCGAAGTAGCCGTGGCCCCGGGTCGGCTTCTCGGGGTGCAGGTCGGCCAGCTCGGTCGCCCGCTCCATGTCGGCGACCGGCTCGAGCAGCTCGTACTCGACGCGGATGCGCTCGGCGGCTCGCCGAGCCTGCTCGGGGTGCTCGGCTGCGACGAGAGCGACCGGCTCGCCGAAGTAGAGGACCCGATCGATGGCGAGCACAGGTTGATCCTGAAACTCGAGCCCGTAGTACTTCGCGCCCGGGACATCGGCATGGGTGAGCACCGCGTGCACGCCCGGCATCGAGACGGCGGCCGAGATGTCGAGCTCGGCGATCCGCGCGTGAGCATGGGGACTGCGCAGCGTGTGGCCCCAGAGCATCCCCGGCACGATCAGGTCGCTGGCGTAGACGAACTCGCCCTTCACCTTCGGCGGAGCATCGAGCCGCGGGACGAGCTCCCCGATCTTGCCGACTCGAAGCGTGCGCGCGGTCTGGGTCATTCACCCACCGCCATGCGCACCGCATCGAAGATCTTCGCGTAGCCCGTGCAGCGGCAGAGGTTGCCCGAAAGCGCCTCGCGGATCTCGTCGTCGGACGGGCTTGCGGTGCGTCGGAGCAGGTCGACGGTCGCGACGACGAGCCCCGGAGTGCAAAAGCCGCACTGGACTGCGCCCGCATCGACGAAAGCCTGCTGCACCGCGTGCAGCGCGCCTCCGTCCCCGAGACCTTCGACGGTCGTAACCTCGTGGCCGTCGGCCTGCGCCGCGAGCACGAGACACGCGCAGACGAGCGCTCCGTCGAGCAGCACGGAGCACGAGCCGCACTCGCCCTGCTCGCAGGCGTTCTTGGCGCCCGGAAAGCCGAGCTTCTCGCGCAGCGCGAAGAGCAGCGACTCGCCTTCCCAGCAGTCCGCCTCATGCTCCTCGCCGTTGATTCGAAGCGAGACCCTCATTCCCGCTCGGCTCCGTCGAGCCTACGCCTCATACGAGAACCCGCTTCAGTGCGCGCTCGGTGAGCACGCGCAGCGCGTGGCGGCGGTAGCGCTCACTCCCGCGCACGTCGTCGATCGGCGCGGCCGCGGCCGCGACACGGTCGGCGAACGAATCCGCCTCGTCTCGGGGCGCCGTCACGAGCACGGGGCGTGGCGACGCCGAGCCGAACGAAGCACGCAGCTCGTCACCCGCCGAGACGGCGAGCGACACGACCGCGATCACCATCGCGTTGCGCGGGCCGATCTTCATGAACGTCTGCGGCGCCCGCGACGGCGTCACCCACACCGCGGTGATCAATTCGTCCGGCTCGAGCGCGTTTCGCTTGACGCCGGTGACGAACTCGCCGACCAGGACCCGCCGCATGCCGCGCACCGACGTGCACTCGACCTCGGCGTGCTCGATGAGCAACGGCGGCAGTGAGTCCCCCGCCGGCGACGACGTGGCGAGATTGCCCCCGATCGTGCCGCGGTTGCGGATCTGCGGCGACCCCACCGTCCGCGCAGCCTCGGCGAGCGCAGGCAGGACATCCCGCAAGAGCCCGTGCTCGATCTCGCCGTACGTGAGGCCGGAGCCGAGCCGAAGAGCGCCGTTCTCGCGCGTGAAGCCGCGTAGCTCGTGCACCTCGTTCAGGTTCAACAGGCGTGGCGGGCGGCCCCGGTCGAAGTTCAGCGCGACCATCACATCGGTGCCGCCCTGAATCGCCCACGCGTCCTCGTGCTCCGCGCGCAAGCGCAGCGCCTCGGGAAGGGTGCGGGGGGTCAGGACTTCCACGAGGGTGAAGGGTACGGTTCCAACCGGAGTGGGAGCATTCCTTTCACGCCGCCTGGCGGTGGCCCGCGGCGACGAACCTGCAGACGTCGTCATCCGTGGCGGCCGCGTGCTCTCGGTGTTCACTCGCGAGTGGCTGACGGAGGACATCGCCGTGGTCGACGGTCATGTCGCAGGGCTCGGCGCGTACGAGGGGCGGGAGGTGATAGACGCCGCCGGCCGCTGGGTGGTACCTGGATTCATCGACGCCCACATGCATCTCGAGTCGTCGAAGCTGCTCGTGGACGAGTTTGCGCGGCTCGTGCTGCCGTTCGGCACGACGACGGTGGTCGCCGACCCGCACGAGATCGCGAACGTGCTCGGTACCGACGGCGTCCACTGGCTCATCGACGTCTGCAGCGACATCCCGCTCGACGTGTACTTCATGGCCTCGTCCTGCGTGCCGGCCTCCAACTTCGAGTCTCCGCGGCGCGAACTGACCACGGGTGACCTCGATGCGCTGCTCCGCCGCCGCCGGGTGATCGGGCTGGCGGAGATGATGAACTTCCCCGGCGTGATCGGGGGCGCGCCCTCCGAGCTCGCGAAGCTCGCACTGGCGCAGCACGTCGACGGTCATGCTCCCGGCGTCCTCGGCCGGTCGCTGAACGCCTACGCAGCCGCTGGGATCGGATCGGACCACGAGGCCTACACGCCCGAGGAGGGACGCGAGCGCCTCCGCGCCGGCATGTGGCTTCTGATCCGCGAGGCCACCGCTGCGCGGAATCTCCAGGCGCTGCTGCCTCTGCTCGCCGAGTACGGCTCCGGCCGGATCGCGTTCTGCACGGACGATCGAGAGCCGGAGCACATCGCAGACGACGGCCACATCAACGGGATGGTGCGGGACGCGGTCGCCTACGGGATCCCGCCGGAGGACGCGCTGGTCTGCGCATCGCTCAATCCGGCGCTGTGGCACGGCCTTCAGGGGCTCGGGGCGATCGCGCCCGGGTACCGCGCCGACCTGCTCGTCCTGCCCGACCTCGAGCGCTTCGTGCCGGAGCTGGTGCTCAAGAACGGGGCGCCGGTCGCCGAATGGCCGCGCGCCGCTGTGCCCGACTGGGTCCGCCACACCATGCGCATCGGCGCGTTCGGCCCCGAGATGTTCCGCGTGCCCTGGCAGGGTGGCGACGCACGCGTGATCGGAATCGTTCCCGGCCAGATCGTCACCGATTCGCTGGTCGCGTCGATCCCCGCGCGGGCCGGAGAAGCGCTCGCCGACCCGACACAGGACCTGGCGAAGATCGCGGTCGTCGAGCGACACCTCGGGACCGGCCGCGTCGGCCACGGTTTTGTGCGCGGCTTCGGGCTCCAGCGGGGCGCGATCGCCTCGACCGTCGCCCACGACGCGCACAATGTCGTCGTCGTCGGGATGAACGACGCGTCGATGGCGGCAGCCGTGCGCAGGCTTGCCAACCGCGGCGGCGGCATCGTCGTCGTCGACGGCGCCGAGGTGCTCGCGGAGCTGCCCCTGCCGGTTGCCGGACTGCTCTCGGACGCGGCGCTCGAGGACGTCCTGGCGCAGTCGCACGGAATCGTTGACGCGGTCCGGCAGCTCGGGTGCACGCTCGAGGCTCCGTTCCAGCACCTCGCGTTCCTTGCGCTCTCAGTGATCCCCTCGCTCAAGCTCACCGATCTGGGGCTCGTCGACGTCGACCGGTTCGAGCTCGTGCCGCTGGCGGCCTCGTGACCACGTACGGCAACGCGTGGGTCGTCACGATGGACGACGGTGGAACCGAGCACGAGCGCGGGTGGCTGCGCGTCGAGGACGGGCTGATCGCGGAGGTGCACGGCGGGGAAGCGCCTGCAGGTGCGGAGGATCTCGGCGGTGCAGTGCTCACCCCCGGCCTCGTGAACACGCACCACCACCTCTATCAAACCCTGACGCGCGCACGCGCGCAGCAAGCCGACCTCTTCACATGGCTCAAAACGCTCTACCCGGTGTGGGCACGCATCGACGACGAGCAGGAGTACGCCGCCGCGAGGTGCGGCCTCGCCGAGCTCGCACGCTCAGGCTGCTCCACCGTCTTCGACCATCACTATGTCTTCCCGCGCGGGGTCGTCGGTCTCGTCGAGGCAGAGATCCGCGCCGCGCAGGAGCTCGGTGTGCGCATCGTCGCGTCGCGAGGATCGATGGACCTCGGCGAGTCCGACGGCGGTCTGCCGCCGGACTCACTCGTCGAGGACATCGACACGATTCTCGCCGACACCGAGCGGCTGCATCGCCTCGCCGACGGAGCACTGGTGCAGATCGCAGTCGCCCCGTGCTCGCCGTTCTCGGTGACCACGCGGCTGATGGAGGAGTCCGCGGCGCTCGCGCGCCGGCTCGGCCTGCAGCTGCACACGCATCTCGCCGAGACGATCGAGGAGGATGCGTACTGCCGCGAGCTGTTCGACTGCACCCCGGTCGAGTACCTCGAGCGCGTCGGGTGGATCGCCGACGACGTGTGGTGCGCGCACTGCGTCCACCTGTCGCACGCCGACGTGGAGACGTTCGGCCGGGCCGGAGTCGGTGTCGCGCACTGTCCCACCTCCAACCTCCGGCTCGGCGCGGGCGTCGCGCCTGTGCGGGCCATGCTCGATGCTCATGTGCGGGTCGGGCTCGGAGTCGACGGCAGCGCGTCGAACGAACGGAGCGACATGTTCGTCGACGTGAAGAACGCTCTCCTCGTCGCGCGAGGGCGGGACGGAAGCGAGGCGTTGACCGCCCGCGAGGCGCTGCGACTCGCGACGCGCGGCGGCGCCGAGGTGCTGCGCCGAGACGACATCGGGATCCTCGCGGCGGGAAAGCGCGCCGACTTCGCCGTGTGGCGCACGGACGGCCTCGAGTTCGGGGGCGCCGACGATCTCGTCGCGAACCTCGTGCTGAGCGGCCCCCACCGCGTCGACCGGCTCGTTGTGAACGGCGAAGACGTCGTCCGCGGCGGCGCGCTGGTGCGTGCCGACGAGCAGGAGATAGCCGTCGAGCATCGCAAACAGGCCCGGAGGTTATGGCAAGAATGAGCCTGTCGACCCATGTGCTCGACACCGAACGCGGCCGCCCGGCCGCGGGCGTGCGGGTCGAGGTCTACGACGCAGCCGGCACACGCGTCGGCGATGCAGTGACGGATTCGGACGGACGCATCCGCGAGCTCGCCGAGACGTCGGCCGGCACCTACCGCATCGTCTTCCACCCTCCGTCGCCGTTCTTCAAGAAGGTGGAGCTCGAGGTGGAACTGGACGAAGGACACCACCATGTGCCGTTGCTGCTCTCGTCCTACGCGTGCGCGAGTTACCGCGGCAGCTGACGGCCGAACAGCTCGCCGAGCTGTTCGAGGGCCGAACGCACTTCGTCGAGCTGCTCGCAACGCTCGACGACCCGCTCGGCCGGGCCCGTGAGGTGGCTCTGGGCCTTTCCGCGGCCGACAAGAAGGAGCTCCTCGATGCGCACCCGCCGATCGGCGGCGAAGCCACCTCGGAGCGCTCGGCACGTGAACAGGGAACCGACGCCGACCCGGCGGTCCTCGCCAGGCTGGCCGAGCTGAACGCGGCCTACGAACAGCGCTTCGGCTTCCGGTTCGTCGTGTTCGTGAACGGCCGGCCACGCCGTGAGATCGTTCCTCTGCTCGAGGCGCGCCTGCAACGGACGCGAGATGCGGAACTGACGACGGGGGTGGACGAGCTCGTGCAGATCGCGCTCGATCGCTGGAGCACCGGACCTTGACGCACGCCGTCGCGCTCTCCGACTACTGGTGGGGCTGGGGCAACCTGCTCTTTCGCTGGCTGCACGTGATCGCCGCGATGGCCTGGATCGGCGCATCGTTCTACTTCATCGCCCTCGACAACCACCTGGAGCCGCCGAAGGACCCGCGGGACGCGGAACGGGGCGTGGGCGGCGAGGCGTGGGAGGTGCACGGCGGCGGCTTCTACCGCGTCGAGAAGTTCCGGCTCGTGCCTGGGCGACTGCCCGAGCCGCTGTACTGGTTCAAGTGGGAGGCGTATACGACCTGGCTCTCAGGCTTCGCGCTCTTCATCGTCGTCTACTACTCGCACGCGACCTCGTTCCTGATCGACACGTCGGTCGCCGACCTGACGGCGTGGGAGGCGATCGCCCTCTCCGTCGGCGGGATCGTGCTCGCCTGGTTCGTCTACGACGGGCTCTGCCGCGCCTTCGAACGCGACGAGGCGCTGCTCGCGATCCTCGTCTTCGCGTTCATCTCCGCCTCGGCTTGGGCCTCGTGGAACCTATTCGCACCGCGGGCCGCATACATGCAGGTCGGCGCGATGATCGGAACGATGATGGTCGGCAACGTCTTCTTCGTGATCATCCCCGCACACTGGGAGCTCATCCGTGCGAAGGAAGCGGGACGCGAGCCCGACCCGCGCTGGAACATCCGCGCGAAGACTCGCTCCGTGCACAACAACTACCTCACGCTGCCGGTGGTCTTCGCGATGCTCTCGAACCACTTCACCTTCACGTACGGGCACCGGAACGGCTGGGTCGCGCTCGTCGCGCTGATGGCGATCGGCGCGCTCGTCCGCCACTACTTCAACCTGCGCCATCGAGGCTTGAACGTTTGGCCGATCCTCGGGATCGCCGCGGCAGGGATCGTCGCGATCGCCATTGTCATGCGTTGACGTGAGGTAGGGTCACGCGCGTGCTGGAGATCGTCGCTGCAGGCAAGCGGTTCGTGGCTCGCTGGGAAGAAGAGGCGGCACCGAGAACGGTCGCCGCGTTCAAAGCGAGCCTCCCGCTCGACGACCGGATCATCCACTGCCGCTGGAGCGGTGAGTCGAACTGGATCCCCTGGGGCGACCGCGACTTCGGGATCGGGCCGGAGAACGCGACGTCCTATCCGCATCCCGGCGAGCTCGCGCTCTATCCAGGCGGGCAGAGCGAGACGGAGCTGCTCTTCCCCTATGGGTACTGCTCGTTCGCCTCGAAGGCCGGGCACCTGTGGGCGAACCACTTCGCCACGCTCGTCGAGGGGCAGGAACAGCTACGAGAGCTGGGACGCCTGACGCTCTGGGAGGGCGCTCAGACGATCTCGTTCCGCGAGCTCTAGGAGGAGCTGCTCGTGAGGACCTGTACCACGGGATCCTCGGCGCTCCACGGGAAGGTGATCCACCGCTCGGTGCGCCGCCAGACGTAATCGCACTTGACCGTCGAGCGGGGCTTCTCGTAGAGCACCGCGCACCGCACCTCGGCAACCTTGCCGTCGCAGAACTCCTGCACGAGCTTGAGCGTCGCACCGGTGTCGGCGACATCGTCGGCGATCAGGACCTTCGTCTCCGCGAAGTCGACGAGGTCGGGCACGGGCGGCAGGATCATCGGCATCTCCAGCCGCTCGTCGATGCCGGTGTAGAACTCGACGTTCATCGTGAAGGTGTTCTTCACGCCGAGCGCATAGCCGAGCGCACCGGCGACGAGCAGGCCGCCGCGCGCGATGCCGAGGATCATGTCCGGGTGGTAGCCGTCTGCGGCCACGGCCTCCGCGAGCTCGCGCGAGCCGGCGCCCAGATCACTCCAGGCCATGACTTCCTTTTCACTCATGCAGTGAGCCTACTAAGTGCGGCCGTGAGAGCGTCAACGGCGAGGGAGATGTCCTCGTCGCTCGAGAGCTCGTCCGGATGGTGGCTGACACCTCCGTTCAGCGACCGGACGAACAACATCGAGCTCGGGACGCCGGCGAGCGCGAGCACCATCGCGTCGTGGCCGGCCCCGGAGACGAGGCGGGGTGCGTCCGGCAGCACGGCGTCGAACGCGTCGCTCAGTACGGCCGGCTCGAGCCGGTGGCTGGGCTCGAAACCAATCGCCTCGACGAGCGCAGCGAGTCGCAACGAGTCGGCCGACCGGGCATCGATGCTGACGGTGACGCGCTCGGGCACGACGTTGATCGCATTCGGCTCGACCTCGATCGCGCCGACCGTTGCGACGGTGCCGTCCGTGGCGCACTCGCGCACATGCAGGATGAACCGGGCGGCGTCGACGAGCGCGTCCGCGCGCGCGTCCATCGGCGTCGTTCCGGCATGGTCGGCGCGCCCGGAGAACACCTTGACACCTCGCGCTGCGCCTGCGATCGCGGTCACGACACCGAGCGGCTCGCCGGCAAGCGCCAGCACCGGCCCCTGTTCGATATGCAGCTCGAGATACGCGTCCGGAAACTGCTGGATCCGCTTGCTCCCCATCGGCCCGGTCTCCTCGGCGCGGAAGGCAACGACGGCCAGCTCCGCGTCGGGCAGCCGCTCCGCTGCCTCGATCGCCGCGACGACGCCGAGCGCGCCGTCGAAGCGCCCGCCGGTCGGAACGCTGTCGAGATGCGAGCCGGCCCACACCCTGGCGTTGCCACGACGGCCGAAGAGGTTGCCCGCGTCGTCGCGCGAGACGTCGAGTCCCGCTTCGGTCAGCCAGCCCGCGGCGAGCTCGTGGGCTGCGTCCTCCTCAGGCGAGTACCCCGCCCGATGCTGCGCGATCGCGTAGATCTCGTCGAGGCGCTGCCGGACCCTCACGAACTCGGCGCGACCAGGTCTCCGATCCGAACATGCTCGGTGAGCAGCGTCCGAAACCGTGCGGGGTCGCCGGCGATGTAGGCGCGGCAGAGCTCGCGACCCGCCGTGTAGGTGATCGCGTACGCACGCCACGTGGGGTCGGTGATGAAACGCACGCTCTGCCGCGACTGTTCGGGAGTGACGAGGTTCCACTTCTCGACGTAACGCGGCCGCCTCCTCGGCCGACGCGCCGTCCTCGTGGACCATCAGCGCAGCATTGACGCCGACCGTTCCCAGCCCCTCGAAGGTGGCGGCGATCTGCTCCACGAGCTCCGGGTCGTCGAGCTGGATGCCGTGGCGGCGGATGATCGAGTACGCCTCCTCCCGGGCCGCCTCGTCGAGGACGACGTCGAGCCCGGCCTCGGCGATGCCTTCACTGAGGAGAGCCTGCGGTGTCGGCACGAGCTGGATCCCCTCCTCGATCCGGCCCTGGTCCCGCAGCAGCAGCTGCTCCTTGACGGCGTGCTCCGTGTGGTGGCCCGGATAGACCTCATGGCCGACGAGCCGCAGCAGGTCGCGCCCGGAAGTCGGAATGTCCGTGTTCAGGACAACTCGGCTGTGCAGGTTGCCCTGGTAATAGTTGAACGCCCACCAGGGCTCGTCCTGGACGGGCTCGAGCGTCAGTTCCTCGCCGACGGGAAGCTCGAGCAGCCGGGACGTGCAGGCGCGGAGGACCGGCACCAGGTCGCCGAGCACGGCAACCGTCTTGTCGCCGGGGCAACGGTGGCGCTCGCGCCACGCTTGCCGCCGGTCGAACAGTGAGCCGTCTCCGGGCAGGAGCTCGTCGAGCTTCGCGTGCACGTCCTCGTAGACGGAATCGTCGACCCGCGACGGGCGCACGCCGTAACAGCCCTCGACCTCGTCCCTGTAGGAGATCGGGTCGCCGGCGAGCACGTGAGCGTACGTGGCGCAGCCGTGGACCTGATCGGCGAGCCAACCGTCGTCGAGCTCGGCGAGAAGCGTGTCGGCGTCCGCTGCGAGCTGCGCAACGCCGACTGGATCCTCAGCGTCGACCTGCGCCTGCAGCTCGGGCGGTCCGTAGTAGGCGTCCACGAGCCCGTCGACATGCTTCCCGAGCCTCAGCCCGAGGACGAGGTAGCGCTCCGCCTCGCTCATCGCTCGAACAGGGCCGCCTGCCCCTGACCGACACCAACGCACATGGTCGCGACACCGTACCGCCCCCCGCGTCGGCGCAACTCGTGCAGCAGCGTCACGGTGAGACGCGCTCCGCTCATCCCCAGGGGATGGCCGATCGCGATCGCGCCGCCGTTCACGTTCACCTTCTCCTCGTCGAGCCCGAGCTCGCGGACGACGGCGAGCGACTGAGAGGCGAACGCCTCGTTGAGCTCGACCAGATCGATCTGCTCGACCGTGACGCCCGTGCGGGCGAGCAACTTGCGCACCGCGGGGATCGGGCCGATCCCCATCACACGGGGGTCGACACCCGCCACCGCTCCGCCGACGAAGCTACCGATCGGCTCGATGCCGAGCGCGCGGGCTTTCTCCTCGGAGGCGACGACGACCGCGGCCGCGCCGTCGTTCAGACCCGACGAGTTGCCGGCGGTGACAGAGCCGCCCCCGCGAAAGACGGGCTTCAGCGAGGCGAGCTTCTCCGCGGATGTATCTGGACGCGGATGCTCGTCGCGGTCGAGGTCACCGACAGGCACGAGCTCGTCGTCGAAGCGTCCGGCGGCGGCGGCCGCGGCCCAGCGCTGCTGCGAACGCAGCGCGAACGCGTCCTGGTCCTCGCGCGAGACGGCCCAGCGTTCGGCGACGTTCTCGCCGGTCTCGCCCATCGTCTCGAGCGGGAAGAGCGCCTCGAGGCGCGGGTTCGGGAAGCGCCAGCCGAGCGTCGTGTCGTACAGCGTGCGGTCGCCGCGCGGGAAGGCGGCGTCGGGCTTCGCCGTGACGAGCGGGGCGCGCGACATCGACTCGACGCCACCCGCCACGAAGAGATCGCCGTCGCCGGCGATCACCGCATGACAGGCACCGACGATCGCGGCGAGCCCCGATGCGCACAGCCGGTTGACGGTGACACCGCCCACCGACTCGGGCAGCCCGGCGAGCAGAACCGCCATGCGGGCGACATCGCGATTGTCCTCGCCGGCCTGGTTCGCGCAGCCGAGCCAGACGTCCTCGATCTCCTCGGGCGGTACACCCGCGCGATCGACGGCCGCCCGGACGGCGACGGCCGCCAAGTCGTCGGGGCGCGTTCCTGCGAGGCCGCCTCCGTAGCGGCCGACCGGCGTGCGAACCGCCGACAGGATGACCGCCTTCACACGAACTCCGGCTCGAAGCCGAGCAGCCGGGTGACGGCCTCCCGGCCGCGCGTGCCCATGTCGAGCGTCAGATCGTTCACGTACATGGCGACGAACTCGTCGGCCGTCGCCGCATCGATGCCACGGCCGAACCCCATGGCGTACGCCATCGCCTCCTCGCGGTGGGCGAGGCCGGCATCGATCGCCTCGCGCACGACCGCCGAGACATCGGCGAGCCGGTCGACATCGCGCCGTGCCGCGACCAGACCGAGCGGTAGCGGCAAACCCGTCTCGTCGCCCCACCACACGCCGAGGTCGAGCAGCTTGTGCAGCCCGTGCTCGGCGAACGTGAGCTGGCCCTCGTGAATCAGGAGCCCGGCCTCGGCACGGCCCGACACGACCTCGTCGAGCACCTCGTCGAACGGCAGGTCGCGCGTGCGCACATCGGCCCCGAGGGCGAGCTTGAGGACCCGGGTCGCCGTGGTCAGCGGCCCCGGCGTCACGATCTCGACACCGCGCGGGTCGAGCTCTTCGCGCGCCACGACGATCGGGCCGTACCCCTCGCCGAACGAGGCGCCGTGCGGAAGCAGCACGTAGTCGTCGACGACCGACGGATAGGTGCCGGCGGAGAGCGCCGTCACCTCGAGCCGTCCCTCGAGAGCCCATTCGTTGAGGCTCTGGATGTCGGATGCGACGAGCTCGAAGGCGAGCCCGCGCTGGTCGACGATGCCCGCGTCGATCGCCCAGGCCATGAACGCGTCGTCGGGGTCGGCGCTGTGTCCTACGCGAATGATCACGGCGGCCACGTTACCCTGGTCACCATGCCGCGGGCCGAACTGAGCGAGTCGATCCAGGACTACCTGAAAAGCGTCTACAAGCTGCAGGCCGAGCACGGCCGCGTGACGATCGGTTCGCTCGCGAAAGATCTGTCGGTGTCGCCCGCGTCCGCTTCGGCCATGGTGAAGAAGCTGGCGGCGCTCGACCTACTCGAGCACGAGCCGTATCGCGGCGCTCAGCTGACCGACTCGGGTGAACGCGTGGCACTCGAGGTGATCCGGCACCACCGGCTGCTCGAGCTCTATCTCGCAAAGACCCTGGGGCTGGATGTCGATGCCGTGCACGATGAAGCCGACCGGCTGGAGCACGTGATCTCCGAGGAGCTGGAGGCGCGCATCGACCGGGCGCTCGGCTTCCCGACCCACGATCCGCACGGCGACCCGATCCCGGACGCCAACCTGAACTGGCCCGCCAAAGGCTGACGTCTCCGGCTCGTGTCTGGTGACGCGCGGCCGGAGGGGACAGTGCGAATGCACGACCCCGGAGAGCTGCGTGGCACCAGACGCGAGAGTCGGCCGCGGAGCCGGGCTCAGCCCGGCGGGAGCGGCCGACGGCCGGTGACGTCAGCCGCGTCCGAAGAAAAAACGCTCGAGGGGCGCAAGGAGCTCCTCGCGGCGAAACGGCTTGACCTTCGTGGCGCCGCCGTCGTCCTCGGAGACGACCGCGTCGTCCTCGAGTGTCCCGTTCGCGGCTTCCAGACAATCATCGAGCTCGTAGCCCTCCCACACGTAGTCGTCCGCGCGCGGCGACTCGCTCTCACGATGCTGGGGATTCACCTGGCGGCCGACGGCCCAGACCGCGCCGGCCCGGCGCTCGATCCAGATCACGACGCGTTCGGGGCTCCCGCCGTCGTCGCGCCCGTCCACGATCCGTTCGGCGAAGCGCCCGGCTGTCGCGGGAGCCTTCACGCCCTCGACTATACAATCGCCCTCGCCAGTGGGAATCGTCGATGCAGTCAAGGGTGCGTTCTCGTTTCTGTCGTCGCGCACGCAGACCGAAGAACGGATGGCCCAGTACGTGATCCGCGAGCACCATCGCGGCCGCCCGCTCGCCGAGATCCTCCAGGACAACTACGTGACGAACCGGTGCTCGCCGGAGCAGATCCGCCGGCTCCTCGACCGGCCCGACGTCGTGCATGCGCTCGGCGAGGACGTCGTCGCCGAGGCGAAGACACAGGTCGTCGCGTAGCTACCGCGCGAGCTCGAGGACGCGCGCCGCAGCCGCGATGTCCCAGGCGGCGAGCCCGTTCGACTTGAACAACGTGATCGCGTCGTCGCTCGGGCGGCCCGGGAGACGGCCGGTGACGACGTCCTGAAGCTCGTGCACCGCCGACCAGTCGAGAACGCCGCGGCCGACCGGATCGATCAGGTCGCCTGCCTCCACCTGCGCCTGGGCGCGTGCATCGGTGCACACGAAGGCCGCGCGCCGGAGCACGTCGTCGTCGAGCTCGCGCGAAGCCGGCGCGTTCGCCCCCACCGCGCAGACGAAGGCGCCGTCACTGAGCCACTCGCCGTGCAGCACCGGCTCCTCCGAGGTCGTCACGGTGACGACGACGTCGCAGGCGCCCGCCTCCCGGGCCGAGCCTGCCTCATCACAGTGGTGCTCGCGGCAGAACGCCGCGCGCCGCGCGCTGTCGCGGCTATGAACGAGAACGCGTTCGACCGACGGCAGCGCGGTCCGCAGCGCTCTGAGGTGTGAGGCGGCCTGTCGTCCACAGCCGAAGATGCCGAGCGTGCCGGGACCGGAGCGGGCCAGGTGCTTCGCGGCGATGGCAGACGCGGCCGCGGTTCGCAGCTGTCCGAGCGCGTCCGCTTCGACGACGGCCTCGATCCGTGCATGCTCGAGCGAGAACAGCACGACGAGAAACGGCGTTCCGCCGGCGAGCCACAGAAACGACTTGAGCCCGGCGTAGCCGAGCTCGTGGTCGACGCACGGCATCACTGCGAAGACACCACCGGGCACGTCGGCGCGGACCCGCGCCGGATTGTCGATCACGCCACGCGCGAGCCGGTCGAAGCACGCCTCGACCGCTGCGAACGCCTCGGCGGGGGTCAGCAGCTCGGCAACCTGCTGCTCGGTGACGTACAGCGGCATGGAGCGGCGATTCTCAGCTACCGGGCGGCCCGGCAGTAGAGCAAACGTGGTAGAGACGCCAGGTGCCCGGCACGCCTTTGAGCTCCTGCTCGCCCCGCTCCTCGAAGGTGAGCCCCGATCCCGCGACAAGCTCGCGCACGGTGCTCGTGACGAGGATCTCGCCGGCGCCGGCCGCCGCCGCGGTGCGGGCGCCAATGTTCACCGCAAGTCCGGACGGCTTGCCGTCGAGGAGCTCGCATTCTCCGACGTGGATGCCGATGCGGACGTCGAGGTCGAGCTCGCCGACTCCGTCGATGATCGCCTGGGCGGCGCGGATTGCCCGTGCAGGCCCGTCGAAGGTGGCGAAGAAGCCGTCACCAGCGGTGTCCTGCTCGTCGCCGCGAAAGCGGGCGAGCTCTCGCCGCACGACTGAATGGTGCGCCGCGAGCAGATCTCGCCAGCCGCGATCACCGAGAGCGCTCGCGCGCTGCGTGGAACCAACGAGATCCGTGAAGACGACGGTACTGAGAACGCTCTCGGGCACGTGCGCTGGCGCGCTCTCCGGCGACGAACCGTTCGATCTCGTCGACGATGTCGGCCGAGAGGAACAAGCCCCAGTAGTCGGTGCCGGAAACGCGCATCGTTCGCGCTTCCGAAATCCTGCCCGCGAACTCGAAAGTCGTCTCCTCGTGACCGCGCCGGGCGAGCAGTAGCGTGGGAGCGCTGACGGCAGCGAGTACGTTCCCGAGCTCGGTCTCCTCAAAGGCGCGGTTCAGCGCGTAGGCGACCGCCGGCCCGGCGCCGACCCGCAACCAATTCGCGAACCAGTCGCGGTCCTCGGGTTGTGCGTAGAGCGTCGGGCAAACCGTCCGCAACAGTTCGTCGCAATACTCGCTCGTCCCCCAGCGCTCGCGCAGCTCGGCGAGCTCGCGCTGTACCGGCTGGTCCGTCATCCCAAACTTCGGAGACGGATGGAAAAGAACGAGCGCACGCGTCCGTTCCGGATATGTCGCGGCGTACATGGCCGCCATTCCCGAGCCCTCGTGCGCGCTGAGGACGACCGCCTCCGTCGAGCCGATGTCGTCGAGCACGGCCCGCAGATCCTCCATCCTCGTCTCGAGGGCGGCGAATTGCGGGCCATGGTCTGAGAGGCCGGTGCCGCGCTTGTCAAAGAGGATCACGCGAAAGGAACGCGCGAGGCGCTCGTAGAAGCCGCGCCAGCGCTCCGACTCCCATGCGTAGACGAGGTTCGAGACGTAGTCGGGAACGTAGACGAGGTCGACATCGCCCTTGCCGACTACCTGATAGGCAATCGCGACCCCGCCGTTGTGCGCATACCGGATGTCGATCTCCACAGCAGGATCCTTGCCGACAACAAGAGACGCGGCAACCGCTTGCGCCCACCACATACCGACGGGTTCGGGTCAGCTCCGAATCTTGCCGACCCAGACCGGTACCAGGTACCGATCCTTCGACCGGGGTCGACAGCCCAGAATGCGCCCGGCAGGATTTGAACCTGCGACCCCCGGCTCCGCAAGCCGATGCTCTATCCCCTGAGCTACGGGCGCGAGAGAAGTCAGTGTAGCCGGGCGCGACGCCCGTCGACTTCGAGCTCCGCCTCCTCGGGCACCGACACGCGGACATAGGCGAGCGAAAGGCCCGGCACCGAGCTCGTGATGCGCCCGACCTCCTTGCCCTCTTGGGTGACCGGCGTCTCGGGAGCCGGGGGATCGCCGTCGACTTCGAGCACACGAAGCTTGCGGTTCACCTTCCCACGGTAGTGCTGCCGCGCAATGGGCTCCTGGCCGGGGTAGCAGCCCTTGGTGAACGACACGGCTCGCGCGTCGAGGCCCGCCTCGGCCGGAAGGACGCGGTCGTCGATCTCGCTGCCGAAGCGCGGGGTCACCGCCTCGATGCGTAGCCGCTCGAGCTCGTCATCGGACACGGTTGCGGCGAGCGGGGCATCGAGCAACTCGACCGCAGGCCTGCCGTAGTCGCGATTCGGGATCCCTTCTGCCTCGGCGAAGAGGATCGTCGAGCTGTGGGGCTCGAGCTCGATCTCACAGCTCGCGGCGAACCGCATGCGGGTGAGGTGCGCGCGCACGACCTCGCCGAGCTCGGGCTCCGTCAGGAGGAGCACGTCGTCCGGGCCGCGCCGCCAGACGAGGAGAGGCGCGATCACGCGGGCCTTGGGCGTCAGCAGCAGCGCGTCCACCGAGCCCTCTGCGGGAACGTCGTTGGAGAGCATCCGGTTCAGGTAGTCCACTGCGTCGGTGCCGTGCACGCGAACATAGGAGCGCGACCTGCGAGCGGCAGGCGGTGTAACGGTTGCCATCGCGACCTAGACTAGACACCGTGTTCAGGTCGAAGGCGGAGCGCAAGGTGAAGGAGGCCGGCTACGACCCCGCGCGGCTTCCGCCGGGGCAATACCTCACGAGCAAATGGCCGGTGCTGCACGCCGGCTCGGTCGCGCGATACGACGGGCTCGCGGACTGGACGCTGCGTGTCTTCGGGGACGTCGAGAACGAGCTCGAGCTCACGTGGAAGGAGTTCCTGCAGCTGCCGCACAGCTCGAACGTCCAGGACATCCATTGCGTGACGCGGTGGTCCAAGTTCGATACGAGCTTCGAAGGTGTCCACTGGCGGGAGCTCGCCCGCCTGGCAGCGCCTCACCCCACGGCCCGCTTCGTGATCGCGCACGCTGAAGCCGGTTTCACTTCGAACATCCCTCTGTCATTTCTCGAGGACGAAGGCGCACTGCTTGCAACACACGGCGACGGCGAGCCGCTGACGCCCGACCACGGCTACCCGCTGCGGCTCGTGATTCCCGGCAAGTACTTCTGGAAGAGCGCCAAGTGGCTGCGCGGCATCGAGCTCTCCTCGGTCGACAAGCCGGGGTTCTGGGAGCGGTACGGATACTCGAACGACGCCGACCCCTGGCGCGAAGAGCGCTACGCCTTCTGAGCCGCGAATCACCCGGACGAGGGATCGCGGTCGACCGATTGCCGTCGATACCTGGGCTACTACCCTCCCTAGTTCCCCGAAGAGCCGCCCTCCCGCGGCTCTTCTTTTTTGTCTTGGGTCGTTGAACGACGAAGGGCGGTCGCAAGACCGCCCTTCGTCGAACCAGCACTTCGCGCAGGCGAAGTGCCTACATCATCCCGCCCATGTCCGGCATGCCGGCGCCCATTCCGGCGCCTGCCTTCTCGGGTGCCTCGGCGACGATCGCCTCGGTGGTCAGGATGTTCTTCGCGATCGACGCGGCGTTCTGCAGCGCCGAGCGGGTGACCATGGTCGGATCGGTGATGCCGGCCTTCACGAGGTCGGTCACCTCGCCGGTGTCGACGTTGAGGCCCTCGCCGGGCTTCGCCGTCCGGACCTGCTGGACGACGACCGAGCCCTCGAGCCCGGCGTTCGTGGCGAGCTGGCGGAGGGGCTCCTCGAGCGACTTGATGATGATCTGCGCACCGGTGCGCTCGTCACCTTCGACCGACGCGAGCACCTTCTCCTTGACCGCGTCCGCGGCGTTCAGCAGCGCGACACCGCCACCCGGCACAACGCCCTCCTCGAGAGCGGCGCGGGCAGCCTGCAGCGCGTCCTCGACGCGATGCTTGGTCTCCTTCATCTCCGTCTCGGTGGCAGCGCCGACCTTGACGACGGCGACTCCGCCGGACAGCTTCGCGAGCCGCTCCTGGAGCTTCTCACGATCGAAGTCCGAGTCGGTGTTCTCGATCTCGCCCTTCAGCTGCTTGATGCGGCCCTTGATCGCGTCGCTCTCGCCGGCCCCGTCGATGATCGTGGTCGAGTCCTTGTCGACGACGACCTTGCGAGCGTGACCGAGCTGGGTGAGCTTCGTGTTCTCGAGCTTGAGGCCCATCTCCTCGGTGATCACCTCGCCGCCCGAGAGGATCGCAATGTCCTCGAGCATGCGCTTGCGGCGATCGCCGAAGCCCGGTGCCTTGACGGCGACGGCCTGGAAGGTGCCGCGCAGCTTGTTGACGACGATCGTCGCGAGCGACTCGCCCTCGACGTCCTCGGCAACGATCAGCAGCGGGCGGCCCGCCTGGATGACCTGCTCGAGCACCGGGAGGAGGTCCTTGACGGCCCCGATCTTCTGGTTCGCGACCAGGATGTACGGGTCGTCGAGCACGGCCTCCATGCGCTCGGGATCGGTGATCATGTAGGGGCTGAGGTAGCCCTTGTCGAACTGCATGCCCTCGGTGAACTCGAGCTCGAGGCCAAAGGTCTGGCCCTCCTCGACGTTGACGACGCCGTCCTTGCCGACCTTCTCGATCGCTTCGGAAAGGACCTCGCCGATCTCGGTCGAGCGGGAGGAGACGGTCGCGACGCGCGCGATGTCCTCCTTGCCCGAGATCTCGTTGGACTGCGACTTCAGGTTCTCGACGACTGCCTCGACAGCCTGCTCGATTCCCCGCTTGAGCCCCATGGGGTTCGCGCCGGCCGAGACGTTCTTGAGGCCTTCGCGAACGATCGCCTGGGCGAGCACCGTCGCGGTGGTGGTGCCGTCACCGGCGACGTCGTTCGTCGCCGTGGCGACCTCACGCACGAGCTGTGCGCCCTGGTTCTCGAAGACGTCCTCGACTTCGATCTCGCGGGCGATCGTGACGCCGTCGTTCGTGATCGTCGGTGCGCCGAACTTCTTGTCGAGCACGACGTACCGGCCCTTCGGGCCGAGCGTCACCTTGACCGCGTCGGCCAGGATGTCCACGCCACGCTGAAGCGAGCGGCGCGCATCCTCACTGAACTTGAGCTCCTTGTGAGCCATCTGGTGTCTCTCTCCTTCTTCTGGATCGCGCGGTTAGACGGCGGCGCGGTCGCCAACGACCTTCGCCAAGACGTCCGACTCGCGGAGGATCAGTACGTCGTCGGCGCCGACCTTGATCTCGGTCCCGCCGTACTTGCTGAAAATGACCTCGTCGCCCTCTTCCACGTCCATGGCGACGTGCTCGCCGTTCTCGTCGCGAGCGCCCGGGCCGACTGCGAGGACCTTGCCGCGCTGCGGCTTCTCCTTCGCAGTGTCCGGCAGGACGATCCCGCTGACCGTCGTTTCCTCTTCCTCGAGGACTTCGACGATCAGGCGATCGCCAAGCGGCTGTAGATTCATCTGGAAACCTCCGACCTTGTAACACGTTTGTGCTTACCGTTGGCACTCTAGCGGTTCGAGTGCCAACCGTGCAAGATTGCCCTCATTCGGCCATGGCCGGGGCGGCGAGGACGTATGATCGGCGACCGGTGCCGTCCTACGCGCTCAACTTCTATTCGCCGATCGTCGAAGCGCAACTCAAGTCGCACCGCAAGACCGCGACGATCAGGCTGGGCGACAAGTCCCGCAAGTACCAGAAGGGGATGATCGTGTCCGTCCTCTGCGGGGCGCGGTTCAGCGCCCGCCAGCATGTCTTCGACGCCGTGATCGACAAGGTCGAGGTGAAGACGATCGGGGAGCTCTCGCCGAACGAGATCGAGCACGACAACCCGGAGATTCGCCATGTGGACGAGCTCTGCCGCTTCCTCGGCCAGCTCTACAACCGAGAGATCACGGAGAGCGACACCGTCACCCTGATCCGATTCTCGGCGATCAAGCCGAGCTACGGCTTCTAGGGCAGCCCTGGGCCGGTAGGCCGAGAAAGCGGCGGGGCCGGCTCTCGCCGACCCCGCTCCGGAGTCGCCACTCCGATCTTTCTGCGTGCTGCGGGCGACTCTCGTCTCTCGTCAGCTGACCGTCAGCTTGAGGTGGTTGTCGTCGGAAGCCTGTCCGACCATCGTGATCACGTAGTGGCCGCGGCCGAGGAGGATTCTCTTCCCGACCGGGATCTTCTTGACCGTTCCGGCGCCGGCGACCTTGAGCGCCGCCTCGTCGTAGTTCGCAACCTTGACCGGCCCGGCGACCGAGGCCGTGGTCTTGAACTTGCCGGAGATCGAGAACCAGTGGCAGCCGGGGTCGTGCATCGCGACGGTGAGCTGTGCGGGCTTCGCATGCGCGGTCTTGGCGAACGCCTGTCCCCCGGCGAGTGCGACGAGAGCGGCGACAGCGAGAGCAAGAGTGAGGGCTTTCATGGTGGCGACTCCTTTGTTCCGTCGGGGCCTGGGAAAAGCAACCAGGTCGTTTCGAAGGATCGTCGCGCAGCGTGCTCGACCCGGAATCGGTCGTCAGACGCAGACTGGTCGCGGAGTTCCGCTCATTCGGCGCAGTAGTTCGCCGCAATCGCGGAGGCGCTGCTCGCGCTACTTGCCCGGCTTGCGAATCCGCATGCCGAGGAGCTCCGGCTTGCGGAGCTCCGCACCGCACTCCTCACACTCGACCGCGAAGGTCGAGGAGAACGGAGCGCTGCAGCCCGGGCAGCGACGCAGCATCGGCCCCCCGCAGGCGCAGGTGTCGGGCACGGCGGCCTCGTCGTCGATGAACCAGCGCCGGGCCGCACCGCAGTCGAGACAGAAGGCCGTCCAGTGGCCGAGCACGTTTCGGCGCTCCTCCCGGAGCCAGTCGGCGGCCTTGCCCACGCCCGAACTGTAGAGCAGGATGCACCGATGTTCGCCTGATCACCGGCTCGACGCAGCTCTAGGGACGGGCGGCCCCGAACCGCACGTTACGATTCCACGGCCGTTTCGTCATCTCGACCTGAGGAGTGCAGTGGCGATTGCCCGCGTAGCCGAGCCCAGCGGCTCGCTTCAAGAGGTCAAGGAGTGGGGCCTCGACCGCGAGGACCTGCTCCAGATCTACCGCAACATGCTGATCACCCGCGGCGTCGAGGAGCGGGGTCACATCCTCTACCGCCAGGGCAAGATCCCCGGCTCGTTCTACACCGGGCGCGGCAACGAGGCTTCGTCGGTCGGAGTCGCGACGGCGATGGGCACCGACGACGTCGGCGCGCCGCTCCACCGCGACATGGGGGTCCACATCACCCGCGGCGTCGAGCCGTGGCGCATCTTCGCGCAGTACATGGGCCGCGCCGACGGGCCGGCGCGCGGGAAGGACGGCAACGTCCACATGGCAGACATGAACCTCGGCCTGGTCGCGATGGTCAGCCATCTCCCCGCGATGCTGCCGGTCGCGGTCGGCTGCGCCCTCGCCTTTCGCATCCGCGAGGAGAAGCGCGTCGCGATCGCCTGGTCGGGCGAGGGAGCGATGGCACGCGGCGACGCACACGAAGGAATGAACTTCGCAGGCGTGCGGCAATTGCCCGTGGTGTTCATCTGCGACAACAACCAGTGGGCCTACTCGACACCGTCGCACCTCGAGTATGCGGTCGAGCATCTCGCGGACCGGGCCGCCGCGTACGGGTTCGAAGGTGTCGTCGTCGACGGCACCGACGTGCTCGCGGTCTATCGCGAGGCGAAGCGCGCGGTCGAAAAGGCCCGCGACGGAGGCGGCCCGACCCTGATCGAGAACCAGACGCTCCGCATGGAAGGCCACGCCGTGCACGACGACGCCTTCTACGTTCCCAAGGAACTGTTCGAGCGCTGGGCCGAGCGTGATCCGATCGAGCGCTACCGCACCTGGCTGCTCGCGAACGCCGACCTGACGGCGGACGAGGAGGACGAGATCACCGGCCACGTGAAGAAGCTGTTGAACGATTCGCTGCAGCGCGCGGACGATTCGCCGCAGCCGGACCCCTCGACGTTGCTGGACGGCGTGTACGCGACGCCGGAGGATCTCGACACGCCACACCACAAGTAGCGATGGCGGAGAAGACCTACCTCCAAGCGATCAGCGACGGTCTCCGCGAGGAGATGCGCCGCGACAAGCGCGTCTTCGTGCTCGGAGAGGACGTCGGCGTCTACGGCGGAGCGTTCAAGGTCACGCTCGGCTTCCAGGAGGAGTTCGGCCCGTGGCGCGTCCTCGACACACCGCTGTCGGAGACCGCGATCATGGGCGGCGCGACGGGCGCGGCCATGATGGGGCTGCGTCCGGTCGCCGAGATGCAGTTCGCCGACTTCGTGTCTTGCGCCTGGGACCACCTCGTCACCGTCGCCGCGAAGCAACGCTGGCGCGCCGGCACTCCGGTGCCGATCGTGCTGCGCCTGCCCTCCGGCGGCGGCTTCTCGGGCGGCCCGTTCCACTCGCAGAACCCCGAGTCGTCGTTCGCGCACATCCCCGGTCTCAAGTGCGTGTGCCCGGCAACGCCCGAGGACGCGAAGGGCCTGATCACCGCCGCGATCGAGGATCCGAACCCGGTGCTCTTCTTCGAGCACAAGCATCTCTACCGCCGCATCAAGGGCGAGGTGCCGGACGAGCGTTACGTGACCCCGATCGGCAAGGCCCGGATTCACGCCGAGGGCGAAGACGTCACCGTGATCACGTGGGGCGCGATGGTCTACACCGCCGAAGAGGCCGCCAAGGCGGTCGACGCGTCGGTGGAGATCGTCGATCTCCGCACGATCATGCCGTGGGACAAGGAGGCCGTGCTCGCCTCGGCACGCAAAACGTCGAAGGTGCTCGTGCTCCACGAGGACACGCGCAGCGGCGGCTTCGGCGGCGAGATCGCGGCGACGATCGCCGAGGAGGCGTTCGAAGATCTCGACGGCCCGGTGAGGCGCCTCGCAGCGCCCGACTGCCCCGTTCCCTTCTCACCCGTGCTGGAAAAGGCGTACATCCCGCAGGTCGACGACGTCGTCCGTGCACTCAAGGAGTTGATCGAGTACTGATGGCCACTGGAACCGCAGTAGACGTCGTGATGCCGCAGATGGGCGTTTCCGTCTCGGAGGGCACGGTGACGAAATGGAACAAGCAGGTCGGTGACCAGATCGAGGCCGACGAGACGCTGCTCGAGATCTCGACCGACAAGGTGGACACCGAGGTGCCGTCGCCTGCGTCGGGCGTGGTGAGCGAGATCCTGGTCGAGGAGGGCGCGACGGTCGACGTCGGCACGGTGCTGGCCCGGATCGGCGGCGAGGCAGGTGCAGCGGTAGCCGAGCCCGCGCCCGCCGCGCCCGCGGCAGAGGTCAGCGAGCCACCAGCGCAACCGGCGGAGCCGGTTGCGCAAGCGGAGCCGGTTGCGCCAAGCGAGAACGGCAAGTCGTTCGTCTCCCCTGTCGTCGCACGGATTGCTTCCGAGCACGGGATCGACCCGGCCCAGGTGCCCGGCACGGGCACCGGCGGCCGCGTCACCAAGAAGGACATTCAGGCCTATCTCGAGGCCGGCCCACCGGCTCCGCAGCCGCCGGCGCCCGCAGCCGCTCCTCAGCCCGCAGCCGCGCCTGCGCCGCCGCCCGCTGGTTCTTCTAGCCAAGAGGCGCAGCCTCTTGGCGTGGGCGAACAGCTCGAACCGATGTCGGCGATGAGGCGGGGGATCGCCGAGCACATGCGCCGGTCGCTCGACACCTCGGCCCATGTCACCTCGGCGATCGAGGTCGACATGTCGAAGGTCGTCGCGCTCCGCGGCAAGCTGAAGAAGGAGTACGAGTCGGCCTACGGCGTCAACCCGACCTACCTCGCGTTCATCGCGCGGGCGACCGTCGAGACGCTCCGCGACTACCCGTGGGTCAACGGCGAGCTGCGCGGCGACCAGATCGTCACGAAGAACTTCGTCAACCTCGGCTTCGCCGTCGAGCTGGCGGACGGGAAGGGACTGATCGTGCCCGTCGTGAAGAACGCCGAGACGCTCAACCTGCTCGGTATGGCCAAGGGGATCGCCGACATCGCCCGACGGGCGCGGGAGAAGCAGCTGACCCCTGACGACGTCTCCGGCGGAACCTTCACGATCACGAATCCCGGCGGTTACGGCACCTTCCACGGCACACCGGTGATCAGCCAGCCGCAGGCCGGGATCCTCGGCACCTACGCGATCGTCAAACGGCCCTGGGTGATCACCGACGACAACGGCGCCGACGCGATCGCGATCCGCTCGATCATGAACCTGACCCTGACCTACGACCACCGCCTCGTCGACGGGGCCCTCGCCGGGCGCTTCCTGCGCGACCTGCGCGGACGCCTCCAGACCTGGGGCGAGAGCGATTACTAGACCGGCGAACCTCGTCAACCTCGGCACCGTCGACTACCGCGAAGCTCTCGAGCTGCAGCGGTCGACGGCGGCAAGGGTCGCGGACGGGTCGCTGCCGGACACGGTGCTCCTCCTCGAGCACCCGCCGACGATCACGCTCGGCCGGCGCACCGAGGCTGGCGAGGTGCACGTCCCCGCCGGAGCCGACGTCGACATCGTCGAGGTCGACCGTGGCGGAAAGTCCACGTACCACGCGCCCGGGCAACTCGTCTGCTACCCGATCTTCGACCTGACCCGGCACGGGCAGGACGTGAAGCGGTACTGCCGGGACCTCGAGTCGGCAATCGTCCAGACGCTGGGAGCGTTCGGACTAGCAGGCACGTGCATCGAAGGGCTCACCGGCGTCTGGCTCGAAGCTCCGCCGAGAAAGATCGCGTCGATCGGGATCCACCTGACGAGATGGATCTCGACCCACGGCTACGCGTTGAACGTCGATCTCGACCCGGCGCCGTTCACGGACTGGATCACCGCCTGCGGGCTCGACGGCCATGTGTTCACCTCGATGGCGCGAGAGCTCGGCAGGCCGTTGCAGGTGGACGACGTTCGTCCTGCGGCAGCGCAGGCGCTGGCCGACGTGTTCGAGCTCGCCTACGCAGACGTCCAGGCGCTCGCCGCCACCACCTGAGGTTCTCCGTCCGGCCACCGGCCGATCATCTGCCGATGGAGGCAACTCTTCGCCTGCTCGCCTGGGTGGGGGTGGTCGCGGCGGCTTCCCTCGGCACCGCGATCGCCATCGGCGTGCTCATCGGCTCGATCTAGCCGGCTCCGAGCTACGGCTCGGGCGGGCCCGACCACTTCGGACGCGGCCGCTCCTCGCGCGTCAGCCGCTCGAGCCGGTCCAGGAGACCGGGCGCGTCGGTCGCGACCGCAATCGCCGCCAGGTCGGATTCGCGAACGAACCCCTCGGCCGTCGCATGTCGCGCAAGCGCGATCAGCGGCAGCCAGTACTCCTCGACGTCCAACAGCCCCACCGGCTTGTCGTGCAGCCCCAGCTGCGACCAGGTCAGCTGCTCCAGCAGCTCGTCGAGCGTCCCGAACCCGCCGGGCAGGGCGACGAAACCGTCCGCCAACTCGGCCATCAGCGCCTTCCGCTCGTGAAGCGAGCCGACGACGTGGAGGTTCGTCAGGCCTCCATGCGCGAGCTCCCGGTCGACGAGCGCCTGCGGGATCACCCCGATCACCTCGCCCCCCGCGGACAATGCGCCGTCGGCGACCGCGCCCATCAGGCCGACGCGGCCCCCGCCGTAGACGATCCCCGTCCCGCGGGCCGCCGCGGCGACGCCGAATGCACGAGCCGCCTCGGCATACGCGGGCAGCCGCCCGCTCGACGCGCCACAGAACACGCAGACCCGCTGCACGGCGCGAGCGTAGCGGCGTTCTCTACCGTGGGGTCGTGTTCGGAGGCTGGCACCGCGGCTATCAGGAAGCGCCCGAGCGGCCGGAGGACCCGGCTGTTCGCCGCGCCAACCTGAAGCGGATTGCGCGGCTGTTCCGGCCGTACCGCCGCCGGCTCACCGCCGTGCTCGCGCTGATCCTGATCTCGGCGGCGCTCGGAGTGGTGCCGGCCTTCCTTCTGCGAGACCTGCTGCAGGCGATCGGCGACAAGAACTCCAAAGCGATCTCTGTGTTCGCCGCCGGGATGATCGCGATCGCGATCGTGAACGGCGTGCTCGGCGTATGGCAGACGCTCCTGTCGAACCAGGTCGGACAACGCGTGATGCACGATCTACGAGCGGCGGTCTTCCGGCATCTCCAACGGCTGTCGCTGGCGTTCTTCACCCGGACGCGAACGGGCGAGGTGCAGTCGCGCATCTCGAACGACATCGGCGGCGTCCAGGGCGTGGTCACCAACACGGCCACATCGATCGTCTCGAGCGTCACGACGGTGCTCGCGACGATGGTCGGGATGATCCTCCTGAGCTGGGAGCTGGCGCTCTTCGCCTTTGCGCTGATCCCGCTCTTCGTGCTCCTCACTCGCCGCGTCGGCGAGCAGCGCCGGCAGATCGCGAAGTCGACCCAGGAGACGCTGGCCGACATCTCGAGCCTCGTTCAGGAGTCGCTTTCGGTCTCCGGGATCATGCTCGGAAAGACGATGGGGCGCACCGATGAGCTGGCAGACCGGTTCGAGGGCGAATCCCAGACCCTCGCCAATCTCGAAGTGCGCCAGCGGATGGCAGGCCGCTGGGTGATGGCCACGATCCAGACGACGTTCGCCGTCATGCCCGCTGCGACGTACTGGTTCGGCGGGCTCGCGCTCGCACACGGGTCGAACGCCGTCTCCGTCCCGACGCTCGTGTCGTTCACGACTCTGCAGGCACGGCTTTTCTTCCCCGTCGGCTCGCTGCTGGGAGTCGGGCTCGACGTCCAGACGTCGCTCGCGCTCTTCGACCGGATCTTCGAGTACCTCGACCAGCCGATCGAGATCCAGGAGCGCCCCGGCGCGCAAGCGCTCCTAGAGGCAGGCGACGTCCAGTTCGAACACGTGTCCTTTCGCTATGGCGAAGGGCCGTGGACGCTGGCCGACGTCTCGTTCACGGTCCCGGCCGGAACGACGACCGCGCTGGTCGGCGAGACGGGGGCCGGCAAGACGACGCTCGGCTATCTCACCGCGCGGCTGTACGACGTGAACGAGGGGAGCGTCAGGATCGGCGGCGTCGACGTACGTGACCTGACGGTCGCCTCGCTCGCTGCTCTCGTCGGTGTGGTCTCCCAGGAGACGTATCTGTTCCACGCAACCGTGCGCGAGAATCTTCGGTTCGCCAAGCCCGACGCGACCGACAGCGAGGTGGCCGCAGCGGCAGATGCCGCTCAGATCCACGACCTGATTGCGGCACTGCCCGAGGGCTACGACACCGTCGTCGGCGAGCGCGGCTACCGCTTCTCGGGCGGAGAGAAGCAGCGGATCGCGATCGCGCGGACGATCCTGCGCAACCCGCCGATCCTCGTCCTCGACGAGGCGACGAGCTCGCTGGACACCGAGACCGAGCGCCAGGTACAGGCGGCACTCGACCAGCTCACCGAGGGCCGCACGACGATCGCAATCGCGCACCGGCTCTCGACGGTGCAGAACGCCGACCAGATCGTCGTTCTCGACGGCGGCCTGATCGTCGAGCAGGGAACACACGCGGAGCTGATCGAGCTCGGGGGCCGATACGCCCAGCTGCTCGGCCGGACGCCCGTACTCGACCTCTAGACTTTCCCCCGTGGAGACGTCCCAGCCTGTGGCCGACCGCCCGCGCCGGCCGGAGTGGATGAAGGTTCGCGCGCCGTCTGCGAACGGCAGCTACTTCGACGTCAAGAAGCTGATCCACGGGGCGCAGCTGAACACGATCTGCGAGGAGGCGCGCTGTCCCAACATCGCGGAGTGCTGGGGCCGCGGCACGGCAACCTTCCAGATCCTCGGCGAGACGTGCACTCGCGCCTGCCGCTACTGCTACGTCAACTCGGGCAAGCCGAGCGAACCGGTCGACCCGTTGGAGCCGCTCCGCCTCGCCCAGACCGCCAAGCAGATGGGCCTGAAGCACGTGGTCGTCACGTCGGTCGACCGCGACGACGTCGAGGACCGGGGCGCAGGCCACTATGCCGCCACCATCCGGGCGCTGAAGGCCAAGGTGCCCGACGCATCGATCGAGGTGCTCACACCCGACTTCCTCGGAGTCGAGGAGGCGGCGCTGCAGACGGTCCTTGGGGCGCGTCCCGATGTCTTCAACCACAACATCGAGACCGTGCGGCGCCTGCATCGCAAGATGCGCGGCGGCAAGGCGAGCTACGAGGGGGCGCTCTGGTTGCTGCGGCGCGCCAAGGAGATCGCCGACTATCCGGTGCTGACGAAGAGCGGCATCATCGTCGGCCTCGGCGAGTCGAACGACGAGGTCGTGGAGACGCTGCGCGACCTCCGCGCGCACGGCGTCGACGTCGTCACGATCGGCCAGTACCTCCAGCCGAGCGCGAAGCACGCAACGATCGACCGGTGGGTTCACCCCGACGAGTTCGCCTGGTTCCGCGAGCAGGGCGAAGCGCTCGGCTTCGGCTCCGTCTTCTCGGGGCCCCTTGTCCGGTCGAGCTACCGCGCCGACGAACAGCGCCACGCCGCCGCGACCGGTCGCGGCGCGGTCGCCTACTAGCGGCGCCGCCTCCTAAGGAGCGAGCGGCTGCGGCGGAGGGCCACACGGCTTCGGCGGCGACTTCCAGGCCGCATGGTCCCCGTTCGCGCCGACAGCGGCGATCACGAGCTGGCGACAGCCGGTTGCCGCGAGCGGCCTGGCGAAGCGGGCGACGAACGCCCCGCGGGCACTTGTCACGACGGCCCGCGCCAGACGGTTCGTCCCGCCGGTCACCTTGACGACGACTCGTTCGCGCGCCTGGAAGCCGGTGCCGGCGACCTGCGCAGGCGAGAACGCGGTCAACCGCACCTGCGGCCGGGACGATCCCCAGGCAGCCGGTACGAGAGCGCCGAGCACGATCACGGCGAGAATCAGCCTCATCACCCCATGATGCCACCCGACCGCAGGACCGAAACGGTGATATCACGGGCAAAACCTGTCATTGCCGAATCGATATCAACCGGTTAGAGTCTGCGACTCGTGCCGGGGGGAGAGACGCATCGCTTTCTTTTGCGGATGCCGCGGGAGCTTCGCGACCGCCTGACCGCTGCCGCCGCAAGCACGGGTTGGAGCCTGAACCGCGAGATCGTGCATCGGCTCGAACAGAGCCTCGAGGAGCCGGCGGCCACCCGCCGGGAGAAGGGGGAGACCGTGAAGAGATTTCAGTCACGCCGGCCGCTCGTCGCGATCGCGCTGGTCGTGCTCGCCGCCGCAGGGCTCGCAGCTTTCGGGGCGGCCCAGCATCAGGGCAAGCTCTCGAATCAGCCGCGCTATCTGAAGAGTGATCCGGACGCGCGCGCCCTGGTCGGGAAGTCGCACAACCTCGGCGGTCCGTCGAGCGCGGAGAGCCAGCAGATCGCGGCGCTGGCCTATCCCTCGAGCAGCCTGACCGCTGCGGTACTCACAAACGAGCGGTCCTACTACCAGAACAACATCGCAGGCCGCAGCAAGTTCAACGGGAGCGGCTGGAACCTGGTCGGCCCCGCGACGGCGACCCAACCGGCGGTCCTGAACGTGTTCGACGACCAGGCCTCCGATTTCGGCGTGTCGGGACGTGTGACTGCAATCGCGCTCGACCCGTCCTGCAACCTGACGAGCTGCCGGGTCTGGATGGCTGCCGCCGGTGGCGGCATCTGGCGGAGCGACAACGCGCTCGCCGCCGACCCGAGGTGGACCTTCCTCTCCAACGGTTTTGGCACGAACGCGATCGGAACGCTGATCTACGACGCGAAGACGCAGACCTTGTTTGCCGGCACCGGCGAGCCGAACTCCTCGGGCGACAGCGAAGCCGGCGTCGGGATCTACGCGTCCCACGACAACGGCAACAGCTGGACGCTCCTGCCGGGCAGCCCGGCCGCAATGAATGCCCGCTCGATCTCGTCGATCGTCATCGATCCGAACAACCCCAACACGATGTACGTCGGCACCACGCGCGGCGTGCGCGGCGTCTCCTCGGTGACCGGCGGCTCCGTGTCGCTCGCTCCTGACGCGGCAGCCTGGGGCCTGTGGAAGACGACCGACGGCGGAAAGACCTTCAACTTCGTCTGGGACGGGCACGCAAGTGCCCGCGGCGTGAATCACGTCGAGATGGACAGCCACGGCACGATCTATGCGGCTGCCTACCAGCAGGGGATCTGGCGCTCGAAGAACGGCGGTTCCACCTGGGAGCAGGTCTTTGCGACGCAGGATCCGACCGAGAACACCGCACGCACCGAGTTCGCCCTGAACACGACCGCGGGCGGACATACCCGGATCTACGTCGGAGACGGCGGCACCGAGACCGACGGGGCGTTCCCGCCGCACTCGAACACAGGCGTCTACCGCGGCGACTCGATCGACACCAAGACGTCGGCCCAGTTGACCAACGGCACGGCCAACCCCGGGTTCGTCGCGCTCACCACCACGAGCCGCGCCGATCCGACGTACGACTACTGCGAGACCCAGTGCTGGTACGACAACGTCGTCGTCTCACCGGCCGGGCATCCGGACATGGTCTACATCGCGGGTTCCTTCGACTACAACCTGTTCGGGAACGGCATCAACAACGGCCGTGCGGTGCTGCTCTCGCAGAACGCCGGCGCTACGTGGACCGACCAGACGCGTGACAACACGAGTCCGACGACCGGGATCCACCCCGACCAGCATGCGCTGGCGGTCGATCCCGCAAATCCGCTGCTCTTCTTCGAGGGCTCGGACGGCGGTGTCGTCCACTCGAGCGGGAAGCTGACCAACGCGTCGGCCAACTGCAACCCGAACCTCGGTCCGTACTCGACCACGTGCACCGAGCTCCTCTCGGCCGTTCCCACTCAGATCACGACGCTGAACCAGGGCCTCTCGACGCTCCAGTACCAGAGCGTCGCCGTGAACCCGTTCAACGCGACGAACCTGATGGGCGGGACCCAGGACAACGGCACGTGGAACGGCACGATCAACTCGCTCTCGTGGCCGCAGACGATCTACGGCGACGGCGGCCAGTCCGGCTACGACAGCGGCAACTCGAGCATCCGGTTCATGAACTTCTTCTCACCCGGAAGCGACGAGAACTTCGAGAACGGCGACCCGACGGCCTGGGTGATCGTCTCCGGGAACTTCTTCCTGCCGAACGGCGCCCCGAAGGAGGCCTCCGCGTTCTACCTGCCGGAGATCGCCGACCCGGCCGTACCGGGAACCCAGTTCACGGGGCTGCAGCATGTCTGGCGCACCACGGACAACGGGGGCAACAAGGCGACGCTCGAGGCCAACTGCCCCGAGTTCACCACGTTTGCCGGGCAGGCAGGCTGTGGTGACTTCGCCCCGCTCGGCGATCCCTCCGGGAACGGCGGGCCGGGCACCTCGGGCGACCTCACCTCGATCCTGTACGGCGGCACCGACCGCGCCGGCGGCGACGTCGCCGCTGTCGCCAGGACGACAGCCGACCACTCCACCCTCTGGGCTGCGACGTCCACCGGCCGCGTGTTCGTCTCGCTGAACGCAAACGCCGCCGCCCCGTCGGTGATCTTCCACCGGATCGACAGCACGTCGACCGCAGCGCCGCAGCGGTTCGTGTCGGGCATCACCGTCGACCCGACGAACGCGAACCGGGCGTGGATCACCTACAGCGGGTACAACGCGAACACACCGACGACCCCGGGCCATGTGTTCCAGGTCGACTTCAACCCGACGACGCTCACCGCGACGTGGACTGACATCGACAACGGCACCGGCCCGATCGGCGACCTGCCGGTGACGGGCATTGCCCGTGACGCCACGACCGGCACGCTCTACGTGTCGACCGACTTCACGGTCCTCGCCGACACGCCGGACAGGAACGGGGCCTTCGATGGGAACTGGCGGCCTGCCGGCAGCGGGCTCCCGCAGGTCGAGGTGGCCGGCGTGACGTTCGACCAGAAGAACAGAAGGCTGTACGCGGCAACCCACGGCCGGTCGATCTGGATGCTCTCCGTGCAGAACAACAAGTAAGCAGGAGCTCCTCCAGATTCCGGACCAGGCGAAGGGCCGCCCTCGGGCGGCCCTTCGCCTTCCCTTGAACGTTGGTCAACGCTTCGCTCTCAGTGACCGAAAATCGGGGCGAGCAACCGCGCGAGCTTTGCCCCTAGCCGTTCGGCTAGGCGTGCGGATTGGCCATTTTGCGGTAGTCGAGCGCCTCGTCGAGCACGTCGTCCGGGACACCCGCCTCCCGCGCGACCTCGCGGAGCGAGCGGCCCGAAGCAGCCGCCTCCTTGACGATCTCGCTGGCCTTGTCGTAACCGATGTGCGGATTGAGCGCAGTCGCGGCCGACAGTGTGAGCTCGGCGTACGTCTCGCACTGCTCGCGGTTCGCTTCGATCCCGGCGACGCACTTCTCGTCGAGCAGGCGGCTCGCCGAGGCCAGGAGCTTGATCGACTGGAGCAGGTTCCGCGCCATCAGCGGCACGAAGACGTTGAGCTCGAAGTGCCCCTGCAGGCCGCCGATCGCGATCGCCGCATCGTTGCCGATCACCTGGGCCGCCACCTGCGTGACCACCTCCGGGATGACCGGGTTCACCTTGCCCGGCATGATCGACGAGCCCTTCTGGAGCTCGGGCAGGAAAATCTCGCCGAGCCCCGCACGCGGCCCGGAGCCCAGGAAACGAAGGTCGTTGGCGATCTTCGTGAGGCTGACGGCGACGGTCTTGAGCGCGCCGGAGGCCTCGACGAGCGCGTCGCGCGCGGCCTGGCTCTCGAACGGATCCGCCGGCGCGGAGATGGTCAGCCCCGTGTCACCCGCGAGGCGGGCGCGAACCCGGGCCGCGAACTCCGGATGCGTGTTCAGCCCGGTGCCGACCGCCGTCCCACCGAGCGGGATCTTGCCGAGGCGCACGAGCGTCGCCTGGATCCGCGCGGTGCCCTCACGCACCTGAGCGGCGTAGCCGCCGAACTCCTGGCCGAGCGTGACCGGAACGGCATCCATCCAGTGAGTGCGGCCGGACTTGACGACGTCGGCGAACTCGACCGCCTTGTCTTGCAAGGCCGTTTCGAGCCCTGCGAGCGCGGGGAGCAGATCGTGGACGATCTCGTCGAGGGCGGCGAGGTGGACCGCGGACGGGAAGACGTCGTTCGAGCTCTGGCCCATGTTGACGTCGTCGTTTGCGTGCACGTCCTCGCCCGCGAGCGCCGCGATCACCTCGTTCGCGTTCATGTTCGACGAGGTGCCCGAGCCCGTCTGGAAGACGTCGATCGGAAACTGATCGTCGAGCTCGCCGTTCGCGACCCGGTCGGCCGCGGCCGAGATCCGGCGCGCCTTCTCCTCGTCGAGCAGGCCGAGCTCGCCGTTCACGAGCGCCGCAGCGGACTTGATCCGGCCGAGCCAGCGCGCGACCGGCGCCGGGATCGGCTCGCCGGAGACGGGGAAGTTGGCGATCGCCTTCCGGGTCTCGCCTCCCCACAATTCCGGACTGGAGACGGTGTCGGTCACAGCAAAAGACTAGCTCGCGCCGCCGGTTTGCAGGAGCTCGTCCCAGCCGGTGAGCTTCACCCGCGGACGGCCGAGCGGCTCGCCCGCGGCCCGTTCGGCGGCGTCGATCGCCTGCCAGCCGGAGTGGTCGACGAACTTCACCCCTCTGGCGGCGAGGAGGTCGTCGAGCGACGGCCCGGCGCCGACATGTGCCAGCCGGCCGGCCCGCGCATCCTCGAGCAGCAGATCGACGGTTTCGGTCGCGTCCTTCTTGTTCGTCCCGATCACACCGCTCGGGCCGCGCTTGATCCAGCCCGCGACGTAGGTGCGCTCGGCTCCGACGACCCGTCCAGCGTGATTCGGGATCGTCCCACTGCCCTCGTCGAACGGAACACCGGGCAGGGCGATGCCCTTGTAGCCGACGCTGCGCAGAACGAGCCCCGCCGGGATCAGCTCCGTTGCGCCGGTCGGGCGAGCGACGATGCGTCCGTCCTCCTCGACGAGCTCGTTGCGCACCACCTCGATCGCCTCGACGCGGTCGCCGCCGACAATCGCCACCGGCGAGACGAGGAACCGGAGGACGATCCGGCGTGGCTTGCCCGCAGGCGGGCGCTCGGCGAACTCACCGAGCAGCTCGTAGTTGCGTCTCGCGCGCTCGCGGTCCTCCTCGAGCGCGCGCTCGCTCGCAGCGTCGAGCCGCAGGTCGTTCGGGTCGACGATCACGTCGGAGCCGGCAAGCTCGCCGAGCTCCTTCAGCTCGGGCGGCGTGAAGGCCGCCTGCACCGGACCGCGGCGGCCGAGCATCACGATCTCCTCGAGGCCGGCACCGCAGATCGCGTGGATCGCCTCGGGCGTCGTATCGGTCGGGGCAAGCTCCTCGGCCGTCAGTGCGAGCATCCGGGCGCAGTCGATCGCCACGTTCCCGTTCCCGATCACCACGGCTCGCTCGTGGGAGAGGTCGAACACGCAGTCCTGGAAGTCGGGATGGCCGTTGTACCAGGCGACGAACTCGGTCGCCGCCCACGATCCCGGGAGGTCCTCGCCGGGGATTCCCAGGCGCCGATCGGTCTGGGCGCCGACCGTGTAGACCACGGCGTCGTAGTCAGCGAGGAGCTCCGCGTGGCTGACCGCCGCGCCGACCTCGACGTTGCCCAGGAACCGGAAGCCCGGTCTGGCAGCCGTCTTCTCGAAGGCGCGTGAGACGGCTTTGATGTTCTCGTGGTCGGGAGCGACGCCGAGCCGCACGAGGCCCCACGGGGTCGGGAGCCGGTCGAGCACATCGACCGCGACGGCAGGCTGCTCGCTCTTCAGCAGCGCGTCAGCCGTATAGAAACCGGCCGGGCCTGAGCCGACGACGGCGACCTTGAGAGGCGAAGCATTCATCGGGCGAGCCTAGCCCCGAGTGAACTCTGCGCGAGCGCTCAGTGAGAGTGGCCGCAGCCTGAGCCGCAGCCCGCGGCGGCTTCGGGCTGCTCTTCGCCCTCGGCGACCTGGAAGCTGTGCCCGCAGCCGCAGGCGGTGGTGACGTTCGGATTCTCGATCTTGAACCCGGACTCCTGAAGGCCTTCCAGGAAGTCGATCGTCGAGCCCTGCAGATACGGGGCGCTGAACGGGTCGACGACGACCTTGACACCGTGGAACTCGAGCTCGTGGTCGCCCGACTGGGCGCCGCGGTCGAAGCCGAGCGCGTACTCGAAGCCGCTGCAGCCGCCGCCCTGGATCGCGATCCGGAGCACCTCGGCCTCGCCGGCCGGCTCGGCCGCCATCAGCCCCTGCACCTTGGTCGCCGCGCGCTCGGTGAGCGTCACGACAGTGGTCTCGGACTGTTCGATCGTCGCCATCGCACACAGTGTAGCCGGAGGCCCTGTCATGGGAAGTTCGTGACACCTGCAACGCCGATGGGTACAGGCGTCGCGCCGTCGTTCGTGCTGCTAGCGTCCGTCGCCGGACGGACGTCCTTTCAGGAGGCAGCAGGCTTGTTCAACGACTGGTTGCCGTTTGCGATCTACGGGCTCTTCGCTCTGATGATCCCGGCAACGATGATGATCGGGAGCTTCGTCTTCGCAACGCGGCCGCACCGTCGCGTGCGCGCCAGGACGATCCCGTTCGAGTCGGGTGTCTCGGAGGGGCCGCCGAAGCGGCAGCGCTTCACCGTCAGCTTCTACCTGACGGCGATGCTCTTCATCCTCTTCGACATCGAGATCGTGTTTCTCTACCCGCTCGCCGTGATCCTCCACGAGCTCTCGTGGTTCGGGTTCTTCGAGTTCCTGACGTTCCTGGTCATCCTCTTCGTGGCCTACGTCTACATCTGGCGCAAGGGAGCCCTGGAATGGCACTAGAGAAGCCTCTGCGCGAATCGGGGCTGCAGTCCGAGCGTCTGCTGTGGCCGACGAAGGGCCCCTCCAAGTTCGAGGACGAGGTCGCCGATCTCGAGCAGAAGGTGGGATTGACGACACTCGCCAAGGCGGTCGCCTGGGCGCAGACGAACTCGATGTGGCCGGACACGTTCGGGCTCGCGTGCTGCGCGATCGAGATGATGTCGATCGTCGCGAGCCGCTACGACATTGCCCGCTTCGGGATGGAGCCGTTCCGCGGTTCGCCGCGGCAGGCCGACCTGTTGATCGTCTCCGGCCGCGTGTCGCACAAGATGGCGGCTCCGCTGCGCCAGATCTACGACCAGATGCTCGAGCCGAAGTGGGTGATCGCGATGGGCGCCTGCGCATCCTCCGGCGGGATGTTCAACAACTACGCGATCGTGCAGTCGGTCGACAAGATCGTGCCGGTCGACATCTACGTGCCCGGTTGCCCGCCGCGCCCGGAGCAGCTCGTCGAAGGGATCGTCCGCCTGCACGAGGCCGTCCGCGCAGGCGTGCCGCCCGCCTACGAGGTGCGGAGCGTGGCGTCGTGAGCGAATTCGAGGCGCTCCCCGGCCTCGTCGAGGAGAAGGAGGCGCACCGAGAGACGACGCTCGTGGTCGACCTCGAGCGCCTCGTCGACGCCGCCACGTATCTGCGTGACGAAGCGGGCTTCAACTTCCTGTCCGACCTGACGGCGGTCGACTATCTCGGCTGGGGCGACAAGGAGGTGTCGGGGTACATCGGCACGCCGGCCGGTCGCGACATCAACACACCGATGACGCAGGGCTACCAGGCGGTGCCGCTCGGCAAGCCGAAGCGATTCGCGATCAACTATCACCTGCTCTCGATCTCCGAGCGTCCGCGCAGGGTTCGCCTGCAGACCTGGGCCGAGGAGGGTGACGCCGTCCCCACGGTGATCCGCGTGTGGCCGACAGCGGATTGGCATGAGCGCGAGCAGTTCGACCTGATGGGGATCATGTTCGACGGACACCCGAACCTGCAGCGGATCCTGCTCGACGACGACTGGGAAGGGCATCCTCTGCGCAAGGATTATCCGATCGGCGGCGAGCCCGTCCGCTTCTCGGGAGAAGCGTGACCGCGACGGCTCCCACGCGCTCGCACAAACCGGTTTACGAGGGAACGCGCGTCCCGTATCCGATCCCGACGGTGCTGACGACGCCGGCGGACATCGCGGCGACCGGCGACGTGATGACGGTCAACTTCGGGCCGAACCATCCTTCGACGCACGGTGTGCTCCGCCTTGTCGTCGACCTCTACGGCGAAGACGTGACCGGTCTCGCCGCGGTGATCGGCTACCTGCATACCGGCTTCGAGAAGAACATGGAGCAGAAGACGTGGTGGAAGGCGATCCCTTACGCCCCGCGCATGGACTACGTCTCGTACCAGAACAACGAATACGTCTTCGTCGGCGCGGTCGAGAAGCTGCTCGCCCTGGAGATCCCGCCGAAGGCGAACTGGATGCGCACGCTGCTGCTCGAGCTGAACCGGATCCATTCGCATCTCGTGTGGCTCGGCACCTCGGCGCTCGAGCTGGGCGCGATCTCGATGTTCTGGTACGCGTTCCGCGAGCGCGAGCAGATCCTCGATCTCTTCGAGCTCGTCGCGGGCTACCGAATGCACACGCGGTACTTCCAGGTCGGCGGCCTGGCCGAGGACATTCCGCGCGGTTTCTACCCGGAGGCGCGCAAATTCTGCGACTGGATGCCGAAGGCGATCGACGACTACGAGACGCTCCTGACGCGCAACAAGATCTGGCTCGAGCGCACCGAGGGACTCGGCCTCCTGTCGGCCGACGACGCAATCGCGCTGGGCCAATCCGGCCCGGTGCTGCGCGCGTCCGGTGTCGACTGGGATGTGCGCAAGGTGGAGCCGTACCTCGCCTACCATCAGGTCGACTTCCGCGTGCCCGTGCTCCCCGAGGGCGACGTCTACGCGCGCTACCGGGTGCACATGGCGGAGATGCGGGAATCCGTGCGCATCGCCGAGCAGTGTCTCGACCGGCTCGAGAACATGGAGGGTGAGCCCTGGATCGCGGACGACCGGAAGGTCGTACTGCCGCCGCGCGAGGAGCTCCACACGTCGATGGAGTCGCTGATCCACCACTTCAAGATCGTCACGGAGGGCTTCCGTGTGCCCGAGGGCGAGGTCTACTTCGCGATCGAGTCGCCGCGTGGCGAGCTCGGCTGTTACGTCTGCTCCGACGGCGGGCCGCGGCCGTGGCGGGTCAAGTTCCGCGCGCCGTCGTTCGTCGCGCTGCAGGCAACGGCGACGTGCATGACCGACGCGCTGATCGCCGACATGATCGCGATCGTCGGCTCCCTCGACACCGTGATGGGGGAAGTGGACCGGTGAGTTTGTATGAACAGATCCAGGCCGAGCGGGCGAAGTATCCGGCCGACTCGGAGAGCGCGGTGCTGCCGGCGCTGCGGCTCGCGCAGACCGAGCACGGCTGGCTCTCGCCCGACGTCATCCGGGAGGTCGCGGACGCTCTCGACGAGACGCCCGCCTATGTGCACTCGATCGCGTCGTTCTACGACCAGTTCCACCTGACTCCGATCGGTGAGCACCTCGTGGAGGTGTGCACCAACGTTTCGTGCGCGGTCGTCGGCGCGCAGCAGGTCGTGGAGGCGTTCGAGAGCGGCCTCGGCTGCAAGGCCGGCGAGACGAGCGCAGACGGCAAGGTCACTCTTCGCACGGTCGAGTGTCTCGGCGGCTGCGGCTGGGCGACGATCGTCGCCGTCGATCACCACTACCGCACGCACGTCAAGGCCGACGACGTGCCCACGATCGTCGAGGAGCTCCGTGGCGCCTGACATCGTCCTTCGCGATGCGACCACCGAGCTCGCCGAGTACGAGGCGACCGGCGGCTATACAGCGCTCGCGAAAGCACGTGCGATGACTCCAGAGGCGGTGACGGAGGAGCTGATCACCTCGGAGCTGCGCGGGCGGGGCGGCGCCTTCTTCCCGTCCGGGCGCAAATGGTCGTTCGTGCCGTCGAAGGACCAACTGCCGAAGCCTCACTACCTGGTCGTCAACGCCGACGAGTCCGAGCCGGGCAGCTTCAAGGACAACGAGATCCTCTCGCGCGTGCCGCACCGGTTCATCGAAGGCTGCCTGATCACCGCGCATGCGATCGACTGCGACAAGGTCTTCGTCTACATCCGCGGCGAGTACTCAGGGCCATACGAGATCCTCGTCGCCGCACTCGAGGAGCTGAAGGACCGGCCCGAGCTGCGCGGGGACGTGACGATCGTCGTCCACCGTGGCGCGGGAGCCTACATCTGCGGCGAGGAGACGGCCCTGCTCGAATCGCTCGAGGGAAAGCGCGGCCAGCCGCGCTCGAAGCCGCCGTTCCCTGCGATCTCGGGCCTCTACGCGTCGCCGACTGTCGTCAACAACGTCGAGACGATCACGACCGTGCCGCCGGTGATCGCGATGGGCGGCGCCGAGTACGCGAAGCTCGGCGTCCCGAACACCCGCGGCTCGCGCGTCGTCTCGGTCTCGGGCAACGTGGTCAAGGGCGGCAACTTCGAGATCGAGGCAGGCACGTCGCTGCGCGAGATCATCTACGACCTCGCAGGAGGCATCCCGGACGACCGCGAGCTGAAGGCGGTCATCCCCGGTGGGTCGTCGACCGTCATCCTGACGAAGGACGAGATCGACGTCGGCTACGACTTCGATTCGCTCGCGCAATTGCGCACGGCGATGGGCTCGGCGGGCATCATCGTGCTGGACGACCGGTGCTGCATCGTCCAGCTCGGGATCCGCTTCTCCGAGTTCTACGAGCACGAGTCGTGCGGCAAGTGCACGCCGTGCCGTGAGGGCACCCGCTGGCTGACAGCGATCCTCCGCAAGCTGGAGGACGGACGCGCGTCACAGGGAGACCTCGACCTGCTGCTCGACGTCTGCGACCGCATCAACGGAAAATGTCTGTGTCCGCTCGGCGACTCGGACGCGATCATCGTCGCGAGCTACGTCGCGAAGTTCCGCGACGAGTTCCAGGCCCACATCACCGAGGGTGGCTGCCCGTTCCACGGCGACTCATCGCTCGACCACGTGCTCGCCCCGATCCAGATGCATGCCCATTCGCCTGCAGCGGATGGGCTAAAGGTGATCAGCCATGGCTGACCTCGTCACGGTCACGATCGACGAACGGACCGTGCAGGTGGCCAAGGGCACGGGCATGGTCGAGACGGCGGCCGCGGCGGGGATCGAGATTCCTGTCTTCTGTTACGAGCCGCGCCTCGGGCCGCCGGTCGGCGCCTGCCGCATGTGCCTCGTCGAGGTCGAAGGGTTGCCCAAGCTCCAGGCCGGCTGCACGCTCTCGGCGCAGGACGGCATGGTCGTGAAAACCGCCCGCACCTCGACCCAGGCCGCGGAGGGCCAGAACTCGACGCTCGAGTTCATCCTCGTCAACCACCCGCTCGACTGCCCGGTGTGCGACAAGGGCGGCGAGTGCCCGCTCCAGGACCTGACGTTCCGCTACGGACCGGGGAACACGCGCATGACGTTCCCGAAGCGCACATTCGAGAAGCCGATCCCGATCTCGCCGCTGATCGCACTCGACCGCGAGCGCTGCATCCTTTGCTACCGCTGCACGCGCTTCAGCGAGCAGGTCGCCGAGGACGGACAGCTCGTCGCGATCGACCGCGGCGCCCAGTCTGTCATCGCCACGTTCGAGGACGAGCCCTACGTCGGCCACTTCTCCGGCAATGTGACCGAGCTCTGCCCGGTTGGTGCGCTCACCTCCACGCAGTACCGGTTCGAAGCGCGGCCGTGGGAGATCCAGAACGTGCCCACCGTGTGCGGCCTGTGTCCGGTCGGGTGCAACACGACCGCCACGACACGTGAAGGCAAGGTCAAGCGGATCCTCTCGCGCAACCACCCCGAGATCGACGAAGGCTGGTTGTGCGACAAGGGGCGCTTTGCCTACGCGCACCTCGATGCGCGCGACCGCATCACGTCGCCGCGCGCGAAGGCAGGGCCACGGCGCTTCGAGGAGCTCTCGTGGGAGGACGCGCTCGACCGGGCCGAGGAACTGCTGCGGGCCGGCGGCGCCTCCACCGTGACGGCGCTCTCCGGCGGCGAGTCGGTGGAGGAGGCGTACGCGCTCGGCAGGCTGCTGCGCGCAGGGCTCGGCGCCAACGCCGCCGTGCTGCCCGAGAACGTGCCCGACGTGCTCGACGCGTTCCGGGCTCCGCTGTCGAACCTGCGGAGCGCGAAGACGATCGCCGTCGTCTGCGACGAGCCCGTCGTCGAGCGGGCGCCGGTCGTCGAGCTCTGGCTGAAGGCCGCTCGCCGCGCCGGGGCAACGATCTCCTACGCGCCGCCGACCGGCGCCGTCGACGCCCTCGTCACCGATCAGCCGGGCATCACATTCGGCGCGCGGGACGTCTACTACCTCCCGCGCACCCCCAACGGACGCGGCGTCTCGGACGCCTGGAGCGCCGCCGGAGACGGCGAGCCGGTCGACGAGAAGCCACGGCTCGTCGTCATCTCGGGCGACGAGGCCGCCGCCGATCCGGCGGTGCGCGCGATGGCCGCCGAGGCCGAGATCGTGATCGGGATCGGCATGTTCGAAGACAGCTTCCGCGGGATCGTCGACCTCCTGCTTCCCGGCACGAGCTACCTCGAGCGCGACGGCACCACGATCAACCTCGAAGGACGGCTGCAGCGCCAGCGCCGCACAGTGCTCGCGCCGGTTCCCGACGTGCTCGCGTGGATCGCGAAGCTCGCCGAACGCTTCGGCGTCACTCTGTCGCCGCACGCCTCGGTGGTCTTCGACGAGATCTCCGAGAAGTGCTTCGGCGGCGTCACATTCGGCGAGGTCGGCGAGCGGGCCACGCTGCCTCCCCGCGCGGAACCGCCGACCACAGGACAGCAGCAGCTCAAACCGCCCCCGACAGAAGGGCTCAAGCTGGTCGCCTACCGGCCGCTCTTCTCCGGCGCCGCCGTCGAGCGGACGCCGGAGCTGCAGTTCCAGCGGCCCTCCGGCGAGCTCCAGCTCTCGCGTGCGGACGCAGACGAACGCAAGATCCGAAACGGCCAGCCTGTGACCGTCTCGTCGAACGGGACGTCCGTCGAGCTGCGCGCGCGCATCGCGCGCGATCTCGCGGCGGGCACGGTGCGGATCGCGCAGGACGACGTCGCCGACCTGCACGCGACCGTGGAGGTCTCGGCCCTGTGACCGAGCCGTGGTGGATCACGATCATCAAGGCGCTGATCGTGGTCAACGTCGTGATGGTGTTCTTCGCTCTGACGACGTGGCTCGAGCGCAAGCTGCTCGGGCGGATGCAGAACCGCTACGGCCCGAACCGCGCCGGCCCCAAGGGCCTGCTCGTGCCGATCGCCGACCTGCTGAAGCTGATCCGCAAGGAGGCGTTCGCACCGGTCGGGGCGAAGCAGCCGCTCTACATCATCGCGCCGGTCATCTCGATGTTCACGGCGCTGCTGGCGTTCAGCGTTCTGCCGTTCGGTGCGGGCTGGACGCTCTGGGGCTACCAGATCAACGGTGCGGTGGTGAACGTGCCGATCTCGCTGATCCTCATCTTCGCGCTCGGCTCCGTCGGCATCTACGGATTCATCATCGGCGGCTGGGCCTCCGAGTCGAAGTACTCGATCCTCGGCTCGATGCGCACCTGCGCGCAGCTCGTCTCGTACGAGGTCTCGCTCGCGCTCTCCGTTCTCGGCGTCGTGCTGATGGGCCAGTCGCTGAACCTGCAGGCGATCGTCGACAAGCAGCAAGCGACCGTCTGGTTCTTCATCCCGCAGTTCGTCGGCCTGTGCGTGTTCATGCTCGGCGGCGTCGCCGAGACATCGCGGCCGCCGTTCGACCTGCCCGAAGCCGACACGGAGCTCGTCGCCGGGTACCACACCGAGTACTCGGGGATGCGCTGGGGCCTCTTCCAGGCCGCCGAGTACATCAACATGCTCGTGCTCTCCGGCCTCTGCGTGACGCTCTTCTTCGACGGCTACCACTTCCCGTGGGTCCCCTCGCTCGACAAGTTCGGACCGATCTGGTTCGTGCTGAAGCTGTTCACGTTCATCATCCTCTTCATCTGGTTGCGCGCCTCTCAGCCGCGCCTGCGCTACGACCAGCTGATGCGCTTCGGCTGGAAGGTGCTGCTCCCGATCGCAACCGTCAACGCCCTGATCACGGCCTTCTTCGTGGTCGCCGTCTCATGAGCCGTAGGCTTGACGGAGGCTCCAAAGAGCGGAGGCGCCGGCTGAGCCGGCGCCGGGAGCGGGCATGAGCTTCGTCGTCCCGAACACGCTCAAGGGCTTCGGCGTGACGCTGAAGCAGGTCTTCAAGAAGCCGATCACGCAGCAGTACCCGGAGTACAAGCGCCCGGTGTATCCGCGCTACCGCGGCCGCCACCGCCTGAACGTGCACGAGAACGGCCTCGAGAAGTGCGTCGGCTGCTCCTTGTGCGCGGCCGCCTGCCCGGCCGACTGCATCCGCGTCGTGCCTGCGGAGAACACCCCCGAGAACCGCGTCTCGGCGGGCGAGCGCTACGCGCGCATCTACGAGATCAACATGTCCCGCTGCATCTTCTGCGGCTACTGCGAGCTCGCCTGCCCGTTCGACGCGATCACGCTCGGCAACGACTTCGAGATCTCCGAGTACAACCGCGACGACCTGATCTACACGAAGGACATGCTGCTCGCCCCGCCGATCAAGCGCGTGCCCGTCGCCGACGCCGACCTCTACGACACGCCGATCCCCTACTACAAGGACCACAGCTAGTGGCGAACTTCCTCGTCTGGGTCGTCTGGTTCGTCGCCGCGTTCGCCTGCCTGGCGAGCGCGCTCGCCGTCGTCAGCTTCTCCAACCCGTTCTATTCGGCACTCTCGCTGATCGCGAACCTCGCTTCGCTCGCCGTGCTCTACCTGCTCCTCTCCGGCGAGTTCGTCGCGGCGGCCCAGGTGCTGGTGTACGGCGGCGCCGTGATGGTGATGTTCCTGTTCGTGATCGCCTACCTGGGCGATCGCACGGACGAATCGCCCTGGTCCGGCGGGCCGTCGTGGCAGATCGTCGGTGCCGTGCTCGCCGGCGCCGCGATCCTCGCCGAGGTCTGCGTCGTCGTCGGGCTCGGGGCCGGAGGCTTCCTGTCTCAGCCAGAGCACATCGACCGCGCGTTCGGCTCTCCCGAGTCGATCGGGCGCCTGTTTCTGACCGACCAGCTCGTCGCGTTCGAGGTGACGTCGATCGTGCTGCTGGTCGCCGCCGTCGGCGGCGTCGTGCTCGGGTCGCACGCGCGGAGGATCGAGGGCGATGCACGGACCTGACATCGGGTGGTACGTCGTCCTCGCCGGGCTGCTCTTCTCGATCGGCGCCCTCGGCGTGATGCTGCGCCGGAACCCGCTGATCATCCTGCTCTCGGTCGAGATCATGCTCAACTCGGCCAACCTGCTGCTGATCGCGTTCTCACGCCTGCACGGAGGCGAGGACGGCCAGGTGTTCGCCATTTCGGTGATGGCCGTCGCGGCCTCGGAGGTCGTCGTCGGGCTCGGTCTGATCGTCGCCATGGGCCGTCGCCACGTCGAGCTCGACGTCGACAAGCTCAGGACGCTGCGCGGATAGATGGCAGCCGCCGCCTGGATTTGCCTGCTGCTGCCGCTTGCCTCGGCGGTCGCGATCACGCTGGCCGGGACGGCCGTCACGCGCCGGGTGGCGGCGTACGTCTCGACCCTCACGACGATGGGGGCGTTCGCGGCGGCCGTCGTCGTGTTCGTGGAGATGTGGAGCAAGAGCCCGGGCTCGCGCGGGAGCACGACGACGTCGTGGACCTGGCTCAGCGCGGGCCAGTACCACTTCGGCCTCTCACTCCTGGTCGACCAGCTCTCGGTCGTGATGATGCTCATCATCTCGGGCGTCGGATCGCTGATCGTCGCCTACTCCGTCGGCTACATGGACGGCGAGGACGAGGAGCGGCGGTACTTCGCCTACATGTCGCTGTTCGTCTTCTCGATGCTGCTGCTCGTCGAGGGCGGGAACCTGCTGATCCTGCTCGCAGGCTGGGGCATGGTCGGCCTCTCGAGCTACCTGTTGATCGGCTTCTACCAGGACCGCCCGTCTGCGATCGCCGCCGCGAAGAAGGCGTTCGTGATGAATGCGTTCGGCGACGCGACGATCGCGCTCGCCCTGTTCCTGCTGATCGAGCACACGGGCCAGCTCGGCTACGCAGGCGTCTTCGCGGCCGCACCCGTCGGCGGGACGGTGGCGAACCTGATCGCGCTCGGGCTGCTCGGCGGCGCGCTCGCGAAGTCCGCACAGCTGCCTCTCCACACGTGGCTTCCGGACGCAATGGAAGGCCCGACCCCGGTCAGCGCCCTCATCCATGCGGCGACGATGGTCACCGCGGGCGTCTACCTGATCGTCCGCTGTCACCCCCTGTTCGAGAACGCGTACGTGATCCAGGATCTCGCTGCCGGTCTGGGCGCGGCGACGCTCGTGATGGCCGGGCTGATCGCGCTCGTGCAGACCGACATCAAGCGCGTGATCGCCTATTCGACCATGTCGCAGATCGGGTACATGTTCGTGGGAGCGGGCCTCGGCGCCTACCCGTTCGCGATGTTCCACTTGATGATGCATGCGTTCTTCAAGGCGCTGCTCTTCCTCGCCGCCGGGATCACCATCCACGCCATCACCGGCGAGCAGGACATTCGCAAGCTCGCCGGGATCGGAAAGCTGATGCCGTTCACGAAGATCGTGTTCCTGATCGGCTCGCTCGCGCTCGTCGGCATCCCGCCGTTTGCGGGGTTCTTCTCGAAGGACCCGATCATCTCTGCCGCCCTCGGGCATGGCGGCTGGTACGGCGACCTGATCTACGTGGCCTGCCTTGTTGGGGCGTTCCTCACCGGCCTTTACGCGTTCCGGCTCTATTTCATCGTCTTCACCGGCGAGCCGACGGCCTTCGCGCGCGAGCACTTCCACGCCCATCACGGCCAGGAAGGCCCGCTCTCGATGCGGTGGACGGTGGGCGTGCTGGCCGTGCTCTCGACAGTGGCCGGGTTCATCCAGTTCTCACCGTTCTGGACGCCGTTCTCGACGTGGCTCGATCCCGTCGCTGCAGCGATCGTCGAGCCGACGAACACGCAGGAGTACATCACCATGGTCGTGTCGGTCGCCTGCGGTCTCGCCGGCATCTTCGTCGCGTGGACGATCTACGCGGCGAAGCGCGTGCAGGCGCCGCAGCCGGTGAAGCTGTTCGAGCGCAAGTTCTACTGGGACGAGCTCTATGACGTCATCTGGTACCGCGGCTCCGATGCGGCGGCGCGCGGCCTGTACGCGTTCGTCGAACAGCCGCTGATCGCCGGCTCCTTGAGCGCCGTCGCCGGCGCCGTCGGCCTCGGCTCGCGCGAGCTCTCGTTCGCCCAGACGGGGCTCGTCCGCTCGTACGCACTGGCGCTCGCCGGCGGCCTCGCGATCCTCGCGGTCGTCTTCCTGGCGGCACGCTGATGAACGACTGGCTGACGACGATCCTCATCCTCCTGCCGTTCGCAGGGGCGCTCCTCGTGGCGGTCGCGCCGCTGACCTCGTACTGGCTCGGGTCGCTCGCCGCTCTCATCTCGCTGCTCGAGGTCGGCTTCTGGATCACGAGCGCTGCGAAGTTCGACTTCAACTCGCCGTCGCTCCAGTTCGCGCAGGACCGGCCGTGGTTCCACGAATTCGGCATCAGCTACCACATCGGCCAGTACGCGTACTCGGTCTGGTTCGTCGGCATGACCGTCGTCGTGATGGCGGCGTGCACGATCTACGGCTGGTGGGTCGGGCGCGACCGCGGCCGCGCCTACTTCGCGCTGATGCTGTTCCTGACGGGAGCGATCGTGGGCGTGTTCACCGCGCAGGATCTGCTGCTCTTCTACGCGTTCTTCGAGGCGATGCTGATCCCGCTCTACATCCTGATCGGCGTCTGGGGCGGCCCGAACCGCATGCGCGCGACCATCACCTTCGTGGTCTACACGGTGGTCGGCTCGCTGCTGATGCTGGCCGCGATCATCGTGCTCGGCCTGCAGCAGGGAACGTTCGACCTGACGACGATGGGCACGAGCTCTTCGACCTGGCTCTTCCTCGGCTTCGTCGTCGCGTTTGCGATCAAGTCGCCGCTCTTCCCGTTCCACGGCTGGCTTCCGATCACCTACCGCGAGTCGCCGCCTGAAGTGGCCGGCGTGCTCTCCGGCGTCGTCGGCAAGGCCGGCCTGTACGGGCTGCTGCGGATCGCCATCCCGAAGTTCCCGACCGTTGCGCACGACTGGCGGTACGTGCTCCTCGTGCTCGCGTCGATCTCGCTGGTCTACGGCTCGTTGCTCGCGTTCCGCGCTCCCGATTTCCGGGGTGTCGTGATGTACTCGTCGCTCTCGCAGGCGGGACTGATCGTGCTCGGGCTCTTCGCCTTCAACAACCTCGGCTTCGACGGCGCCGTCCTGCAGATCGTCAATCACGCGCTGATCTCCGCCTCGCTCTTCCTGCTCGCCGGGATGGTCGAGCGCCGGACCTCGACCGGCGAGTTCTCGCGGCTCGGCGGCATGGCACGTGGCCGGCCCGCGCTCGCGACCGTCGTGATGACGACGGGGGTGATCGCGCTGGCCGTGCCGTTGTCGACCTCATTCGCAGGGGAGTTCCTGATCCTGGCCGGTGTGTTCCAGCAGGGCTGGGTGTGGGCTGTGATCGGCGCTGCAGGGATCGTGCTGGCGGCGATGTACATGCTGCGCGCGATCTCCGGCGTCCTGCACCAGGAGCCCGGCCCGGCGGTCTCCGACGCCGCGCTCGACCTCCGCCTCGGCGAGCTCGCCGTGGTCGTGCCGCTCGTGGTCTGCCTCCTGGGCCTCTCGGCATGGCCGAACCTGATCTCCGGGCACGCGTCTCGCGGCAACCAGGCGAACACGACGATCGTGGAGGGGCTCGGCAAGTGATCGTCAAGCCGCACGTCGACTGGTTCGCGATCTCGCCGTCCCTGTCGCTGCTCGCGGCGGCGGCGCTGCTCCTGATGGTCGCGGTCTTCGTCCCGGTTGGACCACGCCGTGCCGTCTCCGCGTTTGTCGGGTTCGCAGGGTTCGTGACCGCGTTCGTCTTCGCGGTGCTCGTGGACGTGCGGAGCCCCGTGGCGACAACGATCATCGACGACTCCCTGTACCGCGACCGCTGGGCGGCGCTCGCGCAGGTCTTGATCGCCGGAGCGGGCGGCGTTGCCGTGCTGATCGCTTATCGGGAGCGCATGCGGGACGAGCACATCGCCGAGTACTTCGCGCTTCTGACGGCTGCCGGGGCCGGGATGGCGTTCTTCGTCCAGGCGGCGAGCCTGCTGACGCTCTTCCTCGGCCTCGAATGGTTCTCGATCGGGCTCTACGTGCTGACGGCGATCGACATCGACCTGATCGGCTCGCTCGAGGCAGGTCTCAAGTACCTGGTCGTCGGCGCTGTCGGGTCAGCCACGCTGCTCTTCGGGTCGGCGCTCGTCTACGGGCAGACCGGCCAGCTGTCCTTCGACAAGATCGCGGCGTACGGCCACGGCAGTGCCTCAATGCTCGTTGTCGGGCTCGCAATGATCATCGTCGGGCTCGCGTTCAAGTCCTCGGCGGCGCCGTTCCACATGTGGACCCCGGACGTGTATCAGGGCGCACCGACACCCGTGACCGCGTTCATGGCGTCGGCGACGAAGATCGCCGCGCTCGCCGTCACCTATCGCGTGCTCGTGTCCGCGTTCCCGCAGGACGAGCATCTCTGGCGCTATGCGATCGCGGTGATCGCGTGCATCTCGCTCGCCTGGGGAAACATCGGCGCGGTCGTGCAGCTGAACGTGAAGCGGATCCTCGCCTACTCGTCGATCTCGCATGCAGGTTTCATGCTGATCGCGATCGCAGCGGCAAGCCGGCTGGGTGAAGAGGCGTTGATGTTCTACCTCATTCCGTATGCGGCGATGTCACTTGGAGCATTCGCCGTCGTCGCTGCACGCGAGCGCGAGCTCGGCGCGCCGGTCACGCTGCAGAACCTCGCCGGCTTCGGCTGGGAGAGGCCGTTCCTCGGGGTCTCGATGTGGGTCTTCCTGCTCGGGATGCTCGGCTTCCCGCTCACCGGTGGCTTCGTCGCCAAGTTCTACGTCTTCGCTGCGGCCTACGATCGCGGCTTCTGGTGGCTGATCGTCGCGGGGGTGATCGCCACGATGATCTCGGCCTACTACTACCTGGGGATCGTCCGGGCGATGTATTTCCGCGACGCGGCGGAGCTGCAGCTCGCCCCGGCCGGCGGTTCGCCGCCACGTGAGCTCTTGCTCGGCCTCGGCGTCACGATCTGCGTCGTCGTCACGATCGGCTCGTTCTTCGCCGTGCAGCCGCTGATCGACGTCGCCCGCTCGGCCGCGAACGCGCTGCCGCTCTAGGAGGATTTCCTAGGGCTTGGCCGGCTGCAGAGCCAGGCGCCGCACGAACGGCACGCCGGCCAGCACGACCTTGAGCCCGAACACGACGAGGCAGGCGACGAGCGCCGACGCTCCGAGCGTCGGCAGCGTCTGCGTCTGGGCCGCAGGCGAGCGAGCGGCGCACGAGAGCACGAGAAAAGCGAGCGCCAGGCCCCAGAGCAGCGACTGGAAGCCTGCCAGCGAGCCGGGCCGCTCCTCGAGGTACTCGCCGAAGCAGACGAGCCCGATGACAGCCGTGAAGGGGACCGCCGCGAGCAGCGCGTCGAACGCCAGCCCATGTGCCCCACGGGCGTCGGCCACCGCGGCGATGATCGCGAGGAGAGCCGGAAGCGCTCGACGTCCCACGGTCACCTAGCTTCGCCCTCGGGGCGGACGGTCCTTCTATGCTCATTGCGTCCAGATCCCGGCGAAAAGGAACGAATCGATGGCAACGTTGACATGGCTGGGGCACGCGTCGTTCCGGCTCGACACCGACGGCGGAAAGCGCATCTACGTCGATCCGTGGCTCAGCGGACCGACCTGCCCGGACTCGGAGCGTGAGCCCGAGCGGGCCGACGTGATCGCGGTCACGCATGGGCACGGGGATCACGCCGGCGACGTGGTCTCGCTCCAGCAGAAGCTTGGCTGCAAGGTGGTCGGAATGGTCGAGATGATGGGGTGGTTGTCCGCGAACGGCGTCTCAGACGACGCGGTCGTCCCGTTCAACAAGGGTGGAACGGTCGACCTCGACGGTGTCCGGTTCACGCTGACGAACGCATTCCATTCGAGCTCAGCGCCCGACGGCACCTACACGGGCGAGCCGGCGGGGTTCGTCATCCGCGCCGAGAGCACGTCGATCTACTTCGCGGGTGACACCTGCGTCTTCGGCGACATGCAGCTGATCGAACGGCTGTACCGGCCAGAGGTGGCAGTGCTGCCGATCGGCGATCACTACACGATGGGGCCCGAAGAGGCCGCGCTCGCGCTGGAACTGCTCGGCAACCCGCGCTGCGTGCCGTGCCACTGGGGGACCTTTCCGCTCCTCACCGGCACGCCCGACGCGCTTGCCAAGCTCACCAAGTCGCAGGTCGATCGCATCGAGCCAGGGGACACGGTCGAGCTGTGAGAGAGCGCTGGTTCGGGGCGACCGGGCGGCGGGTGCCCGAGATCGCGCTCGAGGGCGACCTCGAGCTAGAGGATGCGCTCGTGCTGGACGCGGTCGAGATCGACGCGCTCCAGGCCGCGCACGAGCGCGGCCGGCCGGTCGTCATCCGGACGAACACTCCGGAGGAGATCAAGGCAGCCCTTTCCCGGCCCGAGGTCGCGTGCGCCCTCGTCACCGACCCGGCGCTGCTCGAGGTCGATCTGACCGAGCTGACCTATGGCTAGGGACGCCCCCGTCGTCGCGACCTACTCGATCGCGGCCTGCGACCTCGAGGCGGGGCAGTGGGGGGTCGCGACCCAGTCCAAGTTCCTCGCGGTCGGATCGGTCGTCCCCTGGGCGGAGCCTGGAGTGGGCGCGATCGCAACGCAGGCGTACGCGAACCCGCGTTACGGCTCGGAGGGGCTCGCACTGCTGCGCGGCGGCTCGAGCGCCGAGGAGGTGGTCGAGCGGCTCACAGCTGCCGATGCCGAACGTGAACAGCGTCAGCTCGGTGTCGTCGATGCGACCGGCGGCAGCGCGACCTTCACGGGCAGTGAATGCATGGACTGGGCCGGGGGCCTCGCCGGCCCGTGCTTTGCGGCCCAGGGGAACATCCTGGTCGGGGCGGAGACCGTGTCGGTTCTCGCCTCGACGTTCGAAGCAACGGCGGGCCGCCCGCTGGCCGAGCGACTGCTCGAATGCGTCGCGGCCGCGCAGGCGGCAGGGGGAGACCGTCGCGGCCAGCAGTCGGCCGCGCTGCTCGTGGTCGAGCGCGACGGAGGCTACGCCCGGTTGAGCGACGTGCTCGTCGACCTGCGGGTGGACGACCACGAGCAGCCCGTCGCCGAGCTGGCCAGGCTGTACGACATCCACTCGCTGCTTTTCGGCAAGACACCAGGCGCCCAGTGGATCGAGGTCGACGACGAGCTCCGCGCCGAGCTCGTCCAGCGCCTGCACGCGCTCGGCTACGACGGCAGGCTCGAGCAGGCGTTCGGCGACTGGTCGGGCACGGAGAACCTCGAGGAGCGGGTCGACGGCGTCGAGCGCATCGACCCGGTCGTGCTCGCAGAGCTGCGGGGCGAGATGAGCGCGCGGTTACGAAATTGTCGGCCTGGACGACCTCGACCGGCTGCGATCGGCGGACGGGGCACGCTTTCTGCGGCCGCTGCGGCGCCGACTCGGCTTCCGGCCCTTCGGGCTCAACGCCTGGGAGGCAGAGCAGGCGGGTGATCAGGTGATCGAGCCGCACCGCGAGGAGAGCGGAACAGAAGAGCTGTACATCGTGGTGCGCGGGGCTGCACGCTTCGTCCTCGGCGAGGAGACGTTCGACGCCCCGACCGGCACGCTCGTGCATGCGCTCCCGGGAACGTTCCGCTCTGCGACGGCCACCGACCCCGGAACGATCGTGCTCGCGTGCGGCGCGGAAGCCGGCAAGGCTTTCACGCCGTCGGCCTGGGAGGACTTCTACGTCGCGTTCGCGCTTCTTGGGGACGGCGAGACGGAGCAGGCTCGCAAGACGATGCAGGAAGCACTCGCGCGCGAGCCCGACGCGTGGCAGGGCCAGTACAACGCGGCGTGCTTCGAGGCGCTCGCGGGTGAAACCGACGCCGCCTTCGACCACCTGCAGCGTGCGATCGCAACGAACCGCGACGTGGTCGAGTTTGCCGCCGACGACGCCGACCTCGCTTCGCTGCGCGACGACCCGCGTTACACAGAGTTGGTCCGGTGAGCTGGACGCACGTCGACGAGCTCGACCGTGTCGAGATGCCCGACGGCTTCGTGTGGCGGCCGGTACGTCGCCGCTTCGACATCCGCGCCTTCGGCGTCAACGCGTACACCGCGCTCGAGGCCGGCTCGCCGATCGTCGAGACCCACACCGAGGGCCAGCTCGGCCACGAGGAGATCTACTTCGTGCTCCGCGGCCGCGCGATCTTCACGATCGACGGCGACGAGCACGAGTTGAACGCCGGACAGCTCGTGTTCGTGCGTGACCCTGAACTGAAGCGGGGTGCCGTTGCCGTCGACGCGGACACGGTCGTGCTGGCGTTCGGCGGGAGGCCGGGCGCCGCGCACGAGATCTCCCCGTGGGAGGCGATGTTCGCCGCTGTCCCGGCCGCGAACCGCGAGGACTGGCCCGAGGCGATCCGCATCCACGAGGAGGCTCTCGTCGAACGACCCGAGCATCCGGCGCTCCTCTACAACCTCGCTTGCATGGAGGCGCGTGGCGGTCGCCATGTCGACGCCCTGCTGCACCTGCAGCGTGCGGTCACGCTCGAGCCGAAGTGGGCGGAGCACGCCCGCGGCGATCACGACTTCGACGCGATCCGCGGCGAGCAGGGCTTCCCGGCCGGCCGCGCGGGTTAGCGCGCGTCGAAGCCGACGACGCTCGTCGTCCGGTCCTGCCAGTGATCCGCGAGCGGAATCGAAGCAACCGCGACGAGGAGACCCATGGCAAGCGCGCCGACGAGGACGAGCTGCCGGACACGGCGTCCACTTGCGCCGTCGCCTCGCCACCAGTCGAGCGCGACCAGGCGTGGCAGCTTCACCGCGTGGGCCAGCACGTGCACGGACATGGCCCCGACCCAGACGATGAAGCTCGCCTTGTGGAGACCGAGCAGGGGGCCTCGCCGGCCGAGCGCGACCACCGCGACCCCGGTCGCGAACAGCGAGATCGTGGACACGACGACGAGCGGCCCGACGAGCACGCGGAGGAGCACAGCAGGCGGCCCGCGCCGTACGTATTCGTCGACGCGGCGGTAGTACGCCGTCATCCGCCACCCGGTGCTCGCGAGCTTGAGCAACACGAGCGGGATCAGCAGAAAGCCGAGGAAGACGTGCGGCAGCAGAAGCTGCTGGACCCCGAGCAGGGTCAGGCCTTCAGCCGCAAGCAGCACGAGCAGAACAACCGCCACCGCGGCGGTGAGGCGCTCGTTGCCCTCGCTGCCGCCGCGAAGGAGCCGGCGCAGGCGCTCAGGCACCGCGATCACCCGGTAACCGTACCCCGCCGGCCAGCTCGCGGAACGCCGGCACCGGATCGGCCTCCGGCTGTGCGACGACCAGCACGGCGCCATAGTCGTCCCCCGGATCGAGGGCGTCGACGAGCAGCTGCAGCCCAACCGCGAGTGCGAACGATTTGTGGGCCTGGGCGCCGCCGAACGGGACGAGCTCATCGGGCCGGGCCTCGCCGGCGAGGACATCGCCGTGCGTGACTGCGCCCATGGAGACATCCGCCACGATCGGCTTCCCGTCACTCGCCGGGATCGCGACGGCCAGTGGATTCGTGCCGGTCAGGGCCGGCCCGCCTGCGGGCGGCGGCAGGCGGCGGGGCGATGTCGCGGTGAGCACGGCGACGAGGCCGCCCTCCGCGAGCTGCCTGGCCCAGTAGCCGAGCGTGCCCGTCGGGAAGGTCCGGGAGCAGACGACGAGGCGGGCGCGGTCGGGCGGGGCCGCGAGCTGCGCCGCGACGACGGCCGCGAGCGTGAGGTAGCCCAGCGCGCCGTCGCCGTCCCAGCGCTCGTACCCCGGCTCGGAGGCGACCCGCCTGGGACGGGCGGAAACATCGAGCTCCGGCCACGATTCGAGCCACTCGATCCGCGCGAGGCCGTGACTCGGGCGACCGGCCGCCTCTGCGGCGACGAAGTGCGCGGCGAGGGTCTCGGCGTCGGCGGGGGCAAAACCGAGCGCCTCCAGCCGCGGCCGCGCCTCGACGGGCTCCACGTCAGGAGACGAGCGGGAGGACGCTCGTGAAGCCACCGGCCCGACTCGCGTCGATCGCCCGCGCCAGCTCGGCGATCGCCAGGGCGGGCTCGGACTCCGGATCGCTCGTCACCAGCGGGACACCGGCGTCGCCCGCCTCGCGCAGACGCGCGTCGAGCGGCACACTGCCGAGCATCGGCACACCGAGCTCGTCGGCCAGCCGGGAGCCTCCGCCGGAACCGAAGACCTCGGACGTCATGTTCTCGATCACTCCGACAACACGCATGCCGGTCTTCTGCGCCATCACCGCGGCACGTGACGCCACCTCCTGCGCAAGCGGCTGCGGCGTCGTGACGATGATCGCTTCTGCGCGCGGCAGCAATTGTCCGAGCGAGATCGAGACGTCGCCCGTCCCCGGCGGCATGTCGACGACGAGCACGTCGAGCTCGCCCCAGTGCACGTCCTGCAGAAACTGCTCGAGCGCCCGGTGCAACATCGGGCCGCGCCACATGACCGGCTGGTTGTCGTCGAGAAAGAACCCGATCGACATCAACCTGAGGTCGTGCGCGACCGGCGGGACGATCATCTTGTCGACCACCATCGGCTTCTGCGTGATGCCGAGCAGGTGGGGGATCGAGTGGCCGTAGATGTCGGCGTCGAGAACACCCACCTCTCGCCCCATCGCAGCCAGCGCTGCCGCGAGATTGACCGCGAGCGACGACTTGCCGACGCCGCCTTTCCCGGAGGCAACGGCGAGCACGCGCGTCGTCGGGGAGAGACGGATGCCCTTCGTCTCGGCGCCGCCGCGCAGCTTGAGCGTGAGCGCGGCGCGCTCGTCGGGCGACATCACATCGAAATGAAGCGCGACCTGTGACACGCCGGGCAGCGTCCCCACGTGCTCCGCGACCTGATCCTCGAAGCTCGACCGCAGCGGGCACCCGACGACTGTCAGCGCGATCGTGACCGAGACCTCGGACCCGTCGATCGAGATGTCCCGAACCATGTCGAGCTCGGTCACCGGCCGCCGCAGCTCCGGGTCGATCACGCGCCCGAGCGCGGCGAGGATCTGCTCCTGAGTCGGCACGGTTCGAGGGTACCGCCTCAGCCGAGCAGGGCGGTCGACAGCCGGCCGCAGAGCTCCTCGTTCAGGGCCGCAGCGACCCGCGAACGGGCGACGAGATCGAGCGGCGCCGACCCGAACGGTGGGGACTCCGGGAGGTCGATGCACAGCCCGCGTTCCCGTACTAGGAGCTGAGCTGCGGCGATGTCCACCGACCGCGCCCCTTTGAGCGAGACGACACCGTCGACGCGACCGGCGGCGAGGTGGCAGAGCGTGATCGCGAGCGACCCCATGATGCGCAGCCGGTGTGCGACCCCGTCGAATCGCGCCGCGTTCTCGGACACGTAGGCGGTCGTCGTCGCCTCGAAGGACAGGATCTCCAGCTCGTCCTTCGGCAGCTCCGTCAGCGGTAGGTCGTTCAGGCGGGCTCCGCCGCCGCGCGCGGCCGTCCACTCCTCGCCGGCGCCGAAGTCGTGCACGTACGCGAAGACGACATCGTCCATGGTGTCGCCTTCGGCGACGGCGATCGAGATCGAGAAGAACGGGATGCCCCGCTTTGCGTTCAGCGATCCGTCGATCGGATCGACGACAACCGTGAACCGCCCGTTTCCGAGAACGCCCACCTCCTCGCTCACGAGCTTCACATCCTCGCCGCGGAAACGCTCGAGGATCACCGCCTCGGCAGCAGCGTCGATCGCGGTCGTGTCGTCTCCGCCCTCGCCGTGGCCCACCACGGGCTCACGGTCGGCTCGGCCGGGCAGCTCGGCGAGCACGCGCGCGACATCGTCCCGCGCGGAGCGGCAGAGCTGCAGCCAGTCCTCAGACATTTACCCGAGGGAGAAGCGGATGGAAGAGCAACCCGGAGGTGAGCTTCGGGTAGAAGAACGTCGACTTCTGCGGCATCGTCTCGCCGTCGTGCGCGAACCGCGCGACCTGCTCGACGGTGACGGGCTGGAGCAGGAACGCGGCGGCGGCCTCGCCGCGGTCGACCGTTGCGATCGCCTCGTCGGCGTGGGCGGTGTAGGAGACGCCCTGCGGCGCGAACGACTCGACGACCCGGGGCCCGAAGTCGTCGTCGGTGGCGACCCGTGTGAACGTGCCGTCGCGGTAGAGCGTCACGCCGCCGTCGGGCGCCGCGACCTGCTCCCCGGGAACGTCCCCCACCTGCTGCACGAGCCGGTGGGTCGGAAAGATCTCGAGCCCGGGCTCGCGCGACGAGACGAGGATCGCGAAGGTGTGTGTCGCCTCGGGATGCTCCTGCCGGTAGGCGACGGCGGTCTCGTAACGATGGTGGCCGTCCGCGATCAGGAGTGGCGTCGTGAGCTGGAGCTCACCCGCCTCGACGGGCCAGATCCGCGTGCGCACGCCTCCTTCGACCACGTCTGCCGACGGCTCTCCCGCCGGCCGCTCGAGCAGCGGCTCGTCGTCGTAGAGCAGGAAGATCGGTTCGAGCTGCGTTCGCGTCGCGCGCAGCAGGCGCAAGCGGCCTTCCTTCGGCCCCGCGTGCGTGCGCTCGTGTGGAAGGACCGCCCCGTCCGCGTACGGAACCGCGGGCACCGACGCCGCGAGTCCTTCGCGCGTGCGTTCGATCCCATCCGGACCGGTGTAGTCCTGCGTGACCCACCAGTAGGACTCCGGCGCCTCGACGAGCACGCCGCCGGCGCGCCACTCGCCCAGTTCATGCGCGGCCTCCTCCTCGGAGTCGGGGAGCGTCAGATGCACGACGTTGTACGGACTGCGCGCGAGGAACTCGAGCCGCTGCCCCTCCGAGATCACATCGTAGGGAGGTGCGACGAGCGCACCCAGTGGGCCGGCGACCGCCGGGTCGTAGCGCAGCGCGCGAAATGGCCTGACCGTGGGCACTCCTGCAGACTAGACCGCATGGTGCGCACGCTGGAGGAGGCAGCAGCATTCGTCGACGAAGTCGGCCTCGCGCTGCTCCTGCCGAAGACCGACGTCGTCCTGCCGTCGCTCTGGGAGCAGGTGAACGGGAGCCCCGAACGCAGCTGGGCGGTGCGCCGGCCCGACGGTACCTTCGAGCGCTGGAGCGAGGAGATGAGCTTCCTCTGGGGCGCGAAGGACGAATTGCCCGCCGCTGGTCTCGTCTGTGTCGGCAAGCACCTCGCGCGGGCAGTCGCGTGCGTGGCCCCGCGGCTCGTGCCGGTCCTCGTTGCAGCCAACGGCACGGAGCCGGAGGGCACCGCACTGCAGGTGGCCGAGACGGTGCGTGACGCCGGGCCGCTGACGGGGCCCGAGCTCCGCGAGGCGACCGGGCTCGCAAAGAAGGACATCGACAAGGCGGTCGTGGCGCTGCACCGCGACGTGGTGCTCACGAGCTCCCACCTGGTGGAGCAGGACGGCCCGTGGGGGGCGCTCGCGCACGACCTGGTGGAGCGCAAGTGGCCGCTGCCCGTCCGTCTGCCGGCTCGTGAGGACGCACGCCGCGACCTGGCGCAGGTCGTGCTCGAGCGCGCCGGCGAGCTCACCGCGGCCGACCTCGCGGGTGCGCTCGGCTGGCGGCGCAAGGATGCAGCGGCTGTGCTCGAGGAGGTCGGCGACGGTCGCGACGAGGAGGGATTCCGCATCTGGACGCGCCGATAGGCTCCTCTTCATGACGATCGCCGAGCTGACGGAGGACCGGGTCGTCGAGGCCGTCTACGCCGTGCGGTTGAAGCGCAAGCTGCGCACCAAATCGGGCGCGTCGTACCTCGCCCTCGAGCTCGTCGATCCCACGGGGACGATCGAGGCACGCATCTGGAAGGACGTCGAGCTCCTCGACGGCCGCTTCGGCGAAGGCGACGCCGTGCGGGTGCTCGGGCGCGTCGAGAAGTTCCGCGACCGCCTGCAGCTGGACGTGCGCTCGCTGGAGGCGGCGGATGTCGATCCGGCTTCACTGACACCGTCGATGCGGCGGGACGGAGAAGAGCTCGCGGGGTTCCTCGAGTTCCTCGTCGCCGACGTCACCCACCCGGGTCTGACAAGGACGGTGAGGGCGGTGCTCGGCGACCGGGAGCTCGGAGCCTTCCCGGCAACGGCCGACGAGCATCACTCGTATGCGGGGGGCCTGCTCGAGCATACGGTCGGGGTCGCGACGCTCTGTCGAGAGACCTCGCAGCTCCATCCACGCCTGCGCCCCGACCTGTTGCTCGCGGCGGCACTCGTGCACGACGTCGGCCGCACGGTCGAGCTGGGGCGCGGGCCTGCGTTCGCCGTGACAGACGAGGGCAGGCTGCTCGGGCACGTCCACCTCGGTCTACGGCTGATCGAAGAGCGCGCCGAGGGCCTCTCGTCCGGACAGCTCGCCGAGCTGCTCCACTGCGTCGCTGTGCATCACGACCTGCGCGGCGCCCGCACGGCCGAGGCCGCCGTGCTGTACCACGCGAACCAGCTCGACGCCGTCGCCCAGACGCGCCGGGTCGATTGACGCCACTCCTGCTCGCGCTCGGCGCGAGCCTCGCGTGGGGCATCTCCGACTTCGTCGGCCCTCTGTTCAGCAGGACGCTGGGCATCCTGCGCGTGTTGTTCTGGGGACAGCTCGGCGGCGTGCTTGCGCTTGCAATCGCCGTGGCGATCCGCGGCGACGCGCCGGCGGGGTGGCAGGTCCTGTTCGCGATCTTTGCGGCAATCGGCGGCATGCTCGGGCTCGTCGCCTACTACCGCGGCATGGAGATCGGCGTGATGAGCGTCGTCGCACCGATCGCCGGCGTCTCCGCGGTGATCCCGGTCGTCTTCGGGATCGCCACCGGCGACAACCCGTCACCGTCACAGTTCGCCGGGATCGGCTGCGCGCTGCTCGGCGTCGGTCTTGCCTCGGTCGAGCACAGCGGAGGCCGTCCGCGGATTGCGGCGGGCGTCGGCCTGGCGCTCCTCGCCGCGCTCGGCTTCGGGTTCTACTTTCCGTGGATGCATGCCGCCGGGAAGGTCGACTTCTGGTGGGCCTCGCTCATCTTCCGCACGACGGCGCTCCTGATCGTCGGCGCTGCGGTCGCGGCGAAGCGTCCGGCGCTGCGGCTGTCGTCACGGAACCTCGCGATCGTCGTCGCGGTCGGTCTGGGCGACACGGTCGGGAACGTGCTCTTCGCGGCGTCAGCCGGGCACGGACTCGTGAGCCTGACGGCGGTACTGGCGTCCCTGTACCCGGTGGTGACCGTTCTGCTGGCCGCAGCGGTGCTGCACGAACGGGTCGCACCGATGCAACGCGCAGGAATCGTCCTGACGCTCACCGGCGTCGTATTGATCTCGGTCTGAGAGCTAGGAGAAGGGCGGCGGGTCGTGATCTCCCTGGAAGCCAGGGGAGCCCCACGCGCCGTACCGATCGCTCGCCATGTTGTCGGCGGCGATGTCCTCCATGCTCTCGGAAGCGAACCGGCGCTCGTCCGGGCTCATCTGCTCCAACTCGGCCTCGTGCTCCTTGGCCGCGTCCCCGGTGCCGATCAGTTTGCCCCAAAGGTTACGTAGCATCGTTCGAGTCTAGCTCGTTCGACGCGTAGATTTGAGCGGATGTTCACGGGCGCGGATGCCTACGACCGGTTCATGGGGCGCTACTCCGCGCCGCTCGCGCCGCTGCTGGCCGATTTCGCGGGGGTGGCGGCAAGAGAGCGCGTGCTGGATGTCGGCTGCGGCCCCGGAGCGCTGACCTCCGAGCTCGTGCGGCGCGTGGGAGCCGAGCTCGTCTCCGCAGTCGATCCCTCGGAGCCCTTCGTCGAAGCGGCGAAGAACCGGCATCCAGGCGTCGACGTCCGTCGCTCCGCGGCCGAGCAGCTGCCGTTCGAAGACGGCGCGTTCGACGCGTCGCTGGCCCAGCTCGTCGTCCATTTCATGGCCGACCCGGTTGCCGGCCTCGGGGAGATGGCACGGGTGACGCGCAGCGGCGGTGTCGTCGCTGCGTGCGTCTGGGACCTCACCGAGAGTGGCGGGCCGCTCGCCCGGTTCTGGACAGCGGCTCGCGAACTCGATCCGGACGCCGACGACGAGTCTCAGCGGGCGGGCGGGCGCCGAGGGCACCTCCTGGAGCTTCTGCGGCAGGTCGGGTTGAACCAGGTCGAGGAGGCGACGCTCACCGTCCGCGTCCACCATGCGAGCTTCGACGAGTGGTGGAGCCCGTTCACCCTCGGCGTCGGGCCTGCGGGCGGCTATCTCGACTCGCTCGACGCAGAGCACCGCGAGCGGCTGCGCGAGCGCTGTGCCGGGAACTTCCCGGCGGGTGGGCTCACCCTGAGCGCACGAGCCTGGGCTGCTCGTGGCAGCTGCTGATGTAGTCGAAGCGGATCTCGAGCCAGGACGTTGCCGTCGTTGTCGGCTTGTACATTCAGCGCGGCGGATGCGGCGAATTGGGTTTCTGCTTCTCGTGTTGCTCGGCGGAACTGCGGCCCCGCGCGCCTCCGCCGCTGACGCCTGCGGCATTACCGCGTCGAACGTCGCCGGCAGAGCTCCGCTGACCGTCCAGTTCACGGCGTCCTGCGCGTCGTCGGCGTACACCTGGGACTTCGGCGACGGCGTGCGTGCAACCGGTCAAACGGTGCAGCACGTGTTCCCGTCCGGCGTCTTTCGGCCGACGTTGACGACCGCCCTTGGGCAGGACACCTCCCCGCCGATCCTGTCCATCGCGCTGAGGGTCGCGGCACCACGGAAAGCTCGCTATGGGCAGTGGGTGGTGCTGCACGCGACGGTGGTTCCGCGGTTACCCGTAATGCTTGCCGGCCGAAGATTCGGGGGACAGGGGAACCTGCGAGTCCGGGTGCTCAGGCCGGTCGCGTTGGTGGCGACGGCCGGAGGCGTCGCCGCGCCACCTGTGCAGGTCCAGGTGATCCCGACGCTCTCGCTGAGATCCGAAGGGGCGCCGCTCGTCGGCGGGCGGGTCCGTGTGATCGCGATCCTGCATCCGGCAAGCGCCGGCAAGGTTGTCGCCCCGAGGCTCGTCGATACCCGGACCGCGCATGTCGCGCGTCTGCTTGCCCGGTCGGTGCCGGCACGCGGCTGGGCCGCGGTGCAGGCCACGCTCGAGCTTCACGTTGTCGAGCCTGATCTCACGCTCGGCGATCACGGCCCCAGCGTGCGCCTGCTCGAGAGTCGACTGGCCGAGCTGCACTACGCGGTCAAGCGCGACGGACTGTTCGGAAGCGATGACCTCGAGGCGATGTACGCGTTCGAGAAGATCGAGGGCCTCTCCAGGACAGGTGCCGTCGACGCTTCCGTATGGCGGCGTCTCGAGCGCGCGCAGATCCCGCATGCGCGCTATGCCGGCAACCACGTCGAGATCGACAAGGACCGACAGGTGCTGTTCGTCGTCCGCGACGGGAAGGTCGCACTCACCGTGGCGACCTCGACCGGTGCGACGGGAAACACGCCGCTCGGTGAATGGCACGTGTACCGAAAGGTTGCAGGCTTCGACTGGGTGCTCTACTACCCGAGCTACTTCCTACGCGGGTTCGCGGTGCATGGCTACCCGGACGTGCCGCCGTACCCAGCGTCTCACGGCTGCGCCCGAATCCCGATGTGGATCGCCCAGACGGTCTACGGCGACATCCCGGACGGCTCGGCCGTCTACGTCTACCTCTAGCCCGGCCCGCTGCCCCCAGGGAGCGCCCCGGTCGCAAACACCTCGATACCTTCGACGACTCGCTCGAAGCGGGGCGAGCGGAAGAGGTCGAACGTGTGCTGCGCACCGGGCAGTTCGGCGTAGACGACGCGACTCGTCGAGACACTGCGAAGCGCCTCGACAAATGCGCGAGCGTCCTCCACCAGCACGAGCGTGTCGCGGTCGCCGTGCGCGACGAAGAACGGCGGGGCGTCTGCATGGATGTGCGCGAGTGGCGAGGAGAGAGGGGAGTCGCCGTCGTAGCTGCCGTAGTAGCCGTAGAGACACACTGCGGCCGCGACGGAGGTGTCGGCCCGCTCGAACCCCGGCTGCAGATGCGGTTCGTTCGGCGTCAGCGCCAGGGCCGCGGCGAGGTTGGCGCCGGCCGAGCTGCCCGCGACGACGATCTCCGATCCGGCGCCGTGCTCGTTGCCGTGCTCCCGGATCCAGGCGATCACCTTCTTCGCGTCGATCAGCTGGTCGGGGTACCGGACGGAACGGCCGAGCCGGTAGTTCGCACTGATGCACACCCAGCCGTGACTCGCGAGCCGGTAGAACAGCAAGCGCGCCTCGTTGTTCTTGCGACCGCGGCGAAACGCTCCCCCGTGCAGGTGGACGAGCACCGGGCATCCGAGGGGTGGGCGCGGTGCCTGTAGACGTCGAGCAGATTCCACCTGCCGGCATCCCCGTACTCGAGATTCGCGATCCGCTCGACGCTGCGGGTGCGCACGGAGAACGGTGCGAACAAGAGTGGTGCGACCGGCAGGCGGCGGGAGAGTCGTGCGGTCGGCTCGGCTTCTCGCAGAGCCGACTCGACCGTTGGCCCGGCCCGCAAGCCGCGTCGGAGGATGACGACCAGGCCCCCGCTCGCCAGGACGGCGATCGCGAGCGCGATCAAGCCGACGGGCGACGTGAGGTCACCCTGGGCTGCCGCGAGGACCGTCGAGGCCAGCAGCCAGTAGAAGGCGATGAACGGCAGCTCGTTGACGAGGAAACCGAGCCAGTAGCCGAGGTTGGACGGGCTCGACTGCTCAGGACGCGGCGGCGCGACGGCGAAGAAGGTCAGGACGGCCATGAGCGTCGTCGACGTCAGGTAACCGAACGGCACAGCTCGGTGCTACCCCGCGCATCGGTTCCCAATCGATCGGAAAGCGCGAGGGCCGCCCGAAGGCGGCCCTCGCGTTCTTCACCGGCCCGCTGAAACGGTCTAGCCGTTGCCCGGCTTCGCGATCGCGGGCAGCAGCGCCCCGGCGATCGGCGAGCCCCAACCGGTTGCCTCGTCGAAGCCGCCGGTTGCGCTGAAGCCCGTGATCGGTGTTCCGGGCGTCGTCGGATCGGCCGCGACGGAGTTGTCGCCGACTGTCACGTCGTGGAAGTACGCACCCTGGTTCTTGTTGCCCAGCTTGTACAGGGTCTTGTTGATGTTGCCCACGCGACCGCCGGCCAGCTGGTCGGTGATCGCGATCAGGCCGGCCCACTGCGGCGAGCCTGCGCTTGTCCCACCGAAGCGGAATACGCCTCCTGGAACCAGGACGCTCCAGACCCCGAGCACGCCGCCCTGGACCGCTGCGTTGTACGCAACGTCGGGCACGGCACGCATGTTCGAGCTCTTGACGATCGGTGCCTGGAAGTCAGGGCGCTTGTAGAGCACGGAGAAGCCTCCGCCCGAGGCCGAACCGACGCCTTCGTTCCAGGTCGTCTCGCCGATGTACGTCCCGCCTGGATTGGTGATCACGCCGTTCGTGATGACGACCTGCGACGCGTTGAGCTGCGTGCCGCCGACACCGGTCACGTCGGGATCGCTCGCAGGCGTGCTGGCAGACTTGAACAACCCGCCCGAACCGTCACAGGAGGGCTGTCCTGCGCCGTTGTCACCGGACGAGGCGAACAGCGTGACTCCCTTGGCCGAGAGACCGTCGAAGATCTTGTGCTGACGCGCGACCAGTGCTGGAGCCATGCACACTTCGCCCTCCCCGTAGCTCTGAGAGAGAACGTCGCCGAGGTTGTGGTCGAGGACGTACTGCGTCGCGTCGAGGATGTCCGAGTCGTTGTCCGACTTCGCGACCACGAGCACGATGTTCGCGCCCGGGGCGACCGCATGCGCCCATTCGACGTCGAGCGACGTCTCGGCCGACCAACCCACCTGGTCGGCGTTGGACGAATCGAACGGCGGCAACCCGGGCATGTCGATCCTCGTGAAGTTCGGCGCGGGCAGGCCGAACGCGGAGTCGAAGAGCGCGAGGTCGCCGGTGATCGTCGGACTGCCGAACGCGTCGATGATCACGATCGTGCGGCCTGCGCCGTTCTGGCCGTTGTCGAGGAATGACTTGATGCCGTAGGCCCTCTGAATCTGATCGGGCCCGTAGCACGATGACGCCGGTGCTGCCGTGATCGGACGCGTCTGGCAGCCGAAGACGCTGACATTCGGCTGCGCCGTGCTGCCGATGTACGCCCACTTCGGATGAGCTCCGACGGCGGGTGTCATTGCGCCGCGAACGGCGGTGTGGTTGCCCCGAGCGCTGCCCGCGAAGGCGGCGACGGCGATCAGGATTCCGACGAGTGCAACTCCAAGCGCGACAAGAGCGCGCCGCTTGGCGATTGGTCTCAACTTCTCCCCCCTTTGAGGATTGGTGTCGCGGCTTGAACGGAGCCGCTGGTTCAGCCGCATCCTCTGCTATTCCGGCCCGATATTCAACCGACTACCAGCGTCGCAGGCACGGTCAGCCGGCCGGAGCGACGATCACGCCGCACGCCTTCGTGCCGGGCCTTGCGGAGACAGGATTCCCGCCGGCCTGACTGGCAGTCACGGTCAGGCCGCGGCACTGGAACACGAGGACCGAGGACGCCCACCGAGCGGTGAATCGACCGCTCGAGCCGACCTGCACGACCTTGAGCAGATTCCCGCCCTGCCAGCGAACCTTCACCCGGACCGGCCGACCGGCCGCGAACCCCGAGCCCGTCACGACGGTGGGGGCCAACTTCGCGAACGACACCTTCGGCGCGGTTCCCGCAGTGGCAACCGAAACCAGCAGCGCCGAGGCGGCACAGAGTGCGATCAGCAAGCGCTTCACATGCTCTCCCTTCCCAACCGCGCGCAACTTAACACCCGTCGAACCGTCTGCGCGACTGTCGCCTGGTTGGAGAGCGACCAGGAGCGTGGTACAACCGGCCCGTGCCTCGTGAGCGTTCGAGCGGCACCGTCACCTTCCTGTTCACTGACATCGAGGGGTCGACCGAGCTGCTCAAGCGGCTTGGCCGTGACGATTACGAGATCGTGCTGGCGGAGCACACGCGGCTGTTGGGCGCCGCGGTGACGGCGCACGGAGGCCGGGTGGTGGACACGCAGGGGGATGCGTTGTTCTGCGCATTCGGCTCGGCGCGTGAGGCTCTGTTGGCTGCGACCGAGGCGCAGCGTGAGCTGGAGGCGCACGAGTGGCCGGAAAGGGTGCAGGTGCGAGTGCGGATGGGGCTGCACAGCGGCGAGCCGAAGGCAAGCGGGCAGGGGTATGTCGGCATCGGCGTGCATCGGGCAGCGCGGGTCGGTGCAGCGGCGCACGGCGGACAGGTGCTGCTGTCGGAGACGGCCAGGGCGCTGGTGGCAGACGACCTGCCTGCGGGCATATCGATGCGTGACCTCGGTGTGCACCGGCTGAAGGACATCGACGAGCCGGTACGGCTCTATCAGGTTGTCGTGGCCGGGTTGCAAGAGCGGTTTCCGCCGCCGCGGGCACTGCCGCGCGGCCGCAGCCGTCGCGGCCGCGTCGGCCTGCTGGTGGCCGCCGTGCTCGTCGCCTGCGCCGCTGCGACAGGCGTCTTGCTCGCGACCCGGTCGGCGTCGGCGAAGCCGGTGCGGCTGGCCGCGAACTCGATCGCCGTGCTCGACCCGAAGTCGGGCAAGGCGGTCGGTGACGTGCCGCTCGGATTCGGCCCCACCGACGTCGGCGCAGGCGGGGACAGGATCTGGGTGCTGAACAGGTCGGCGCGAACAGCAACCGCGATCGACCCGAGCACGCTCAAGGTCGTGCAGACGGTGGGACTCGACGGTGACCCCGACAGCCAGTACGCCACCGGCGGTCTGGAGTGGGTCGCCTACGCCGGAGGAGTGGACGAGATCGACAGCAGCGGCGCAACCAAGATCACGCTCTGGAGACCCTCTGCGACGACCCACACGGGCCTCGACGGAACTCCGTGCTTTGCATACGTGACCGGGGACGGCCGGAAGGTGTGGGTGTCGCAAGGCCGAGACGTTGCCGTGATCGACGCGGCGAGCGGGAACGTTCCCCACCGGGTCGGTCGGCAACGGCGTCGCCGCCGGCCAACCGCATCTGGATCGCCGTCGAGTCGCCGTAGGTAAGCGGGTGCACAGGCAGTGCCGGGAAGGGACGCTCGGCTCTCGGCTCGGACGCTTATGTACCTTGACAGTTACGTAACCGACTTGGTACATTCGCACGATGGAGGCTGTTCTGCGCGCACTGGCGGACGAGAGCCGGCGAACGATGCTGGAGACCTTGACCGCCGGTCCGGCGACCGCGGGTGAGCTCGCGGCGCTGCTGCCGATTGCTCGCCCCGGGGTCTCGCGGCACCTGCGTGTGCTGCGGGAGGCAGGGCTGGTCGAGGTCCGCCGGGAGGCGCAGAGTCGGGTGTACAGGCTTCGCCCGGAGCCCCTGGCCGAGGTCGATCAATGGCTGGGCAGCTACCGGGGCTTGTGGGAGCAGCGCCTGGATGCCCTTCACACCGAGGTGGCCCGAGGAAAACGCGAACGAAGGAGCACCGAATGACACACAACGCACGCGAAGGTGACCGCATCCTCGGCAGCGTTCGGGCAGCCGATGGCAAAGGCATCGTGCGCATGGAAGACCGCTACGACACCGACGTCGACGACCTGTGGTCGGCGCTCACGGATCCCACGCGTCTAGCCCGCTGGATCGGCGAGGTGGAGGGCGATCTGCGAGTCGGCGGTGAGATCCGCACGCACTTCTTTGCGAGTGGAGCGAAGAGCACGGGCCGTGTGGAAGCGTGCGAGCCCCCGCAGCGGCTGCTGCTGCGAACGAAGCACGTTGATCAGCCGTACGAGCTCGAGATCGAGGCCACGCTGACCGCCGACGGCGACCAAACCGTGCTCGTCGTCGAGGAACGAGGCATGCCCCTGGAACTGCTCCACGGCTACGGCGCCGGGATCCAGATCCATTTCGAACATCTCGCCGACGCCCTCGCGGGCGGCGAGCCCCGCGCCGTCGAGGGCAGCGCGATCGAGGCGCGCTGGAACGAGCTCTCGCCTGCCTACCAGGAGCTGGCAGCCGGCGTCGGTTGATCTCCCTCGCGCGAGACACGGTGTGGGAGGCGAGCGCCTCCCACACCGTTTCGAGCATCAGTTGCCTTGTCCGACGAGGTCGCCCATCCTCGGGACGTTGGCGGTGTCGCACGTGTTTGCAAGGCACCCGAGGTGCCAGGCGTCCTCAACCGTGCCGAGCATCGAGTAGTGGTTGAACGGGATCATCGACGCCCGCGGCTGGTGGGGACTCGTCGTGATCGCGAGCGTCAAGACGTGGCCACCACCCGGGTTCGCATCACAACAGCCACGGGTGTCGCCGAAGCCGGCGGGGCCGGTCCCGGTGAAGTCACTCTCGTCCCAGGTGACGAAGATGACGGAATTCGGCCCCCATGCCTTCGACGCCATGATCTGGCCGACCGTGTCCGAGAGGAACGAGTCGCCCGTCTGGATCAGGGTCTGTTCGTTCGAGAAGTCGCAGGGGTCGGAGGCTCCGCCTCCGCCGCGGCCGTGCATGTCGTGGCACTGGTCGGGGCTGATCCAGCTGTAGTCCGGAACCGTGTTGTTCGCGAGATCGGTCGCGAACTGAGAGAAATCGACGATCTTCGCGACCCGTGCGGGGTTGGACTGCACGTCGAGGTAGGAGATGAACGGGTTGTGCTTTCGCTCGTAGAGCTGGTTGCCGCAGGAGCTCGCCAGCGCGTTGCCGTTGCAGAGCGCGTACGACTGCATGTAGGCCTTCCATGACTTGCCGTGGCTCTCGAGCTGATCGACGATGTTCGGAACATCGATCGTCGTATCCGTGTCGGCGGTAACACCGTTCGTCGAGCCTGACGTCGCCGCAATGTAGTTCGGCTGGCTCGGGTGCGTGACCCCGTAGTAATTCCCGGCCACCCCGTATGTCTGCACCGCCTGGTTGATCCAGGGTGCGCTCGGGTTTCCGAGCAGCGCCTCGATCCCCGTGTTCTCCATCATGATCACGAAGACGTGCTTGAAGCTCGAGATGTTCGATGGCCCTGACTGTGACGCAGGGGCCGCAGCTGACCCCGCGAGCAGGACGAGAGCACCGATCAGGCTTGCGCCCAACAGTGCAATACGTAGCCTAGGCATGTTCCCTCCTCGGTCGAATGACGACGCATCCCTAGCCCTTCTCCCATGGCCGCCGACAAACCAAACGCGATGATGGGGCGCCACCGCCCGGCCGAGCGGCGCTAGACGTTGAAGCGAATGTTCAGCACGTCGCCGTCCTTGACGACGTAGGTCTTCCCCTCGAGGCCCTGCTTCCCGTGCTTCGCGACCTCGGCATGCGAGCCGAGCTCGACCAGGTCGTGCCAGTTGACGACCTCGCAGCGGATGAAGCCCCGCGCGATGTCGGTGTGGATCGCGGCGGCTGCGTCGAGCGCGGTCTGGCCGTTGCGAAGCGTCCAGGCGCGCGTGTCCTGCTCGCCCGCTGTGAAGAACGTGATCAGGTCGAGCGCGTTCGCGAGCCTGCCGGCGATCTCGTCGAGCGCAGACTCGCTGCCGTCGCGAAACGCGGCTGCGTCCTCGTCGGGCAGCTCGGCGAGCTCCGCCTCGAGCTTCAGGTCGATCCCGCCCGGGCCGTTGACGATTGCGAGCAGCGGCTTCGTCGTCAGCGGCTCGAGCTCGGAGGGGAGCACGCTGTCGAATTCCGCGAGCTCTCCGCCGCCGTCGACGTGCGCGAGCACCCGCTTCAGCTCCTCGAGCTCACCGCGGATCTTCGCGTCGCCGGACTTCGCCTGCTTCTCGACCCGCTCGAGGCGCCGCTCGACGTGATCGCGGTCTGCGACCAGGAGCTCGAGCTTGAACGTCTCGAGGTCGTTGTCGGGCGTCGCGTCGGCACCAAAGCCCCGCAGCACGACGAGCAGCGCGTCGACCTGGCGCAGGTTGCCGAGCTGGGCGGCACCGGAACCGGGAACGTCCTGGACGCGGATCGTCGCCGGCGTGATCTTGCGCGCCTTGACGACCTCAGCGAGCGCGCCGAGACGCGCGTCGGCGATCGGCGCCATGCCGACGTTCGTCTTCCCGTAATCGCCGCCGCCCGTCTTGGTGAGCGCCGTGAACAGCGCGGTCTTCCCGGAGCCGGACGGGCCGACGATGCCGACCTCGAGTGCCATCGGCCGTGGAGAGTAGCTAGGTCGCTGCCACGGGCTTCTCGATCTGCTTCTCCAGCGAGACGAGCGCGCGGTGCTGCAGCGATTTGATCGCTCCTTCGGTCTTGCCGAGAATGATCGCGACCTCGCCGTTCGCGAAGTTGAAGACGAACTTCAGCGTCAGCACCTGCTGCTGGTCGGGTGAGAGGCCCTCGATCAGCTCGCGCAGCGAGCTCCGGCCGATCGACTGCAGAGCTCCCGCCTCGGCCGAGGTCGACTCGTCGGGCTGCGGCTCTGGAACCTCCTCTTGCGGCTGCCAGCGCCTGCTCGAGCGGAAATGGTCGATCGCGAGGTTGTGCGCGATGCGGAACAGCCAGGCCGAGAACGGCGCCGACTGCCAGCGGAACCTGTCGATCGACTCGAGCATCCTGAGGAATGTCTGTGTCGTCAGGTCCTCCGCGTCGTGACGGTTGCCGACGGTGACCTGTAGGTAGCCGTAGATCCGGTCGAAGTGGATCAGGTACAGCTCGGCGAGCGCCGCGCGGTCACCCTCCTGCGCACGGCCGACCAGGCCCCGCACCTGCGTCGCCTCGCTCGTCTTCTCGGCCGTCCGTGCCTCGTTCATCCCGCCGGACCTGCTGCCCCATCAGGGGCGCGCGTAACCTCCTACGCAACAGCCCCGAAGCCGACGCGGCTTTCACGGGCAAAGCGCTTGACGTACACGACGCGACCGAGCAGCACGGTGTAGCGCCCGTCCTCGGCGTCGAAGGAGTGGGCGGAATCCTTCCCGCCGTCGAGTGCGCGGTCGAGGTCGTCCGCCGTCTCGGCCGAGACGAGCACCGACAGGACCTGCTGGCCGTCGAGGGCGATCTCGATGCGGATGCGTTCAGTTGGAGTCATCACCGACGAACTCTGCCAGAACGCCACCTGTTGCCTCGGGGTGAATGAACGCCACCTGTAGCCCGAACAGGCCGACGCGGGGCGATTCGTCGATCAGCCGGACACCGTCGGCACGCAGACGATCCAGTTCTGCGCCGAGATCGGCGACCTCGAACGCGACGTGGTGCAGCCCCGGGCCACGGTTTGCGAGGAATTTCCCGACCGGCGTGTCGGGGCTGAGCGGCCGAAGCAGCTCGACGCGAGAGCCGCCCACCCGAAGGGAAGCGGCTTCGACTCCCTGCTCGCCGACGGTCTCTCGATGTTCGAGCGTCGCACCGAAGAGAGCGGCGTACTGCTCGATCGAGGCGTCGAGGTCGCTGACAGCGATCCCGAGGTGATGGACGCTCAGCGCCATCCGCCGATGACCTCGCCGGCCGTCGCAAACCGAACGCCACCGTCACGCCACTCGGAAAGGTACGCCGCAGTGCGCGCGCCGTCGAGACCACGGGACGCCTCCTCGACGAATGTGACGGCACGCCCGCGCGCGAGCAGGCCGCGGATCGCAGCCGCGTTGCACACGTCGGTCGCAACCCCGAAGACGATCACCTCCACCGGGTCCAGCAATTCGAGAACGCGATCGGCGTTCGGATTCGTGAAGACGTCGAAATGCTTCTTCAACAAGAGAAACTCGCGTCCCCGCAACCAGTGCTCCGGCACCTCGGTGAGCGCGAGCGGCACCGGATCGTCCTGTCGTGTCTCGGGGATCTTCTCCGCCCCACGCGTGCCCCTCAGACAGTGTGGCGGATAGGTGAGCACGTAATCGGGTGCAGCCGAGATCTCGTCGTCGGTCAGCTCGTGGTCGTCTGCGGAGGCGACGTGTGGCACCCCGGCAGCGCGCGCGGCCGCGACGAGCTTGGCCATCGCAGGCACCGCAGCGGGCGCGTCGGGAACGGCGAGCTTGCCGTCGGCCTGGACGAAGTCGAACTGCGTGTCGACATCCCAGAGAATCGCCGTCATGAGACGAGCTCGAGCCGCGGATTCGGCCGCAGACCGCGACCGAACTTCGCGGACGGCTGCCCGTCGGTGACCACGATATCGCCGGTGAAATCGTTCGAACCGCGGATCAAAGACGAGCCGACGCCGTAGGCGTCGACCGGCACACCGCTTGCCTCGAACTCGGCGATCTTGTCGACGGTGAAACCGCCGGAGACGACGATGCGCACCTGTTCGAAGCCTGCACCGTCGAGCGCCTCGCGGACCTTTCCGACGAGGCGCGGATTGACCCCCGTCGGCTTGAAGTCTCCAAGCTCACTCCAGAGCGAGCGGTCGACCAGCGACTCCGAGGTGTCGAGCCGAACGCCCCAGAGTCGAGACCCGAGCGCATGGGCAACGTCGAGCGCCGTCCGGACCGAGTCGTTCTCGAAGTCGACGAGCACCGTGACGTTCATATCCTCGGGTGCCCAGTCGGCGAAGTGCTTCGCGGCCGCGACCGTGTCGCCCCCGTAAGACGCGATCAACGCATGCGGGACGGTGCCGAGACCGGTGCCTCCCCACCACGAAGCCTGTTCGTCGGTCGTCACGCCGACAGGAGCACCGACGATCTGCCCGGCGACGTACGCGGCGTAGCCGTCACCGGTCTGCACGCGATGGTGATCATGTCTCGCCGGCATGAAGATCACGGGCTTGCCGTTTGCGGCGCGCAGGACACCGACGACGTTGGTGGTGATCAGCGTCCGCCGCGCAAGTGTTCCCAGATAGACGGTCTCGAGATGCGCGAAGGTCGTGTAGTCGCCCTCGATCGTGAGCACCGTCTCGTACGGCGCAATCGCGTCGCCGTCATACAGCGCATGCACCGTCAGCGCGTCGTAGTCGTCGGCGCACAGCTTGAGGATCGCGAGCGCCTCGTCCATCCCCCCGAGGTAGGAGTGGCTCTTCTGGAAGACCTGCATCAGGACGCGGGGCTTGCGGCCGTCGTAGCGAAGCGCCTCGCGCGTGTGGTTGAAGTACGCATCGGTGTACCAGCCGGCGCGCATCTTCTCGACCGGCAGATCGAAGACGGTCGGGTCGAGCCGCTTACGCGTCGTGATCATGTTCGAGCTCGAGACAGGCTTGGAGCGCGGCGTCGGCCACCTCCAGCTGCGCCGCACTCGGTTCGCGCGTGCCGAGCCGGTGCTGCAGCTCGTGCCCCGGCTTCGCAAGCGCGCGTGCGAGTGGATGGCCCGGGTGACGTGTCATCCAGCCGAAGAGCTCGACCGACGCGGCGACCGCTCCGATCGCGCCGACGGCGCGCGCGGCCGACCGGTACCGCACCGGCACCTGCTCCGTGGCGAGGTTGCTTGCGGCGTTGGTGAGCAGCATTGGACCGATCAGGTGCGAGCCGCAGCGCTCGTGCTCCTTCGGCCGCGAGGCACCGTGCTCGTAGGTGCCGATCGAGATGTGCTCCGCACCGTGATACTCGGCGAGCTCACCGCCGCGGAGCGCAAAAACGGCAGGCGCCACGGAGAGGGCGCTCGTGATCAGCTCGCGTGCAAGCGGGCGAATGCCCGAGCGCTTGACCGCCCTCAGCACGACGGCGCTGCCGACCATGGATGCGACCGCAGCCGGGCCTTCCATCGGGAGCCGGGCCTCGGGCAGGGACCGCTTCACCTGCGGGAGCAGAGCGAACGCCTCGGCAAGCCGCGCCGGCCCACGCAGCAGGGGATTTTGGACCGAGGCCGCACGAAGGCGCTTGGGGCGCGCGACGACTTTCAGATTGCCGTCGGCGGTCCGCACGGCACACGCCCAGGCCTGAGGGCCGTGCACGAGGACGCCGTTCGCAAGCGCCATGCCACCGAGCCGGACGGGATCGCTCACCCCGTGGAGCGTAGCCGCAGGGCGACCTGCAACCGCGCCGCGGCCGGGCCCGGCGCACCGCTGCCGACCGGCTTGCCGTCCAGGACGACCACGGGCATCACCTCGCGGATGGACGAGGTGAGGAACGCCTCGTCGGCTCCGGCGAGCTCGGTCAGAGGGAAGCGACCCTCCGTTGCGTCCTCCAGGTCGAGGACGAGCTCGCGCGTCACGCCGGGCAGAACGCCGGGCCGCGCGGCCGGGGTGCGCAGCTCGTCACCGCGGCGCCACCAGATGTTCGCGGTCGCGGCTTCCAGGACGAGGCCGTCCGCGACGAGGAGCGCCTCATCCGCGCCTTCGCGCTCGGCCAGACGCCGAGCAGCGAACGCCTCGCCGTAACTCGTCGTCTTGGCCCCCGCAAGGAGAGGCGCGGGCAGACCAACATCGACAGAGCGAAGAGAGAGCCCGTGCGCACGGAGCTCCTCGAGCCCGTCGGGCAGGCTTGCGGCCGTCGCGACGAGCTGCCGGTCGGTGCGATAGAGCCGCAGGACATGATCGGGCGGCGCGGCGCCGGTGACGAGGTCGACCAGCTCGGCCACGCCTTCGGCGGCGGGGAGCGCGAGAGCTTCGATCGAGAACCGGAACCGCCGAATGTGCCGGTCGAGCAGGAACGGCACTCCGCCGTACGTGCGGATCGTCTCGAACGCTGCACCCCCGCGGAGCAGTGCCTCGTCGTCGGCGCGAAACACCGCCGACTCCGGATCGACGAGGCCGCGCCCCGAAACCGCCACCGCGAGCAGGCTCACACCGCGACCTTGCTGCTGACCGCCCGAAGCAGTGGGCGCGCCTTCACCCAGGACTCCTCGATCTCGGCTTCGGGCTCGGAGTCCCAGACGATCCCACCGCCGACCCAGAGGTGGATCCGCCCCTCGGCGACGGCGAAGGTTCGGATCGTCAGCGCGAGCTCGAAGTCGCCGTTCGCCCGGATCGTTCCCAGCGCGCCCATCGCAGCGCCGCGCCCGACGGGCTCGAGCCGGGCTATGTGATCAACCGCGGCGATCTTCGGGGCGCCGGTGATCGAGCCGCCTGGAAACGTCGCGTGCAGGATCTCGGCGAGACCGGTACCGGGACGCAGGCGCCCCTCGACGGTCGAGACGAGATGTGTGACGCCGGCGAGCTGACGTTGCACCATCAGCTTCGGCCACCGAATCGATCCCACCCGGCAGACGCGCGAGAGATCGTTGCGCTCGAGATCGACGATCATCATGTGCTCGGCGGCGTCCTTCGCATCGTCGATGTCCTCGCCGATCGGGCGGGTGCCCTTGATCGGCATCGTCCAGAGCCGATCGCCGCGCCGGGCGAGGAACAGCTCCGGCGACGCCGAGACGATCGCCCAGGTGTCGCCTACGAACGGACGCGGGTGGAGCGGACGCAGCGGGGCGAGGGCGGCCGCGAGCCCCACTGGGTCGCCTTCGAAGCTCGCCGACAGATGCTGGACGACGTTGACCTGGTAGACGTCGCCGCGCGCGATGGCGGCGCGCACCTCGCAGACAGCCCGGCCGTAGTCGTCCGGCGCCCACGTCGCCTCCCACTCCCCGACCCGGAAGGGCGAACGCGCCGGACGCTGGTCTTCGTTCGCCGCCCGGATCCGGGCCGCGGCAACGGGCAGCCGGCACGGCTCCGCAGGCGCGGGCCAGGGCTCGCGCCGTAGCGTCTCCGCCAGGCCGTAGCCGAGGTAGACGTCGGCGACCAACCCGTCGTGCAGCCCGGCGGCCAGGTACTCCTCGAGCGCCTCGAGCGCCCCCTCGGGCTGCCAGAGCTCAAGCACAGACGGTCTGTGCGGCGTGGCGGAGGAAACGCACGCCCAGCGCGAGATCGCTCACCGGAACCCGCTCGTTCGCCGAGTGGATCAGCCGTGCGGCGGCCTCGGCGTCCAGGGCGCGCGCCGGAAAGAACCCGTAGGCGACGGTCCCGAACGCCTGCCGCAGCCAATGCGAGTCCGTGAACCCGGCCACGCAGACCGGGGCCGCCAGGGCGCCGGGCTCTTCCGCGTCGACGAACGACTGGACGGCGTCCCAGAGCCGCCCGCCGATGGGAGAACGCGTGCCGCCCTGGCCCTCGAGGTTCACGAGCTCGTAGTCGCCGTCTCCGAGCCACGCACGCAGCGACGCCTCCGCACCCGCCGGAGTCTCGCCCGGCAACAGCCGAACGTCGACCGTGATCTCGCACACCGCGGGGATGACGTTTCGCTTGTCGGAGGCGTGCGCCTTCGTCGGCGCAACGGTCATGCCGAGCAGCGGCTCGATCAGCTCGCCGGCGAGCGGCGAGACCGCGCGTGCCGCCGCGAGCGCGTCGGTCGGACCCGGCACGGAACCGAGCAGCGCGTTCAGGAAGCCCTCGACCTCGGGAATCAACCGAGGCTCCGCCGCGAACTCGCCGAGCCGAGCGACGAGCGGTGCCGCCTTGACGAGCGCGTTGTCGGCGATCGACGGCATCGACGCGTGGCCGCTGCGTCCGTGGACGCGCAGGAGAAACGGCGAGCTCATCTTCTCGGCGGTCGAGCACAGATACAGCACCTTGCCGCCAAGCTCGACCCGGTCGCCTGCACCCTCATTGACGGAGAAGTCCGCCCGCACCGCCTCCGGATGCGCGTCCACCAGCCACTGCAGGCCGAACCCGTCTCCCACCTCCTCGTCTGCCGCGGCGACGAAGATCAGGTCGCCCGATCCGCGCCAGCCCTCCCGCGCAAGCGTCGCGAGTGCAACCGCAGACGCAGCAACCTCCCCTTTCATGTCGAGCGCGCCCCGACCCCACACCTCATCGTCGACGAGGTCGCCGCCGAACGGCTCGCGCTCCCACTCGCGCGAGTCGGCGAGCACGACATCGGTGTGCGAGAGGAGCGCGAGCGACGGGCCGTCGCCACGGCCCCGGATACGCGCGACCAGGTTGGCCCGCTCCGGCACGCGCGCATAGAGCGAACATTCGACGCCCGCGCCCTCCAGATAGTCACGCAGTACCTCGGCCGCGAGTGTCTCGTTGCCGGGCGGATTCGTGGTATCGAGGCGGATCAGCTCCTGCAGGAGCCGAACGACCTCGCTCATTTCCGCCGGCCGAGGACGAGCAGGTAGCGGCGCGGCGCGCGCACCCCGCCACCCTCGGTGCGGTAGCCCTCGTAAAGCTCGACGAACGCCTGGTGAAACTCCTCCTGCCGGACCGGGTCGAGGCGGCGCAGAAGCGCGATCACCGGCGGTGCCGATTCCGAGAACAGCCGCCAGATCTCCTCGCCCGATTCCGCCTCGAGCCAGAGCGTGCCGTCCTCGAACTCGAGCTCGAAGTCGTCGCCGAGCATGTCCTCGACGTGGTCCTCGCGGCCCCACTCGTATGCCTCCCTGCCTTCGATCGGCTCCTCCGTGAAGCGGCGGTACATCTCGCCGAGCTTCGAATTGGGCTTCCAGGCGGTGAAGCCGAGCCTGCCGCCGGGTCGGGTGACGCGCGCGAGCTCCGAGGCGACGTTGGCGTGGTCGGGGGCGAAGACGACACCGAAGTTGGAGACGAGCACGTCGAAGCGGGCATCGTCGTACGAGAGGTACTCGACGTCGCCCAGCTCGAAGGCGACCGTCAAGCCCTCCTCTGCGGCCGAGGCCCGCGCCTTCTCGAGCATCGGGCCTGCGATGTCGATCGCGGAGACGTCTGCCCCGAGCCGGGCCGCCCGGCGCGCCACCTCACCGGTGCCCGTCGCCAGGTCGAGGACCCGCTCGCCCGCCTGGATGGCGAGCCGCTCGACCAGCTCGTCCTGCACCGGCGCAAACCGCGACGCCAGACGCTCATACGTTCCCTCGCTCCACACCTCACTCATCTCCGCTCCACCGCCGGCAAAGCCGGCAGCTCCGCTCCCTGCTCGCCTCCGTCAAGCCTACGGCTCGGTTCCCGCTCCACCGCTGACAAAGCCGGCAGCTCCGCTCCCTGCTCGCCTCCGTCAAGCCTACGGCTCGGTTCCCGCTCCACCGCAAGAGCATACTTCTGCCCGTGGGAGACCTCTTCAGCGAGGCTGCGAACCGCAGGCTCGGCGCGTCGGCACCGCTCGCGCAGCGGCTACGGCCGCTGACGCTCGACGACTTCGCGGGACAGGAGCACGTGATCGGTCGCGGGCGCGCGCTGCGCCTCGCGATCGAGCAGGACCGCGTGCCGTCGATGATCCTCTATGGACCGCCGGGCTCCGGCAAGACGACACTCGCGCGCATCGTCGCGCAAACCACGGGGGCCGAGTTCGAGGAGCTCTCGGCCGTATCGGCGACCGTCTCGAACGTCCGCGAGGTGCTGGCGCGTGCGCGCGAGCGGCTCGGGGCAAGCGGGGTGCGGACGATCCTCTTCCTCGACGAGATCCACCGCTTCAACAAGGCACAGCAGGACGCGCTGCTGCCCGGGGTCGAGGATGGCCTGCTGACGCTGATCGGCGCGACGACGGAGAACCCGTACTTCGAGGTCAACTCCGCTCTGCTGTCACGCGCGCAGATCTACGAGCTCGAGCCGCACCCGATCGAGACGCTGCGGGAGGTCGTGCGGCGCGGCGCACGGGCGCTCGAGGTCGATGTCTCACCGGAGGTCGAAGAGCTGATCGCCACACGCGCCGGCGGAGACGCCCGCAACGCGCTCAACATCCTCGAACTGTCCGTCGAGACGGCGCGGGCCGAGGGCGGCGCACTCGAGGAGCGGCACGTGGACGACGCGGCGCGCAAGCGGCCGCTCGCCTACGACAAGGGAGGGGACAAGCACTACGACTTCATCTCAGCGTGGATCAAGTCGACGCGGGCGGGCGACGTCCAGGCTTCGGTCTACTACCTCGCCGCGATGCTCGAAGGTGGCGAGGACGCCCGGTTCATCGCGCGCCGCATGATCATCCTCGCGTCCGAGGACATCGGCAACGCCGACCCGCAGGCACTCGTCGTCGCCGTTTCGGCGGCACACGCTGTCGAACACGTCGGTCTGCCGGAGGCTCGCCTCAACCTGGCGCAGGCGGCTGTCTACCTCGCGCGCGCGCCGAAATCGAACGCGTCGTATCTCGCGATCGGGAAAGCAACGCAAGTGGTGCGCGAACGCGGGCAACTGCTGCCTCCGGCCGCGCTTCGCTCCGCCTCCTACGCCGGCGCGAAGAAGCTCGGCCGCGGCGAGGGCTACATCTATCCACATGCCGACCCCGCCGGTTTCGAGATCGACTGCCTGCCGGACGAGCTGAAAGGGACGGTGTTCTTCGAGCCGTCGGGGAACGGCGAAGAGGTCTAGAGGCTAGAGAATTCGGGCGCCGAGCGCGCTCGCGACGAGCTCGACCGCAAGCTCGGCCGTCGCGTTCTCACGGTCGAGCACCGGATTCACCTCGACGACGTCGAGCGAGTCGAGCAGCCCCGACTCGGCGACGAGCTCGAGAGCGAGGTGCGCCTCGCGATACGACAGGCCGCCGCGCACGGGCGTTCCGACGCCGGGAGCGAACATCGGATCGACCGCGTCGAGATCAAGACTGACGTGCACGAACGGCGCACCGCCGAGGAACTCGAGCGCCGCGCCCATCGTCGTCTCGACGCCGTGCCGGTCGATCTCGCTCATCGTGAACACCTTGACGTCGAGCTCGCGGATCAAGTCGCGCTCGCCCGGATCGAGAGAACGGATCCCGAACAGCGCCGCGCGTGTCACGGACGGTGTGGGGAAGGACTCGCTGTCGAAGGCCTGGCCGGCGACGCCGAGCGCAGCCGCGAGCGGCATTCCGTGCACATTGCCGCTGGGCGAGGTGCCGGGCCGGTTGAGGTCGCCGTGGGCGTCGATCCAGAGCGTCGCCCCCGGCCCGCGAGACTTCGCCATGCCGCCAAGCGTGCCCATCGCGATCGAATGGTCGCCGCCGAGCACGAGCGGAACGAGCGCCTGGTCGGCCGCCTCGCCGACGAGCCCCGCCACGCGTTCGCACGCCTGCATGATCGGCGCGAGATAGCGGGCCGAGGGATCGCCGACATCGGTCGCTTCGGGCACCGGCGAGCGGATGTCGCCCCAGTCGGCGACTTCATGCCCGATGGCGCGGATGCGCGCCTCGAGCTCCGCGTACCGAATCGCCGACGGCCCCATGTCGACCCCACGGCGCCCAGCCCCAAGATCGAGCCCAGCCCCGATGATCGCCACCCGTTGCCGCTTCTCTTCGGTGCTCACAGCGCACGGAATCTACGCCACCTCCCCACCCGCCGCCGAGACCGACCTGGCGGGCTCGGCACACACACGTCACTCCGGAGCAGACGAATCGCTCGAAATCGTCATGGCTCCGGCGCAGCCGGAGCCGGATTTCGAGCGAGAGTGGCGAGGGCCGGACTTGAACCGGCGACACCACGGTTTTCAGCCGTGTGCTCTACCAACTGAGCTACCTCGCCCTGCGGGTCGCAAGTGTAGCCGCACAAAAAGAGACGTCCGGACCGGTGCTACCGCGTCGCGAACGTCTCTGTGCGCCGAACCTTACGCCACCTCGTCCTTGCGGGCAAGGAGGGCCAGGCCCCCGCCGGCGGAGAAGTCCGCAACGTGGGCAAAGCCGCGTTGCTCGAGCCGGGCGCGCACCGTCGGCAGCGGCACCCAGATGGGCGTCCGGTCACCCATGCTGAAGGCGATCGCGACGACGCCGCCGGGCCGCGTCACGCGGTCGAGCTCGTCGAAGAACGGGATCATGTTGTTCAACGTCACGAGGTCGAAGCTGGCGTCGGCGAACGGCAGGTTCGATGCGTCTGCCACCTCGTAGTGCTCGTGCCCGAGCCGCCGCGCCTCGGTGATCATCCCGCTCGAGGCGTCGACGCCGAGCACCTCGGCGGCCGGCCACAGTTCTGCGATGAGCCGCGCAACCGCTCCGGTCCCCGTGCCGACGTCGAGCGCCCGCGCCGGTGGATCGGGCAGCGACTCGAGCGCTGCGACCATCGGCGCGAGCCGCTCGCGGCTCACGCGGGTCGCGTCCCAATCGGGAGCGAGCCGGTCGAAGTTGCGGGTCAGCGGCCGCCGGAAGACCCGCCAGAGAAACGGCGCGCGAACGACCGCCGTCGTGACCAGGCGCGCGAACCGCTGCCCGGCTGTCACGTGGCGGCGATCCGGAGCTCGTCTCCCGATGCGGCCCCGGTGAGGCGACAAGCATCGCCACTGCTGATCGCAAGGGTCACGAGACCGTAGGAGTCCTCGTAGAGGATCAGCTCGCCCACCGCGGCGTCGGCGAATGTCCCGGCGACGAACGCGAAATAGCGATCAAGCCCGATGCGCACCTCGACGCGGTCCCCGTTCACGAGCCCGAGCGCATCGATGTGCGCGCGGCGGACATTCGTCGCGATGTTCCCGAACCGGTCGACCGAGAGCACCGTCGCCGAGATCTGCGCTCGCCCGACCTCGGGGTCGGGCAGGTCGATCCGGACGAGCGAGCCGGGATCGAGCGGAGGCCCGAGCTCCTCGAGTGCGACCCCGGTGGCGAGGTGCGCAGCCGCCGGCGCAAAGACGTCTCGCGCGTGGAACGTTCGCGATACCTGCGGCAGGCGGTAGCGCTCGGCGGCGAGCTCATGCGCCACGGCGACACCGATCTCGTCTGCGGTGAGCATCAGAAGCCCGTTGTCCGGACCGACGAAGAGCCGCCCGTCGTTCGTCGCGACCCCGACTGCTCGGCGGCCGCCACCGACACCGGGGTCGACGACGGCGAGGTGCACGCCGACCGGTTGGTAGCGGGTCGTGTTGCGCAGGACGACCGCGCCCTGGAGCACCGACTGCGGCTCGATGCCGTGTGTGACGTCGATGATCCGCACCTCCGGAGCGATGCCGGCGATCACGCCGTGACACGTGCCGACGAAATCGTCCTGGAGCCCGAAGTCGGTGAGGAACGTGATGACCGTCACCGTGCGGACTCCATCAGATCCCGCACGGCGGCGACGAGGCCAGCGAGATCGTGGGTGGGCGCCTCGGCCACCACCCGGAGACCGGACTCACGCGCGACCCGGGTCGTCTCGGGGCCGATCGTGACGGCGGGAGCGGAGCCACCGATGCCGGCGTAGGCTCGCGCGGCGGAACCGGATGCCAGCACGACGGCGTCCGCGTCGGGCGGAGCCGGCGTCAGCAGCCTGGTGCGGTACAGCGGCACGAAGTCTGCGCCGAGCGCGTCCACCGGGCCGCGACGGGCGCCTTCGGCGGCAGCGAAGAGCACGCGGCCGGCCGGGCGCGGGAACTCGCGGAGCAGGCCGTCCTGGGACGAATCGCGGGCCACGAAGGCCGGCTCGAGGCCGTGCAGGCGGAGCGCCTCGGCGGTCCCTGGGCCGACGGCGGCGATCGCGGGCAGGTTGCGCCCGCGCGCGGCGAGCTCATCGGCGCCGTTCGGGCTCGTGACGATCACCCAGTCGTACCCGGCCGCGTCGACCGGCTCGTCCGACGTTCGTTCGATCTCGATCAGGGGGCACTCGACGACCTCGGCACCGACCGCCTCGAGCGCGGCGACGAGCGGCCCCGCCTGCGCGCGCGGCCGGGTCACGATCACCCTCATCGCGCGGCCGCGAGGCCCGCCAGTTCCTCGGCGAGTGCCACCGGGTCGTCTCCGGAGCGCTGCTCGATCCACGCGCCGTCCTCGTCGGCGATCAACGCCCGCAGGATGACGCCGTCGTGATACGCCGCGACAGGCGCCAGGCAGCCGCCGCCGATCGTCGCCACGCACAGGCGCTCCGGCTCGACGCGGCGCCGGGTCTCGGCATGGTCTGCGCGGCCGACGAGGTCCTCTTCACCCGCGCGCACCTGCAGCGCGAGCGCTCCTTGCGCGGCCTCGGGCAGCATCTGGTCGGGCTCGAGCCGGGCACCGATCTCGCCGGCGAGTCCGAGCCGGTCGAGGCCGCAGGCGGCCAGGACGATCGCGTCGAGCCCCCGCTCGCGTTGCTTGCGGATGCGCGTCTCGACGTTGCCGCGCAGCGGCTCGATCGAGAGCGACGGCTCGATGGCGAGCAACTGCGCGCGGCGGCGCGCCGAGGCGGTGCCGATGCGCATCCCGGGGCGGATCTCCTCCGCGCCGATCAACGCGTCGCGAGCATCGTCCCGTTCGAGATAGGCACCGACGGCGAGACCGTCCGTGTCGGTCGACGTCATGTCCTTCGCGGAATGCACGGCGACGTCGATCCGGCGAGCGAGGAGCGCCTCCTCGATCTCCTTGACGAAGACGCCGCGATCCCCGATCTCCCCGAACGGTCTCGTCCGGTCCCGGTCGCCCGCGGTGGTGATCGGCACGAATGCGATCTCGACCCCGGGGCGGCGCAGCGCAGCCGCTGCCTGCTCGGCCTGCGTGAGCGCGAGCCTAGATCCGCGGGACCCGATGCGGACGAGCACAGACGGCCCTCCCTCCACGCGCCGAGCGGCCGCACGCCGGGCGGGCGCGCTTGACGCGCAGGAACGCGGACGGGGCCAGGGAAGGCAGCGGGGAGACTCGCCTGTCCTTCATTCGTCCTCCAGTCCGAAGAGGTGCCGCACGGCGTCCGCGTAGGCAGCGCCGTCCGGGCTGACGGCTGCCTCCTTCATTCGAATCGTCGGCAGGTGAAGGAGCTTGTTCAGGATCTGCGAGGTGACAGACTCGATCGTGCGTCGCTCATCGTCCGAGACCCGGCCCTTCAGCTTCGCCAGCTCGGCGTTTCGGATCTCTTCCGCGCGTGCGCGCAGCGAGGTGATGGCCGGCACCACGTCGAGCGACGCGCGCCACGCCCGGAACCGCTCTGCCTCCTCGGCCACCAGCTCTTCGGCGCGTTCGGCCTCCGCACGGCGACCGGCGAGCGTCTCTGCGACGACCGCCTCGAGGTCGTCGATGTCGTAGAGGAAGCAGCCGTCGAGACGGCCGATCGCCGAGTCGAGGTCTCGCGGCACCGCGATGTCGATGAAGAACAGCGGCGTGCGTCGCCGCGCCGGCACGTCGCGGGCGTGGAGGACCGGTCCCGGCGCGCTGGTCGACGACACGACGACGTCGACCTCGCCCAGTGCCGGGGCCAGGTCGTCGAGCGTGAGCGCGCGCCCGCCGAACCGCTGGGCGAGCTCATGCGCGGTTTCGAGCGTCCGGTTGGCGACGAAGGCGATGTCGGCGCCGCGTGAGGCGAGATTCGAGGCAGCGAGCTCACCGATCCGGCCGGCGCCGATCAGGAGGACGCGGCGACCCGACAGGTCGCCGAACACCTGCGCCGCCAGAGCGGCGGCCGCCGAGGACACCGAGGCGGGGCTCTCGCCGATCGCGGTCTCCGTGCGCACGCGTTTGCCGACAGCGAGCGCTTGCCTGAAGACGTGGTCGACGAGGGAGCCCGCCTCGACGGACTCGTAGGCGGCACGAACCTGACCGAGGATCTCACCTTCCCCGGGCACGAGGGAATCGAGCCCGGCCGCGACTCTGAAGAGATGCAACGCGGCAGCGTCCTCGTGCAACCGGTAGACAACACCGTCCAGCGGCTCGCCGGCGAGGTGCTCGAGCGCAGCCAGCACTGCGGCCTCGTCGATCCCGTCGACGTACAGCTCGGTGCGGTTGCAGGTCGAGAGGCAGACCGCGTCGCCCAGCGAGCGGGCGAGGGCGGCCGCCGCCTCGAGATCGAGCGTCACACGCTCCCGCAACTCGACCGGCGCCACGTGGTGCGACAGGCCCACGAGCGTCAGGGTCATGTGAAGTGGCTCCCTGCGAGGACGAGCCTGGCGACGATCACGAGCGCGAACCCTCCGAGGGCGAGGTAGGCGGCCCGGCGGCCGGTGGGCCGCAGTGCGAGGAAGCCGCCGTAGACGAGCCAGGTGACGAGTGTGACGATCTCGAGCGCATCGAGCGAGCCGCCGCGCTCACGCTGGCGGACCACCCCGGCCGCGAGACCGAGCGTCAGGAGCGGGAGCGAGACGGCGATCGTCCGCCAGGTGAGCTGCTCGAGCGACGCGAGCGGCGGCAGGCGCAGCCGAAGAATGTCGGCGGCGCGCCGCTTCAACCGCCGTTCTTCCCAGAGGTAGAGCGCGGCCAGCGCGGCGGCCAGCGTGAAACCCGCGAACGCCGCCAGGACCAGGCCGACGTGGAGGACGAGGAACACGTTTCCGTAGCCCGACTTCACACCTGCGTTGGTGCCGCCGCCGATGCGCGCCACGAGGAACAGCGCTGCGGCGAGCGGCATGACCGCGAGGCCGAGTAGGCGGAACCGCGGCCGGCAGCCCCAGATCAGATAGGCGCCGACGACGAACCAGACGAACAGGTTGAGGGAGCCGGCCCAGCTCGACCACGGGAAGGCGTCCGCGCCGGCGGCCTGGGCGGCGAGCAACGCGGTCTGCGCGAGCCAGCCGATCCGCACGCCCCAGGTGGCCGCGCGCGACGTGCGCGCAGACGCATAGGCGAACGCCGCCTCTCCGTAGCCGAGCAGCGCCGGCCAGAAGAACACCTCAACCACGGTCGCGGGCCCTCTCCACCAGGTCGCCGAGCTGCCTCTGCAGCCGTCCGAGCTTCGCGGCGATCAGCGCAACCCACGCGAGCACGGTGACGAAGACGACCAGGTAGGCCGCCGCGACGTACTGCCACTCGGACGGAGGGCTCGGGCTCATGTCAGCAGCTCCCGCAACTCGCGCACGTGCGCGTCGAGACGCTTGCCTGCGAGCTCTACCTGGTAGAGCGTCGCAAAGAGCGAGAGCACAGCGGCGAGCGAGACACAGAAAACGAAGAATTGCGAACCGGCCATCTGCGGTCCATGCGAGGTGAAGACGACCGGGTGGATGAACTTCTGCGAGAGCCGGATCGCAAGGAACGACACCGGAATCAGCACCACGCCGAAGAGCGCGTACACCGCACTCATATTGGCGCGGGCCGCGCCGGCCTCGACCGAGAAGCGCAGCATGAAGTAGGCGCAGTAGAAGAGGAACAGCACGAGGAAGAGCACGAGCTGGTTCTCGCTCCACGACCACCAGACGCCCCAGGAGGCCTTGGCCCAGATCGAGCCGGTGACGAGCGTCAGCGCGCCGAAGATCACGCCCTGGTGGATCGCGACGTAGCTCTCGAGGTCGGCGCGCTCGTCGCGCGTGCGCAGATACCTCAGCGCCTTCCAGGCGCCCCAACCGAAGCACACGTATGACGTCAGCGCGATCGGGACGTGGAAGTAGAAGATCCGCTGGGAGAAGCCCTGGTCTGCGTCGGTCGGGGCGTAGAAGAACACGAGCCCGAGCGCGAGGCCGGTCAGACCGGCGCTGACGAGTGCGAGGGCGGGCAGTCTCAGATGCGTCGTCACGGCGTCTGCATCGTAGTCCGAGGCACCTAGACCTCCGACACGACGTACTCGAAGGCAGCCCAGCTGAGTACCGCGAAGATCGCGTCGTAGAGCAGAAGGAACCACAGGTATCGCCCCACCCCGCCGACCACGATCGGGATCGCCATCGGCAGGAAGAGCAACGGCAGCAGAAGCTCGCGCGCGCGGCCGGCGACCGCCATCGCGCCGAACAGCGTGCCCACGGTGGCGATCCCGATGTTCGCCAGAGCAACCGCCGCCACGGTGCGGGCGTCGATCCCGGAGAAGAACGCGGCGAATGCCGGCAGCGCGACCACCTCCGCCGCGACGAGGAAGGCGAGCACTGCGAGTGTCTTCCCGAGCCAGATCGCACTGCGGTCGCACGGGGCGAGCACGAGGGCGTCGAACATCCCCTGCTCGCGTTCGGCGACGAACGCGCGTGTCAGTCCCAGGAGTGCCGTGAAGATCAGGGCAGCCCAGAGCAATCCGAGGGCGGCCTGATGGCTCGCGCCGTGCGGCAGGGCGAAGTGGAAGATCGTCAGCGCCGCGAGCACGAACAGGAGCATCGACGGAAGCGTCTCTTTGGCGCGCAGCTCCAGGAGGAGATCCTTCCGCGCGAGCGCCGCGACGTCGCGCGCATAGTTCACGCGAACGCCAGCCGTTCGGTCGCCCACCGTTCGACGCGCTGAGGCTCGTGCGTCGCGACGACCCACGTCCGCGGTTCGTCGAGGATGCCGTCGAGCAGTCCGGCGCCCTGCGCATCCAGCGCGTTGTACGGCTCGTCCAGCAGCAGCAACGAAGGCTCGTGCAGCAGCACCCGGCACAGGCCGAGCCGCTGCTGCATCCCCCGTGAGAACGTCGAGACACGCTCGTGGCGAACGTCCCAGAGCCCGAACCGCTCGAGCAGCATCCCGACTCGCTCGCCACGTTCGGGAAGCCGGTAGAGACGCGCGAACAACGTCAGGTTCTCGAGCGGCGAAAGCTCGCGGTACACGAGCGGCTCGTGACCCAGATACCCGACCGTGCGACGTTCCGGCAGGGTCAACTCGCCGGCGGTCGGCGCCGCGAGCCCGGCGAGCACACGCAAGAGCGTCGTCTTGCCCGAGCCGTTCGGGCCGGTGACGAGCAGGAAGCCACCCGCAGCGAGGTCGAGGTCGAGACCGGCGAAGACGCGCCGCTCGCCGTAGCGCTTCGCCAGGCCGCGCGCACTGATCACGAGCGGTACACCTCGGCGGCGGCCCGGTGGAAGCCGTCCGGCTCACCGGCGGCAGCGAACGTGTCGGCGATCTCCTCCATCTCACCCACCCACCGCCAGCCCTTCGTCTCGGCGGCACGCTCCGCGCGCGGCAGCCCCTCGACGACCTCGGGTGCCGCGAGCCGCCAGTCCTCCTCGACGTCGAAGTGACGGGCGACCTGTTGGATCGCGAGCAACAAGGCGGTGGTGCCCTTCGACCACGCCGCGTATGCCATCTTGAGTGCAGACGCGTTCGCGACGACAGCCGCCGCGAGGACCGACCCGGCAAACAGCTCCGCGACCGCGGCGGCGCCGGAGCCCGAGAGGTACAACGTCGTGCCCGGCTCCCGCGGCGGCCCGCCCACGATCCCGCCGTCGACGTAGCGCGGATGAAGCGCCGCGATCTCGCCGGCGTGTGCCGGAGAGATGGCGTTCGCATCGACGTAGGTGCCGTGGAAACCTTCGGCCTGCCGGGCGACCTCGAGCGCCGCATGCGGCGGGCAGATCGAGAGGATCAGCTCGGCCTCGGCGACCAGTGCGGCGAGGGTGCCGGTATCGCGAAACGACTCGGCGCGAGAGCGCGTTGCCTCGCTGCGCCCAGCTGACGCCCAGAGCACCTGATGGCCGTTCGACTGCAAGACCAGTCCGACCGCCGCCCCCATCTCTCCCGGATGAAGCAGCCCGACGATCACAGCACGTCGGCGAGCACGAAGACGAAGAACGCGAGCGAGATCACGCCGTTCATCGTGAAGAAGGCCGCGTCGAGCCGGCGCAGGTCACCCGGCCGAACGAGCGAGTGCTCGTAGACGAGCAATGCGGCGACGATCCCCACGCCGATCCAGTAGAGGAGGCCGACATCCAGTCCGATTCCGGCGGCCGTCAGGAAGACGATCGTCGCCAGATGCAGGACACGCGCGGCGGCGAAGGCGCCGCTCTCGCCGAAACGCGTCGCCCAGGAATGCAGCCCCTGCTCGCGGTCGACGTCGACGTCGAAGAGCGCGTAGAAGAGATCGAAGCCCGTGACCCAGGTTGCGACTCCGGCGCCGAGCGCCCAGGCCTGCCACGGCAGATCGCCCTTGATCGCCGCCCAGGCGCCGACCGGCGCGAGACCGTCGATCGCGCCGAGCCAGAAATGGCACAGCCACGTGAACCGCTTCAGATACGGATAGATGACGAACGCGGCGACCGGGATCGGGGAGAGCGGGCGCACGAACGGGTTCAGCTGCCAGACCGCGAAGAGATAGACGGCCAGCGAGACCAGGCAGAAGACGATCACGGCCGGGCCCGACAGAGCACCCGACGGAAGCTCCCGCCCCGAGGTGCGCGGGTTGGCCGCGTCGATTCGCGCATCGATCAGCCTGTTCAGGGCCATCGCGAGCGAGCGGGCGCCGACCATCGCGACGGTGATCCAGATGAGGTCGTGTGCGGACGGAACACCGCCAACGGCGAGAAACGCTCCGACGTAGGCGAACGGCAGGGCGAAGATCGTGTGCTCGAACTTGACGAGCCGGTAGTAGAGACGCGCTGCTCCCATGCGTTACGTCTGCCGGTGGGAGGTGGTGTGGTCGGCGAGCAGCGCGATCGCGTGACCGAGCGCCGGCCGCAGCACGGCATACCCGTCGCGGCAACCGCCCGTCGAACCGGGCAGGTTGACGACCAACGCATGCCCCACCACGCCTGCAACGCCGCGCGAGAGGAGCCCGTGCGGTGTCCTCGAGATCGAGTCGGCCCGGAGAGCCTCCGCAATTCCGGGGGCCTCCCGCTGGAGGACGGTGCGCGTCGCCTCGGGCGTCACATCTCGCGGCGCAAGCCCGGTCCCGCCCGTCGTGAGCACGACCTCCGCAGACGCGGCCAGATCCTCGATCGCTGCGGCGATCTCGTCCGCCTCGTCGGCAACGACCCGACGTTCGACGTCATGCCCGTCCGCGCGGAGGAGCTCCTCCAGCAGATCGCCGCTTGCATCGTCCGCCTCCCCGCGCGAGACCCGGTCGGACACCGTGAGGACGGCGGCCGTCACTCCTTCCTCTTCTCGACCAGTTCGACGCTGAAGGTCATCTGCTTGTCGATTGCCTTCGCCATGTCGTAGATCGTCAGCGCCGCTACCGAGGCGCCTGTGAGGGCTTCCATCTCCACGCCGGTCTGCGCGGTCGTCTCCGCCGACGCGAGGATCTCGACGCCGTCGGCGAGCACGCGCAGCTCGACGGCGACGTGCGTGAGCGGCAGAGGATGACAGAGAGGGATCAACTCCGAGGTTCGCTTCGCGGCCATGATCCCGGCGAGCTGAGCGGTGGCCAGTGCATCGCCCTTCGGCAACCGGCTCAGTCGCATTGCGGTCTCGGGGGCCATGTGCACGACCGCCCGTGCGGCGGCGCGGCGGCGCTGGGCCGGCTTGTCGCCGACGTCGACCATCTTCACCGAGCCTGCCTCGTCGACATGGGACAGCTCGTTCACGCGCAGATCCGCCTCGCCATGGCGGAAGGTTACGTCGCCACGGGCTCCAGGTCGGCGAGCAGGCCGGCGAGCCAGTGCGAAAGGTCGTGTTCCCGCACCTGGCCCCGCAGTCCTTCGGCCCGCCGGCGACGCTCGGTGGGCTCCATCGCGAGGGCCTTGTGCAGTGCCTCCGCCTGCCCCCAGACGTCGAACGGGCTGACGCCGATCGCCCATTCCGCGAGCTCCGCGTAGGCGCCGGCGTTCTCCGACAGGACGAGCACCCCGTCACGCTGATTGATCAGCGGCCCTTCCTTCGCGACGAGGTTCAGCCCATCCGACACGGGATTGACGAGGAGAACGTCGTACTGTTTGTACGCGGCAACCGACCGCGGGAAGTCGTCTGCAACCTGCACGTCGATCACCGGGCCGAACCGGTCGTTGACCTCGCGAACCGCGCGCTCGATGTCGGCCACGTACTCGACATATTCGGGAATCGCCTGACGCGAGGGATCGAGCAGCGCGAGCATCGTGACGCGCCCTTGCCACTCGGGATGCTCCTCGAGCAGGAGCGCGAACGCGTGAAACCCGCGCACGATGTTCTTCGACGGATCGGTGCGGTCGACCCTGACGATCAGCTTCTCGGGGCTGGGCAGCGTCCTCTCCGCGGCCAGCACGGCGTCACTCGCCTCCAGCCGGTCGAACTCGTCCACGTCGACCGAGAGCGGATGGTGCGTGACGTTCGTCCCTCGCGTCCCGCCAACGACATCCTCACAGCTGCGCACGAAGTTCTGCGCCCAGCGCTTCGTGTGGAACGCGACGACGTCGTTCGCGAGCAGCCCGTCGTGCACCGCGCGCCTCATCGGCTCGGGCAGCACCGACCAGTCGGTCGGCCAGGGGATGTGCACGAAGTGGGCGAGCCGCGTGTCCGGTCGCGCGGCACGGACGAATGCCGGCGCGAGATAGAGGTGGTAGTCGTGAAAGAAGACGGTCGCTTCCGGGTGGTCGTCGAGCGCACTGACGACCGCATCGGCGAACGTTCGGTTCGACGCGTTCGTAGCCCCCGTGCCAGGCAGCGTGAAACGCACTGCCGAGCTCCGGCCGAGACGCCTGGGCCCAGAGCCCGTGCTGGATGAACCACAGCATCGGATTGGCGACGACGTTGTAGTAGCGGTCGTACACCTCCGGCTCGTGCGCTACGAGCACAACCTCCCCGCCCGTCGCCTCACGCGCAACGACTCGATCCTCGTCGGTCGTCGCACTCGCGATCCAGATCACATGTCGCTGCTCCCGCACCCCCCGCAACGCCGTCGCGAGACCGCCCCCGCCGCGGCGCTCCACGCGTCGTCCGTCGACCCTGTCGTAGGTCACGGGCCCACGGTTCGAGACGATGATCAGTGTTGACTGATCAGACAACGGTTATCTCACTTCCACCCGTGTCGTTCCCGGCAAGCTTGTTGAAGAGGACGAGCCAGTCGCGGAGCAACCGCGGCGTGAGGAAGTGCCTGCGCACGTGCTCCTTGCCCCTCAGCGCGCGAGCACGCGCCTCGTCCGGGTCGCGGAGGATCTCGATGCAGGCCGACGCACACTCCTCGACGGAGTCGACGAGCCACCCCGTCGTTCCGTTGTCGATCTGGGCAACGATGCCGCCCACGCGACCGGCGACCATCGGCCGGGCCTTCCAGAGAGCCTCCGTGACGGTGAGCCCGAAGCCCTCTTTTGTCGACTTCTGGATGAGCGCGTGCGAGTGAACCTGGAACGCATTCACCTCGACCGCGCCGACGTTGTTCATGTTGCTCAGGATGTAGATGTCCGGATCGCCGTCCGCGTGTTCGACGGTGCGCTTGTAGTAGTCCCATCCTTCCGGATCGTCGTGCGCCATCGATCCGACGAGCGCGAGCTGCACCTCCGGGAAGCGCTCCTTGACCCTGCGGTACGCGTCGATCACTCCTAGCGGGTCCTTCCACGGATCGAAGCGGGACACCTGCGTGAGCAGCGGACGCTCGACGTCGATGCCGAACTGGTCGACGATGTACGCAGCGTCCTCGGGGGAAAGTGCCATGTTCTTCGGCATCAACGGGTCGATCGCCGGCGGCCAGATCACCGCCATGGGGAGGTCGGCGTGCGGCACGTAGTCGCGCATGTGGAAGATCGCCGCATCGAACCGGCGGATCGACGGCAGCAGCACGTCGAAGATCTGCTCGTTCGGTGTCGAAAAGTCGATGTGGCCGCGCCAGATCCACTTCGCGCGGCGGTCGGGAAACGAGTCGATCATCGCAACCGGCTGCGGGTCGTGGATGATCACGAAGTCGTAGTCCGTCTCGGAGAACTGCGCCGCGTTCTCGCGGTTGAACCGGGCGAAGATCGCCTGCTCCTCCGCGTCGAGCGGGCGCGCCGCCCCTTGCAGGCCGTTGTGAATCGCCTTCGTGACGTTGAAGAACTCATCTTCGCCGTGGATGATCCGCCACTCGACGTCGAGCCCCGCGTCCGCCATCAGCGGCACGAGCGTGTAGTTGATCTCCGCGACGCCGCCCCCGAACGCGGTCGCCGAGACGTGCACGACTCGCTTGCCCTGCAGCGGCTCGGCCAGCCGCTGGATCTCGTTCATCAGACCGCGCGAGACGAGCGTGGCGTAGTCGCCAAGCGCCTTGTGGCCCACATTGACGAGTGGCAGCAAACCTAGAGCAGCTTGACGAACCGCAGGGACGACCCGCCCTGCTCGCGCTCACGGATCTCGAGCTCGTCGGCCAGCGCCTCGATGATCGCGATCCCGAGGCCACCTTCGTTCAGCTCCTGCCCGTCGAGCACGGGGCCGGGCCTGGCGGGGGCCTCGAACCCGTGGCCGTCGTCGGTCACCTCGACCACGAGGCGGTCCGAATGGAGCTCGTAGAGGATCTGCACGCTGCCCTCGCCGCCGGCGTAGGCATGGCGGACGGAGTTGGTGCAGGCTTCGGTCAGCGCCAGCTTGAGGTCACCCAGCACCTCCTGCGAGAGTGGCTCCGGGCGAAGCCGGACGAGCCCCGTCAGGGCGAGACGGCCGAGCGTGATGTACTCCGGCTTGGCCGGAATCGTCAGTCGGATTGCCCGGGAGCTCCCGTTCGCGTTCACCAACGCAGTCTGTTCCCTTTGGATTCGCAAGATAAACCTCAGAGATTCTGCCGAAACCTACGCGAACGAGATTCGCCGTACCGTCCCGGTTCCCTCTCTGGGGTGTTCCTAATCCGGCTCCCTAGCCGTTCGGGCGCTCGCCGAGCGTCACACGGACGACCCGGCGGTGCTCACCGCGGACGATCGTGAAGGGCACGGTCTCCCCGGGCAGCAACCGTTCCGTGACGATCCGAACCACGTCTTCGGCGTTCGTAACGGGAACTCCGTCGATCGCAACGACGGCGTCGCCGCCCACTTTCAGGGCCTGACCCTCGTACACGGCGTCGATCGGCCCGGCGACGAGCCCCGCCCGGGCTCCTGCGCCGCCCTTCGTGACGGCGTCGATCAACGCACCGCGGTGGGCGGCGTACCCGAACTTCTTCGCGATCGCCGGGGTCAAGTCCTCTGTCGTGATCCCCACATACGCGTAGCGAACCGTCCCGTTCGCGAGCAGTTGCTGCATCGATCGCCGCGCGGAGTTGATCGGGACTGCGAACCCGACGCCCTCGAAGCCCGACCCGGCGCCGCTCGAGCGAATCTGGGCGTTGATCCCGATCGCACGGCCGCGCGCGTCGAACAGCGGCCCGCCGGAGTTGCCGTGGTTGATCGGTGCGTCGGTCTGGATCGCATCGACGAGGTTGTATTTGCTCGTCAGGGACGGGATCGACCGCCGGATCGCCGAGACGACACCGACCGAGAGCGAATCGGTGTTGCCGAACGGGCTCCCGATCGCGGCCACAGGCTCGCCGACGACCACGCGGTTCGAGTTGCCGAGTGGGACCGGATCCAGGGCGTGCAGGGTCGGGTCGACGCGGATCACGCCCACGTCGTCGTAGAGATCGAAGCCGACCACGGTCGCCGGGACCCGGTCTCCATCCGCGAACTCGACGTAGACGGTGTGCGACGGAGCTGCCTTCCCGAGCGCGACCTGGGGCAGCCCCGCGTTCGTGATCACGTGCGCGTTGGTCAGGATCAGGCCCTGTGGGCTGACGACGAAGCCGGAGCCCTGGGCCGCGGTCGCATCCGGCACGTTGCCCTCGTCGAAGTAGGACAGGATCGTCACGACTCCCGCCGAGCGGGAACGGAAGATCTGGGCGGGCGCGAAGCCGTTGCCGGCAAGCGGCTTCGCGACGACGACCGGGGCCGCATCGCCGGTCCCCGACGGGGGCTGGGCGACAACGACGGTCTTCGTCGTGGTGCCGCCGAGCCAGCCCGTGGCCTTGCCAACGGCCAGCACCGCGACGCCGCCGAGCACGGCAGCGACGAGGGCGATGGCAGCAGCAGAGCTCGAGCGCACCGGCGGCCCACTGTAGCCGCGCCGCCGACGCCGTGCGTGGATTTGGCTCAGAGAAAGCGATTGAGCGATTTCACGGGGAAAGGGTCAGACGAGATCGGCGGCCGGCTCGCGTTCCGGGACGTCCGCGCTGAGCACCAGCGTGAACGACGTCCACCCGTCCCCGGAGTCGATCTCGATGCGACCGCCCATCACCTCGGCCAGCTCTCGCGCGATCGCGAGGCCGAGCCCGCTACCGGAGGCGCGGCCACCGTCGAGGCGGTAGAAGCGCTCGAAGATCCGCTCGCGCGCCTCCAGCGGGATCCCCGGGCCGTCGTTTCCCACCGCCAGGGTCGCCCGGCCCCCATCGAGCGCCGTCGTGACCCGCACGATCGTTCCGGGTGGGGTGTGCACAAGGGCGTTCTCGACCAGTACCCGCCCGATCTGCAGGACCCGCTCGGCGTCGCCCTGGGCTGCCACACCCGGCTCGAGCGGAGCCTCCAGCCGGTGCCCGGCCGCGACCGCCCGCGGGCCGAACTCCGCCGCGAGCTCGAGGGCGAGATCGGAGAGATCGAGGGGCTCGCGCGCCACCGTCAGCCGGCCCGCGTCGAGCCGCGACAGATCGAGGAGGTTCGTCGCGAGCCGGGTCAGCCGTGCGACCTGTTCCCGCATCTGGCCGACAAACTCGTCCCTCGTCGGCTCGTCGAGCTCGGGATCGTCGAGCAGCTCCAGGAACCCGGCGAGCGAGAAGAGCGGCGTGCGCAGCTCGTGCGAGGCATTGGCGATGAACTCGCCGCGCGCCCGCTCGAGATTCGAGAGGCGCAGGCGCATGCGCTCGAACGTCCGCGCCAGTTGCCCCACCTCGTCCGACCCGTGATCGACCACCGGCTGGTCGAAACGGCCCTCGGCGATCCGTTCGGCCGCGGTCTCGAGCCGGCGGATCCTGCGCGTGAACAGGCTGGCGCCCGCATAGCCGAAGAGAACCGCGAACGCCATGGCCAACGCGCCCGCGACGAAGACGCGCCTGCGGACGAGCGCGACCGCCTGGAGCTGGTCGTGCAGGGGAGCCGAGAGCATGATCGCGGCGTCCCCGACGGGGTAGGCCACCTCGGCATAGCTCTCACCGTCACGGCGAACGGTGCCCCTCGTCGCTCTGCGGTGCTGGACGGCTGCCAGGGCCACTGGATCGTTCTGCAACTCCGTCGAGTCGCGCTCGGTGGCCGAGTCGGCAAATGCCTCGATCAGCGTCGGTGTCTCGCTCGTCAGGGTGAAGACGACCACACGCGCGTTCGTGGTCTGCGCCACGTTGTCCACGAACTGCTGCTGCAGGTAGGACTCGGGCGGGAAGCGCGGGAGCGCGATCTTGTCGAGCGAGGATTGCAGCCCCTTGAGCTCGGTGTTCTCGAGCGACGTCCGGTAGGACGGCACGACGATCAGGTAGACGATCGCGAGCACCCCGGCCACCACCAGCAGGAGCGCGAGCGCCAGCTTGCCGCGCACGCTCGAGAGCGGGCTCACCGGTCGCGGAAGCGGTAGCCGACCCCGCGCACCGTCAAGATGTACTCGGGCGTCCGCGGCTCGGCCTCGAGCTTCTCGCGCAGATGGCGCACGTGGACGTCGATCGTGCGCGGATCGCGATAGTCAGCGCTCTTCCAGAGCGCCTCGAGGAGCATCCGACGGCTGAAGACCCGGCCGGGATGGGCCGCGAGCGCGCGCAGCAGCTCGAATTCGACGTACGTGAGCTGCACGGGCTCGCCACGGACCTCGACCAGGCGGCGCGGCACGTCGATCGCGAGCCCGTCGTGCTCGATCAGCTCGTCCTGGCCCTCGCCGGGCGCGCGCGGCGCTCTGGCACGGCGGAGCAGAGCACGGACGCGGGACCGAAACTCGCGAATCGAGAAGGGCTTCGTGATGTAGTCGTCGGCGCCGAGCTCGAGGCCGATCACCTTGTCCAGCTCGTCGTCGCGCGCCGTCAGCATGATGATCGGCACCGTGCTCGTCGAGCGCAGCCGCTTGCACACCTCGAGCCCGTCGAGCCGCGGCAGCATGATGTCGAGCACGACGAGATCGACCGGCGTGTCGGCGAAGCGGCGCAGGGCCTCCTCTCCGTCCGCGGCCTGAACGACCGTGTACCCATCCTTCTCGAGCGGGAACGCGAGCACCTTGCGGACGGCGTCCTCATCGTCGACGAGCAGGATCGTTGGAGTCGATTCGGGCATCGGGGTCGGCCTGCTGCCAGGATAGCCCTCGCTATGGCGATGGCCCGGACCCCCGCACGCCGTCGCCGCCCTCGCCGCGGTTCACTCGAACGGCCGATCAATGGACGGTTGTACCGCGGGGCGCTCCTCATCCTCTTGCTGCCGCTTCTGATCCTCGCGTTCAGCATCACCCGGCCGGGCGCCTTGCCGGCGCCGCTCCTGCCCCCCAACTTCGACGGGCCGGCGACCAGGCAGCTGGCGACCGAGCTCTCGAGTCACTATCCGGACCGGGTTCCCGGCGGGCCGGGATCCCTGAGCGCCGAACAGTGGTTCCGGGACCAGCTCGCGCCGTACGGCCTGCCCGTGTCGTCGGACGCCTGGCGCGCGCACGTGCCCGGCCTGGGGCGCGTCCGGCTGCGCAACCTATGGGCGGTCGCACAGGGACAGTCCTCCGACGCGATCGTCGTGATGGCTCACCGCGACGACACGGGCACCGGGCCCGGTGCGAACGACGACGCGAGCGGCACCGCCGCTCTGGTCGAGCTGGCGCGCGGCTACGCACAGGCCGGCACCCCGGCCGGCCAGCGCGTGCGGTCCGCGCACACGATCGTCTTTCTCTCCACCGACGCGGGCTCCTTCGGCGGGCTCGGGGCGCTCCGCTTCGCCGAGCACTCGCCGTTCCACGTCGTCGCGACGATCAACCTCGATGCAATCGCGGGCCGCGGGCCGCCACGCATCGTCATTGCGGGGGACAGCCCACGCTCGCCCGCGGCCTCGCTCGTCGAGACGGCGGCGAAACGCGTCCTCGAGCAGACGGGGACGCAGGCGCGCCGCGCCGGGCCCCTGCAGCAGCTGATCGACCTCGGCTTCCCTTTCACCCTCTACGAGCAGGGGCCGTTCGTCGCGCGCGGCGTTCCGGCCGTCACGCTGACCACCGCAGGCGAGCGGCCTCCCGCGGCGTTCACCGACCGGGCAACCGCGCTCGACACGGCCAGGCTGACCGGTCTCGGCCGCGCCACCCAGGAGCTCATCGGCTCGCTCGACCAGGGCCTCGAACTGGCGCAGGGAACGACGAGCTTCGTGTGGATCGGCGACCGCATCGTCCGTGGCTGGGCAATCGAGCTCTTCCTCGTCGCTCTCCTGATCCCGTACCTGGTGGCCGTCGTCGACCTGTTCGCACACTGCCGCCGGCGGCGGATCGGCCTGCTGCCGGCTGCCCGCAGCCTGCGCAGCCGCCTCGCGTTCTGGCTCTTCCTCGGCCTCGCCTTCCTCGCGTTCCGCTCGTTCGGAGCGTGGCCGTCAGGTGTGCCGCGGCCGCCGAACCCGGCTGTTGCCTCGTCAGGCGACTGGCCCGTGCTCGGGCTGGTCGCACTCGCCCTCGTCGGCCTCCTCGGCTGGCTCGTGGCACGGCAGCGGCTCGTCCCGCGGCGCTCCATCGGCGCCGACGAGCAGTTGGCGGGCGCGACCGTGGCGCTGCTCGGCCTCGGGATCGTCTCGTTGCTCGTCCTGGCAACAAACCCCTTCGCGTTGATCTTCTTCCTACCGGCTATGCACGCCTGGCTCTGGTTGCCGCAGGTGCAGAGCAGCAAAGCGCCGACCCGCGCGGTCGTCTTCCTGATCGGCCTCGTCGGACCGTTGCTCATCATTCTCTCGCTCGCACTTCGCTTCGGCCTCGGATTCGACGCGCCGTGGTATCTGCTCGAGCTCGTGGCGGTCGGATACGTGCATCTGCCGGCCGTGGTGATCACGCTCTGCGGTGCAGCCTGCGCGGCGCAGCTTGCTGTCGTGACCGCAGGCCGCTACGCGCCCTATCCGCCTGCCGGCCAGCGCCCGGAGCGGGGACCGCTGCGGGAGCTCGTGCGCCGGCTCGTGCTCGCACAGCGCGCGCGTCGCCGTCGAGCACAGACACGACGGCCCGCAGTCGAATAGCGCTCAGATCTGGAGGTAGGCGACCTCGGCGCCGGGCGGCAGCTCGCCTTCGCCGCGGGGGATGAGCACGAGTGCGTTCGCAGCGGCAGCTCGGACGATCATGTGCGAGTCCTGTCCGCTCAGCGGCTCGAGCTGGTCGCCGCTGCGGCGGGCGCGCACGAGCTCGTCGCGATCCAGGTTCCGGCGCACGCCGTTCGCCAGCCTCCCCGGCAGATACTCCGGCCCCGGTTCACGGGCGCCTTGCAGCGCACGCAGCGCCGGACGGACGAACAGCTCGAACCCCACGAGCGACGAGACGGGGTTCCCCGGTAGTCCGAAGACGAGCGCGTCTCCGCGCACCGAGAACGCGATCGGCTTGCCGGGCTTCACGGCGACCCGCCAGAAGACCTCCTGCGCACCGAGCTCAGCAAGGGTCGCGCGCACGAGGTCGTGAGGACCGACCGACACGCCGCCGGTCGTAATGAGCACGTCATGCTCGAGCGCCTGCTCGAGCGCTGCGTGCGTCGCAGCCGCGTCGTCGGCGACGACCGGGAAGACCGTGGCGGTGGCGGCCGCGAGACCGAGCTGCGCCGCGACCAGAACGGAGTTCGATTCGTAGATCTCGCCGGGAGCGAGCGGCTCCCCGGGTGCCCGCAACTCGCTTCCCGTCGAAAGCACCGCAACACGCGGCCGACGCGCACAGCGCACAACGGCGACTCCCGCTGCGGCGAGCGCCGAGACCTGCGGCGGCCCGAGCGGGCTCCCGGCCGCCACGACGACATCACCCGTCCTCGTGTCGCCACCTCGCGGCCGCACGTTGTCTCCTCTGCCAACGGTTTCCACCACCACGTCGCCCGTCGTCCGCTCCACCGGCACAACCGCATCCGCGCCCGCCGGGACGACGGCGCCGGTCGAGATCACGACGGCCTCACCCGGGCCAACCGCTCCGAGCTCGGGCCGCCCGGCGGCGGAGTGGCCCACGACCCGCAGCCGGCCCGGCGTGTCGTCGGCACGGACCGCATAGCCGTCCATCGCGGAGCTGTCGAACGGCGGCAGGTCGGTGACGGCCCGCGCGTCCTCGCCGAGCACCCGCCCGGCGGCGGACCCGACGGAGACGTCCTCGAGCGGCAGTGGGCGAACGTGTGCGAGCACGAGCGCGAGTGCTTCGTCGATCGTCGGCAGGTCGGTCATCGCGGATCACGATAATCCCGCAGAGATGACAGGGGAGTCGATCGCCGGCCGATACCGGCTGCTCGAACCACTCGGCCGCGGTGCGATGAGCGCAGTCTGGCTCGCGCACGACGACGAGCTCGAGCGGCAGGTCGCAGTGAAGATGCTCGCCCCGAGCGCCGATCGTGCACGGTTCGAGCGCGAGGCCCGGGCGGTGGCAGCGCTCTCGCATCCGAACATCTGCTCCCTCTACGACTACGGCGAGGCGGACGGCCGCCCGTACATGGTGCTCGAGTACCTCCCCAACGGCTCGCTGGAGGACCGGCTCCGCGACGGGCGCCGTCAGACGGACGCCGAGTCGCTTCGAATCGCGACCGAGATCGCGTCCGGTCTCGCCCACGCGCACGACCGCGGCCTCGTGCACCGCGACCTCAAGCCCGCGAACGTTCTCTTCGACGCCGAGGAGCGCGTCAAGATCGCCGACTTCGGGATCGCGCGGATGGGCGCTGCGGGTGAGCTCACGGAGGCGGGAACCGTCCTCGGCACGGCCTCGTACATCTCGCCGGAACAGGCGGGTGGGCTGCCCGCAGGTCCGCCGAGCGACGTCTACTCGTTCGGCGTGATCCTCTATCGGATGCTCACCGGCGCGTTCCCCTTCGTCTCGGGGAACGCGATGGAGCTCGTGCGCATGCATCGTGACGACCCGCCGCCCGTCGTCACCGATTTGCGGCCCGACGTGCCCGCCTCGCTGGCGAGCATCGTCACGGCGTCCCTCGCCAAAGACCCGGCTGCGCGGCCGCAGGACGGCGGGGCGCTCCTACGAGCCCTGACCCAACAGGAGGACGACGCCACGATGGTGGCAGGCGGAGCGGCGCTGCCCGGAACCGCCGCCGCGACCCAGGTGCTGCGTCCTGCCCCGGCCCGGCGCAGGGACTGGCCGATCGTCCCTGTCGCTGCGGTCGCAGCGCTGCTCCTCGTGGCCGGCGGCGCGCTTGCGATCGTGCTCACGAACAGCGGGTCGAGCGGGTCGAACAACGGCTCCCAGCCGCCGACGTCGCTGACGCTGCCGAACGTCCCGATCACGCCGCCGACAACCGCCACCACGACGGCAGCGCAGACGACGACCTCCGCGCCGCCGCCCACCACGACGACCGCACCGACGACGACGGCGCCACCGACGACCACCGCTCCGACCACGACGGCGACGCCGCCCACCACGACGACCGCACCGACGACGACGGCGCCACCGACGACCACCGCTCCGACCACGACGGCGCCGCCGCCCACGACGACCGGCAGCGCCACGACCACCGAGACGGCACCGGTGACGACCGGTCAGGGCACGACCACCACGGCCCTCCCGTGAGGGTCCTCTATTTCGGGACGTACGACCGCGCACACCCGAGAAACGTGAACGCGATCGCCGCGTTGCGCCTGGCAGGCGTCGAAATCGAGGAGCGCCAGGTTCCGGTTCGCGGGAGCGGCCTCCTCGGCGCATTCAACGTCTTCGCCGCGGAATGGCGGCTGCTCGCACCGCGGCCGCGCGACTTCGACCTCGTGATCGTCGGCTACCCAGGCCACTTCGACGTCCCTCGCGCCCGGCGCCTCGCCAGCAAGCGCCCGCTCGTGTTCGACGCCGTCCTGTCACTCGAGAACGAGCTCGTCGACGTGCGACGCCACTTTCGCGAACGATCGAGCGCGGCAAACGTTCTGCGCGTCGTCGACTTTCGTGCGTTCCGCCTGCCGGACCTCGTCGTCTGCGGCACCGACGCAGAAGCCCGCTACCTGTCGCAACTCGGAGCCAAGCAGACGGCAGCTGTCTTCCTCGGCGCGGACGAGGACATCTTCTGCGAGACCTGGTCGCCGACGTACCCCTTCACGGCACTGCAGATCGCCGATGCGTCAACGGAGGTCGTACTCGCTGCGGCACCGCTGGCCGAGACGCCTGTTCGCGTTGCCGAAGCCGACGAGATATCGACCGACTTGCGCGGAATCGCGATTGCGCACGCCGGCATCGTGCTCGGTGGGTTTCGCGAATCGCGGGCGATCCCGGCCGTCGTCTTCGAGGCGCTCGCCACGGGCGCGCCGGTGATCACAGCGGACACCGAGGCCGCCCGCGAGCTGCTCACCGACGGCGAGTCGGCCATCCTGGTCGAGCCGGAGAACCCAGCGCGGTTGGCCGAGGCGATCGACCGGCTCGCTCACGACGAACCGCTTCGCCGCCGCATCGCCGCGCGCGGCCGTGAGGTGTTCCGCGAACGGGCCAGCCGCAGCGTGCTCGGCGACCGGTGGCTCGCGCTGCTAGGTCAGGCGCTGGGGAAGTAGATACGCGCACAGGCCGAGCGAGAGGAGCGTCGCAGCGTCGTCGTCGTCCCAGGCAGCCAAGGCAAGCGGCCAGAGCACGTACCACCCGATCAGATACGGCAACGCGAGCAGCAGCAAGCCGAACGCGAGGCCGAGCCGCGCTCGGCCACGAGCCGCCTGCCACAGGAGCCAGACGTAGGCGACGCCATACGCCGCGAGCAGCGCCCACGGAGGCAGGCCCAGGCGGTGCGGCAGTGCGTAGTGCGTCTGCCGCCGCGCGTCGTGCGTCAGCGGCGTCACGGCCTGGAGCCAGTGGAACTGCCAGAGGAGCGTCGCGAGGCCGAGCGTGGCGACGATCGTGACCGCAAACCCGAGGTGGCCGACCCGGCGACCGGTGGCACGCGCCTCGAGCGCACGAAGCGGGAGCAAGAGCAAAGGCACCCACTTGATGAGGACCGCGAGCGCCCAGGCGACACCCGCGGCCTGCACGCGCTTGCGCTCGCTCAGCGCAAGCGCCGCCGCGACGAGGGCCATCATCAGCGCGTCGTTGTGGCCACCACCGGCGAAGTGCATTGCGACCAACGGGTTCCAGCCGACAAGAGCCGCTGCGAAGGCGCGGCGCCGGGCGACGAGCCACGTCGTCGCGAGCACGCAGAGTGCGGCACTCGCACGCAGAAGCCACGCGGCGTGCGCCGCCGACGTCGTCCATCCCAGCGGACGCGAGACGAGCGAGAACGCGGGCCCGTAGGGCGAGGTCTCGTGCAGGTACGCCGTTCCGGCGTAGCGTGACGCAACGCGGTCGTCGGCGGGTGTATCTGTGTACGGATCGTGCACACGCGTATAGCTCCAGTACGTCCACGCATCCGACGAGAGGAACACCGGGCCGGCGAGCGGCACGAGCTGGATCGCACAGGCGAGGACGAAAACCTGGCCGAAGCGCGCACCGCGGCGCACGATCACCAGGGCGACGAGATAGACCACGAACGCGGCCACGAAGATCGCCAGAAAGAGAGAGGCGTCCGAATCGAGCCGGCCGCCGGGAGCAGGCACCACCGACGAGCCCGCGGTCCGCTCGACGACGACGAGCGCAACGACGAGCGCCAGCGTCAGCGCGCCGGCGACGACGGCGCTACGGGGCTTGGCCAGGGGAGGGTGGCGGCGACTCGGTGGTCGTCGGTGACGGCGGAGGTGGAGGGGGCGGAGTAGGAGGCGGCGGCGGCGTTGCCACCGTCGTCGTATGCGGCGGCGTCTTCGGTGTAACGATGGTCGTGACCGGCTTGGGCGGTGCGACCGTCGTCGTGGTGGTGGGCGCGGTGGTCGTCGTGTACGTCGGGGTCGGGTAGTAGCCGAAGCTGCCGTAGCTCCCATGCGTGAGGTAGTGCCACGTCGGATACTTGTTCGGGAGGTCGAACGCGAGTGCCTTGTGATGCCAGAGCGCGGCCGCCATGTACTCGTGCCAGATCGGCACCGGGTACGTGGCGCCGGCAACCGGTACCCCGTGCACATCCAACATCGGGATCTCGCCCCGGGGATAGCCCATCCAGACGACCGTGGTGAGCTGCCGGGTGTAGCCGTCGAACCAGGCGTCCGCATGATTGTCGGTCGTCCCGGTCTTGCCGGCGTTCACGTGGATGCCGTCGCCGGACCCGGCCCCGGTCCCGTAGAGAGCGTTCTGCTGCAGCACATCGGTCACCTTCCAGGCGACGCCCTGTGACAAAGCGCGCTTCGTCTGCGGCTTGCCCCAGCCGGAGCTCGTGTCGACGTGGTCACCCGGCAGGATCACCTTGGTGATCGCCATCGGCTTCGCGTAGATCCCCATCGCGGGGAAGGTCGCGTAGGCCGCGGCCATGTCGAGTGGCGAGACCGCCAGAGAACCGAGGCCGATCGACGCGACCGGCTTGTCGGGCGACATGTGCACTCCGAGCCGGTGAGCCATCTGCCATACGTAGCGCGGACCGACGTCGAGCGTCAGTTGCGCATAGACCGTGTTGTCGGACTGAAGCGTCGCGCGCGTCAGTGACTCGGAGCCCGAGTAGTCGTTCCCGTAGGTGTGCACCTCCCACGGGGGCTGACACCAGGGGCCGATCGAGCACGTGAACGGCGCCGACGTGTAGTAGGTCGTGTCGGGATCGACGCCCTTCTCGATCGCCGACGCGAGAACGAACGTCTTGAAGGTCGAGCCCGCCTGCCGGGCGGACTGGGCGACCAGATTGAACTGGTTGCCCGTGCTCCTGACCACGGCGGTCATCGCACGAATCGCGCCCGTTCCCGGTTCGACCGAGACGATTGCCGCTGCCGGGTCGGTCTTGTACGGCAGCACGTCGCGAATCGCCTTGTTGGCGAGCCGCTGCAGGCGCGGGTCGATCGTCGTATACACCGTCAAGCCGCCCTCGCGCACCGTGTTCGCCCCGTACTGGCGCTCGAGCTCGTCGATCACGTACGAGAAGAAGTAGGGCTGCTTGATGCGTGTGTAGATGCGGCCCGGTTTCAACCCGAGCGACGTCGACCGAATCGCCTCCCGGTACCGGGCGAGCGTGATGTCGTCGTTGTCGTACAACGCACGAAGCACCTCGTCGCGACGGTCGAGCGCGGCCTGCGGATTGTGGAACGGGTCGTAGACCGAGGGCGCCTGCGGCAACCCGGCGAGCAAGGCGGACTGCAGGAGAGTCAGCTGGCTCGCGTGCTTGGAGAAGTACGTCTGCGACGCCGCCTCGACGCCGTACGCGTGGTTCCCGTAGTAGACGGTATTGAGGTACTCGTTGAGGATCTTCGTCTTCGGCCACCTGCGCGCGAGCTTGATCGCAAGGCACGCCTCCTTGATCTTGCGCGTGAACGTCTTCTCCTGGCCGGTATAGAGGTTGCGGACGAGTTGCTGCGTGATCGTCGAGCCGCCCTCGAGGACCTTGCCCGCAGTGAGGTCCTTCCAGGCCGCGCGCGCGATGCCGAGGTAGTCGACGGCACCGTGCTCCCAGAAACGGCGGTCCTCGATTGCCGTCGTCGACTTCGGGAGCCACGGCGACATGTTCCGGGTGGTGACCGGCTCGCGGTTCCGCTCGGCAGGGATCGAGCCGAGCAGCGACCCGTCCGAGGCGTAGACGAACGAGTTCTGGCCGATCTCGACGGGGCGGAGCGCGTTCAGGTCGCAGCTCGCGGAGAGAGCGGTTCCGGCTCCGAGCCCCACCGTGGCGACCGCGGCTGCGATCACGAGCACGATGGTCGCCGCGACGACGCCTGCGCGCCGGCGCCGCTTGATGCGGTCGGCCCGCTTCCGCTTGCGTCCCCGGTGCGCGAGGATCAGGTCGAAGTCGTCGCGGCGGCGCGTCATCCGGCGTCCCCTGCAAGACGCTCGGCGATCCAGAGCCGCAGGTCGCTCGCTGCGCGATCGGCCGGGTGCTCGCCGGAAATGCGCTTGCGCACCACGACAGTTGCGTTCTCACCCTCCAGGTCGGTCACGTACACCTCGTCGCCGTCGGCCCCGAGCGCCTGCACAACTTGCCGTAGTTTTGCATCGGCGGGCACCGTCACGGTCGCCTCCGCGAACGTCTCCGAGCTGCGGATGGTCGAGTTCCGGATCGTCTCGGAGGCAAGCCGCTCGTTCGGCACGACCAGTCGGTCGTTTTCGCGAGTCCGGATCCAGGTGTAGCTGAGCCCGATCTCCTCCACGACGCCACGGGTGCCCTGCACCTCGACGTCGTCGCCGATCCGCAGCGGCTGGCTGATCGCGATCAGGATCCCCGCAACGAAGTTCCCGATCGTCCGCTGGCTCGCAAACCCGATCACGAGTGCGAGCACGGCGGACGACGCCAGCACGCCGCCTGCGACGGCGCGCACCTGCGGGATGACGAGCAGAGCCGACATCACGCCGAGAAAGACGATCGCGGCGAAGATCGTGCGGCGGAGAACCCGGTACCGCGTGACGATCTCGGGTGGAAGATTGCGCCTCGAGATCCGCCAGTCGACGAACTTTGCGACCAGCCAGGCGATCAGGATCACCGCGGCCGCGATCAACACGTGCTGCCAGAACTCGGGCATCAGGCCCTATTCGTCCCAGTCGATCGGTTTCCGGCCCGCATACCCCTCGGCGAGGCCGTGCCAGGTCGAGACGGTCTCCTCGCCGACGTGCCAGCAGAGCAGGACCTCTGCACCGTCGCGCTCCGAAGGGAAGTCGAGCAGGCCGAGGTCGAGGTCCTTGATCGTCACCCCGAGCTCGGTGAGCCGGTCGACGCACGCGGCGGCGGCCTCGGCCAGCCCTGCCAGCTCGGACTGTGCGGCGTTCAGGTCGCTCGCGGCATAGCCGCCGCCGTTGCCGCCGATCGCCAGCACGAGCTCGCCCTGCGACCGCTCGAGCTCGCGCATGCGGGCGCGCACGGCAACCAGTCGCTGCGCGACGGGGCGCACCTCCGCGAGGGCGCTGTTAGCCTCGGAGGGAGTGAAGGAGCGATCGGGCACGGCGCCGCCGTATCGTATGGACGACCGGTGGCGGCTCGCATTGTGGCTCGCCCTGGTCGCCGCACTGATCGCGCTCGGATACGGCTCGCGGGCCACCGCCGGCAAGCCCAGCCCGCAGGTCCTCTACGAATGGTCGACTGCTATCGGCGGACTGATCCAGGACGGGATCCTGCTCCTGCTCGTGCTCGCGATCGCCGGCTTCAGCAAGCGGCTCCTCGCCCTCCGCCCGCCGCGAGCCTACCCGGCCGCCGCCTGGGCGCTCGGCGGTGCCCTGGTGATGATCTACGCGTTCGAGATCGTCTACGGTCGGATCGTTCGCGTCGGGAACGAGCAAGGGCTCACGCCGAGCCACTGGGAACCGCACCACGCCGCGGCGTACATCGCCAACGCGATCGTGATCTGCACGTGGGTGCCGTTCGTCGAGGAGCTGACCTACCGCGGTCTCGGCTATTCGCTGCTCGAGCGCTACGGCCGCTGGCCGGCGATCATCCTGGTCGGCCTGCTCTTCGGGCTCGCCCACGGCCTCATCGAGTCGCTGCCGGTACTTGCCGTGTTCGGAGGCGTCCTCGCCTGGATCCGGTCGCGCACGGACAGCGTCTACCCGGGGATGGTCCTGCACGCACTGTTCAACCTGGTCGCGCTCGTCGCAGCGGTGACGCTCTGAGCGTTCGGGACCGAGCTACTCGTCGTCCGGCTCGCCCTCGTCATCGCTTTCTCCAAGCTCTTCCGCCTCGACCTCCGCTCCGGCGAAGTCCTCCGCCGAGACCTTGTCGAGGAAACGCTTGAACTCGTCGACGATCTCTTCCTCGTTGACCTCGTCGCCTTCCATCTCGATTGCCGACTCCTCGATCACGTCGTCTGCTGCGAAGATCGGTGCGTGCGCCCGAACCGCCACCGCGATCGCGTCGGAGGAGCGGGAGTCGATCTCCACCTCGTTGCCGTTCTGGGCGACGGTAATGGAAGCGTGGAACGTGCTCTCCCGCAACTCGGTGACCGTGACCCGCACGATCTCGACGTCGAGCTCGCCGAGGATGTTCACCAGCAGGTCGTGCGTCAGTGGGCGCGGCGCGCTCGCTCCCTGGAGCTTCATCAGGATCGCAGCGGCTTCCGGATGGCCGATCCAGATCGGCAGGTAGCGGTTCCCGTCGGCCGTCTTCAGCAACACGATCGGCTGCTTGCCGACCAGGTCGAACGAGACTCCGTAGATCGTCATCTCGACCATCTGCCCCTAGATTACCCCCGGTCTATGAGCCGAACGTGCACGCCGCTTGCCAACCAGGCGGCGAGCGCCAGATCGGACGCAGCTGGCGCGGCGTCGGGTCGCGACCGCTCGGCGTCGCGGTTGGCGCCGGCCTCTTGTGCTGCCGTAAGTCACGACGAGAACGCCCCGGCTATTATGCGCCGCGCGGGCGATTAGCTCAGCTGGTTAGAGCGCCGCTCTGATAAGGCGGAGGTCCCTGGTTCGAATCCAGGATCGCCCATCCCGCAGAGCGACGGAGCCCTCTCTACGGAGTGCCGAGCCGCTCGAGGGCCTCGGCGAGCTCCTCCAGCTGGACGTCGCCGTCGACCGGAACCTGCAGTCCTGCGGCGCCGACCTTCGCTTCGAAACCGGTCAGGAGCCGGAACGCATCCTTGACGCGCGCCGCGAGTGCGGGGTCGACGGCCGAGACGCGGCGCTCCTTCGTCCGCGCTCCCGCCCAGCGAGCCGCGCGCTCGGCCGCGCGCACCGAGAGGCCTTCACCGACGATCCGCTTGGCAAGCCGGCGACGGCCGTCCTGGTCGGGGACGGCGAGCACCGCGCGGGCGTGGCCCTCGGTGAGCTCGCGGCGGGCGATCATGCTCAGCACGTCCTCCGGAAGCTCGAGCAGCCGGATCCGGTTCGACACCGTCGGCTTCGAGCGGCCCACCCGCTCGGCGACCTCGCCGAGCGAGAACCCGAACTCGTCGATGAGCACCGCGAAGGCGCGCGCCTCCTCGATCGGAGACAGATCCTCGCGCGCGACGTTCTCGACAAGCCCGAGCAGCAGCGTGTCGCGATCGTCGGCCTCGCGGACGACCGCAGGAACGGTCGTGATGCCGGCCTCGCGCGCGGCGCGCCAGCGGCGCTCGCCGGCGATCAGCTCGTAGCCGCCCTCGAGCCGGGGCCGCAGGACGACCGGCTGAATCAGTCCCTGCGCCTTGATCGACTCCGCGAGACCGGTGACGCCCTCGCTCTCGAAGCGCTTGCGCGGCTGGTTCGGGTTCGGATGGATCTGGTCGACCGCGACCTGAGCGAGCTCGGGCGCAGCACCACCGATCAGGACCTCGAAACCGCGCCCGAGACCTCGCCTAGCGGGCTGGCCGGTCACGAACGTCCTCCGACGGCGAGCGAAAACCAAGGAAGACAAGGACGCAGGGCGCGTTCGTAGCCGGCGGCGGCCGGCCCGCGATCAAGAACGCTCGACAAGCTCCATCGCCACCTTCCAGTAGGCCTCGGCGCCGCGGGAGCGGCGGTCGTAGTGGGTCACCGGCAAGCCGTGGCTGGGCGCCTCTGCAACCCGAACGGAGCGCGGCACGACGGCATTGAACACGAGCGCGCCGAAATGCTTGCGGACCTCGGCCTCGACATCGGCGGAGAGACGCGTGCGTCCGTCCGTCATCGTCAACAGGACCCCTGCGATCTCGAGTCTCGGGTTGAGGCGTGTCTTGATCAGGTTGATCGACTGCACGAGCTGCGCTAGGCCTTCGAGCGCGTAGTACTCGGTCTGCACGGGCACGATCACGCGATCGGACGCGGCGAGCGCGTTCACCGTCAGCGGACCGAGCGACGGCGGACAGTCGAGCAGCACGAAGTCGAAGCCCTCCGCGTGCTGCAGCGCCTCCGCGAGGTAGCGCTCGCCGTCATCGCGCTGGGACAGCTCGACGGCCGCGCCCGCGAGCTCGGGCTTGGAAGGGACGAGGAAGAGGTTCGGGAACTGGGTCGCCTTGGCGAGTGACGCCAGCGGAACACCGTCGAGCAGGTCGTAGGTGGACGTCCCGTTCGCGCGCATTCCGAGACCGGAGGTCGCGTTCGCCTGGGGGTCGAGGTCGACGACGAGCGACCGCTCACCAGCCTCGGCGAGACACGCCGCGAGATTGATCGCGGTGGTCGTCTTGCCGACCCCGCCTTTCTGGTTCGCGAACGCGTAGACCTTGCTCACCTGGCCAATCTAGCGGCCGAGCCGGATGCCAAAATCCGCTTGAGCAAAGGCTTCGCAGCCGTCGCCAACAGGCTCCGGAACTAGGCGAGCGGCCGCTTCTTGGCCACGCCCGTGCGGCGGGGAAAGCCGGGCGGAGTCGGTCCCGTCTTTCGGATCACCGCAAAACCGGGAGGAGAATCCTCGACCGACCCCGCGACCCGTTCGGCCGCAGCCGCGAGCCGGGCCCGGTCGGCGGAGGGGCCGAGCCAGAGCACGACGGCTCCGCCTTCACGCACGAGCGGCAGGCACCACTCGGCCGCGGTCGGCGGCTGGGCGAGGGCCTTCGCGACGGCGACTCCGGCCCAGTCGGCCTCCTGCTCCTCGACGCGTCCCCAGACGACTCGCGCATTCGGCGGGGCGACCGACTCGAGGAAGTCGCACTTGCGGCGCTCGGCCTCGAGCAGCACGACCTCGCGGTCGGGAAAGGAATACGCGAGCGGGATCCCGGGCGCGCCGCCGCCGCTGCCGACATCCACGATCGTTCCGTCGAACCGAGCAACGAGGTCCGCTCCCGCGAGGGAGTCCTCGAGCAGCACGCGGCGAGCTTCGGCAGGATCGCGGAGCGCCGTCAACCCTCGAGTTGCTACGACGGCCGCGAGCCAGTCCTCAAGCGGGGAGGACGACGACATACCGATTCGGCTCCGTCCCCTCGCTCGCCGTCTGCACCCCCGGCACTTCCTTGAGACGCTCGTGCACGACCTTGCGCTCCACCGGGCTCATCGGCTCGAGCAGCACGCGCTCGCCGTGAGCGGCGCGTTCGGCGCTGCGGTCGGCGATCCCCTCGAGCGTCTGCCGACGCCGGTCCCGGTAGCCGGCCGCGTCGACCGTCACCGACTTGTGCGTGCCCGAGCGGTAGACCGCAGCGTTCGCGATCGCCTGCAGTGCATCGATCGTCTGGCCGTGCTTGCCGATCAGCAGGCCGAGCTCGCCGCCGCTGCAGGTGACGAAGATCTCGTCAGCGGTCTCCTTCGCCTCGACGCGTGCGGCGATCCCCATGGCGCCGACAACTCGCTCGACGAGCTCGCGCACATGCGTCTCGGCGTCGCTCTCGTCGGCGCGTGGAGCGGTCGCCTCCCGTTGCGGCCCTGCGGCCGCCGTCGCGACCACGCGCGCCGGGGCATACCCGACGCCGAGCAAACCGCGCTCTCCCTCGGAGACGACCTGGAACTCGACCGCTGCCTTGTCGAGACCCGGCGCAAGGCGTTCGAGGTCGCGCAGCGCCTTCCACTTCGCTTCGCCGACGGTCTCGCCCGTCGCTTCGACACTGACCTGCTCAGTGTCGCCGCCGCTCACCGCTTTGCTCTGCCCTTCTTCTTGACCCGCCGCGGCTGCGAGGGCGGCGGCTTCGGAGCGGGCACAGCCGCGTTCGCCCCGTTGCCCGCCGGGGCCTCCTCCTTGGGCGGGTTGCGAGACGAGCGTTTCGGTCCCGCAGGCGCGGCGGGCAGCGTGCCTGCCTTGGCCGCCTTCGGCACCAGCCTCCTCGTGACGAGGCCTTGCCCGACCGTCCAGAGGTTGGTCGTCATCCAGTAGAGAATGAGACCGGTCGGGAACCGCGAGACGACCGTGAGGAAGACCAGCGGCAGGAACATCATGATCGTCCGCTGCGTCTTGTCCATCGTGGTGCCCATGAAGTACGTGGAGGCGATCTGTGAGCCCGCGTAGATCGCGAGCAGCACGAAGCCCGACCAGTGCGCAGTCGCCTTGTCGGAGATGTTCGGGACGACGTGAAGCCACGACCCGGTGATGTGCTTCGTACCGTGCTTGAGCGTGAAGTACAGCGCGATGAACACCGGGAATTGCGCCAACAGCGGTAGGCACGAGGCGGCCGGGTTGATGTTGTTCTCCTTGTAGAACTTCATCAGCTCTTCGTTGAGCTTCGTCCGGTCGCCCTTGTACTTCTGCTGGATCGCCTTCATCTCAGGCGCATGCGCCTGAAGAGCCTGCATCGAGTGGATCTGCCTCACCGTGAGCGGCACGAGGACGATCCGCGTCAGGATGGTCAACGCGACGATCGACCACGCCCAGGGCAGACCGACCGAGCCGTGGAAGAAGTCGAGGATCGACTGCATCACGTTCTCGAGCGGAGAGAGGATCGAGAAGATCAACAGGGGGCCCGGGGTCATGGGTAGTCGACTCCTCCATGCGACCACGGGTTACAGCGGAGCAGGCGCCAGCCGGCACGCGGCAGGCCGCGCAGCACGCCGTGCTTGCGAATCGCGAGCGCGGCGTACTCCGAGCAGCTCGGGTGGTACTTGCACGTGTTCGCCGGGATGAAAGGCGAGACGAGCTTCTGGTAGATGCGGATCGGGAGGATCGCGGCCGTTCGCAGGGCCTGCGTCATGCCGCCGCCTTTCCGAGCACCTCGTCGACGCGGGCCGTGAGCCAGTCGTGCCCGTTCACCTCGGCAGCCTCCGGTAAACCCTTGCGCACGACGAGCACGTAATCGTTCGTCACGGGGACGGCCTCGAGCCGGTCTCGCACGATGTCTCGCAACTGGCGCTTGATCCGGTTCCGGACGACGGCGTTCCCGACCGCCTTCGGGACGGCGAAGCCCAGACGTGGCGCGCCGATCGACTCGTCGCGCGCGAACCAGTAGAGCGTCAAGAACCGCGTGGAGACCGACCGCCCCTGGCGGTAAACAGCGTCGAAGTCGCGCGAGCGGGAGAGACGGTTCCGGCGCTGCACCGGCGGCACTACGCCGACAGGCGCTTGCGGCCCTTCGAGCGGCGCCGCTTGAGTATCTGCTGGCCGGCACGCGTCGACATGCGGGCGCGGAAGCCGTGCTTCCGCTTCCGCTTGCGCACATTCGGCTGATAGGTCCGTTTCATGGCGTCCGAAAAGAGAGTTCTGGCCAGCAAATGCCGGCCGCGGGCGAGTATAGCCGGACCGCTTCCCCACCCGGTTGTCCACAGGCTCGCCGAGCCGGAAAAGCCGTGGAAAGGAGGCATACCGCACGGATGCGACACAGACTTTCCACACCTGTGGAGAGTCGTGTGGAGCCGAAAGAAATCCCTGCAAATCAGCCCAATCTGCTCGGATGGACAGGGCGTGAAATCCTCATTGAGGCCTCGCCTGGACGCTGCTATGCTCGCCACCCCGAAGGGTCGAACGAACGGGTCGAACAAAGGAGAGCTGAACCGGGTGGATGGGCAAATCGAGCTGACGGCGGAAGACCTCTGGAGCGACGTGTCCGCCCGGCTTCGGGAAGCCCTCAACGACACGACCTACTCGACCTGGTTTGGAGAGGTCAGCGGCGCCGAACTCGACGCCGACACGTTCGCGATCGCGGTCCCGAACGACTTCACGCGCGAGTGGATCGAGGGCCACTTCCTCGACCTGATCCGGGCTGCCGTGAAGGACGCCGGCGGTGCCGATCTGCGGGTGCAGCTGCGCGTGCTCGAGGAGCCCCCGCTGCCCGTCCTCAACGCCCAGTCCGCGCCGAGTGTCGCTCCGACCGCGGTCCGGCCGCTCCCGGCCGAGGTGACCGCGGTTCGCACCGACGTTGCCGGGATCAACCCGAAATACACCTTCGATTCGTTCGTGATCGGCTCGTCGAACCGCTTCGCGCACGCTGCGGCGCTTGCCGTGGCCGAGGCGCCGGCCCAGGCGTACAACCCGCTGTTCATCTACGGGCACACCGGCCTCGGCAAGACTCACCTCCTGCATGCCGTGGCGAACTTCGTCACCGACCACGGGGGCGGTCTGACCTGCCGCTACGTGACGTCCGAGACGTTCATGAACGACTTCATCAACAGCCTGCGCGACAAGCGAATCGAGGGATTCAAACAGCGGTATCGCACCTACGACGTGCTGTTGATCGACGACGTGCAGTTCTTCGAGCACAAGGAGCGGATCCAGGAGGAGTTCTTCCACACCTTCAACTCGTTGTACGAGGCCGGCCGTCAGATCGTGATGTCTTCCGACCGGCCGCCGCGCGACATCTCGACGCTCGAGGAACGCCTCCGCTCGCGATTCGAATGGGGCCTGATCACAGACATCCAGCCCCCCGATCTGGAGACGCGAATCGCAATCCTGCGCAAGAAGGTCAAGAACGACCAGATCGAGATTCGCGAACCGGAGCTCTTGACGTTCATCGCCTCACGAGTCTCGACGAACATCCGCGAGCTCGAAGGCGCGCTGACGCGGGTCGTCGCGTTTTCCTCGCTGACCGGGCGGCCGCTGTCCGTCGACCTCGCGCAGGACGTGCTCAAGGACGTATTCCCACAAGGCGAGAGCGCCCAGATCTCGATCGAGCGGATCCAGGAACTCGTCTGCGAACGGTTCGGTGTCACGATGCAGGAGCTGACCGGCGACCGCCGCTCACAGAACATCGTCTATCCCCGCCAGGTCGCGATGTACCTCTCACGCGAGCTCACCGACTCCTCGCTCCCGAAGATCGGGAAGGAGTTCGGAGGTCGTGACCACACGACGGTGATCCACGCCACGTCCAAGATCGCCCGTCTCATTCGTGAGGACAGGTCTGTGTACAACCTCGTCCAGGAACTCACAGCTCGCGTCCGTCAGGCTCGGTGAGCCGCGACCCTGTGCACGAGCTCGACTTGTCCCCCGTCCGCACCCACAGCGAAACTGGCTCTCGCAGAGGGAACGAGGAGCTTCTCCCCGGACCCACAGGGCTTATGACTACAACGAGGTTTCATTTAAATGATTGACTCAGAAACAGTGGTGGGCACCGGATTGAGGATTACCGTCGCCAAGGACGAGCTCGCGGCCAAGCTCGCCGTCGTTGCGCGTGGTGTTTCGAGCCGAACGACGGTGCTCGTGCTCGGCGGGATTCAGCTCCGAGCCGAAGGAAACCGGTTGCATCTCGCAGCGACGGACATGGAGGTGTCGCTCCGTGCATCGGTCGAGGCGCAGGTCTCCGACGAGGGAACGGTCGTCGTTCCCGGCCGGCTCCTGCTCGACATCGCGCGTTCGCTCTCCGACGGCGAGGTGTCGCTCGAACATCATCCGGACGAGGCGGTCGTGGTCGTTGCGGCAGGCGGAGCGACCTACCGGCTGCACACCTACTCGAGCGAGGACTTCCCGCGGCTGCCGGAGGTCGACACGGGCGCGCTGCACACGATCGACCGCGACGCACTCGTCGAGACAGTCGCTCGGGTTGGACGAAGCGCGTCGCGTGATGAGAGCCGCCCGGTGCTCACAGGCATTCTCGTCCGTTTCGAGCCGGGGAAGATCGTGATGGCCGCGACCGATTCGTACCGTCTTGCCGTCAAGGAAACGCCCGTCAGCGGCACACTCCCCGACCTCGAGGCGATCATTCCGGCGCGTGCCTTGCAGGAGCTCGGGCGCATCGCGACCGGAGCCGACGAGATCCAGCTCGGCATGCAGGAGAACCACGTCGTCTTCGGAGCCGACGGAACATGGCTGACGACACGCCGCATCGACGGGCAGTTCCCGAACTACCGGCAGCTGCTGCCGGAGCAGTTCGAGTACGAGTTGCCGCTTCCCCGCGAAGAGGTGCTCGAGGTGGTCAGGCGCGTGTCGCTGATGGCGCAGCGCAACTCTCCGCTCCGGCTGCGTTTCGCCGAGGGCGAGTTGACGGTGTCGGCGATCACACAGGACGTCGGCGAGGCGCGAGAGTCGGTGCCGGCCCCCTTCACCGGCGACGCGATGGAGATCGGATTCAACGCCGAGTTCCTCCGCGACGGGCTCGAGTCGGTCGACTCCGAGACGATCAAGTTCAAGCTGATCAGCCCGCTCCGGCCGGCCGTGCTCGAAGGCGACGCCGACGACTACGTCTACCTGATCATGCCGATCAGGCTCGCCGGCTGAGCTACGCGCGCGTTCAACTCCGCCAGTACCGCTCATACGCGTCGCTCGACCTCGCACTCGAGCCGGGGATCGTGCTCGTCGTCGGCCGCAACGGTGTCGGCAAGACGAACCTGCTCGAGTCGCTGCACGTTGTGACGCAGGGGTTCTCGCCGCGCACCCGCCAGGACGCGCAGCTGATCCGGTTCGGCGAGACGGGCGCGCGCGTGGTCGCCGAAGGCACGCGAAACGGCGCCCCGCTCGAGCTCGTCGTGACGTTGCGCCAGGGTCAGGCGAAGGAGGCACGCGTGAACGGCGCGAAGCTGTCGTCCGCGGAGTCGCTTCGACGGGAGGTCTCAACTCTCGTCTTCACGCCGGACCGCCTGGCGGTCGTGAAGGGCGGGCCCGCCGCGCGCCGGGCGTACTTCGACCGGGCGCTGGCGCGCCTCTTTCCAGCGCGCGCGTCGGTGCCGCCGGACTACCTCGCAGCGCTTGCGCAACGAAACGCCGCGCTGCGCCGGGTGCAGTTCGGCCTTTCCGGACGGGAGGCGCTCGAGCCTTGGACGGAGCAGGTCGTGACGCTCGGTGGCGAGCTCGTGGCCTGCCGCAGCGAGACGCTCGCAGCGGTGGGGCCCTCGTTCGCGGAGCGAGCGGAGGAGCTCGGGCTGCGCTCGGCGCGGCTCGGGTACGACGCCGAACCGCCGACGCGAGAGGCGCTCGAGCTCCGGCTCGCCCGCGATCTCGAGCGCGGTGCGACGGGAATCGGCCCGCACCTCGATGACGTTGTGATCGCGAGCGGCGATCGCGATCTGCGCCAGTTCGGGTCACAGGGCGAGCAGCGGCTCGCGGTGCTGTCCCTCCTGCTCGCGGAAGCAGAGCTGCTCCCGGCCCCGCCCTTGCTTCTGCTCGACGACGTCCTCTCGGAGCTCGATCCCGGCCGCCGGCAGGTTCTGGCGGAGCGCATCGCGGGGATGGGGCAGACCATGATCACCGCGACGCACAGGTCGGCTCTGCCGATCGAGCCCGCCCAGATCGTGGAGGTCGAAGCTGGATCCGCTCGCTAGCCAGATCAGGTCAGAGCTCTCGCGGTTCGGGCCTCAGGCCGGCATGGCCGAGCTCGTCGAGCGGTGGCCGGATGCGGTCGGAAACGGGATCGCCCGCAACGCGTGGCCGGCGCGGATCGCCCGCGACGGGACGCTGCATGTGAACACGGCCGATTCGGTCTGGTCGTTCGAGCTCGGGCAGCGGGCCGCCGAGATCGCCGACAAGCTCGGCGTGCCCAGGGTGCGCTTCGCCCCAGGCCCGCTGCCGGAGCCGGATTCCGAGCCCGTGGAGAGCCGGGTCGAGGTGAGCCCGGAGGACGCCGAGCGTGCGCGGGCGATCGCCTCCGCGATCGCCGACGAGAACCTGCGCGAAAGTGTGCAAAAAGCGGTCTCTTTGAGCCTCGCTCGGGGGCGGGTCAACCGCCGAATCTGATACACTTTCGGTGCCTCGCAAAACCGTCGTTTTGCAGGCATTTCTTGATTATGGCGAAGACTCAGGCGAAGGCCGGATACTCGGCCAAGGACATCACCGTGCTCGAAGGCCTCGAGCCGGTCCGTCTGCGGCCGGGCATGTACATCGGCTCGACCGGCCTACGGGGGCTCCACCACCTGGTCGAGGAGATCGTCGTCAACTCCGTCGACGAGGCTCTTGCGGGCTACAACGACTCGATCGAGATCACCATCCACCCGGACAACTCGGTCACCGTGCGCGACCGGGGCAGGGGGATCCCCGTGGACGTGGTGGAGGGCACCGGCACCTCGGCGCTCGAGGTGATCATGACCAAGCTGCACGCCGGCGGGAAGTTCGGCGGTGACGGCTACAAGGTCTCCGGTGGGCTGCACGGTGTCGGCGCGTCGGTGGTCAATGCGCTCTCGGAGTGGCTCGTCGTCGAGGTCTCGCGCGACTCGAAGGTCTACCGCCAGGAATTCGATCGCGGCGTCCCGCGCGGGCCGATGCAGATCGTCGGCGAGTCGACCGAGAACGGCACGACGACGACCTTCCTCGCCGACGCGGACATCTTCGACGAGACGGTGTACGACGCGACGACGATCGTGTCGCGCTTCCGCGAGATGGCGTTCCTCACGCGCGGCCTCAGGATCACGTTCACCGACGAACGCGCCGGCGCCGAGCCTCCGGTCGAGTTTCACTACGAGGGCGGCATCAAGGACTACGTGTCCTACATCAACGAGTCGAAGGACTCTGTGCATCGGCACGTCGTCTACTTCTCCACCGGCAACGACCAGGGTGAGGTCGAAGTCGCGATGCAGTGGAACACGTCGTACCAGGAGTCGGTCTTCTCCTTCGCCAACAACGTCAACACGCACGAGGGCGGCTCGCACCTCTCCGGCTTTCGGTCGGCTCTCACCTCGACGATCAACAAGTACGCCCGCGACAAGGGGCTGCTGAAGGAGAAAGAGGACAACCTCGAAGGCGAGGACGTGCGCGAAGGGCTCGCCGCGGTCATCTCGGTGAAGCTGCAGGATCCACAGTTCGAAGGCCAGACGAAGACGAAGCTCGGGAACCCGTGGGTGAGCGGCCTCGTCTCGACGGCGGTGAACCAGAAGCTGTCGGAGTACTTCGAGGAGAACCCGACCGACGCGCGGCAGATCGTCAGCAAGGCGATCTCGGCCCAGCGCGCGCGGCAGGCCGCCCGCAAGGCGCGCGAGCTGACGCGGCGCAAGTCGGCGCTCGAGTCGATGTCGCTGCCGGGCAAGCTCGCCGACTGCTCGATCAAGGATCCCGAGGCGGCCGAGCTCTTCATCGTCGAGGGCGACAGTGCCGGCGGCTCCGCCAAGATGGGCCGCGACCGCACCTACCAGGCGATCCTGCCCCTGCGCGGCAAGATCATCAACTCGGAGAAGAACCGGATCAACAAGGTGCTCTCGAACAACGAGATCCAGGCGATGATCACTGCGATCGGCACCTCGATCGGCGAGGAGTTCGATCTGGAGAAGCTGCGGTATCACCGCATCATCGTGATGACGGACGCCGACGTCGACGGCTCCCACATCCGCACGCTGATCCTCACGTTCCTCTACCGCCAGATGCCCGCACTGATCGATCAGGGGCACATCTACATCGCGGTGCCGCCGCTGTACAAGGTGAAGCTGAGCGGCCAGGAGTTCTACTTCGAGAAGGACGCGCAGTTGGAAGAACTGCTCGCACGGGAGCGGATCCCGAATCTCGAGATCACCTCGCGTGACGGAGACGCGCTGAAACTGACCGAGGCGAAGTGGAGCCGCTTCGTCAAGGACCTGCAGCAGTACGAGGGCTACTACGCGCGGCTCCGCTCCGACTTCGGGGCCGCAGCGACCGAGCTGATGATCCTGCACCGGCTCGTGGAGCACGACATCGAAGGGCCCGGTGACCTCTCGAGCGCGATCTCCGCGATCGGCGAGAACGGCTATGCCCTGTCGGTGCTCGAGCACGCCGACGACGAGTTTCGCGTGCGCGTCGTGGAGACGGAGACCTCTGCGGGGCGCAACATCGCCGTCCCGGTGGAGCTGCTCGCCTCGCCGATGTACCACGGGCTGCGGGCCGCGTACCAGAAGCTCGTCGCGCAGCTCGGCCAGCCGCCGTTCACCGTGCGCGTGGGCAAGGAGCTCCAGGTGGCCGAGACGTTCGACGTGCTCCGCGAGCACGTGCTCGAAGCGGCCAAGCAGGGGATCCAGGTCTCGCGCTTCAAGGGCCTGGGCGAGATGAACGCCGAGCAGCTCTGGGAGACGACGATGGACCCGGCGAAGCGCCTGCTGATGCGTGTCGACGTGGAGGACGCCTCGGCGGCCGACCGAGCCTTCTCGATGTTGATGGGCGATCAGGTCGAGCCGCGCCGCCAGTTCATCGAACAGAACGCGAAGGACGTCAAGTTCCTCGACGTCTAGCTCGCGCTGGACGTCCAGAAAGAGCAAACGCATGAGTGAGCTAGAGACAGGGGCACTGGGGCCGGGCCGGATCGAGTCGCGCGAGCTCGAGCAGGAGATGCGCTCGAGCTTCCTCGGCTACGCGATGCACGTGATCGTCTCGCGTGCGCTCCCGGACGTGCGCGACGGGTTGAAGCCCGTCCACCGGCGTGTCCTCTACTCGATGTGGACGAACGGCAACCGCCCGGGCCGTCCATACGTGAAGTGCGCCAACATCGTCGGCTACGTGATGGGCAACCATCACCCGCACGGCGACCAGTCGATCTACGACACGCTCGTCCGGCTCGCGCAGCCTTTCTCGCTCCGCTACCCCCTCGTCGACGGGCAGGGCAACTTCGGCTCGATCGACGACGACCCGCCCGCCGCGATGCGCTACACCGAGGCGCGCCTCGCGAAGCTCGCCGAGGAGATGCTGAGCGAGCTCGACTCCGACACCGTCGACTTCGGGCCCAACTACGACGAGTCGAAGCGCGAGCCGCTGGTGCTGCCGGCGCGCTTCCCGAACCTGCTGGTCAACGGCAGCTCGGGCATCGCCGTCGGCATGGCGACGAACATCCCGCCGCACAACCTGAGCGAGGTGATCGGCGCGATCGTGACCTTGATCGACAAGCCCGACGCGAACGTCGAGGACCTGATGAAGCACGTGAAGGGACCAGACTTCCCCACAGGCGCGATCATCGTGGGCCGGTCTGGCATCCGCGACGCGTACCGCTCGGGCAGAGGCCGCGTTGTCATGCGCGCGCGGGCACACATCGAAGAGCTGCGCGGCGGCAAGAGCGCGATCATCATCACCGAGCTCCCGTACGGCGTGAAGAAGGGCGGCGAGGGCGGCGTGATCGCCAAGATCGCCGAGCTCGTCAACGACAAGGTGCTCACGGAGATCTCCGACCTCCAGGATCACTCCGACCGTACGGGCATGCGCATCCAGGTGGAACTGAAGCGCGACGCGGTCCCGCAGGTCGCCCTCAACAAGCTCTTCAAGCACACGCCGCTGCAGTCGACGTTCGGTGTCAACACCGTCGCGCTCGTCAACGGCGTTCCCCGCACGCTGTCGCTGCTCGAGCTGCTGACGCACTACCTCGACTTCCAGCGCGAGATCGTGACGCGGCGGTCGAAGCACGAGCTGCGCCAGCTCGAGAAGCGCACGCACATCCTCGAGGGCTACCTGATCGCGCTCGACAACCTCGACGCGGTGATCGCGCTGATCCGCGCCGCCGCCGACACCGAAGCAGCGAAGACCGGGTTGATGGAGCAGTTCGAGCTGTCGGAGCTGCAGGCGCTCGCCATCCTCGAGCTGCGCCTGCGTGCGTTGACCGCGCTCGAGCGCAAGGGCGTCGAGGACGAGTATCGCGACAAGAAGGAGCGCATCGCCGAGCTTCGCCTGCTGCTCTCGGACGAGACGAAGATCGACACGCTCATCAAGGACGAGCTGCTGGAGCTGCAGGGCATCTACGCCCGGCACGACGACCGGCGCACCGAGATCGTCGCCGCCGAGGAGGAGCTCGAGCTCGAGGACATGATCGCGGAAGAGGACATGGTGATCGCGATCACGCAGTCCGGCTACATCAAGCGGCTACCGGTGACGGCGTATCGCGAGCAGCGCCGCGGCGGGATCGGCGTGATGGGGATGGACCTGAAGGACGAGGACTACATCGAGCATCTGTTCGTCGCCTCGACCCACGACTACATCCTGTTCTTCACGAGCGTCGGCAAGGTCTACCGGCTCAAGGTGCACGAGCTGCCGCTCGGCTCGCGGCAGTCGAAGGGTCGCGCGATCGTCAACCTGCTGCCGTTCCGCCAGGGCGAGACCGTGCGTGCGGTGATTCAGACCCGTAACTTCGAGGAGGCGAAGTACCTTCTGTTCGCGACGAAGAACGGTGTCGTGAAGAAGACGGTGCTCGGCGCCTACAACACGAATCTGAAGGCGGACGGGATCATCGCGATCAAGATGCGCGAGGGCGACGAGCTTGTCGGGGTGAGGCACAGCTCGGGCACCGACGACATCCTGATGGTGTCGCGGCTCGGCCAGGCGATCCGCTTTTCCGAGCAGGACGTGCGCGCGATGGGCCGCGACGCGTCCGGCGTGCAGGGGATGCGCCTCCGCGGCGACGACGAGGTGATCTCGGTCGCGATCGCGGCCGACGACTCCGATCTGCTGGTCGTGACCGAGAACGGCTACGGCAAGCGCACCCGCGTCTCCGAGTACCCGAAGAAGGGCCGTGGCGGCATGGGTGTGAAGACCGTGCAGCTCACCGCCGCGCGCGGCCACCTCGCCGGCGCACGTGTGGTGCGCGACGGCTATCAGGTGATGCTGATCTCGACCGGCGGCACGGTGATCAAGATGCCCGTCGAGGACGTCAAGCGGCTCGGGCGCTCGACCCAGGGCGTGATCGTGATGCGGTTGCGCGAAGGCGAGCTCGTCTCGTCGCTCGCGCCCGTCGTGGAATCGGGCGACGACGAGCCGGGTGTCGCCGAGCTTGCCGAGCTCACCGAGCTTGCCGACCTGCCTGACGGCGACTGAACTCGCCACCGCACGCCCGCGTTGCTTCCTTTTTGCAAGACGTAGTGATAGAAGTAGCAACCGAGAGGTCGCGGCCAAGCGGACAAGGGAAGCCGTCTCCAATGGCGTACAGCAAGCAGGTCGATCTGCTCGAGCCGATCGATATCGCAGAGCACCTGGACAAGCTCGAGCTTTACCTCGGCCAGGTGTGCGCCGTCGCCGGCATCTCGAAGATGCAGCTCGACTACTGGACGAACAAGGCCCAGATCCCAACCAAGGGACGCAAGCAGCGGATCTACGACATGGACGCCGTCGAGACGGTGATGCTGATCAAGCAGGCGAAGGACAAGGGCCTCAATCTCGGCGCGGCCATCGATGCCGCCCGCCGGTTTCGCGCGCAGAAGACCGCGTTGGTCTAGAGCCGGAGCGCTGCCGCCGCGTCCTCGGGCGCGACGGAGTCGATGTACACACCGGCTCCGAGCTCGAGCCCGGCGAGCCTCGTGATGCGAGGGAACACCTCGAGATGCCAGTGCGGGCCGTCGTGCAGCCACGCGTTCAGGGGCACGAGCGCTTCGCCGCGGATGCGTTGCAGCCGCCGCACGAGCTCGGCGAGCAGGCGCAGCGCGGGCGCCAGCAGGTCACTCTCGAGCCCGTTGGCCTCCGGCCGGGAGGGCGCGATCAGCAGCTCGTACGGGACACGGCTCGCGACCGGGCAGCCGGCCGTGACGCCGTCGCGCACGACGACCTCGAGCACGGGAGGGAGCCCGCGCTCGGCGGCGACCGCCGGGGCCGGGGCCGGTAGCCAGGCGAGCTGCGAGTGCGAGTGAGGTAGCGACGCGCCGGCCTCGTGCCCTTCGTTCAGGATCGCGAAGCAGTGGCCCCCTTCGGCCCGCGCCCGCCGCTGCCACGCCTCGGCGACGAGATCGATCGTCGAGTTGTCGAGAGCGCCGAACGAACGCACGTGAGCCGGGCCGTGAATCACGACCTCCTGCCGTTCGAGCGCGGGATAGAGGTTCGGCACGACCCGGACCTGCCAGCCGGTCGGACCGTCACCGAGACGCAGTGTCTCCGGCGGTGTCCGATCCTCGTTGCCGGAGCAGAACGGGCACGAGGCGGGGTCGTCGCCGCCGCCCCCGGCCGCCCCCGGCCGCTCCGACCGCCCCGGGGCGATCGCCACCCAGCGACCGGTCGTCGGATCGTGGCGGAGGTCGGCCAGCGCCGAGCCTGTCAGGAGGTGGACTGGTCGCCGATGGACGCGAAAGCTCGCAGCATCTCGATCGGGATCGGAAACGCGATCGTCGTCGACGGCGTCGCGCCCAGCTCCAGCAGCGTCTGGAGGTAGCGCAACTGCAGCGCGATCGGGTGCGCCTCCATCACGTTCGCCGCGTCTCTCAGTCGCTCGGATGACTGGTACTCGCCCTCGGCGTTGATCACCTTCGCGCGCCGCTCGCGCTCGGCCTCGGCCTGGCGCGCCATCGCGCGCTGCATGCCCTGCGGGATCTCGACGTCCTTCACCTCGACGATCGACACCTTGATGCCCCACGGCGCCGTCTGCTCGTCGATGATCCCCTGCAGGATCGCGTTGATCTTCTCGCGCTCCGAGAGCAGCTCGTCGAGCTGATGCTGACCGAGCACCGACCGCAGCGTCGTCTGTGCGATCTGGGAGGTCGCGACGAGGAAGTTCTCGACCTGCACGATCGCATCCTCGGGCTTCACGATCCGGAAGTACGCCACCGCATTGACGCGCACCGGGACGTTGTCCTTCGTGATCACCTCTTGTGGCGGGACGTTCAAGGTGATCGTGCGCAGGTCGACCCGGACCATGCGGTCGACGATCGGGATCAGGATGAACAGGCCCGGCCCCTTCGGCTCGGGCAGCAGCCGGCCAAGCCGAAAGACGATCCCGCGCTCGTACTCGCGTGCCACCTTGATCGCGGCGAACGCGAACAACAGCAGCAGAAAGACGACGATCGCGAAAACGATCAGGGCTGCGTCCATCGCGACAGCCTAGATGTGCCGCACCCGCAGGGAAAGGCCGTCGAGCGCCTCGACCTGCACCTCCTCACCCTCACGCAGCGGGCGATCGGACTCTGCGCGCCAGAGCTCGCCGCGCACGAGCACGAGTCCGCCCGGGCGCACGACTCCTTCCATGCCGACGATCTCCTGCGGGCCAACGCGTGCCGGCTGCCGTCTGACCGAGACGGCCTTCGAGATCGCGAAGGCCCAGAGGCCGCCGAGCAGCACCGTGATCGTGATCACCAGTGTCTCGGAGGTGTGGTACGGCGCGGGGAGGTTGTGGAAGAGCGTGATCATCCCGATCGACATCGCGACGAGGCCCGAGAGTGTGAGCGCGCCGTGACTGGGAACGTGCAGGTCGGTCACGAGCAGCGCCACACCGAGCAGCACGAGCGCGAGTCCGGCCCAGGAGAGCGGCAGCACCGAGAATCCGAACAGCGCGACGACCATGCAGATCGCCCCGAATGCGCCCGGGATCACGGCACCGGGATGGAACAGCTCGAATCCGAGCCCCGCCAGGCCGGCGAGAAAGAGCAGAGAGACGATGTTCGGATCGATCAGCGTCGAGAGGAATCTCGTCAGGAACCCCTGGTGCACGTCGACGATGGTCGCGTCGGCCGTGTGCAGCGTGAAGTGACGTGGTGTCGTCACCCGCCCGTCGACCGTGTTCAGGAGCGCCGGCAGGGACGGTGAGATCACGTCGATCACGTTCATCTGGAGCGCCTCCTCCGCCGTGAGGTTCGACGCCTTCCGCACGGCTGCGTCGGCCCACTTTGCGTTGCGGCCGTGTGACTTCGCCAGTCCGCGTAGCGAAGCCGCCGCGTCGTTCACGACCTTGCGGCGCAGGTCGCTGCCGATGTTCGAGCCGTTGCCGTTGATCGGCGTGGAGGACCCGATGTTCGTCTGCGGCGCCATCGCCAGCAGGTCGGAGGCCTGAGCGATCCAGACACCGGCCGAGGCGGCGCGCGCTCCCGCCGGCGCCACGTAGACGATCACGGGGATCTTCAGCGACAGCTCTCGCGCGACGATCTTTCGCATCGACTCCTCGAGGCCGCCGGGCGTGTCGAGGACGATCACCGCGGCCGAGTACCCTTGAGCGGCCGCCTGCCCGAGCTCGTGGTTCAGCCAGTCCTGGGTGACGGGATCGACGTCGGCGGTGAAGTGAATCGCCATCACCCGCGGCGGAGCGGGCGCGCTCCCCGCCGCCGCGCCCGCAGGGAGAGCGAGGGCGAGAAAGAACACGGCCAGGAGCAGGCGCTTCACCGGTGGAAGGATTGCATGTCGAAGCTCGTTCCCATTCTCGCTGCCGCCGCGGCGCTCGTTTCTCCGGCGCTCGCGCGCGCGAACGACGTCGCGATGCGCGTTCAGGATGTTCCGCTGGGACCACGTTCGCTCTCGGCGGCGCCGGCCGTGATGCACTTCAACATGCTGGCGGCGCACTGGACCGGCCCGGGCGGGGTGCTCTACCGTACGCACCGGCTGCACGGCGGGTGGTCGGGCTGGACAGCCGCCGACGCCGATTCGTCGCCCGACGGGGGCACCGGGCCCTGGCACGACGGCGGGCTCGACTGGACCGGCGCCGCGGACGGCTTCCAGCTTCGGCGCAGCGGCGTGGTGCGGCGGCTGCGCGTCTACGAGCTGTGGTCGCGGGTCACCACTCGCGCCTCGCGCGGCCTCTCCGAGGCAACGGCGCCCGCGATCGTGCCGAGGTCAGGCTGGCATGCGAACGAGGAGATCGTCCGCGCAGCGCCGCGGTTCGCGCCGGCCGTTCGGCTGGCCGTCGTCCATCACACCGCAGGCGCCAACTCGTACACACGCGCCCAGGCGGCGGCCATCGTGCGCGGCATCGAGGTCTACCACGTACAGGGAAACGGTTGGAACGACATCGGCTACAACTTCCTCGTCGACCGGTTCGGCACGGTGTACGAGGGTCGCGCCGGAGGGATCACCAGGAATGTGATCGGGGCGCACTCGGAGGGCTTCAACTCGGGCACGGTCGGCGTCGCGCTGATCGGCAATTTCATGACTGCGAAACCTCCGCCGGCGATGCAGGACGCGCTGGTCAAGCTGCTCGCCTGGCGCCTCGACGTTGCGCACGTCGACCCGCTCTCGAGGGTGGTCTATCTGTCGGGAGGCAATGCGAAGTTCAAGGCGGGCCGGTCTGTGATCTTGCGGGCCATCTCGGGTCACCGAGACACGGGTCCCAGCGAGTGTCCCGGCAACGACGCGTATGCCCTGCTCCCCGCGATCGCGAAGCGCGTCTCGCTCACGGGACTGCCGAAGCTCTACTCCCCGTCCGTCGCCGGGGCGCTGGGCGGCCCCGTCCGCTTCCTGGCCCGCGTGTCGTCCGGGTTGAGCTGGACGGTCACGATCGTCGACCAGCTCGGCAGGACCGTCGCGTCCGGCCAGGGACGCGGCCCGCTCGTGGATTGGACGTGGCGCGCCCCGGTCGCAGGCTCGGGCCGCTTCACGTGGACGATCGCCGCACCGGGCGCGCGACCCGCGACGGGAACGATCGGAGCCGGCCGGCCGGCTCCGCCCCCGTCTCTCTCGCTCACGAACCTCGTGACGCTGCCCGCTGTCGTCGCGCCTGCAGCCGACGGGACCGGAGGCAGCTCCACCGTCACGTTCACTCTCGGCGCGCCGGCAGTCGTGACGGCGCAGGTGCTCGACCAGGACGGCGCCCGCGCAGTCTCGATCCCGGCCGCCCAGCATGCGGCCGGCCCGAACAGCTTCACCTGGTCTGCCGCAGCGCTTGCCGACGGCCGCTACCTCCTCGCCGTGACGGCGAAGGCGGGCGCGAAGACCGTGACGAAGACCGCCCCTGTCACCGTCGACCGGACGCTCACCGGGCTCGGGCCTCAGCCGGCCGTCCTCTCGCCGAACGGCGACGGTATCGCCGACTCGATCACGTTCTCATTCGAGCTCGCCCAGGACGTGCCGGTCCGGCTGGACATCGAACAGGCGGGCTCCGTCGTCGCGTCGCCGTTCCAAGGCGAGCTCGCCGCCGGGGCGCACACGCTCGGCTGGGACGGCACCGCGGGCGGCGCACCGCTCGCGGACGGCAGGTACGTCGCGGTCTTCACAGTCACAGACGCTCTCGGGGCCGTCGTGATTCCGCTGCCCGTCACGATCGACACGCGCCCGCCGACCCTCGCGGTGATCGACGCTCACGCGCTGAGATTCAGCCTCGACGAGCCGGCGACGGTAACAGTGCTCGTCAACGGTGCGACGCGAATCGTGGTCGCCGAGCCCAAGGGTGTGTTCACCGTCCCGTTCCAGGGGGCCGTGGCCTCACTCTCAGCGCAGGCGCAGGATGCGGCTGGGAACCTCAGCGCGGTCGTGAACGCGTAGCTGTCCACTGGTCGTAGCCATGTTCCAGGCGCTCGAGCACGTCGACGAGCAGCTCGAGCCTGTCTCGGCCGACGAAGCCCGCACCGGGCCAGCCCGCCTCGCCGACGTTGATCCCGATCCCGAGCACCACGCGCTCTCCCGCCTCGGCCAGGATCCCCGCCACCTTGCGGCCGTCGACCAGCACGTCGTTCGGGTGCTTGATCGCAGCAGCCGGACCGACCGCACCGGCGACAGCTTCCGCGGCGACCAGAGTCAGGCCCGGCCAGTGTGCGACCGGCTGCGGTGGATACAGCGCGACCGAGAACATCAGGGCCGAGTCGGCCCAGGTTCGCCCCAGGCGACCGCGGCCCGCGGTCTGGCGCTCGGCGAGGGCGACGGCTCCGTGCGACGCATCCGCCGGAAGCATCCGCTGCGTCGTCTCGGTCGCCTCGGCGTAGTGATATTCGCGCCCATATGAACCGCGGAGCGCGGGCAGGACAACGGCAGGCGTCAGGCCCATCGGCACTAGAGTAGGCGCGTGCAACCTTCCAGCGGCGGCTCGCGTCGAATCGTGCGTGACCTGCGGCCCGACGGGCCGCTCGTGTACGAGAGACTCTCGGACCCCATTCTTGTGCGACGCGCGAAAGACGGAGACAAGCAGGCACTGGCAACGCTCTGCGAGCGGCACGCGCCGCGGGTGGAGCAGATCGCCCTGCACGTTCTGCGCGACCCCGAGGATGCGCGCGACGCAGCCCAGGAGTCGCTCGTGAAGCTCGTGCAGCGGGTCGGCCAGTTCAAGGGCCAGTCCCAGTTCTCCACCTGGCTGCACCGGCTCGTCGTGAACACCTGCAAGGACGTCGCCCAGGCTCGCTGGGCAGCGACGAGGCGAACGGAGCCTCTGTACGAGGATGCACGCGTCGCAGCCGACGGCGACCCGGCTCGCGCGCTCGCCGAGTCGGAGGCAAGGCTCGAGCTCGGTCGGTGCCTCGCCGAGCTGCCGGCAGCGCAAGCGCGGGTCGTCGTGCTCCAGGACGCCTTCGACGTTCCGTTCGACGTGATCTCCGCCGCCACCGGCCTGCCCGTCGGCACCGCGAAGTGCTACGCGCACCGGGGACGCAACGGCCTTCGAGAGCGGCTTTCCGCTCCGGCGCCGGCAAAGCGGGCGCCTTCGCTACCTGGACCGGCTCCGTCGAGCCTACGCCGGATATCGGCGTGAGCGACGTCGTCATGGACAAGGCCGCCATCGAGGCGGTCCTGCCGCACCGCGACCCGATGCTCCTGATCGACGAGGTGACCGAGCTCGTCCCGGGCGAGCGGGTCGTCGCGCGCAAGACGGTGACCGAAGAGGACTGTGCAGGTCACTTTCCCGGCAACCCGATCATGCCCGGCGTGAAGATGGTCGAAGCGCTCGCGCAGTGCGGCGCCGTTGCAGTGCTGTCGCAAGAGGAGAACCGCGGCAAGCTCGCCCTCTTCGCCGGCATCGACGACGTGCGCTTCAAGCGCGTTGTGCGGCCAGGCGACGTGTTGACGCTCGAGTGCGTGGTCGAGACGGTGCGAGGGCCGGTCGGGCGCGGCAAGGTGAAAGCGACCGTTGACGGCCGGCTCGCCGTGCGAGGGCTCCTCACCTTTGCCGTAGGCGCCGGAGAAGACGGCGCGACGTGATCGGCAGGACGAACGGACGGCCGATCTCGATCACAGGGCTCGGGGTGCATGTGCCGGAGCGAGTGCTCACCAACGACGACCTCTCGAGACTGGTCGACACGAATGACGAGTGGATCCTGGAACGGACGGGGATCAGCGAGCGGAGAATTGCCGCGGACGAAGAGGCGCTCACCGACATCTGCCTTCCGGCAGCGCGCCGAGCTCTCGAGATGGCGGGTGTGGAGCCGGCGTCCATCGACCTGATCATCGTCGCGACCGTCACCCCCGACATGGCGTTTCCATCCTCGAGCGCGCTGATGGCCGACGCGCTCGGCATGCCCGACGCCGCCGCCTACGATCTGTCAGCCGGCTGCACCGGGTTCGTCTATGCGATCGCGCAGGCCCACGCGATGCTCGCGTCCGGCCTGTCGAAGCGCGCGCTCGTTGTCGGCGGTGACGTGCTGTCGAAGATTCTCGACTGGACGGACCGTTCGACGCTCGTTCTGTTCGGAGACGGCGCCGGCGCCGTGGTGATGGAGCGGGTCGAGGCCGGCGGCTTCTTGGGCTTCGAGCTCGGGGCGGACGGGGGAGGCGGGGCGAACCTCTGGCTTCCCGGCTCCGGCTCGCGGAAGTTCGAGGATCCGGACAAGTACGTCAAGATGAACGGCCGAGAGGTCTTCAGGTTCGCGACGCGGGTCATGGTCAGCTCGGCGGAGGCGATTCTGGGCGAATGTGAGCGCACGGTCGAGGACGTGGACGTGTACGTCCCGCACCAGGCGAACGTCCGCATCATCGATCACGCTGCCCGAAAGCTCGGCTTCCCGCAGGAGAAGACGATCGTCAACGTGAACAGGTACGGCAACACCTCATCGGGCTCGATCCCGCTGGCGCTCGCCGATGCCGCGGACGACGGCCGCCTCGAACCAGGCAAACTGGTGCTCCTGACCGGCATGGGGGCGGGGTTGACCTGGGGGTCGGCCCTGATCGAATGGACACACCAAACGACTGGAGCAGCAGCATGACCAAGATCGCCTTCATGTTTCCCGGCCAGGGCTCACTGGAAGCCGGGATGGGCAGGGACGTCGCAACCGCGGTGCCGGAGGCGATGGCCGTGTACGACGCCGCCAGCGCGGCGTCCGGGATGGATCTCAAGGAGCTCTGCTTCGAGCGCCCCGTCGAGGATCTCGTGGACACCGAGATCCAGCAGCCGGCCCTGGTCACGACCTGCCTCGCGTTCGACGCTGCCCTGCGCTCGCGCGACATCCACCCCGACGTGGTCGTCGGGCATTCGGTCGGAGAGTTCTCGGCACTCGGCTCCGCGCAGTCGATGTCGGTCAGCGATGCGGTTGCGCTCGTCCGCGAACGCGGCGCTGCGATGGCGGCGGCGGCCAAGGCTCACCCGGGCTCGATGGCAGCGATTCTCGGCCTGGCCGACGAGGCCGTCGAAGCGCTCTGTCACAAGATCACGAATGTCTGGCCCGCGAATTACAACTGCCCCGGCCAGCTCGTCATCTCCGGCGAGACGCCTTCCGTCGACGAGGCGTGTGACGAGGCGACCCGCGAGGGTGCGGGCCGCGCGATCAAGTTGAAGGTCTCAGGCGCGTTCCACTCGCCGCTCGTCGCGAAGGCCGCCGACCGTTTGCGTCCCGCGGTCGACCGCGTCCATATCGGCGAAGGCGTTGCGGAGTTCATGTCCACGGTGACCGCGAGGGTCGAGGATGCGCAGCGTTATCGCGAGCTGCTCATCGACCAATTGACCGCGCCCGTGAAGTTCACGCAGGCCGCCCGCGAGTTGATTGCCGGCGGCGTGACAACCTTCGTGGAGGTCGGGCCCGGCAACGTGCTCAGCGGTTTACTGAAGAGGATCGACAGATCGGTGCGCACCTTGTCGGTCAACGACCTGAAGTCGCTCGACGACGTCAGCAACGCCCTTGGCTAACAGCCCCCAGTTCGCCACCCTCGATGGAAAGCTCGCGCTCGTCACCGGCGCTTCGCGTGGGATCGGTCGCGCGATCGCGGTCGGCCTGGCTGCGGCCGGCGCCGAGGTCGTGCTCGGCTATCGCTCCGGCAGGGACGAGGCGGAACAGCTTGCAGCGGAGCTCGGCGCCCGCGCGATCCAGGCCGACGTCTCTTCGGCCGAGGACGCAAAGCGGCTCGTCGAGGAGGCGGGAGACGTCGACGTGCTCGTGAACAACGCGGGACTGACTCGCGATGGGCTGCTGGCGCGCATGTCCGACGACGACTGGCGCACGGTGATCGAGACGAATCTGAGCTCGGTCTTCTACACCTGCCGCGCGGTCACCCGTCCGATGATGAAGAAGCGGCGCGGCTCGATCGTCAACATCAGCTCGGTGGTCGGTGTGCATGGCAACTTCGGCCAGACGAACTATGCGGCCTCGAAGGCGGGGATCATCGGCTTCACGAAGTCACTCGCGCGTGAGCTCGGTTCGAGGAACGTTCGGGCCAATGTCGTCGCGCCGGGCTACGTGAAGTCGCAGCTGACCGACGTGCTGCCCGAGGAGGCGACCGCCGCGATGATCCAGAACACTCCGCTCGGACGGGTGGCGGAGCCGGAGGAGATTGCAGGCGCGGTGCGCTTCCTCGCTTCGGACGAGGCGGCGTTCATCACCGGCGAGGTGCTGCTCGTCGACGGCGGGCTGGGAATGTGAGGAGGTGCAGCCGAAATGAGTAGGAGAGTCGTGATCACCGGCCTCGGGATGGTCAGCCCGCTCGGAAACGACGTGCAGTCGTCATGGTCACGCCTGCTCGCGGGCGAGTCCGGCGCTGCCGAGATCACGGCGTTCGACCACACGGACTACAACGTCCACTTCGCCTGCGAGCTGAAGGATTTCGACCCGACGGTGTGGGTCGATCGCAAGGCGTCGCGGCGGATGGACCGCTTCGCCCAGATGATCCTCGCTGCGGCACGCCAGGCAGAGGCCGACTCGGGTGTGGACGTCTCGACGGCGCCTGACCGGTTCGGCGCCTCGATCGCCACCGGCATCGGCGGCCTGCAGAGCTACCAGGAGTGCTATCACGTGCTGCTGACGCGCGGGCCCGACCGCGTCAGCCCGTTCTCGATCCCGTCGATCATTCCGAACATGGGCGCGGGTTGGTTGTCGATCGAGCTCGGGACGAAGGGCCCGTTGATGAGCGAGTGCACCGCGTGCGCCGCGTCGAACATGGCGATCGGCGACGCGATGGACGAGATCCGCATCGGCCGCGCCGACGTGATGTTTGCCGGAGGGACAGAGGCGCCGATCACTCAGGTCGGGATAGCGGGATTCGATGCCATGCGCGCGCTGTCGCGCCGCAACGACCACCCCGAACAGGCGTCGCGGCCCTTCGACAAGGAGCGAGACGGGCTCGTCATGGGCGAAGCTGCCGCGGTGGTCGTCCTGGAGGAGCTCGAGCATGCACGCTCGCGCGGTGCGCGCATCTACGCCGAGCTGGTCGGGTACGGCATCTCGTCGGACGCTTCGCACATGACTGAGCCCGATCCGACGGGCGAGAGCCCTGCCCGGGCGATGAAGATGGCGCTGAAGGACGCCGGCGTCGAGCCGACCGACGTCGGCTATGTGAACGCTCATGCGACGTCCACGCCGCTCGGCGATGCCGCCGAGACGAAGGTGATCAAGATCGCATTCGGCGAAGAGCATGCGACGACGAACCTCGCGGTCTCCTCGACCAAAGGTGCGACCGGCCACTGCTTCGGCGCGGCCGGCGCCGTCGAGGCGGTGTTCACGACTCTCGCCGTCGTCGACCGGAAGGCGCCGCCGACGATCAACTATGCCGACCCAGATCCCGCCTGCGACCTGGACTACGTGCCGAACGAAGCCCGCGATCTGCCCGACCTGCGCGTCGCGGTGTCGAACTCGTTCGGCTTCGGCGGGCACAACGCGACGATCGTGCTGCGCGCGTTCGACGAATAGGCACAGGAAACACCCCGCGCGTGCGCGAATCAGTCGCGCATGGACCGCTCACGCGTTGTCGTCCGAGGCGACTCGTACCGTCCCGCCATGCGTCTACTAGACGTGGGCGGCCGCCTGGTCGAGCTGCACATCCGCCGCTCGAAGCGTGTGAACGGCCACCGGCTGTACGTGCGGCAGGGACTACCGCCCGAGCTCGTGGTGCGCCCGCGCGCGTCGGACTCGTACATCGACGACGCGATTGCGATGCACAGGGTGTGGCTCGAGCGACAGCTCGCAAGCGTTCCGGAGGCGTGCCTCGGTCTCGAACGCCTGCATCTGACCGAGCAGCAGGGTCGCCGGGAGGCGCACGCGCACATCTCGCTGATCGCGCAGTCGGAAGCCATCGCGCTGGGCGTCGCCTACACCAGGTTGACGCTCCGCGACCAGCGCAGCCGTTGGGGCTCGTGCTCGAGCAAAGGTGCGCTGAGCTTCAACTGGCGGCTCGTTCTCGCACCTCACGACGTCCTCGACTATGTCGTTGTGCACGAGGTCTGCCATCTGGCCGAGCATCACCACGGGCCTGCTTTCTGGAAGCTCGTCGAGCAGCGCAGGCCGGGTTACCTGGAGTCGAAGAACTGGCTCGACGACCACGGGTGGGAGCTGCTCGCATATCGCCCGCCGCTCGAAGCCGCTGCCTAAGATCCCCCAGTGGAGCGCTGGGCGACTTTCGACTGCTACGGCACGCTGATCGATTGGGATGGAGGTGTGCGGGCAGAGCTCGCCCGCGTCTTCGGCGATGCTCAGGCGGACGACCTGCTCGCGCGCTATCACGAGGTCGAACCGGAGCTGCAGCGTGACGGAGCGCTGAGCTACCGCGAGGTTCTCACGGAGTCGATGCGGCGTCTCGGAGCCCCGGCAGGCGCAGAGCACGGCCTGGCGGAGTCCCTGCCCGGCTGGCGGGCATTCTCCGAGGTGCACGGCGCGCTCGAAGAGCTGCGCGGGCGCGGCTGGAGGCTCGCGATCCTCTCCAATACCGATGACGACTTCATCGCGGCGTCGCAGGTCCAGATCGGTGTGCCGTTCGACGAGATCGTCGTCGCTCAGGAGATCGGCTCATACAAGCCGGCGCATCGCCACTGGGACGAGTTCTTCGCTCGCACCCATGCCCCGCGCGAGGGACACGTGCACGTTGCGGCATCGCTCTTCCACGACATAGCGCCGGCGAACCAGCTGGGCCTCCGGAGCGTCTGGATCAACCGGACCGGCGCGCGCGCGACGACGGAAGCAGAGCCGACCCGTGAGCTCCACGACCTCCTTGCGCTGCCTGAGACGCTCGACGAGCTCGTTCCGGCGTAGGTGAGCGCGCTCCGCGCGAAGTGCCCCGACTGCCGGACGCTGACCGCGGTCGCGATCGGACCGGAGTACCAGTGCCACTCGTGCGGTCGAGAGTTCTTCGGCGGTCTCGTGCGCGTGCCGCGCGCCTGGGGCACCGGTGGTGACGTAATGGCCGGAGCCGCTGCGATGGCCCTGCCGTGGCCCGAGGCCGCGACGATCGACGAGCCGACTCTCGCCGGGCAGATCGTCGCGACGGCGCGCGAGCTGCCGCAGCGGCCGCTCGTGCTTGGAGGCTGTTGTTGTGCGCACGTCGGTGCGGTGCGCGAGCTCGCGCGCCGGTACGGGCGAATCGCGCTCGTCTGGTTCGACGCCCACGGCGATCTCAACACCGCCGAAAGCTCGCCGTCGGGCAACGCCTGGGGCATGCCGCTTCGGATGCTGATCGACGCCGGCGACGTAGAGGCCCGCGACGTGACGCTGCTCGGCGCCCGGGCCCTCGACCCGCCCGAGGCCGACTTCATCCAGCGCGCGGGCATTCGCCGTGAGCTCGGCGAGCTGCCCGACCATGTCTATGTCGCCCTCGACTGCGACGTGTTCGCACCCGGCAGCCTGGACGTCTTCATGCCGGAGTCGGGCGGGCCGACGCCTGCCGGCCTGGAGCCCGTCTTCGCCGCGATCCGGGCTCCCGTGGGGCTCGGGCTCACCGGCCTCGTCCCGTCGGAGCGAAACGAGGCGATTCTGCCCCGCCTCGCGCACGCCCTCGGCTTCTGACGGTGCCGCCTGTAACCGATCGGTGACGGACTGGGGTCTAAGCTCTCGACATGTCCGAGGCCCGGATCGACGTCCAGGTCGAGCACAAGAGCGCTCCACCGCCTGACGAGAGCAAGCATCCGAACACCTGCCCGAAGTGCGGGTCGCATTACCGCGACGACGAACTGGCGGCGGCACTGTGGGTGTGCGGCCACTGCGGGCACCACTATCCGATGGGAGCGCGGGCCCGAATCGAGTGGTATGCGGACACCGGTTCGTTCATCGAAGAAGCCGCCGGTGTCCGGTCGGAGGATCCACTCGACTTCTTCGACCTGCGCCCGTACGCCGAGCGTCTGGCCGAGGCGGAGCTGAACACGGGGCTCGGCGAGGCGGCGGTGATCGGCCAGGCGACGATGGACGGCCATCCGCTCGAGCTCCTGGTGATGGATTTCTCGTTCATGGGCGGCTCCATGGGCAGCGCCGTCGGCGAGAAGTTCTCGCGTGCCTGCGACTCCGCGATCGAGCGAGGTGTCCCGCTCGTCTCGGTCACGAGCTCCGGCGGAGCGCGAATGCAGGAAGGGATTCTTTCGCTCATGCAGCTGCCGAAGACCGTCTGCTCGGTCGAGGACCTGCACGACGCGCACATCCCGATGTTCACGGTGATGGCACACCCCACCACGGCCGGGGTGCTCGCGTCGTTCGCGTCGCTCGGAGACGTGACGATCGCCGAGCCGGGCGCGTTGATTGCATTCACCGGCCCGCGCGTCGTGCAGCAGACGACGCGCGAGAAGCTGCCGGAGGACTTCGGGCTCGCCGAGCAGAACCTGCGCTTCGGCCACCTCGACGCGATCGTGCCGCGCTCCGAACAGCGGGAGCACCTCGTCAGGCTGCTGAGGCTCTTCACGTGACCGAGAAGGACCAGGAGCTCAACCTGCGCCGGCGGCTCTCGGGGCTGTCGCGGCTGCCGCTCTTGCGCGGCGCGCGGGTGGAAGGCGAGGCGGAGCGGCTGGAGAAGCAGCTGGAGCGCCTCCAGGCCGACACCAGCGACGAGGCGATCTGGCGCTCGGTCGAACTCGCGCGGCATCCCGACCGGCCCTACACGATGGACTACGTCGAGCGGTTCGTCGACGACTGGGTCGAGCTGCACGGTGACCGGGGGCGGGCCGACGACGGCGCCCTGGTCACCGGCCTCGGCTCACTCGACGGACGAACGATCGTCCTGATCGGCCATCAGAAGGGCCGCGACGTGAAGGAGCGGCTCGACCGGCAGTTCGGAATGGCGTACCCGGAGGGGTACGGCAAGGCGATGCGGGTGATGGAGATCGCCGAGCGGTTCAGCTTCCCCGTCATCTCGCTCATCGACACCCCCGGGGCCTACCCGGGCGTCGCGGCCGAGCAGCACGGGCAGGGTGGTGCGATCGCGCGTTCCCAGGCCGAGATGTCCCGCCTGACCGTGCCGACGATCGCCTGCATCATCGGGGAGGGCGGTTCGGGCGGGGCCGTGGCGATCGCCGTCTCGGACCGGGTGCTCATGCAGGAGAACGCCATCTATTCGGTGATCACGCCGGAGGGCTGCGCGGCGATCCTCTGGCGCGACGCCGGCGAGGCGAAGAAGGCGGCTGCAGCCTTCAAACCGGATGCGCTGCACTGCCTCGAGCTCGGGGTGATCGACGGCATCGTCGCCGAGCCCGCAGGCGGCGCCCAGTCCGACCACGACGAGGCGGCGCTCCTTCTGCGGGCGGCGCTCGTCGAGTCACTCGAGGAGCTGGAGGACACTCCGGGTGAGGAGCTGCGGCGCCGCCGGCGTGCGAAGTTCCGCGGCATGGGCGTCTACGCGTGACCTTTGTCACGTAATCCAGGGACTTTCCACATCATCCACAGGGTTTTCAACCGGCACGAACGCCGTCTGAAACGCGTCGAGGCCCACTGTTAAGCAGGCCTCGCGCGTTATTCCCCCCGTCAGGAAGCGACGTCCACACAGTCTTTTCCCGCTGCCGCAGGTCTAAACCTCGCGTCTGTGGAAAAGACGTCCCCCAAACAGCGAAGCTGCCACAGTGAGCCTCGACGACTACCGCCGCAAGCGAGACCCGAAGAAGACCCCCGAGCCGTTTCGGGACGGCGGCGGCCACGGCTCGCGGCCGATCTTCGTCGTCCAGCGCCACGACGCACGCCGGCTGCACTACGACTTTCGCCTCGAGCGAGACGGCGCGCTCGCGTCCTGGGCGGTGCCGAAGGGCGTCCCGCTCGAGCCGGGTGCGCGGGCGCTCGCGGTGCACGTGGAGGATCACCCGCTCGAATATGCGTCGTTCCGCGGCGAGATCCCGCACGGGCAATACGGGGCCGGGACGGTCGAGATCTGGGACAGCGGCACCTACGACCTGCTGGAGGAGAAGCCCGGTGGCCAGCTGACGTTCGAGCTGAGCGGCTCACGTCTGCGTGGGCGCTGGTCGCTCGTGCCGGCGCATCTGGACGGCAAGGAGCAGAACTGGCTCCTGATCAAGGGCGGCGACGGCGAGGACCGTGGCACGCCAGCCCGGACTTATCGGCCGATGCTCGCGACGTCGGCCGATGCGATTCCACACGGCGAGCTCTGGTCGTACGAGGTGAAGTTCGACGGGTATCGCGCACTCGCCGAGGTCCGTGGCGGCGATTGCACGCTCGTGTCGAGAAACGACAATGACCTGACGGGTCGTTTCCCCGAGGTGGCGAAGGCGGTCGCGAGGGCCGTCAAGTCGCCGAACGCCGTCGTCGACGGCGAGATCACGCGGATCGACGCGTCCGGGCGTGCAAGCTTCTCCGAGCTTCAGCGCGGGACCGGGACGCTCGTGTTCTACGCGTTCGACCTGCTCGAGCTCGACGGGGAGCCGCAGACCGAGCTGCCGTTGCGGGAGCGCAAGGACGGGCTGCGCAAGCTGCTCGATGCTCGCGTCGAGAACGTCGTCTATTCGGAGAGCTTCGACGACGGCGAAGCGCTGTTCGAGGTCGCCCGCGAGCGGGGGCTCGAAGGCGTGGTCGCGAAGAGGGTCGACAGCGTCTACAAGGAGGGCAGGCGCACACGCGACTGGCTGAAGGTCAAGACGGAGCACAACGAGGAGTTCGTCGTCGCCGGCTATACCCGCGGTGGCGGGAGGCGTGCCGGGACCTTCGGATCACTCGTGCTCGCCGTCAACGAAGGCGGCGAGCTGCGGTACGTGGGAAACGTCGGCACGGGATTCGACGATGCAGAGATCGGAAAGCTGCTGGCCTTGCTCGAGCCGCTCCGGCGGGACACGCCGCCGTTCCCGGTCGAGCCGAAGCTGCCGCGGGTCCGCAAGGGAGACGTCCACTGGGTCGAGCCGCGGGTGATCGTGCAGGTGCGGTTCGGAGAGTGGACGCACGACGGGCACCTCCGCCACCCGGCCTACCTCGGCATCCGGGACGACAAGAGCCCGGAGGAGGTCGAGCTCGAGCCGGACCTGCCGGCCGTGCTTCGCAAAGGACGTCGCGAGCTGCGGCTCTCCAACCTCGACAAGCTGTTCTGGCCGGACGAAGGCATCACCAAGGGCGACCTGCTCCGGTACTACCGGGCGGTCGCACCGGTGCTCGTGCCGCACCTCCGCGGCCGCCCGTTCACGATGCGCCGCTACCCCGACGGCGCCTACGGCAAGGCGTTCTTCCAGAAGCAGTCGCCGTCGCACATGCCGGACTGGATCGCGACGCATCGCGCGCTCGTCTCGACCCGTGAGAGCTCGCGGGCGAAGAAGTGGGTCGATTTTCCGATCGTGAACGACGAGCTGGCGCTTCTCTGGATGGTGAACATGGGCTGTATCGATCTGAACACCTGGTACTCACGGGTCGACAAGCCCGATCGGCCCGACTTCGTCCTCTTCGACCTCGACCCAACGCCTGAGGTGCCCTGGTCACAGACGGTTGAGGTCGCCCTGATCCTCAAGGATCTGCTCGATGCGCTCGAGCTCGACTCGTTTCCGAAGACGAGCGGCGGCAAGGGCTTCCACGTTCTCGTCCCGATCGACCGCCGCTCGACGTTCGAGGACACGCGGGAGTTCGCCGAGCACGTCGCCGGGGCAATCGCCAGAACGCATCCGAAGCTCGCCACCACCGAATGGTCCAAGGCACGGCGCCGGGGTGTCCTGATCGACTCGAATCAGAACGGCGAGGGCAAGACGATCGCATCGGTCTATTCGGTGCGGCCGAAGCCGGGCGCGCCGGTCTCCACGCCGCTCCTGTGGAGCGAGGTGAACGACCGGCTGAACCCGTCGATCTACACCATGGACGTGGTCCTCGAGCGCGTGCGGGCAAGGGGCGACCTCTACGCAGGCGTGCTGACGACGCACCAGTCTCTGTCGAGAGCGCTCAAGCGCCTGGCTTGACCGGGTGGGTGTGTGCCGCCTCCTTTGCGACCGTGAGCTCCTTTCCGTCGATCACCGCGTAGCGCAGTGCGATCGCGCTCAGCTCGTCCGAGGCCTCTTTCGCAGCGTGCCCGAGCTTCAGGTCCAGCGTCTCGGGATCGTCGAGATAGAGGAGCCGCGTCCAGAACGTCGTCAGCACGATCGAGACCCAGGGCATGAAGATCGCGTTCCGCTCGAGCGCGGCCGAGGGTCTCTGCACGAAGAACGCGATGAAGATGCCGACCGTCAGGCCTGCGAGCCCGATCGCCGCGGCCGCCTGTCCCATCGTTCCGGCGGTGAGGCCCTTCACGAACGCCGCGGCGATCGCCGCGACACCGAAGACCATCATCGCGATGTACCCGATGAACACCACTCTGTACGAGCGCCGTAGGTAGGCGGTCGTGCGCGCGAGCGTCTGGACGTCGTCCTGCAGGATCGACGCCGCGAGCTCGCGCAGTTCGGCCGTCGTCTGTTGGGGATCCCCGTGCCGCGGGCGGGGCAGCCGCACAGTCATGGCATGCCCTCCTTCGTCCACCAGCGTTTGAGCCGGGAGGTTACTAGAGGGCCGCTGTGAAATGCACGCGCATCAACCCTCTGCGCCGAAGAGCGGCGGCAGGCCCTCGAGGCCGACGACCTCGACCGGAACCGGCGAGCTGAAGCGCTCGCGCGACAGCTCGAGATTGGCGTGTGTGACGGGAAGGCCGCGTGGGCTCACGGTCGCGACGCCGGTGTGCTCGTACGCGAACTTGCGAGAAACGCCGAGCGACTGCCGGTTCCCCTCGATCGCCCCGGAGCGGGCTCGCGCTGCGCCGAGCCCGGAGAAGGCGAGTGTGAGCACGGCGGCGCGCATCTCGGTGCCGAGGCCCTGCCCCTGGACATCCCGGCCGAGCCACGAGCCCGACGACACCGTGCGGTCGTCCGCGAACGACTTCGCCGCCAGCGCTTGCACGCCGATCGGGCGGCCGTCGTGGAAGGCGACCAGGCCGAGCTCCCAGTTCGCCGAGCTGAACCCTTCGAGTTGTGCGGCGTGGTAGGCGAGAAAGTCCGGCTCGTTCAGGCCGTCGGTCCACGCGGTCTCGAACGGCATGAACTCCGGGTCGTGGATCCCTGCCGCTGCGACCTGGTACAGCTCCCGCAGTTCGAAGACCGTCGGCAGCCGGAGCTCGAGCCGCGGCGTGCGCAGACGCAGGCGGGTCAACGGATGCGGGAACCTCGTCAGAAAGTCGCGCTTGCCGACAGCGTCGAAGCCGAGCTTGGCGTAGAGCCGGCGCGGCCAGTCGTCGGCGAGGGCCTCGAGGAAGACCACGTCGTGAGTGCGACGTGCCTCGTCGAGCGCGTGCTGGACGATCGCTCGGCCGAGCCCACGGCCACGGTACGCCCTCACTGCTTCGACGTCCTCGATCTGGGCGGTCCGGCCGTCGCTGCGGATCTCGCAGTACGCGGCGACGCGGTCGTCCACGATCGCCGCGAAGAAGCGCGTCGGGACGGCCCGCATGATCAACCGCTTCGCATCGTTCAGCTGCCGGGCGATCTCGTCGTCGCCCCAGGGCTCCGCGATCGTCGTCGCAATTCGGACCGGCTCGATCCGGTCGAACTCCACCTCCCGCACCATGGAGGTGTCGACGCGTCGGTCCGGCTCGCGTCGATGGGCGAACACGATGTGCGTCGAGCGCACGTACCCACGATCGGCGAGGGCGGCCGCCGTGGCGTCCCCGCCCTGCTCCAGGACGACGCGGCGATGGTGGCAGTGCTCCATGACGCGATCCGTCTCCGTCGCAAGCTCGCCGGCATCGACGATCGGCTCCTCGATCGACACGTAGTTGGCGTCGTAGACGCTCGGCACCGAGTCGGCGAAGAGGCCGACACCGTGCGGCGCCGGCTCGCGCCGCTCCGCGGCGGCGAGCTCGACGGCCCGGCGGAAGTCGTTGATGCGCTCGATGCTCACCGCCGTATCTTGGCGGTTAGAGCGCTGCGAGCTTCCGTTCGAGGAAGCGCCGTTCGTGGTCGGCGTGGGCCAGCTCGAGCGCGCGGACATACGCGACCCTCGCTTCGTCGCGCCGATCGAGGCGGCGCAGCAGCTCAGCCCGGGCGGCGTGCAGGTAGTGGTAGTTGTCGAGCTCGAGCAGGTCCATGATCTCGAGCCCGGCGAGCGGGCCGTCCGCTTCCGCCACCGCGACCGCTCTGTTCAGCTCGACGACCGGCGACTCGGTGAGGCGGGAGAGCTCGCCGTAGAGGGCGGCGATCTGCGGCCAGTCGACAGGATCGTCGGAGTGCAGCGCCGCGATCGCCGCCTGGACGACGTATGGCCCCCGGCCCTGGAGCGCGAGCGCGCGATCGAGCAGGCGCCGGCCCTCGTCGATCTGCGCCTGGTCCCAGAGCGATCGGTCCTGGTCTCGCAGGAGCACCAGGTCGCCGTCGCGCAGCCGGGCCGCCCGCCGCGCGTCGTGGAGGAGCATGAGCGCGAGCAGCCCGAGCGCCTCCGGTTCGTCCGGCATCAGCTCGGCGAGCGCTCTGCCCAATCTGATCGCCTCGGCCGCCAGATCCCCGCGGCCGCCGTAGCCCTCGTTGAAGATGAGATAGACGACTGCCAGTACGGCTGAGAGCCGCTCCGGGAGCAGATGAGCGGGCGGCACGCGAAAGGGGATGCCGGCCGCGGCGATCTTGCGCTTTGCGCGCACCAGCCGCTGCGCCATCGTCGGCTCGGGCATCAGGAACGCGCGCGCGATCTCGTCGGTCGAGAGGCCGCCGAGCGTGCGCAGCGTCAGCGCCACCTGTGCGTCGATCGCGAGTGCCGGGTGGCAGCACGTGAAGATGAGCTCGAGGCGCTCGTCGGTGAACGGGGTGTCCTCCATGTCCTCGTCGATCGCCTCCGGCACGTCGAGCAGCTGCGTCTTGACGGCGAGCGTGCGATCACGCCTGATGCGGTCGATGGCGCGGTTACGTGCCGTCGTCTGCAGCCAGGCCCCCGGGTTGTCCGGTACGCCGTCGCGCGGCCAGCGTTCGGCGGCGATCGCGAACGCCTCCTGTGCGGCCTCCTCGGCGAGGTCGAAGTCGCCGAGGAAGCCGATCAGTGAGGCGAGCACGCGTCCCCACTCGTCGCGGAAGACCTGCTCGAGCAGTGTCAGCGCTCCACGAGCGGCCGGACCTCGACGCTGCCGCCCAGGCGGGCTGCGGGCACGCGCGCGGCGATCTCGAGCGCGGTGTCGAGGTCGTCCGCCTCGATCAGATAGAAGCCGCCGAGTGCTTCCTTCGTCTCGGCGAACGGTCCGTCCGTCGTCAGCGTGCTCCCGCCGTCGACGCGCACGGTGGTCGCGGTCGCGGCGGGCTGAAGCTGCGCGCCGTGGAACGTCTCAGGCAGCTCCGAGATCGCGAAGTACTCGTTCATGATCGCGTTCTGCTCGGCCTCCGAGAGGCTCGAGCCGTTGTCCGAAGCTTCGTCCGAATAGATCAACAGTGCGTATTTCACGTTCGCCTCCTCCGGCGGTGTGGTCGCTTCTACGACGAACGGGACGGAACGAAATCGACAACGGCGTCGTGAACGATGCCGGGGCGCTCCAGCCAGGGGAAGTGGCCGATGTCCTCGAGGATGTGGAGCTCGGCGCCGGGCAGGAGGGCGGCGGTCGCCTGGACCGGCTCGAGCGGGATGTGATCGTAGGTGCCGTGCAGGATGAGGACGGGCACGTCGAGCCCAGCGATCGCGGGGGCGAGCTCGGAGCCGTGCTCCTGCACCCACGCGTAGATCGACTCGAGCACCTCGGGGTCGGTGCGCCAGCCGGGGTACGGCGGGGCGAGCTCCCGGTGCGAGAAGTAGCCGGGCCAGACGATCGCGAGCCCGTCCCCGGGCGCCGCACGCTCGAGCGCCGCACGCTCGGCGTCCGTCAGCCGTGAGAGAAGGCGATGGCCTGCTGCCTCCCAGCCACCGTCGCCGACGGCTCCCAGCGATCCGATCAGCACCAGGCCGAGCACACGGTCGGGAGCTGTCGCAGCCACCTGCAGCGCGAGGTACCCGCCCCAGGAGTGGCCGACGATCCAGGACGGCGCGCGCAGGTGCTCCAGCGCCTCGGCGACGAACGCCGGCACGTCGAGGTGCCGGCCTTGCGTGTAGCGGTTCAGGTCGAAGACGGGAGCGAGCTCCTCGGGAAGCGGGTCGAGGTAGTCCGGCAGGCCCGGGCCGCCGTGGAGCAGGAGGGCGCGGGGCTTCATCGCAGCCGCTCGAGGAAGGTGAGCGCGCCGTGCTTGTCGAGCATGTCGTTCAGGTTGCCGCACTTGGGGCTCTGCACGCAACCAGGGCAGCCGTCGTGGCACGGGCAGCCTCGGATCATCGCCGCGGTGTCCCGCGCCCAGCCTTCGAACTGGTCGAACCCGCGCTCGGTGATCCCGATGCCGCCCGCGTGGCCGTCGTAGACGAAGACGGTAGGCCGGCCCGTCTGCGGGTGGATGTTGGTCGAGAGGCCGCCGATGTCCCAGCGGTCGCACATCGCCCACAGCGGCAGGAGCGCGATCAGCGCATGCTCCGCAGCGTGCAACGTTCCGAGCAGCCTGGGCATCTCGTCGAGCTCGGCGAGCTGGTGCGGCTCGGGCAGGAACCAGACCGCCTCGGTCGAGAACGTCGCGGGCGGCAGTTCCAGCGCGACGAGCTCGAGGCGCTCCTGGCCGGAGATCGTCTTGCGCTCGTACCCGACGACCTGCTCGGTCACCTCGATCTCGCCGAACGACAGTTCGAGGCCCAGTCGCCACTCCACCTGTCGCGGCTCGACGATCCGGGTCATCGTCTCCTGCTTCGCCTGGGTGTACCAGTTGCCGGCGAAGGGCTCGACCACCGCGTGCAGCGTCGTCAGGTCGAGCTCGCGGACGAGGAACGACTCGCCACGGTGGAGGTAGACCGCGCCCTCGTGAACGGTTGTGTACGCGCGGCTCCGTTCGACGAGGCCGAGCACGGAACCGGTCGAGGCGTCCACGATGGTGAACGCGTCGGGATCCGTGGCGCGAAGGGAGACCCGAGCCGCCGGGTGATCCTTCCCGGCCCAGACGATTCCGGCCGGCGTGTCCTTCAGCTCCGGGTCGGTCCGCGCCGCGTCGAGCGCCTCCGGGCCGAGTGTCGCCTCGTCGCTCTTGGTCAGCGGCGCCTCGTAGGCGGCGGCGCGCACATGACCCGCGAGCACCCGCGGGTTCGTGTGATCGAGAATCGCGGCTTCGACGCGCCGGCCGAGGAGCTTGTCGGGCTCTCGCATGAAGAACTGGTCGAGCGCATCTTCCGTGGCGACGAGCACGGCGAGGCCGTTGCCACGACGCCCTGCGCGCCCCCATTGCTGGCGCAGTGACGCGATCGTGCCCGGAAAGCCCACGGAGATGACCGCATCCAGCAGCCCGACGTCGATCCCGAGCTCGAGCGCGTTCGTCGCAGAGACGCCGAGCAGCTCCCCGGCCGAGAGCCTTCGCTCGATGTCCCGTCGCTCGGCCGCGGTGTAGCCGGCGCGATACGGCGAGAGGTGCGTGTCGTCGCCGAGCCGTTCGGCGGTGAACCGGTGGATCAACTCGGCGGCCTTTCGGCTCTTCGCAAAGGTCAGCGTGCGCAGTCCGCGGTCGACGAACATCGCCTGGAGGCGCGCGGCTTCGCCGAGCGCCGACGCCCGGAGACCGAGCTCCCCGTCGAGCAGCGGCGGGTTCCAGAGCACGATGGTGCGCTCCGTCCGGGGTGCGGCGTCGTCGCCGATCACGGTCACGGGCTCGCCGAGCAGCGCCGCGCCCAGCTCGCCGGGGTTCGAGATGGTTGCCGATGCGAGCACGAACTGCGGCTCGGCGCCGTAGATCCGAGCGAGGCGCCGCAGGCGCCGCAGGACGTTCGCCACATGCGACCCGAACACGCCGCGGTACACGTGTGCCTCGTCGACGATCACGTAGCGGAGATTCGAGAGGACATCGCCCCAGCGGTCGTGATTCGGCAGGAGGCCGATGTGAATCATGTCCGGGTTCGTGAGAATCACGTTCGCCCACTTGCGGATCTGCTGCCGTTGCTCGGCCGGAGTGTCGCCGTCGTAGATGGCGGGCTTGAGCCCGGGCACGCGGAGCGCGGCCAGCGAGCGGAACTGATCCTGGGCGAGCGCCTTCGTCGGGTAGAGGTAGAGGGCGCGGCTCTTGGGATGACGTGCCAGCTCGTCGAGCACCGGGAGGTTGAAGGCGAGCGTCTTCCCCGAGGCGGTGCCGGTCGTCACGAGCACGTGTGCTCCTCCGTGCGACGCCTCCCACACGGCGCGCTGGTGCTCGTAGAGCTGTGGCACCGCCACGGCGTCGCGCACGCGCGGGTCGAGCTCGTCCGGCAGCGCCCCCCACCGTGCCTCGCGCGCGGGCTCGGTGACGAGGTGCGCCAGCTCCTCACCCTCGAGCAGCCCCTCCCAACGCAGCACGTCGACGCTCACCTTGCCGATGCTAGCCTCGCGCTACCGGGGTGCCCTGCACGGGGCTGAGATCACACCCGTTGAACCTGATCCGGTTAGAACCGGCGAAGGGAGCGTTGTTTCAGATGGTTCCGAGAGCATTGACGATCGCCGGCTCGGACAGCGGCGGCGGCGCAGGGATCCAGGCCGACCTGAAGGCGTTCGCCGCAGCCGGCGCGCATGGAATGTCGGCGATCGTCGCCCTGACCGCCCAGAACACGACGGGCGTCACCGCTGTGCACGAGGTGCCGACGGCCTTCGTCCTCGCGCAGCTCGAGGCGGTCTACTCGGACATCGGTGTCGACGCTGCGAAGACGGGGATGCTCCACTCTCGCCGTGTGATCGAAGTGGTGGCTGCGTTCCTCGCGGCTCATCGGAGACCGCTCGTCGTCGACCCCGTACTGGTTGCCTCGTCGGGTGCGAGGCTGCTCGAGGACGATGCGGTCGCCGCGCTCGTGGCGCTGCTCTTCCCGCTCGCCACGGTCGTGACGCCCAACCTGCCCGAGGCGCGCACCCTCGCGGGCGAGGGGACGCGTGCGGAGCTCGCCGAGCGGCTCGTCGCGCTCGGCGCGCCGGCGGCGCTCGTCACGGGCGGTCACGGCGACGACGCGGTCGATCATCTTTTCGACGGACGCAAGCATCTCGCAATTCCCGTCGAACGGCTCGATGTGCGAGCCACGCACGGGGCCGGGTGCACGCATTCGGCGACGCTGGCCGCGCTGCTCGCACGCGGTCTGCCCCTCGCCGACGCGGCACGTGGAGCCGCTCGCGTCGCGACAGAAGCAGTTCGCAACGGCCTGGCCGAGCTCGGCGCGGGCGACGGCCCGGTCGACGTCCTCAACGTGAAAGGAACGTATGCAAACGGGTGACACCCTGCGGCGGCTGCGCGAAGCGAGGCCGCTCGTCCACCAGATCACCAATTACGTCGTGATGAATGAGACCGCGAATGCCACGCTTGCCGTCGGCGCGCTGCCGGTGATGGCACATGCGCGCGAAGAGGTCGCCGAGATGGCCGCGATCGCCGGCGCACTGGTCTTGAACATCGGCACTCTTTCCCCTGACTGGGTGGAGGCGATGCTGATCGCGGGCCGGGCTGCCAACGAGCACGGAGTGCCGGTCGTTCTCGATCCGGTCGGCGCGGGTGCGACGGCCTATCGCACCGAGACGGCCAAGCGGCTGCTCGAGGAGGTGCGCGTGACCGTGCTGCGTGGAAACGCCGGCGAGGTCGCCACGTTGGTCGGCGTGGCTGCCGAGATGCGCGGCGTCGAGTCGATCGCTGCGGCGGACGATTCCGCCGCGCTTGCGCGCATTGCCGGGGCCGAGCTCGGCCTCGTCGCCGCGGTGACCGGGCCGGTCGACCACGTCTCGGACGGCAACGCAGTGGTGGCCGTTGCAAACGGCCACCCTCTGATGGCATCGATCACGGGGACCGGCTGCATGTCGTCCGCGCTCACAGGCTGCTTCCTCGCGGTCAATCGCGAGCGTCCGCTGGAAGCCGCCGCCGAGGCGCTGGTCGCGTTCGGGGTGGCCGGCGAGGAAGCTGCCCGCGGCGCGAAGGGCCCCGGCTCGTTTCACGTCGCGCTGTACGACTCGCTCGCTGCGCTCGATCCGGCGACGCTCGATGCGAAAGCCCGCACCTCGTGAAAGTGCATGCGCTTGTCGCCGATCTCGAAACCGCTCGCCGCGCAGTTGCAGCCGGAGCCACGGTCGTGCAGCTGCGGGTGAAGGGGCCGACGGACCAGATCGTCGAGCGTGGAGCCGGATTCACCGAGCTCGGTGTGACGTTCGTCGTCAACGACGACGTCGATGCCGCACTCGCGCTCGGGGCAGAGGGCGTGCACCTCGGCCAGGGTGATCCCGGCGCCGCTCGCGCCCGGGCTCGCGGCCTACTGCTCGGCCGCTCGGTCACCACGCTCGAGGAGGCGCAGGCCGCGGACGCCGACTATCTCGGCGCCGGTCCGATCTGGGAGACCCCGTCGAAGGCGGATGCGGCGGCCCCGCTGGGCCTGGCGGGGCTGCGTGCGATCTGCGCCGCCACCCGGGTTCCCGTGGTCGCGATCGGCGGCATCGACGCCTCGAACGCAGGCGACTGCATCGACGCCGGCGCGGCCGGCGTTGCGACGATCCGCGCGGCAGCCGATCCGAACGTGAGGAGGGTGGTTGACGCGGCTCTCGGAGAGCGGTGAGCTCGCGCTCCTCGCCGAGCTCGAACGCCGCGGACTGATCGTCGGCGTCGAGCACGACGCAGCGCTGCTCGGAGCCGACCTGGTCGTCACCCAGGACGCACTCGTCGAAGGAGTGCACTTTCGTCTCGACTGGATCGGCTGGCGCGAGCTCGGCTTTCGCGCTGCTGCGGTCAATCTGAGCGACCTCGCTGCCTCGGGCGCTGTCCCGGAGGCGCTGCTCGTCACCCTCGCGCTCCCGCAGACCACGGAGACCGCCGCTGTGATCGAGTTGTACGAAGGGATCGCGGAGGCCGGCGTGCGGGTGGTCGGCGGTGACACGACGGCCGCGGAGGCGGTGCTCATCTCGGTGACCGCCCTCGGCAGGAGCGAGCGCGTCCCGGGCCGTGCCGGGGCCGTGCCGGGCGACGTGCTCGTCGTCACGGGCCCGCTCGGCGGTGCGGGGGCGGCGTTCCGCGCCGGCTCGTACGTGCGCCCGCCGCTGCGCCTCGCCGAGGGCCAGGCACTCGCGCGCCACGCGCATGCCCTCCTCGACGTCTCGGACGGGCTCGCCGTCGACGCCGGCCACATTGCGCAGCGGTCGGGTGTCCGGATCGAGATCGAGCTCGACGCCGTGCCGCTTGCGCCGGACGCGACCGTCGCCGACCTCGGGTTCGGTGAGGACTTCGAACTGTTGGCCGCCGTCTCCGACGGCGGTGGCCTGCCGGTGATCGGGAGCGTCCGGCCGGGTGAGGGTGTGGGCCTGTTCCGCGACGGTGAGCCGTACGAGCTCTCCGGCTGGGAGCACTTCCGCGCTCAGAAGTAGGCTTCGAACTTCTTCTGGAAGTGCTTCTTCGACCGTGCGCCGTAGACGGTCTCGCGAGGCTCTCCATCCTGGAAGAGCATCACGGTCGGGAGTGAGAGCACGCTGAAGCGGTCGGCCGTGCGCCGGTTGGCGTCGATGTCGATCTTCACGAACTCGACGCCCTCGTTCGCCGCTGCAAGCTCGGCGAGGGCCGGCTCGATCGCCTTGCAAGGCCCGCACCAGGGTGCCCAGAAGTCGACCACGACGGGTTTCCCGGCGCTCAGGACCTCGTCGTCGAACGTTTCGTCGGTGACGCTGCGCACGCGTCGCAGGCTACCCGCGCAGCCGCAGCAGGGGCACGGCCCACACGGCCTCCAGCACGATCGCTTTGCTCATCTTCGAGTGGCCTGCGGTCCGGTCGTTGAAGGTGATCGGGATCTCGACGACTCGGAATCCGGCCTGTTTGACCCGGTAGGTGGTCTCGATCTGGAAGGCGTATCCACGCGGCGTGATCGCGCCGAGGTCGAGCGTCTCCAGCACGTGCCGGCGAAAGCACTTGAACCCGCCGGTCGGGTCGTGGACGCCCATCCGAAGAAAGAGGGCGGTGTACAGCGAGGCGCCGCGCGAGATCGCGCGCCGGAGCAGGCCCCAGTTCCCCACGTGCCCTCCCTGCACGTACCGGGACCCGAGCACGAGGTCGGCGCCCTCCTCGGCAGCTGCGATCAGCCGGGGAACGTCCTGCGGATTGTGCGAGAAGTCGCAGTCCATCTCGAGAATCAGCTCCGCGTTGGTGGTCAGCGCCCGGCGAAAGCCCGCCAGGTAGGCCGGCCCCAGCCCCTCTTTTGCAGGGCGATGCAGAACGTCGACGAAGTCCAGCTCGGAGGCGAGCCGGTCGGCGACCTCGCCGGTCCCGTCCGGGGAGCTGTCGTCGATCACGAGCACGCGGTCGCCCGGCCGAAGCACCTGCTCGAGCGCGCGCAGCATCGGTTCGAGATTCGCCCGTTCGTTGTAGGTCGGGAGGCAGACGGTCGCGTTCATCGCCGCGCCTATGATCGCTACGTGGCCGAACTCCCGCGGAACGAGCTGCTCGCGGAGCAGTTCGACTTGCTCGCCGACCTGATGGAGCTCGAGGGAGCGGACGGGTTCAGGATCGGGGCCTACCGCAAGGCAGCGGCTCGGATCCGCGAGACGCCGACGTCGGTCGCACAGCTGGCGCTCGACGGGAAGGCGAAGCTACTGCAGGGCATCGGCAAGACGATCGAGGAGAAGATCGTCCAGGTCGTGAACGACGGCGAGGTTCACGCCCTGACCAAGCGCAAGGCGGAGGTGCCGGCCGAGGTCGCCGTCTTCATGCGGCTGCCGGGGCTCGGCCCGAAGACCGCCCGGCGGATCTGGCAGGAGCTCGGCATCACGACCGTCGCCGCGCTGCAGGCCGCAGCCGATGCGCACGAGCTGCGCGGCCACGCCGGCATCGGGCCCGGGACGGAGGAGAAGATCGCAACGGCGCTCGCGCAGCCGCAGGCGGCCCAGGGCCCGCGGCGGGCGCTGCTCGGGACGACGCTCCCGAAGCTGCGCGCCGTCGTCGACGTGCTTCGGGAGCATCCCGCGTCGGTGGAGGTCTCGATCGCAGGGTCGGCAAGGCGCATGCGCGAGACCGTCCGCGACCTGGACATCATCGCGACCGCGACCGACCCCGTCGCGCTGGTCGACTACTTCTGCTCGCAGCGGTTCGTCGTCGAGGTGGCGGCCAAGGGGCCGACGAAGGCAACGGTCGTTTCACACGACGGCTCGAGGTTCGACCTTCGGGTCGTGCCGCCGGAGAGCTACGGCAACCTGCTGCAGCACTTCACCGGCTCGAAGAACCACAACGTCGCGCTGCGCGAGGATGCGGTCCGGCGCGGCTACTCGGTGTCGGAGTACTCGGTGACGGAGGTCGAGACCGGCCAGGAGCATCATTTTGCGAGCGAGGAGGACGTCTACGGCTTTCTCGGGTACGACTGGATCCCGCCGGAGCTGCGCGAGGATGGCGGCGAGCTCGCCGCTGCCCGCGACGGAACGCTGCCGCAGCTCGTCGAGCTGACCGACCTGCGGGGTGATCTGCACACGCACACGACGTGGTCCGACGGCAAGGACACCCTCGAGGACATGGTGGCGGCCGCGCGGGCGCGCGGGTACGCGTACTACGCGGTCTGCGATCACTCGCAGCGGCTGCGAGGCGACCTGCTGCAACGGCAGTCGGAGGCGATCGACGAGCTGAACGAGCAGGTCGCCCCGTTCCGCATCCTCAAGGGAATCGAGGTCAACATCCGGCCCGACGGGACACTCGATGTCGACGATGCTGATCTCGCAACGCGCGACTGGGTGGTCGCCTCGACGCATTCGCGGTTCGATCACAATCCGACCGAACGAATCATGGCTGCCATGGACAGCCCGTACGTCGACTGCATCGGCCATCCGACCGCCCGCAGGATCAGCAAGCGCCAGCCCTCGCCTCTCGACCTCGAGCGGGTGATCGAGCACGCACTCGCGACGGGTACGTTCATCGAGATGAACTCGCAGCCCGACCGGCTCGACCTGAGCGACGTCCACGCTCGTGCTGCCCGGGAGGCCGGGTTGAAGGTCGTGATCGATTCCGACGGGCACCAGGTCGCCGCGCTCGACTACGTCGAGCTGGGTGTCGGCCAGGCGCGACGCGCCTGGCTGACGAAGGACGACGTGCTCAACACGCGCACCTGGAAGCAGATCGAGAAGCTGCGGAAGAAGAGATGACATTCCGTGACGATCTGACCGTGGCTTCCGACTGGGTCGACGCGTACCTGCGGCGGGTCGGCGAGCTGCCGGTCGCGACGCGGGTGGAGCCGGGTGCGGTCCGGGCCGCTCTTCCTGCTGCGGCGCCCGAGCAGGGCGAGCCCTTCGAGGCGCTCCTGGGCGACCTCGACGAGCTGATCCTGCCGGGGCTCACGCACTGGAACCATCCCCGCTTCTTCGCGTGGTTCGCCAACACCGGCTCCGAGCCGGGGATCCTCGCCGAGCTCCTGATCGCCGCGCTGAATGTCAACAACATGACCTGGATTTCGTCCCCGGCGGCGACGGAGCTCGAGGTGACGGTGCTGGACTGGCTCGCGCAGCTCCTCGGGCTGCCGCGCGGCTGGCACGGCCACATCGAGGACACGGCTTCGACCGCGACCGTCGCGGCGCTCGCAGCGGCGCGGTCGAGGAAGCCGGGTGGCGTGGTCTACGCCTCCGAGCTGGCGAACATCAGCGTCGAGAAGGCCGCGCGGCTCGTGGGGCTCGAGTTTCGCGCGGTCGGGGTCGACGAAGCGTTCCGGATGCGGCCCGACTTCGACCTCGCCGACGCGACCGCTGTGGTCGCGACGGTCGGCACCACGGGCACGACGTCGGTGGATCCGGTGCCCGAGCTCGGCCGTCGTTGTGAAGAGGCCGATGTATGGCTGCACGTCGACGCGGCGTATGCAGGCTCTGCCGCGATCTGCCCCGAGCTTCGTTGGTGCCTCGACGGCGTCGATCGCGCCGACTCCGTCGTTGTGAACCCGCACAAATGGCTCTTCACGCCGATGGACTGTTCGACACTGTGGACGCGGCGGCCCGAGGCGTTCTACGAGACGTTCTCCCTCGTGCCGGACTATCTGGCGGCGACCGAGACGGCGGTCGACCTGAAGGACTACGGGCCTGCGCTCGGGCGCCGCTTCCGCGCGCTCAAGCTGTGGGCCGTGCTGCGCTGGTACGGCGCTGACGGCCTGCGCGCGCTGATCCGGGAGCACGTGCGTCTCGCGCAGCTCTTCGCCGGCCTCGTCGAGGAGGAGCCCGGGTGGGAGGTGGTGGCGCCGCATCCTTTCTCGACCGTCTGCTTCAGGCATGTAGACGCCGACAACGTCGCGCTTGCGCGCGCCGCGACCGCGACGGGCGAGTTGTTCGTCGCCACGGCGAGCGTGCGCGGGCAGGACGTGATCCGCCTGGCGATCGGCAACGTGCAGACGACCGAGGAAGACATCCGCCGCTCGTGGGAGGTGCTGCGCTCGTGCGTGCCGGTGGTCTAGGTGCCGGTAGGCGTTACCGCGGCGTGATCTTCGATCTGTGGGAGACGCTGATCGACTGGGATCCGGTGGCCGCCGAGGCCCTCGGCAACGAGGTCGCCGCGATCGTCGGCGGGGACTTCGGCGAGCGCTGGAGCCATTCGACGACGCGGTACAACGCACCGATCCGGGTCGCGCTCTCCGAGGCTGGTGTTCCGGCCGACCTGCACGACGAGATCTGCGCCCTCCGGTTGCGTCATCACCGACAGTCCCTCGTGCCGCGGCCCGGAGCGGTCGAGACACTGCGCCGGCTGCGCGCGGACGGCTACCTGGTCGGGTTGATCACGGTCTGCAGCGAGGACATCGAGACGCTCTGGCCGGAGACGGAGTTCGACGGCCTCTTCGATGCCGAGGTGTTCTCGTCGAGCGTCGGCATGTCGAAGCCCGATCCGGAGATCTACCTGCATTGCTGCAGGCTGCTCGGGCTCGAGCCGCACGAAACCGTGTTCGTGGGCGACGGCGCGAACGACGAGCTTGCCGGCGCCCGCCGCGTCGGGATGGATGCCATCCTCATCCATCGTCAGGGGGAGGGGCCGCTCTGGCCGGGGCTCGACGACTGGGACGGCCCGCGCGTCACGTCGATCCCCGGCGTGCTCGACGTGCTGGCATGACGCTCGCGATCAGGCGCTCCGGTCACGCCGAGGCCGAGCTGCACTTCGCCCTCCAGCGGGCGGCCTCGCTGGCAGGTCTGTCGCACATCTATCCACCCGACGAGTTTCCGTATCCCGACGACGCGGTGCGCGAGCGCTGGCGGACGTTTCGGGGTGCGGTCTTCGTTGCGGAGCGGGACGGCGCCGGCGTGGGCCTCGCGGCAATCGATGCGTGCTGGCTGCACGGCCTCTATGTCGTGCCGGAGGGTTGGGGCACGGGCGTCGCCGTCGCGTTGCACGATGCGGCGCTGGCCGCTCTGCCCGATTGCGCCGAGGTCAAGCTCTGGGTGCTCGACGAGAACCGCCGCGCACGTCGCTTCTACGAGAAGCACGGCTGGCGGCGAAACGGTGAGTCCCGTGTTGTCGAGTATCCGCCCAACCCGCTCGACGTCGGCTACTCGTTCATTCGCGAAGAGCCCTGAGCGCGGCGTCGTGCAGCGCGACCCGGTAGCGCCAGAGCGCATGCCCCGTCGCCAGCAGTTGCTCGCGCAGAGGCCCGGCGAGCTCCGTCAGCGTTCCCCACCTGGCAGCTGCGATCTCGTCCGTGTCGCGCGGTGCGAGCACCGTGTCCGTCGTGCGGGCCGAGAACACATGGGTCTGCCACGAGAGCGTCTGCGATCCGAAGATGAACGATGCGTGCGTCGCGACCAGATAGCGCTCGAGCCGGGCGCGAACGCCGGTCTCCTCCAATGCCTCGCGCTCGGCACCGAGAGCGAAATCCTCGCCGGGCTTGATGCCCCCGCCTGGCGGCCGCCAGATCCCGCTTGCAAAGTGCGGCTTGCGGATCAGGGCGATCCGGTCGCCCGGGTCGAGGATGAAGAGGGTCACGTCGTGGGTGCGATCCGGGTTGTAGGTCGCGAGCGCGTGCTCCCGCTCTGTGATCTCGCCGCTCCACTCCAGATCGATCGGACTGCCGTATCTGGCCCGCAGCGGCGCAAGGACTTCGTCGTTCACGTGCACAATCCGGATCATGCCCCGCGTGCGCAGGCCCAGGCGCCAGGCGCCGGTGCTCGAACTGCTCGAGGCGACGCTGCCCGAGCTTCGGCGCGGCTTGACCGAATCGGCCGCTCGCACCGTCGCCTACGAGCTCTTCGAGAAGCTCGGCTTCGGCGCGGTTGCGGTCACGGACACCCATGAGGTGCTGGCGTTCGTCGGTGCGGGAGCCGACCATCATGGGGCCGGAGACCAACCGATCCGTCCCGTGTATGAAGCCCTCGCGCAGGGGCGCCCGCTGCTCGCGCCCCTGGGTATCCGCACCGAGTGCGCGCACCCCGCCTGTCCGCTCGGCGCCGCGGCGGTCGTCCCGCTGCAGCTGACCGACGGTCCCGGCGGCGCAGTCGTGGTGTACGCGACGGCGGGATCACCTCTCGGCGAGACGGCCGTCGAGACACTCGAGCTGCTCGGTACCCAGCTCTCGGCGCAGCTTCAGCTGTCGGAGCTCCACTCCGCCACGACCACCGCACTGCAGGCGCAGATGGAACCGCATTTCGTCTTCAACGCGCTGAACACGATCGCCTCGTTCATTCGCACCGAGCCGGAACGCGCGCGGCGGCTGGTGCTCGCGTTCGCAGACCATCTCCGCAGCAGGCTCGCCCGGCCGGGTGAGTTCATCACCCTCGAGGAGGAGCTGCGGCACGTTGGCAGCTATCTCGAGCTCGAGCAAGCGCGGTTCGGCTCGCAGCTCGAGGTGACGGTCGACGCGGCACCGGATGCACTCGCGGTCAGGCTGCCGCCGCTGCTCGTCCAGCCTCTCGTCGAGAACGCGATCAAGCACGGCAAGACCGATCGGCCGCTGCACCTGCTGGTTCGCGCGCGGGTCAGGCGCGGCCGGCTGCACGTCACCGTCCGCGACGACGGTCGCGGGATCGCGCGGGAAGTGATCGAACGTGTCCTCGAGCCCGGAGTCGGGGTGGGTGAGGGCACCGGCCTCGGGCTCGCGAACGTCAATCAGCGACTGATCGCGCACTACGGCGAAAGCGTCCGGTTGCGCTCGTTCCCGTTCGGGACGGTCGTGCGGCTCGAGGTGCCGGTGACCCGATGATCCGTGCCCTGCTCGTCGACGATGAAGCACCGGCGCGGTCGGAGCTGCGGTACCTGCTCGCCGGCGAGGCCGGTGTCGATGTCGTCGGCGAGGCGGCGGGCGCGCAGGAGGCGCTCGACCTCGCCCGGGCGCTTGCGCCCGACGTCGTCTTTCTCGACGTCGAGATGCCGGGACTGAGCGGCGTCGAGGCAGCGCCCCTCGTGCGTGAGCGCGCCGACCCGCCTGCCGTGGTGTTCGTGACCGCGCACGAGCGGTACGCCGTCGATGCCTTCGCCGTCGAGGCGTTCGACTATCTCCTGAAGCCGGTCGACCCGGACCGGCTCGCGCGTGTCGTCGAGCGTCTGCGAGAGCGTTCGGTCGAGAACGTCCTGCCCGTCGAGAAAGTCCCCGTCGTGTCGGCGGGTGGCACCGAGCTGCTCGACTACGACCAGGTGCACTACGCCCAGGCCGACGGCGACTACAGCCGCGTGCACACCTACGACCGCTCGTATCTCTGCACGGCGTCACTCGGAGAGCTCGAGGAGAAACTGCCGTCGAGCCGGTTCGTGCGCATTCACCGCTCGTATCTCGTCAACCTGGGCAAGGTCGCAGGCGTGCGCCGAACCTCACCGGAGCGGTTGCGCCTGCAGCTCGCCGACGCACAGAAGACCGAGCTCGATGTCGCGCGCCGGCAGGCCCGCCAGCTGCGAGAGCGGCTCGGCTTCTGATTGCACGACCGGCTCGGCGGCAAGAGGATCGCAGGTAGAGCACCCGCCGAACTAGAGGCGCTTCAACAGCTCGAGGAGCTCCTCCGTCGAGCTCACGATCAGGTCGGCGCGCTCGGCGAGCTCGGAGGGGCCTTCGGTCGAGACGATCGCGACCCGCACCGCTGCCTCCAGCCCGTCGAGCGCGGCGAAGCCGTCGAGATCCGTCGTGTCGTCGCCGGCGTAGAGCGCCCGCGTCAGTCCGCTCTCCTCGAGCAGGTGGCGCACGGCGGTTCCCTTCGTCGCGTCCACCGGGGGGAGCACCTCGAGCACCATCCGCCCCCAACGCGGCCGCAGGCCGGCGGAGGCCGCCGCCGCTGCGACCGCCTCGAGCTCGGTCTTCGCCGCGCTCTCGTCCGGTGCGAGCCGGAAGTGGTAGGCCACCGTCAGCGGCTTTGCCTCCTGCCAGGGCCACGGCCACTCGCGCGCAAACGCATGAACGCGATCGGCCCAGTCCGCGGCGGCCGGCTCGAGCTCGAGGCCGTGTTGGCCGACGTAGCGCAGGCTGTCGACCCCGACGATCGCCCGCGCAACGTCGCCGGTCCGGCCCGTGACGCACGCGACGAGGGCATACCGACGGGCCAGCCGCTCGAGCTCCCGGCGGGTCGCGGGTGGTGCCGACGAGTCCTCGGGGCGCGGCACGATCGGGGCGAGCACGCCGTCCACGTCGAGGAAGAGCGCCGCTCGGCGCGGGTCGGAGCTCAACAGGCTGAGCGGATCCACCCGCGTAGAGTACGAGAGGTGCTGAAGCTGCTTGCGATCGGGCTCGTGGCAGGCTTCTTCAGCGCGGTCTTCGGCGTCGGCGGCGGAATCGTGATCGTGCCGCTGCTCACGGTGCTCTTCGCCTTCGACCAGCGGCGGGCTGCAGGTACATCGCTTGCCGCCATCCTCGTCTCGTCGGTCGCGGGCGCCGTGACCTACGGGTTTCACGGTGACGTGAAGGTCGGCGCTGCCGCACTTGTCGGGATCCCCGCGGTGTTCGGAGTTCTCCTCGGGACGACCGCGCAGCAGCGGATCCCGGTGGAGAAGCTCTCGTACGGATTCGCGTTGCTGCTCGCCGCCGTCGGGGTGCGCCTGCTGGTATGACGATCCTGCTCGTGATCGTGATCGGCGCGCTCGGCGGAGTCCTGGCAGGTCTCTTCGGAGTCGGCGGGGGCATCCTGTTCGTGCCGACGCTCGTCCTCGTGCTCGGGCTGACGCAGCTGCATGCGGAGGCGTCGTCGCTGCTTGCGATCCTCCCGACGGCGGTCGTCGGCACGTGGCGTCAGCGGCGTTATGGAAACGTCGACATTCGGGCTGCCGCCTTGATCGGGGTGGCGGCGATCATCGGCGTTCAGGGCGGGGTGAAGGTGGCCGAATCCCTGTCGGACGGCACGTTGCGTCGGCTCTTCGGGGTACTGTTGCTGTTCACGGCGGCGCATCTCGTCTGGCGCCTGCGGCGCCGATCGTGAACACTCCAGCCGATGAGCGAGCACGACGACCTCTGGGCTCCGCTGGTCGACGAACCGATCGGCCCGATCATCGAGCAGCTCCAGGCGGAGCATCCGGAGATCGGCGAGCGCGTCACGGGCCCGCAGGCGATCCTCGCCTTCCGGACGTTTGCCCACATCCGGGTCGGCCTGGTGCTCGGCCAGCTCCTCGTCGAAAGCGACGAGCCGGACTACGACGGCACGGAGACCTGGATCGATGCGCTTCTCCGCGATCCGGGCCACAGGGAGGCCGTCGTCTGCGAGCTGCGCGCGCTGGCCGACGAGATCGCCGCGGACCCGCGCTACCGCGTCGAGGAGCCGATCGGACCGGACGAAGCGGCGCGCGAGCGGTTCCGCGAGTTCGCTCGCAGACAGCTCGGTTGAGGCGACCGCCTGAGGAATCCTCGATCCCTGGCAGAATCAAGGGTGGTGCGCCGCCGCCTCGCACTGCTACTGCCCCTCGCGCTGCTCGCCTTCGGGTCGGCCGGCGCTGAGGGGCCCGCGCGCGCCCCGAGCGGCGCCGCCAGCGCGTGGGCGATCAAGATCACGACGCCAGGAGCCGCAGCGGTGACCACTCCGACGGTCGCGTCGCCGCCGGACGCGGCTCCCTCGGCGGGCACGGTGTTCTCGTATCCCTCCGACGGTTCCATCGTCTCCGCACAGTCCACGACCGCGAGCGCGACCACCGCCGTCCTGGCGAATGCCTCGGCGACCTCAGAGAGCGTCGTCACGGCGCTGTCTCTGTTCAAGGGTGAGATCACCGCCGACGCCGTCACGGCTCGTGCGTCGGCCGGCACCGGGTATTCCGGCGCGGGCGGCAACACCAACGGGAGCAGCATCACGAACCTGGTGGTCGACGGTCAGCCCGTCGTTCCGGGCGCAGCGAAGATCGCGCTCGGCAACTGGGGGCAGCTGGCGATCGACACGAAGGGCGCCGATCTGAGTGCGGCCACCGGAGCTCGTGGCTACCGCGGCTTCGTCACCGAGCTCGACGTGCAGTTGACCGCGGATCACGATGGTCTGCCGGCGTCGAGCGAGATCCAGGTCGGCTATGCCGAGGCCGCCGCCCAGACCGCGCCACCCGCCACGACGACGGAGAGCACGACCACGACCGCGACCGTCCCCGAGCCGCAGTACGACCCGAGCGCCGGCGATGCGCCGCGGCTCCGCCCGAAACAGAACGGCACGCAGACGTCCGGCCCGCTCAAGCTCCACCCCAAGCTGACCGCCGGCCATTACGTCTTCCCGGTCTACGGGCCGTCCTCCTACATCGACACCTTCGGTGCCTCCCGCTCCGACGTCACGTATCACCACGGCGACGACATCTTCGGCCAGCTCGGCCAGCCGCTCCTCGCCGTCGCCGACGGAACGGTCTTCTCGGTCGGCTGGAACAAGATCGGCGGGAATCGCCTCTGGATCCTCGACCAGCAGGGAAACCAGTTCTACTACGCGCATCTCTCTGCGTTCTCGGCGGCCGCGACGAACGGCGCCCATGTGAAGGCAGGCGAGGTCGTCGGCTTCATGGGCAACACGGGCGATGCGGAGGGGACGCCGTACCACCTGCACTTCGAGGTGCACCCGGTGTCCCTGCTCTACCTCGGTTACGACGGCGCCGTCGACCCGACGCCGTACCTCGACGCCTGGAAGCACCAGAAGGACCTGCCGTTCCCGGTCGCCGCCGGCTGGGCGCCGTCGGTTCCCGGCGGCCCCGCCGCGCCCGAGCCCGGCGCGATCCTCCTCGGCATGAACGACATCTCCACCGCCGACGGGCTCGATCCGGGCTCGCTCGAGCGCGCGCTCACGCCGCTGAAGGCGTCAGCGCTGATGCAGACGCTCGTTCCGACCGTTCCCGCCCCGACGACCGATCTCGGGCGCGGCTAGCCGGAACGCGCGCAAACCTCTGCTACTAGGTTGTGGGGCTGCCGTTCGAGGACGGATAGTCGCCGCCGAACTCGTCCTCGCCGCCGCCGATCATGTCCTTGACCCACTTGCGCGTCTCGGGCCCGGTGACGGGGTTGAAGAGGATGCCGAGCGCGATGCCGGCGATCAGCAACGTCGTGTTGCGTCCACTGTGCGACCTCTTGCCCTGGAGCCGGTCGGCTGCGCTCCTCAGATCGTCGACCGCAGCCCTGAGCCGCTCGCGGATCTCGTCGTCGGTTGCGACCCGTGCGGCGAGGGTGACCGCGCCACGGGGGCCGACCAACTCGGTGTAGAGGTCCTTCGCCGTCGCGAACGCGCTCATCACGTCCGCGCGCAGCTTGTCGTCGTTCATCGCTCGTTCGACGTAGGGTTTGACGTTCTCCGCCGCGTCGTAAACCTTGTCTTTTGTCTTGACCATGCTTGCTGGATCCTTTCGCCTCGATACCTCGCGTCTGATGCCCTGGACCTTACGTAGCAAACAAACGCTCCTTCTGGCTGTGCTCATCCTCGCAGGCTGCGGCGGGTCGAGCGAGCCGAAGGCGCAGTCGCAGATCGTCAAGGGCCGCGGATTCAGCTTCAAGGCGCCGGTGGGCTGGCACGTTCAGCACTCGATTCGGGGCTCGGCCGCCTCCCAGGGCTCGGAGCTCGTCCAGGTGTCCACCTTCCCGCTCGTCAGGGCCTACACGGCCCCGCTGTTCGGCCGCGTCGCCCAGGAGCTCGAGCTGCGCATGAAGACGATCGCGCGCGAAACGGGGGGAACGCTCGCTGGAATGCAGACGGTGACCGCCGGCGGCGTGAAGTCGCACCGCTTCGACGTGAAGGTCGACGGTCACGTCGACCAGTACACCTTCGTCCTGATCGGGAAGCGCGAGTACCAGCTGCTCTGCCGTTTCCGCACGTCGTCCTCCGACGCGTTCTGCTCCGACCTGCTTACGAGCTTCCGGCCGGCTTAGCCGCCTGGCGTTCGATTCCCCGTGCGGCGCGGGGTCGAGCCCGGCGCTTGCCGTCGAAGGCGGCAGCGAAGACCTCCTCGATCGTGTCCACCGGGATGAACTCGATCGCGGCGCGGGCCTCTGGCGGGAGCTCGTCGAGATCGGGCTCGTTCTCGCGCGGGAAGATCACCCGCTTGAGCCCAGCACGCTGTGCGGCCAGCGACTTCTCGCGCAGTCCGCCGATCGGAAGCACCTGACCGGTGAGCGTGATCTCACCGGTCATGCCGACGTCCTCCGCGACGGGCTCACCTCGTACGAGCGACGCAATCGCGGTCGCCATCGTCACGCCCGCGGACGGCCCGTCCTTGGGCACGGCCCCGGCCGGAACGTGGATATGCAGATCGTGGCTCGCGAACCAGTCGTCCGCCAATCCCATCTCGGCGGTGTGCGACCGTACCCACGACAGTGCGGCCTGCGCCGACTCCTGCATCACGTCGCCGAGCTGCCCGGTGATCGTGAGCTTGCCCTTGCCGGCGTAGGCGGTCGCTTCGATGAAGAGCACGTCGCCGCCCGCCGTGGTGTACGCCAGACCGGTGGCGACCCCCGCGTCGGAGGTGCGCTTGCGTACATCTCCCGAGAAGCGCCTGGCGCCGAGCCACTCACGCAGCCGCGCGTCGTCGACGCGGATCTTCTGTGCGCGCCCTTTCGCCACCTGGGTCGCCGCCTTGCGGCAGACGTCGGCGAGCCTGCGTTCGAGGTTGCGCACGCCGGCCTCACGGGTGTACTCGCGGATCACCGACCGCAGCACCTTGTCGGAGAGCGTCAGCTGGGACCGTTGCAGGCCGTGCAGCTCCAGCTGTTTCGGCAGCAGGTAGCGCTTCGCGATCCCGAGCTTCTCCTGTTCGGTGTAGCCCGACAGCTCGATCACGTCCATGCGGTCCAGCAGCGGCCCTGGGATCGTGTCCAGGGTGTTGGCGGTGCAGATGAAGAGCACCTTTGAGAGGTCGAACGGCAGATCGAGGTAGTGATCGCGGAACGTACGGTTCTGCTCCGGATCGAGGACCTCGAGCATCGCGCTCGCCGGGTCACCGCGCCAGTCGTTGCCCATCTTGTCGATCTCGTCGATCAGAACGAGTGGATTCGCCGACTCCGCATCGCGCAGCGAGCGGATGATCGAGCCGGGCATCGAGCCGATGTACGTCCGGCGGTGGCCCCGGATCTCCGATTCGTCGCGCACTCCACCCACCGAGAGCCGCACGAACTTCCGCCCGAGCGCGTTCGCGATCGAGTGGCCGAGCGAGGTCTTCCCGACACCGGGCGGTCCGGCGAAGCAGAGGATCTGCCCGGAGACCTCGTTGCGGAGCTTCGCGACGGCGAGGTATTCGATGATGCGGTCCTTGACCTTCTCGAGGTCGAAGTGGTCGGCGTCGAGCACCGCGCGGGCGTGCTCCAGATCGAGGTCGTCCTTCGTGTAGGTCGACCAGGGCACCGTGATGATCCACTCGAGGTACGTGCGGATGACGCCGTACTCGGCCGCGGCGGAGGGGAGCTTCTCGAGCCGCTGGAGCTCGCGGTCGGCCGCCTTGCGCACCTCCTCGGGCAGCTCACCGAGTGCGTCGAGCCGCTCGCGCAGCTCTGCGATCTCCGCCTGCTCGGGGTCGTTCTCCCCGAGCTCCTGCTGGATCGCCTTCAGCTGCTGCCGCAGGAAGTACTCCCGCTGGCCCTTCTCCATCTCCGACTGGACCTGCGACTGGATCTTCGATCCCAGCTCGAACACCTCGAGCTCGCGGCTCAGGATCGCGGAGACCGTGCGCAGCCGCTGCTCGACGTTGACCTGCTCGAGGATCTCCTGCCGTTCCTCGGTCCTGATCGTGCGGAGCGTCGACGCGACCAGATGGCACAGAGCACTCGGGTCGTCGACGTTCGCCGCGGCGAGCTGCAGCTCTTCGGGCAGGTAAGGCGCGAGGCCGATGATGCGTGCGAACAGCCCCTGCACGTTCCGTGTCAGTGCTTCGAGCTCAGGTGTCTCCTCCAGCACGTCCGGGAGCGCGCTGAACTCGCCGAGCAGATACGGGTCGACGTCGAGTTGATTCTCGAGGCGGACGCGCTCGATGCCCTGGACGAGGATGCGCAGCGTCCCGTCGGGGACCTTGATCATCTTGTGAACGAGCGCGATCGTCCCGACCTCGTAGATGTCGGCCCAGCCCGGCAACTCGACCGACCCGTCCCTCGTGGTGATGAGCGCGAGCAGCCGGTCGCCCGCGACCACGTCGTCGATCAACTGCACCGAGCGCTCCTGGCCGATCGCGAGCGGCGACATCGACTGCGGGAAGACCACCGTCTCTTTCAGCGGCAGCACCGGCAGCGCAGCCGGAAACTCGAGCTGCTGTTCTTCCGGCTCCGCGACCTCGAAGCCGATCTCCGTCAAGCCGGCACTTCCGCTCTTGGTGAGCCTCCGTCGAGCCTACGGCTCCGCTCCGGCGCCGGCAAAGCCGGCACCTCCGCTCTTTGTGAGCCTCCGTCGAGCCTACGGCTCAGGCTCCGCTCCGGCGCCGGCAAAGCCGGCACCTCCGCTCTTTGTGAGCCTCCGTCGAGCCTACGGCTCATAAGCGCTCGACCGTGATCCGGTAGCGGCCGGCAGGGGGCGCGTGCTCGATCACGGGCAGCTCGATCGTGAGCACGCCGTGCTCGAAGCGCGCCTCCGCACGTTCCGGGTCGACGTCCTCGAGGAGACGGACGTGCCGCTGGAACGGCCCGTACTCGATCTCGACCTGCTGGTAGACGCGCCCCGGGACCTGGGGCCGCTTTCGCTCGCCTGCGATCACGAGGAGCCGCTCGCCTGCGACGACGCGGATCGACTGCGCCTCCACGCCGGGGAGCTCCACGACCACCGTCAGCGCATGCGGCTCGTCGGTGTGAAAGCAGTCGACGTTCGGGCGAAAGCCGTGGCGGAGGCCGGAGAACCGCGGCACCTGCCAGAGATCCGCGAACAGCTCCTCGATCTCCTCCTGCAGCTTGTCGACGTCCCGGCGTGTCATCCAGTGCGAACGGTACCCCGTCCAGCCCTTCGCGACAGCGTGGTCTGTCTGTCCGATCCCCGGCGGACGATGAGCCCGTGGAGGTCGTTCACCCGCGCTGGTCCGCCTGGAGCTTCCTCGTCTACGCCGGCGGCCTGACGGTGCTCGGTGCCACCGGGGCCTGGCTCACGTATCTCGCGACCAGAGCAGGGTCGGCAGGTTATGCCGGCTGGACGCTGCTCGTGCTCCTGCTGCTGGCCACGGCCGCGACAGGCTTCCGCCGCACGGCCCACCCGGTCGCCGCAGGCGTCTTCGCGTTCGTCGCCGTGATCGCATTCGTGGCGTTCCTCGGCGCCCTGTGGACCTGGTTCGGCTGGGAGTCCGCATCACCCACGTCCTCGAGCTTCCGTGGCTTCCACGCTGCGCGGTTCCTGCTGGAGCTGCTCTGGCTTCTCGCGGCGGTCGTCGCCGTCCGCGCCTTCCGCTTTCCGCTGCTCGTCGCACAGGTGGTGCTCGCCGGCTGGATCGCGGTTACCGACCTGTTGTCGAACGGCGGCGGCTGGTCGGCCGTCGTGACGCTCTTCGTGGGCCTCTTCTATCTGACGTTCGCACTCGCGGTGGACTCGGGTGCACGCCGTCCGTACGGCTTCTGGCTCCACGTGGGCGCCGGGCTCCTGATCGGCGGGAGCCTTCTGTGGTTCTGGCATGGCGGCAACTTCGAGTGGGGTCTGATCGCAATCGCCGCCGTCGTCTTCGTGTTCTTCTCGCAGCCGACCGGCCGCTCGAGCTGGGCCGTGTTCGGCACGATCGGCCTGCTGCTCGCGTCGATCCACTTCGCGCTGGAGTGGACGCATGTCCGGGTGGTCTTCTTCTCGGGGGGCAGCGCCGCAGACCGCCCGTGGGTGTCGCCCCTCGTCTTCAGCTGTCTGGGCGTCGTGCTGATCTGGCTCGGGCTGGTGCTCGGCCGCCGTAGTCCGGCCGCCGCAGGCTAACGTCCGACCGTGCACGCGGCTCCCGTCCTGCGTGGCGGGAGAGCCGCGCGGGCGGTCTGGCTCGTCACCGGCCTCTTTCTCTGCGCCTGCGGCATTCTCGCGTTTCTCGAGTCGCGGCTCGGCCTGCCGCCGTGGGATGTGCTCCATCAAGGAATCGCGAACCACACCCCGCTCTCGTTCGGGGTCGCGAACGAGGTGGTTGCCGTGGCCGTCCTCTTTCTCGCCTGGTCGCTCGGTTCGAGACCAGGCCCAGGGACGGTTGCGAACGCCGCGCTGATCGGGCTCTTCATCGTGATCGTGCAGCCGCTCGGGTTCGTCCAGGAACTGGCAACGTGGCCCCTCGGAGCGCGAGCAGCACTGCTCGCCTTCGGGCTCGTCCTGTTCGGTGTGGGCTCGGCGTTCTACATCGGGGCGGCGTTCGGGGCAGGCCCGCGAGACTCGCTGATGCTCGTCGGCGCGTTTCGCACGCATGTGCGGATCGGCGCCGTGCGCGCGCTGCTCGAAGGGACGGTTCTGCTCGCCGGGTTTGCATTGGGCGGCCGCGCCGGTGTCGGCACCTTGATCTTCGCGCTGCTGATCGGTCCGTCGGTCGAGGGCTCGTTCTGGCTGATCTCGCGGACGCGGCTCGTGTCATGACGCGGAAGCGACCGCTGTAGCATCGCGCGCATGAAGGGCCTGATCTGCGCAGGAGGGAACGCGACCCGGCTCGAGGAGCTGACCCGCGTCACGAACAAGCACCTCCTTCCGGTCGGCCGCTGGCCGATGGTCTATTACCCGCTCCAGCTCCTGCAGCGCCTCGGTGTCCGCGAGGTGCTGCTCGTCACCGGCCAGCACCATGCGGGCCAGTTCATCGATCTGCTCGGCAACGGCCAGGTCCGTTCGCGCACGGGGGACGAGGCGCTCTTCGACCTCGATCTGTCGTACAAGGTTCAGGTCGAGCCCGGCGGCATCGCCCAGGTGGTCGGGATGGCCCGCGAATTCGCAGCCGGCGACCAGCTGGTCGTCTGCCTCGGCGACAACATCTTCGAGCACGCCCACGCCGACGCGATCGAGTCGTGGCATGAGGGCGCCGTCGTCTTCGTGAAGGAGGTTCCGGACCCGGAGAACTTCGGCGTCGTCGCCTACGACGATCAGGGGAACATCACCGACATCGTGGAGAAGGCGGGGCGGGTCGACACCCGGTACGGGTCTCCTCCGTCCAACGACGCCGTCGTCGGCCTCTACTGCTTCCCGCCGGACGTGTTCGAGATCATCGACGGCCTGCAGCCGTCGAGCCGCGGCGAGCTCGAGATCACCGACGTCAATCGTGTTTATGCGCAGCGCGGAGACCTCGAGGTTCGCCGGGTCGACGGGTGGTGGCACGACGGTGGCAAGCACTGGGCCGATCTCGCCGAGCTCGGCCGGCTGATCGAAGAGACGGGTGCGAACAAGTAGTGGTCACGCGTGTTCCGCTGACGAGGCACGAGGACGACCGGGGCTGGTTCCAGGAGCTCATGCGTGCGAGCGCGCTCCCGAAGCCCGTCCGCCAGGCGAACCTCGCGCGTTCGCGCCGGGGCGTGATTCGCGCGCTGCACTACCACGAACGCGGCCAGGACGATCTCTTCGTCTGCCTCGAGGGCATGGTGCGCGTCGTCGTCCTGAACCGTGAGACCGGCGAGACGTTCACCGAGGACATCGGTGACGACAATCCGGTGGCGATCTACGTCGAAGGCCGGAACGCGCACGGCTACGAAGCGCTGACCGACTGTCTCTTCTGTTACTTCGTCACCGAGGAGTACGACCCCGAGAGCCCCGACGAGCATGGCGTGGCTTGGAACGATCCCCGTGTCGCTCACCTTTGGAGCACCCGATCGCCGATCTTGTCGGAGCGGGACCAGCGCGTCGCGTCGTGATCACGGGCGCCGGTGGCCAGCTCGGCCACGCGCTCGCCGAGGCGTTTCCGGAGGCGCGCGCCTTGACGCGCGCGGACTGGGACGTCGGGTTGCCGCCGCCGCCGGGCCTGAGCGCCGACCTCGTCCTGCACGCCGCGGCGTGGACCGACGTCGACGGTGCGGAGGACGACCCGCAGGAGGCCGCTGCGGTCAATGTCGGCGGTGTCCAGCATGCCGTCGAGCTCGGCGCACCGCTCGTCGTCTGGTCCAGCGACTACGTCTTCGACGGCACCAAGCGCGAGCCGTATGTCGAATCCGACGCCCCGGCCCCGCTCGGCGTCTACGGACGGACCAAGCTCCACGGCGAGGCGGCGGCGGGAGAGCGGGCGTGGATCGTCCGCTCCTCCTGGCTCTTCGGCTGGACCTCGAAGAACTTCGTCCGTACGATGCTGCGGCTCGGCGCCGCGAACGACGAGGTTGCAGTGGTGGCCGACCAGCGCGGCACGCCCACCTTCGTCGGCCACCTGGCGGCCGCGACCGAGCAGGTGCTCGGGCTGCCATACGGCCTCTACCACATGGCTGCCGCGGGAGACTGCACGTGGGCCGACTTCGCCGAGGCGATCTTCGAAGAAGCCGGTCTGCGGACGCGCGTGCGGCGGATCACGAGCGAGGAGTTCGGCGCCCGGGCGGCGCGCCCGGCGTACTCGGTTCTGCGCAGCGAGCGAGGCGCGCCCGAGCTCCCGCACTGGCGCGAGGGCCTCCGGGAGTGCCTGGCGCGGCTGTGAGTACCCTGTAGCGATGCGCGTTCTCGTCACCGGCGGCGCGGGCTTCATCGGGTCGCACTTCGCCAGGCGCCTCGCCGATCGTGGCGAGGACGTCGTGGTCCTCGACAAGCTCACCTACGCCGGCAGCCGGACCAACCTCGAAGGCGTCGAGCACGAGTTTCATCACGGCGACATCGCCGACCCGGATGCCGTCGCCCGTGCGGCGCAGGACTGCGACGCGATCGTCAACTTCGCCGCCGAGACGCACGTCGATCGGTCGATTCTCGGTCCGGCGGAGTTCATCCTCACCGACGTGCTCGGGACGCAGGTGCTGCTGGATCACGTGCGTCACGCCCAGCTGCGGCTCGTGCATGTCTCGACCGACGAGGTCTATGGCGACATCCCGCTCGACGCGCCCGCCTGCAGCGAGGACGCGCCGCTCCGCACGTCGAGCCCGTATTCGGCGTCGAAGGCCGGCGGCGAGCTCCAGGTCTTCGCCTATGTCCGCACGTTCGGTGTCGACGCGCTCGTCACGCGCGGCGCGAACACCTACGGCCCGCGCCAGTACCCGGAGAAGTTCCTGCCGCTCTTCATCACCAACGCGCTCGACGGCCAGCATTTGCCGGTCTACGGAGACGGCAGGCAGCGACGCGAGTGGCTCCACGTCGAGGATCACTGCGACGGCATCGAGCTGGCGCTCCGGCACGGAGCGGCGGGCGAGGCGTACAACATCAGCGGCCAGGAACGCGAGAATCTGGAGGTCGTGAAGCGGATCCTCGACCTGACCGGAGCGAGCCCGGACCTCGTCAGGCACGTCGCCGACCGGCCCGGCCACGACCGCCGCTACGCCGTCGATTCGTCCAAGCTGCGCGGGCTCGGCTGGACGCCGGCGCACTCGTTCGACGCCGGTGGGCTGGAAGAGACGGTCGAGTGGTACCGGGCAAGCCGCGACTGGTGGGAGCCGATCAAGTCCGGCGAGTACCGCCGCTACTACGACGCGCAGTACGCCGCCAGGCTCGCCTAGCTCTGCCCGTCGGACCGGTCGCACCGTCGGCGTGCGTCATGGCGCAGCCGGTTGATCTCCGGCCGGTGCCCTTGCACCGCCTGTGACCGGTCGAGCAGGTCGAGCACGCTCGTGCAGTGCCCCAGTGCGAGCGTCGCGTAGGCGAGGTTGTAGTCGGCATAGGCCTCGTCGGTCGATCCGGTGCCGCTGAGCTGCCGGACGGCCTGCTGCAGGAGCGGCAGCGCCCCCGCATAGTCGCCCGCCTGCAGCTGTGCAAACCCTGCGGCGTTCAATGCCGCGCCGCTGGCTGCCGGCGGGCCGGCCGGGGGAGTCGAGACCTGCACGGTCGTCGTCCGGCGGACGGTCTCCGTCGGCCCGGTGACGGTGCGAACCACGGTCTGCACCTGCGGTGTCCCGCCTCCGACGGCCAGCGCCGCGGTGAGCACCGCTGCGCCGATCCCCGCTGCGGCGAGGGCGCCGAGCAGGACGACCGGGACGGCTCGCCGTCGTGGCCGACGTGGTGCGTTGCGGGCCGGCGGGGCCGGTTGCGGCTTGGCCCAGGTCTCGGCCGTCTCCTCGTGGAGTGCCCGTCGCAGCTCGCCGACGAGCTCCGCCGACGTCGAATAGCGGGCGCGCGGATCCTTCGCGAGCGACCGCTCGAAGACCCTGTCGAGGCCGGGCGGCAGCTCCGGGTTCGCAGCGTGCACCGAGGGCACGGGCGCCGCTGCGTGCGCGGCCGCCTCCTCCGTCGCCGACGGTGATTCGAACGGCCTGCTCCCGGCCAGCAGGCGCCACGCGACCACTGCCAGTGCGTAACGGTCGCTCGCGGCGGTCGCGCGTTCCCCTCGCGCCTGCTCCGGCGAGAGGTAGGCGGCCGTGCCGAGGATGGTGCCCGTCTGCGTGAACGACGCGAGACCGGCGGCGCTCGCGATGCCGAAGTCGGCGACGTGGACGTGGCCGCTGTCGTCGAGCAGCAGGTTGGCAGGCTTGACGTCCCGGTGGACGATCCCGGCGGCGTGCGCAGCGTCGAGCGCGAGGGCGGCCTCCTCCACCCACTCGAGCGCCTGACCGGGCGGGCCTGCCGGGCGCCCGGCGATCCGCTCCTCCAGCGAGCCGCCGGGGAAGTACTCCATGACGATCAGAGGCCGCCCGTTGTGCTCTCCGACATCGAAGACGGTCACGACGTTTCGCGCACCCGAGAGGCGCGCCGCGGCGAGCGCCTCGCGTCTGAACCGGCCCCGTGAGTCCGCGTCCGCCGAGTACCGCTCGGCGAGCAGCTTGACCGCCACCTCGCGGCCGAGCTCGAGGTCGGTGGCGAGGTAGATCTCGCCCATGCCGCCGCGGGCGATCGGCTGCACGTCGCCGTAGCGGGACGGAAGCAATGTGCCGGGCTCGGCAGGCATGCCTCAGCGGGCAACGAAGGAGGTCGCCATGGACGGCTTCTTGCCGTTCTCTGCACTATGGAAACGTTCGGTAAAGCCTCGTCGGGCCGTGCTGGCACCTCGGCTACCGTGGACCGCGTGGGTCGCTCCGCCCTTCGGCTCGCTGCCGCATTCCTGACGTTTCTCGGAGGTCTCGGACTCGCGGTGCTCGCGGCGGGGCCCGCGTTCGGCCTCGGCTCGACCACGACGTCGGCGACCGCCTCCTCAACGACCGCCAACGTGACGACCAGTTCGGCGAAGGCCGTGCTCGTGCTCGACGGCCACGGCTGGGGCCACGGCCTCGGGATGAGCCAGTGGGGCGCCTACGGCTATGCGAAGCACGGCTGGAGCTACAGCCGCATCCTCGCGCACTACTACACGGGCACGTCGCTCGGTCCTGCGAAGGCAGCGACCGTCCGCGTCCTGCTGGTCGCGGCGAAGAAGGCGACGCTCACATCGGGCGTTTCCTGGACCGTCACCGATTCCGCGGGACGCCAGAGGAAGCTCGCCCCGGGTGCGCTCGTGCTGAAGGGCGCCCTCGCTCTCCCGGCCCGGCCGGCCCTGCAGCCCCCCTACACGTTCTCGGCGGCCGAGCCGATCTCGGTCGACGGCGCACCGTACCGCGGCAAGCTCACCGTCTCCGCTACGGGCAAGCTCGTCCAGGTGATCGATGTCGTCGGGCTCGAGCAATACCTCAAGGCCGTGGTGCCGTCGGAGGTGCCGTCGGACTGGCCACCCGAAGCGCTCGAGGCGCAGGCTGTGGCGGCCCGGTCGTACGCGCTCGCGAATCTGGCCAAGGGTCGTCCGTTCGACCTCTACGGCGACACGCGCAGCCAGGTCTACGGCGGCATCGATGCCGAGTCGGCGCCGACGGACGCGGCCGTGGCTGCGACCCGGGGACAGGTCGTGCTCTACAACGGCACCGTCGCGGACACCTTGTTCTTCTCGACCTCCGGCGGCCGCACGGCGTCTGCGGTCGAAGCGACCGGCACTGCAGTGCCATACCTCGTCTCGGTTCCCGACCCGTACGACACGTTCTCGCCGTACCACGACTGGGGCCCCGTGGTGATGGACACCGCGAAGGCAGCGAGGGAACTGAAGCTCTCGGCGCCGATCTCCGACGTCGAAATGCAGAACGGCCCCTCCGGCCGCGTGAGCTCCGTCACCGTCAGCTCGGCGGACGACTCGCAGGCCACCCTGACGGGTGAGCAGGTTCGCGCTGCGCTCGACCTCCGCTCGACCTGGTTCACGGCGGCGCTCCTCGAGCTCCTGCCGACTGCGAAGACCATGACCTACGGCGGTGCCGTGTCGCTCACGGGGACGCTGCACGGCACCGACGTTGTGTCTCTCGAATCGAAGACGGCGGCCCAGCCGGTCTGGACGCCGGCCGGTGTGCCGGCACCGGGCTCCGGCGGCGCATTCTCGATGATCGTCCGGCCACAGGCGACGACGCAGTACCGCCTCGCGTGGGGCGACGTGCGGGCGGGCCTGGCGAAGATCGCCGTCGCGCCGCGCGTCGACGCGACGGTCGCCGCCGCTTCCGTCAGCGGTTCGATCAGACCCGCGGTCGCCTCCGCCCCGGTGCAGCTCCAGCAGCAATCCGGCACGGCGTGGAGGACCGTCTCGTCGACGGTCACCGACACGGCGGGGGCCTGGAGCTTCTCCGGCGCGCTGCCTGCCGGCACCTATCGCATCCGTTGTGCGACGGGCCAGGGGCTCGTACCCGGCTTCTCCGCAACGCTCGTCGCGCAGTGAGACGCTGGGCCGCGATCGGGATCGCGATCGCCGCGCTCGTGGTGCCGGCGGCGGCCGCTGCGTTCGGAAACCTGGAGCCTCTGGCGGCTCGCCAGTGGTACCTCGACAGCGATCGCGCCTGGTCGTTCTGGCCGACGCAGCCGCAGCTCTATCCGATCAACGTCGCCGTGATCGATTCGGGCATCGACGGGACGCATCCCGAGTTCACGGGCCGGGTCGTGGCCGCGAAGTCGTTCGTCGGCGGCTCGCCCTACCGCGACGACCAGGGCCACGGAACGTTCGTCGCGGGGGAGATCGCCGCGAACCCGTTCAACGGCGAGGGCATCGCCGGCATGGCGTTCAACGCGCGGCTGATGGTCGCCAAGGTCGTCGAGCCCGACGGCTCGGTCTCGCTGAAGGCCGAGGTCGCAGCGATCCGGTGGGCGGTCGACAACGGCGCGCGCGTGATCAATCTGAGCCTCGGTGGGGTTCGTGATCCGCTCGATCCGGCACTCGACACCTATTCACCGCTCGAGCAGGCGGCGGTCGAGTACGCGTACTCGAAAGGCGCGGTCGTGGTCGCGGCGGTGGGCAACGGGCCGCAGTCGCCCGCGACGCCTTGGGGCTTCGCGCACTATCCCGCGTCGCTGCCGCATGTGATCGGGGTCAGCGCGGTGCGACAGGACGGCTCGGTGCCGGACTACTCGAACCGCGACGCCGTCTACAACGACCTCGCAGCACCGGGCGACGGGATCTTCTCGACCATCCCGACCAACCTGGTCGAGCAGAAGCTGGGGTGCGTCGACGTGCCGTACTCCAACTGCGGGCCGTTCGAGTTTCAAGACGCGATCGGCACGTCCTTCGCGGCGCCGCAAGTCTCTGCGGCGGCTGCGCTTCTCCTCGGGCAGGACCCGACGCTCCGCCCCGAGCAGGTCGCGTGGCTGCTCGAACGGAGCGCCGACGATGCCAACGCGGCGACCGGCTGCAGCGTGTGCCCCGTCGGCCGCGACCGGTTCACCGGCTGGGGAACGCTCGACGTCGAGAGCGCTCTGAACCGTCTGGAGAAGGGACCGCTGCCGCCGGCCGACCACTACGAGCCGAACGACAACGCCGGCCCCTGGGCGCACGCGCTCCCGCCGCTGCCGCACACGATCGAGGCGACCCTCGACTACTGGGACGACGACCTCGACGTCTACCGCGTGTATCTGCAGAAAGGACAGCGGCTGTTCGCACGCGTTACCCCCGAGATCACGGGCGACGTTCGGATGAGCGTTTGGGCGCCCGGTACGCAGCGGGTCGACGGTCTCGACGGCCGGCGGCTGCTCGTCGCGCAGTCACGACCCGCCGGAGTGCAGGCGCGCGTCGGGTATCGGGCGACCCAGACCGGCAGGTACTACCTCGAACTGAAGCTCGCCCATCCGACGCGCGATCCCCTGGTCTATCGGCTGGCGGTCGCGCGCGGCTGACGGGCCTGGCCGGCCCCTAGCCGCCGTTCTCGCGCAACTCGGCAGGGTCGACCTCGCGCAGGATGCGGGCCGGCGAGCCGACGACGACCATGCGCGGCGGGACGTCCTTCGTCACGACGGCTCCGGCCCCGACGAACGCCTCCTCGCCGATCTCGACGGCAGGACAGAGAATCGCGCCTCCCCCGATCCGCGCGCCGCGCCGGATGGTCGGACCTCGCATCAGCTCCCTGCGCTGGTCGGTGCGTCCCATGAAGTTGTCGTTCGTCGTCACGACGCACGGGGCGATGAAGACGTCCTCCTCGAGCGTCGAATAGGCGGTCACATACGCATCGGCCTGGATCCGGGTGCCCGCGCCGATGGTCGTGTCGTTCTCGATCACCGAGCCGCGGCCGAGGATGCAGTCGTCGGCCATTTCGACGCGTTCTCGAATGCACGACTGGTCGCCGACGATGCAGTTGGCACCCACCGTCGAGCCGGCGAAGACGATCGCGGCGGTCGAGATGATCGTGCCTGCGCCGATCGTCGCGGGTGGCAGCGGGTCGCGTTTCGCGGTCGAGGCGGCGCCGAGCGACGGCTGCTTGCCGACGACGGCGTTCTCGAGCACCCGTACACCTTCTCCGAGCACGGTGCCGGGATAGACGATCGCCGAGGGGTGAACCTCAGCCATTCAGGGAGTTCGTCAGCATCTCGAGGGCGCGCACGACCCGTGCGCCGTCCGTTGCGACCTTGCCGCGGTCGTGTTGTCCGTCGATCAACTCGAGGAAGTAGCTGCATTCGAGGCGAAGCGGCTCGGCGGTCGAGATCTTCGGGATATGGATGTCGCCCGAATGCAGCTCGCCCGTGGGGCCGGCGCTCTTCTCGTAGACCGTCACCTTCCGGTCGGGCTCCATGTCGTCGAACACGGCCATCTTCTCGCGCCCGACGACGGTCATCTTGCGCATCTTGTGCGGGTCGAGCCACGACAGGTGCATGTGCGCGATCTTCCCGCTCGGGAAGTGCAGGAAGCAGAAGACGACGTCCTGAACTCCCTCGTGGATCGACCAGCTGCCCTGGGCCGTGACGAGATCGGGGTCCTCGTCGAGCAGGTACAGGATCACGCTCAGGTCGTGCACGCCCAGCGACCAGAGCGCGTTCTCGTTGGTACGCACGATGCCGAGGTTGACGCGGTTGCCGTAGACGCAGCGCACGTCGCCGAGTTCACCCGCATCGATCAGCTCTTTCAGCTTGAGCACGGCGGGGTGGTAGAGCAGGAGGTGGCCCGGCATCAGGACGAGCCCACGCGCGTCGGCGAGCGAGACGAGCTCATCCATCTCGGCTGCGCGCATCGCCGGCGGCTTCTCCACGAAGACGTGCTTGCCCGCCTCGAGCGCCTGTTTCGCCAGCGCGTAGTGGGTCGGGACCGGTGTCGCGATCACGACCGCGTCGAGCGAGTCGTCCGAGAGCAGCTCACCGTAGTCCGTCGTCGTCCGTGCGGCGGGGTAGCGCGCAGAGTTGGGCGCAAGGTGTCGCTCGTCGAGGTCGCAGAGCCACGTCAGCTCGGCGAGGTCGTCGAAGTTGCGGGCGAGGTTCGGCCCCCAGTAGTTGAGGCCGACGACTCCGACCGACGCCACTAGAGCTTCCAGACCTTGCCGTCGACCTCGTGTCCTTTGGTCGCGTTGCGGAAGTCCACGATCACGTTGCCGCGGCGCACGAGCTCTCCGTAGTCGATCTGAGAGTGGTTGGTCACGATGGCGATGCAGTCGTAGGCTTCGGGCTCGAGCGCGACCGAGCTCATCCCGTCGAATTCGGGAACGAACGGGTCGTGGTAGGCGACGTCGGCCCCCGCGTTACGCAGCAGGTGGATCAACTTCTCGGCCGGTGTTTCCCGCCAGTCGCCGATGTCGGGCTTGTAGGCGACGCCGACGATCAGGATCTTCGAGCCGCTCACCGACTTGTTCGCGCCGTGGTTGAGCGCCTGTGAGATGAGCGAGCGGCAGAAGTACGGCATGTTGTTGTTCACCTCGCCGGCCAGCTCGATGAAGCGAGTCGAGAAGTCGAACTCGCGCGCTTTCCAGGTGAGGTAGAACGGATCGATCGGGATGCAGTGGCCACCCAGTCCAGGGCCTGGCTTGAACGACGCGAACCCGAACGGCTTCGTGGCGGCAGCGTCGATCACCTCCCAGACGTCGATCTCCATCCGGTCGCACAACTGCGCGAGCTCGTTGACGAGCGCGATGTTGACTGCGCGATAGATGTTCTCCAGCAGCTTCGTCAGCTCTGCGGCGTCGGGGGTCGAGACCTCGTGCACGGCGTCGAGCGCCACGCGGTACACGTCGGCCGCGGCTCTGGTGCTCTCCGGCGTGATCCCGCCGACGACCTTCGGCGTCGTCTTCGTCGTCCAGTCCTCGCGTCCGGGGTCGACGCGCTCGGGGGACATGGCGAGGTGGAAGTCGACGCCTGCCTCGAGGCCCGAGCCTTCTTCGAGGATCGGCTGAAGGATCTCGCGTGTGGTGCCGGGCCACGTGGTCGATTCGAGCACCACGACCTGGCCGCGTTGGATGACCGGCGCGAGACTTTGGGCGGCGCGCTCGATGAAGGAGAGGTCGGGCTCCCGCTGGCGCGAGAGTGGTGTCGGGAGGGCGATCAACACGGCGTGCGCGTGCTTCACCTGCTCGTAGTCCACGCTTGCGACGACGAGCCCCTTGTCGACCAGCGCGGCGAGGCGGTCGGACGTGACGTCCTCGATGTGGCTCGTTCCCCCGTTCAGCGCATCGACGATCTGTGGTTGAACGTCGATGACGAGGACGCGGCTGCCCGCTTCGGCGAACGTGGCGGCGAGCGGCAGGCCGACATAGCCGGCGCCGATGACGGCAACGTCGTAGAGGGGCGGCTCCTGCACGGCGCTCAAGCGTACAGGGCGGCTGCGATGCGTTCCGAGGCATGGCCGTCGCCGTACAACCGCGGCGCCTGCTCCGGGAATCGCGCCGTCTCGAGCGCGGCGGCGAGCTCTGCAGGCTCGGCCAACCGGTTCGCACCGGCCGTCACCGTGTCCACCCACTCCGTGCTTGGCCGCAGCGTGACGCACGGGACGCGGAGCCAGTACGCCTCCTTCTGCAGACCCCCCGAATCGGTGACGACGGCTTCGGCCGCTGCGACAAGGGCGAGCATTTCGAGATAGCCGAGCGGTTCGATCGCCTCGACGTGTGCGGGAAGACGGAGACCGTGCTCGTCGAGTGCGTGCTGCGTTCGCGGATGCACCGGGAAGACGAAACGGCGGTCAGCGCCGCCGATCGCGTCGACGATCGCCCGCAGGCGAACGGGCTCGGTGTTCGCCTGTCGATGAATCGTCAGCACCGTGTAGGGCTGTGTGTACGCGGACGCCCGGCGGCGCACCAGAGGTTCGAAGATGCGGGTTGCGTCGGCCATTACGTCGCCGACCACCTCGCGCCGGCCCGGCACGCCCTCCTGCTCGAGCTGCAACGCGGAGCGCTCGTCGGGACAGAAGAGGAGGGCCGACAGGCGGTCGACCTCGATGCGGTTCCGCTCTTCGGGCATCGACCGGTCGAAGCTCCGCAGACCGGCCTCGACGTGCGCGATCGGCACCTCTTCCCCGGCGGCATGCGCCCCGGCCAGGGTCGAGTTGGTGTCGCCGTAGACGAGCACCCAGTCGGGCCGCTCTCCCTCGATCACCTCGCGGATCGGTGGCGTCATCGCCTGCGGGTCGGACGTGCGCAGATCGAGCCTGTAGGCCGGTTCCGGGATGCCGAGCTCGTCGAAGAAGACCTGGGACATCGCAGGGTCCCAGTGCTGCCCCGTGTGCAGCACGACCTCGTCGATCCCCGCCTCACGGAGCGCCACCGAGAGAGGCGCCGACTTGATGAACTGGGGCCGGTTCCCGACGACGGAGAGGACTTTCGTCACCCTCGCTACGATACGCGGCGCTTCCCGGGCCGTTAGCTCAGCTGGTAGAGCAGGGGACTCTTAATCCCAAGGTCGAAGGTTCGATCCCTTCACGGCCCATTCTCATCACCCGACTCGTCACCGATCGACGACGTTCGGTCACTTGTAGATTTGGTGGGTGCCCAGCGTCGACCCGGCCGAGCTCGCGGAGGTACCGCTTTTCGGATCGCTGTCCGAGGCTGAGCTCGCCGATATCGCGGGGCGGTTCGAGGTGAAGGACGTCGAGCCTGGGGTTCGGCTGGTTGGTGAGGGAGCGACCGGCTCGTCGTTCTTCGTTCTCCGGGAGGGAGGGGTCTCAGTCACGGCGGGCGGCGAGGAGATCGCCTCGTTCGGCCCCGGCGAATTCTTCGGCGAGATGGCGCTGCTCGGGCATGGCCGCCGCTTGGCGAGTGTGACGACGACCTCGCCGGTCCGGGTGCTGGTGTTGTTCGGAGACGACTTTCGCTACCTCCAGGCGACGTTCCCCGTCGTCGCCGCCGAGATCGAGGCGGCGATGCAGAAGCGGCTCGAGCAGATGTAGGAACCGGCGCGCCGGGGCGGATCGCTACTGCAGACCGGCCAGAGGGTCGGCGTCCCGAAGGTATTGGTGAATGAAGGCGATCGCCATGCTTCCTTCCCCGACGGCGGCGGCGACCCGCTTGACAGGCCCGGCGCGCACGTCGCCGCAGGCAAAGACGCCGGGAACGCTCGTCTCGAGCAGGTAGGGGTCGCGCGCGAGCGGCCAGGCGCCGGCGGCGCTCACGTCCGGGCCGGTGAGCACGTAGCCGCGGCGGTCGAGCGCGATCTCCGGCGGCAGCCACCCCGTCTCGGCGTCGGCGCCGATGAAGATGAAGAGCCCGCTCGAGGTGAGCCGGACCGTCTCGTCGCCTTTGCCGGTGCGGACGTCGATCGCCTCGAGAACCTCCTCGCCGTCGGCGGCGACGACCTCGCTGAGGAAGCGCACGTCGATGTTCGAGCGGGTTGCGAGCTGGTCGACCAGGTACCGCGACATGCTCTTCTCGAGGCTCTCACCGCGGTAGAGGATGGTGACGTTGCGTGCGTGCCTCGAGAAGAACATCGCCGCCTGCCCGGCCGAGTTGCCCGCACCGACGATATGGATGTCGAGCCCGTGCACGTTCGGCGCTTCGCTGCGGGCGGCGCCGTAGAAGATGCCCTTGCCGACCAGCCGGTCGAAGCCGGCGACCTCGAGACGTCGCCACGACACGCCGCAGGCCAGGATGATCGCCCGCGCTCGGATCACATCGCCGCCGTCGAGGTGCACCTCGTGAGTCAGGGCGTCGATCCGCGTGATGGCCCGCGTCACCAGGATCTCCGCGCCGAGCCGACGGGCCTGCTGGAGCGCCCGGCCGGCGAGTTCGTCGCCCGACACGCCCGAGGGGAACCCCAGGTAGTTCTCGATCCGTGATGAGGTGCCCGCCTGACCTCCCGGCGCCTCCCGCTCGACCACGAGCGTGCGCAAGCCTTCGGAGGCGCCGTAGACGGCAGCCGCGAGGCCGGAGGGGCCGGCGCCGATGACTACCGTGTCGTAGTCAGCCGCCTGAGGCTCGGTCCCGAGCCCGAGCAGTTCGGCTACGCGGCGAAGCTGCGGCCGGACGACCGTCTTGCCGCCGACCAAACGGATCACCGGGCAGTCGGCCTCGGCCGGCAACGGCCCCTGCCACTGACCGGCTGCGTCGGCTGCGTCGGGCTGCAGCCACAGAAAGCTGATCTGGTTGCGGTCGAGGAAGTGGCGCAACTGCGTGCAGGCGGGATCCCAGCGCTGCCCGACCAGGATCGCCCGCGGCGGCGGCGCATCGGCCGCCAGCCCCTGCAAGCCCCGCGGGCCTGCCATCCGTAGGCTCGCGAGCGCGCCGATCGACTTGGCGACGATCGGATCCGCGGCCGCGATTGCGTGGTAGGCGGCGGGCTCGATGCGCAAGACGCGAGAGGCGACCGCGGCGCGGAAGCCGACCGGGAAGACGGTGCCAAGGACGATCGGAACCTCGCCGAAGACGTCTCCCGGCAGTCGCTCGCCGACGACCCGATCGATCCCGTCGACCGCCCTCACCGCCTCGACCCGGCCCTCGAGCACCGCGAACAATGCGCGATCGTCGCCCGCGTTCGCTGCGTACTCGCCCGGCACCAAACTGACATCCGCCGCGACCCGCGCCAGCCGCTCGTGCTCATCCGCGCCCAACATCGCGAAGACCTCGATCGCGGCGATCTCCTCCACCGTCACCACAGCAAAGAGCCTCCGCAGACGGCCGACTGGGTCCGGGCAGACCAATCCTGCAGGCGTCTCGGGCCGCTGAACACTGCGGCGACATTACCGCGCCGACGACGCAGGTCCGAGAGCCCCAAGCGACCCAAGGTCGAAAGTTCGATCCCTTCCCGGCCCATTTTCGCAAGCGGTGTCATAGTCCCGAACTGCCGGGGACCTACCGCCATGCCAAGGCCCGTTCTGGTCAGCGAGCCGGACGAGTCGTGCCGCGAACGACCAGGTCGAGCGGCAGGGTTTCGACGTGTACGGGAGCCGGCTCGCCGGCAAGCGCCTGAAGGAGCAGCTCGGCCCCCCGGCGACCGCTCTCGAAGAGTCGCTGGCGAACCGTGGTCAACCCGACGTACGAGGCAATCTCGATGTCGTCGAACCCGATCACCGACAGCTGCTCGGGCACCTCGATCCGCAGCGCGCGTGCGGCTTCGAGCACGCCGAGCGCCTGGACGTCCGACGCGGCGAACACCGCCGTCGGCGGCTCGGGGAGCCGGAGCAACTCGTCCGCGATGCTCCGCGCGACATGGCGACTCTGCGTTCCCTGCCGCACGTACTCGGGACGGATCGGAACCCCTCCGGACTGGAGGGCTCGCTCGTACCCGGTCGTGCGGTCGCGGCTCGACTGGAACCGGAAGGGGTCAGCCGGCTTGTCGCCAATGAAGGCGATCCGCCGGTGGCCGAGCTCGAGCAGGTACCTCGTCGCGAGCTCTCCGCCCGCGACGTCGTCGATCACAACGCTCGGCAGCCCTTCCATGCCGCGCGTCGATGAGCACGCACGGGATCGACTCGGCCCGGAGCCGTCGAACCTCCTCGTCCGGTGGTATCAGTGAGACGACGAGCAGGCCGTCCGTGCGATGGGCGTCGGAGAGCAGGCGAAACGCACGTTGCTGACGATCGGCCGACTCGACGTCATAGAGAGCGAGGTCGTAGGGCGAAGATGCGAGAGCGGTGACGACCCCGCAGACGCGCTCGATCCGGAGGCCTCCGTGAGGAACGGCAGCACCACTCCGATCATGAGCGTCCGCCTGAGCGAGAGATTCTGGGCGACCGAGCTCGGGCGGTACTCGAGACTGCGGATCGCCTCCAGCACTCGCTCCCGTGTCGCAGCCGCGACGTTGCCGCGGTCGTTGACGACGCGGGAGACCGTGGCGATCCCGACCCCCGCTCGTGCGGCGACGTCGGCGATCCGCGCGGCAGGTTTGGGAATCGCTTCCATACGGAATAACCTTTTGCCTGCGATGGCGAAGAAAGTCAAGGGTGTTTTCCTTGACTTTGCTGAAGATCAAGGCGTAATGTCGTGCCTCCCCAGGGTATGAAAGCGCTTCCAATCAGAGGACGAGTGATTGCGTTCGAGCCGATCTGCCAATGCGACGACCGACTCCGACGCCGTCCTCGATAGCTCGAAGGAGGAACTCGTAGTGAACCCACATCGGAATCCCCGCATTGCTCGCTCGAGAGCCGTGCTCGTGATCGTCATGGTCGCCGCGCTCGCCCTGACGGAGGGCACGGCCCTCGTCGTCGTCGGAGCGCCAGGCGACGACGCTCACGGCTCTGATCGGGAGCTCAGGCCCCGCAGAGACGTACGCCGTCAGAAACGCCGCGCAGGCGTTCACCAAGCAGACCGGCATCCAGGTGAACGTGATCGCGGCCTCCGACCTCGGGCAGCAGCTCGCCCAGGGGTTCGCCTCGGGCAACCCGGCGGACATCTTCTACCTCGGCAACGACCAGGTTGCGACCTACGCCAAGGCAGGCGACCTGGCGCCGCTCGACAGTTTGAAGAACGTCAAGTCCTTCTATCCGAGCCTGCGCGCGGCCTACATGTACCAGGGCCACCTGTATGCAGCGCCGAAGGACTTCTCGACGCTCGCGCTCGTTGTCAACACCAACTCCTGGAAGGGAGCGAAGCTGACGAGCAAGGACTATCCGACGACCTGGAAGCAGCTGGCCGCGGTGTCGAAGAAGCTCACGCGCAACGGTCAGGTCGGCCTCTGCACGAACCCCGAGTTCCATCGGCTCGGCGTCTTCATGCTCCAGGCTGGCGGCTGGCTCGTCTCGAAAGACGGAAAGACGGCGACGGTCAATAGCAAGGCCAACGTCACGGCCTTCAACTTCGTCAAGTCGATGATCAAGGCCGGTTCGATGAAGCTGACGAACCAGATCGGTGCCGGCTGGGGCGGCGAGGGCTTCGGAAAGAAGGAGTGCGCCATGACGATCGAGGGCAACTGGATCGCAGGCGCGATGAAGGCCGACTATCCGACCGTGCCCTGGAAGGCGGTTGAGCTCCCGGCAGGCCCGGCAGGGAAGGGAACCCTCCAGTACGACGGTGGGTGGGGCCTCGCGGCCGCGTCGAAGAACAAGGCCGACGCGATGTCGTTGATCACGTATCTCACCCAGACCAAGGTCGAAATGGGGAACGCGAAGGCGTTCGGCGTGATGCCGTCGGTCCGCGCGGATGCGAAGGCGTGGAAGAAGCTCTACCCGCAGTATTCGGCGTTCCTCGCGGGCGCCGACTACTCGACGAGCATCCCGACCGTCCCGGACATCGCGACCGTCCTCGGCGACTTCAACCAGCAGCTGCAAGGGCTTCCGCAGACGGACCCGAAGACGATCCTGAACAGGGTCAACGGCGAGCTGCAGTCGATCCTGAAGTAGGAAGAGCTCGACCGAAGAACCGGTGAAGCCCGCCGGCGGCGAACAGCCGCCGGCGGGCGACGCCCGACAGCCAACGGACGAAGGGAGGCGAGAAGTGGCGACGCGCGCTGCACCGGCCCGTTGGTGGCGGTGGCGGGAGCCCGGCATTCGCGGTCATCAGGCGGCGGCAGGCTGGCTCTTCATCGCCCCGGTGATCGTGATCCTCGGCGTGTTCCTGGTGGTGCCGATCGTCATGGCGGCCTGGGTGAGTGTCTCCGACTGGAACGGCAACGGCAGCCCGTTCGGCCCGAACGCGCACTACGTAGGCCTCGAGAACTACCGCCATCTGCTGACGACGCCGGGGCTCGATCAGAACAACTTCGGGACGTCGATCCGCAACAACGTCTACTACGTCCTCCTGGTCGTTCCGATCCAGACTGCGGTCGCGCTCTTCCTGGCCGTCCTCGTCAACCGGCGCCTGAAGGGTGTCGGGTTCTTCCGGACGGCGTTCTACTTCCCCTCGGTCACGAGTTCCGTCGCGATCACTGTGCTCTTTCTTTTCCTCTTTTCGCCGGCTGGCGCGATCAACAAGTTCCTGTCGTTCTTCGGTGCAAAAGGCCCGGCGTGGTTCTACGACCCGCGCGGTCTCTTCAACGTCATCCTCGGCCAGTTCGGCGTCCGCGAGTCGACCTCGCTCGCGAACCAGGTCTTCCTGCGTGAGCTACGGGTCTGGCTGGCCGGCCGAGCATCCGTGTGCGCTTCAGTGATCGCCGTGGTCACGACGTCGGGGACGTTCATGCTGATCTTCCTCGCAGGGCTTCAGCACATCGACGAGTCGGTGAACGAGGCGGCGGCGCTCGACGGCGCGAGCGAGTGGAAGAAGCTTCGTCACATCACGGTGCCGATGATCCGGCCGGTGCTCTTCACGGTCGTAACGCTCGGCCTCATCGGCACCTGGCAGGTTTTCGACCAGATCTACGTCGGGACGAAAGGAGACGCCGTCGAACACGACCTTGACGCCGGCGTTCCTCTCGTTCAACGCCTCGTTCAACAGCAATGAATGGGGTGTAGGCGCTGCGATCGCGTTCATCCTCTTCGCGATCATCGTGTTCTTCACGTTGATCGCGCGGCTCCTCACCCGCAATCCGGACCGGATTCCTCGACGGCGTCGCTTTGACCCGACACAAGGCGTCGGTGACCCGGACGCCTCACGGGTCGCCTCGCCATGAGCAGCACCACCGCACGGACCGACGCGCGCGCGGTGCGGGGGCGCCGTGTGGGACGCGTGCTGACCTACAGCTTCCTGATCGCGGTTGCGATCGTCTACATCCTCCCATTCGTGCTCGCGATCGTCACGTCGTTCAAGACGGAGCCGGATGCGACCGCCAACCCCCTCGCGCTCGTTCCGCACCCGCCGACCACGAGCGCATTCCACGAGCTGTTCAGCGGCAATGATTTCGTCCTGTGGACGAAGAATTCGGTGATCGTGACGCTGAGCGTCACGTTCCTCCGCGTCTTCCTCGACAGCCTCGCCGGCTATGCGCTTGCACGCCTTCGGTTCCGCGGACGCGGTGCAGCATTCACGACGATCGGCCCCGTCATGGCGTGCGGGCGTCGTACTGCTGATCCCGATCTTCCTGGTATCCTACATCCCGGGATCTGACATCTGGTTCATGATCTTCCCGCTCCTCGGATGCACCCGGGGCTTATCATGAAGAGCTTCTCGATCGATCCCGGTCAGCGTCGAGGAGTCGGCCCGGATCGACGGCGCGAGCCTCTTCCGCATCTACTGGTCGATCGTGCTGCCGATGGCGCGCCCGGCACTCATCACGTCTTCATCCTGTCGTTCCAGGCATCGTGGAACGAGCTCGGGCACTTCATCATCTCGACGCAGAGCACGAGCCTCGATACGCTGACGAAGGGCGTCGCACAGCTCGCCTCCGGGCAGCTCGGCTCCGGTAACCGCTACCCGTTGAAGCTCGCAGCTTCGATGCTGATGACGATCCCCGTCGCGGTCCTCTTCTTCGTCTTCCAGCGCCGAATCATGAACGCGTCCTCCGGCGCAGTGAAGGAGTAGGGAGCCCACGCATGGCCGGAATCACCTTCGACGACGTGACCAAGACCTACGGTGACGGCCACCGCGCTGTTTCCGACCTCAACCTCGATGTGAAGGACGGCGAGTTCGTCGTCCTCGTCGGGCCGTCCGGCTGTGGCAAGACGACCGCGCTGCGCATGATTGCGGGTCTCGAGGAGATCTCGGGCGGCGAGATCCGGATCGGTGATCGCGTCGTGAACAACCTGCCGCCGGGCGCGCGCGACATTGCGATGGTCTTCCAGAACTACGCGCTGTACCCGCACATGACCGTTGCGGAGAACATCGGCTTCGCGTTGCGGATGCGGAAGGTGCCGAAGGCGGAGGCGCGGCGGAGGATCCAAGAGACGGCGCGCATCATCGGCCTTGTCGACCACCTCGACCGCAAGCCGGGCCAGCTGTCCGGCGGCCAGCGCCAGCGCGTCGCGATGGGGCGCGCGATCGTGCGCGAGCCACAGGTCTTCCTGATGGACGAGCCGCTCTCGAACCTCGACGCGAAGCTTCGCGTGCAGATGCGCGCCGAGGTTTCGCGCATCCAGCGACAGCTCGCAGTCACGACGGTGTATGTCACCCACGACCAGGTCGAGGCGATGACGATGGGCGATCGCGTCGCGGTCATGCGCAGAGGGCTGCTGCAGCAGTTCGACGCGCCTCAGCGGCTGTACGAGCGACCGGCCAACCTCTTCGTCGCGAGCTTCATGGGCAGTCCGGCGATGAACGTGCTCGAAGGCTCGCTCGAGCGTGAAGGCGCTGCCCTCATATGCCGCGTTGGCACGGCAGTCGCTCGCGCTGCGGCCCGAGGTGCGAGCAGGCGCGGCCCGCGCTCGCGGGCTTCCTGGGGAGGCCGATCGCGGTCGGCATTCGGCCGGAAGCGCTCGACGAGCCCGGGCGACGCGACGTCGGCGACGGAGACCGGCTGCGCGGACGTGTCCAGGCCGTCGAGGCGCTCGGCGCCGAACAGCTCGTGCACGTGGAGATCGACGCCAAGCCCGTCCTCGCGGAGGACGTGCGCGAGGGACTCGCCGACCTGGACGGGGATGGCGATCTGATCGAGCTGGGAATCGACACGGACAGCTCGCGCGCGACCGTCGTCGCCCGGCTCGAGGCATCGGCGATCGTCCGTCCGGACGAGCCGATCGAGCTTGCGGTCGATCTCCGCCACCTGCACTTCTTCGATCTCAACAGCGGCGAGGCGATCGGTGACTGAGACGAGAACTGTGATCGACCACGTACGGCTCACGCTGCTCGACGGGTCGACCTTCGTCGTCTGCGACCAACGCGGCGATGTCGACGGCGTATCCGCGGCGTCCGGTTTCTTTGCCGCGGATACGCGCTTTCTGTCGCGTTCGGTGGTGACGATCGACGGCGACCGCGGCAACCCCGTCGCCTTCGAGCAAGTCGCGCCCCACGTCGCCGTCTTCGACCTGGAGTGGGAGACCGGGCTGGCGATGCGGCGCGAGCTCTTCGTCGGTCGCGGTCTTGAAGAGGCGGCAACTGTCAGGAACGGATCCGACCGCGAGGTGGAGGTGGTGCTTCAGCTGGAGCTCGCATCGGACTTCGCCGACATCTTCGCGGTCAAGCGCGTGGAGGATCTTGGCGCACCGGGCACGTCGGAGGTGGCGCCGTCGCGACCGGAGCGCTGGCAGGACGCACGCACCGTCGAGTTCGCGGACCAGGACTTCCCGGCGCGGACGCTCGTGCATCTGGACCCGGCGCCCGACGAGGTGGACGGAGGCACGGCGCGGTACAGGTTGCGGCTCGCGCCCGGCGAGCGCCGGCATTTCGGCGTTGCCGTGCAATGGCTTCTGAGCGAGACACGGAGCTCGACGCTGCCGCGTTCTCGGCTGGACTTCGCGACGATCGACGTGACCGCGCGCTTCGATCGCCGCTTGGTGGCGCTCGGCGCCGCGGCTGCGGCACCGGCCGAAGACACGCTCGTGCTCACGTGGGCGCAATCGCTCGCGGACCTGGCTGCACTTCGGCTGCGCTGGCCGGGGAGCGGAATGGTTCCGGCAGCGGGGCTGCCGTGGTTCATGACGTTGTTCGGCCGTGACACGCTCATCACGTCGTTCCAGGAGCTGATCGTCGGTCCCGAGGCGGCCGCGGGCGCGTTGCGCGCTCTTGCAAATGCGCAGGCGGACGCCGACGATCCCGAGCGCGATGCGGAGCCCGGGAAGATCGTGCACGAACTGCGTCGAGGGAAGACCGCACTCATCTGGACCGACCGCTACTACGGCACGATCGACGCGACGCCGCTGTTCCTCGTGCTGCTCTCGGAACTGTGGCGCTGGACCGCCGACGACGGAATCGTGCTCGAGCTGGAGAGCGCCGCGCGCCGTGCTCTCGATTGGATCGACTCCTCCGGCGACCGCGACGGCGACGGTTTTGTCGAGTACCTGCGCCGGGCGAGCCACGGCATCGACAACCAGAACTGGAAGGACTCGTACAACTCGATGGTCTTCCACGACGGCTCGCTTGCGCATGCTCCGATCGCGCCCGTCGAGGTGCAGGGCTACGTCTACGACGCGAAGCTGCGAATGGCAGAGCTCGCTCGGCGCGTGTGGCGAGACGAGGCGACGGCGGTGCGTCTCGAACGCGAAGCGGCGACACTACGCGAGCGGTTCGACGCGGCGTTCTGGCTTCCGGAACGCGGCTGGTATGCGCTCGGCCTCGACGCCGAGAAGCGTCCCGTCGACGCGCTCGCGTCGAACATGGGCCATCTCCTGTGGAGCGGCATCGTCCCCGCCGGCCGCGTTGCGGAGATTGCCATGAAACTCGTGTCGGGACCGCTCTGGTCCGGTTGGGGAGTTCGCACGCTCGCCGCCGACGAGCCCGCGTTCGACCCGTTCGAGTACCACAACGGAACGGTTTGGCCACACGACAACTCGCTGATCGCGCTTGGTCTCGCGCATGCCGGCCGCCGGATCGAGGCGGAGCGCGTCGTGCGCGCGCTCCTTGACTGCGCGCCCTACTTCGACTACCGGCTGCCGGAGCTCTTCGGCGGCGGTGAGCGCCGACCGGAGGAGGCGCCGGGGGTCGTGCCGACCTCCGCGCGGCCGCAGGCGTGGGCCGCCGGAACCCCTCTTCTCCTGCTCCGCGCGCAGCTCGGGCTCGAGCCAGACCCCGATTCCCGCACTCTGCGGGTCACGGCGGACGAGTTGCCGGCCTGGCTCGAGGGCTTCATGCTCGATCGCATCCCCGCCTTCGGGCGGCACTGGCGCGTGCGTGTGGAGGATCACATCGCCATCGTCGAGTAGTCGGTGACAGGCTCGTCGTCAGTCACCCGAGAAGACCGCGCGGCCGTGCGGGTCTCGAGCCTCAGTCCGTCTTCGGCGTTCGGATCTGCTGCAGGTTCACCGAGCCTGCAGCTTGGTCGCCAGCCAGCCGGTGGCGTCGCGGTAGGCGGCGCCGTTCAGCGCGTGGCCGGCCGGGTACCAGTGGACGGTCGTTCCTGTAGGAGCGGCGTCGATCATGTTGGTGAGGGCGTCATGCGGTACGACCGCGTCGTACGTCCCGTCCTCGAGCCGCAGGGTCCCCGGACGAGCGAACCGTATGTACCGGAGTGGATCGACGCTCCCCAGTTGGCGGCGGACGAGTGTGCGAAACGGCGCCGGCGCGGCGGCGACGAAGGCCGACAGCTTCGCTGCGCCCGCGGAGAGGAGCGCCAGCGCGATGAAGCGGCGGTCGGAGGCGGCGACGAAGGTCCCCGTTTTCGCGCCTGCGCTCCACCCGAGATAGCCGAGCCGCCGCCCATCGACGCCCGGCAGCGAGGCCAGGACGTCGGCCGCACGCCGAACAGCGACGACATCCCTCACCGTGACCGCGCGCACCTCGGCGAGCCCGCCGGCGGGGGTCGATGCGGCATGCGGCGGATCCGCGGTCGACGGCGCGGTGAGCGTCAGCGCCACGAGTCCACGCCGTGCGAGGGCAACCGCGGCCGGGAGGAGTTGACGACGATCGCCGCCCGAGCCGGTCACGACCACGACCGCGGGCCGGCGCGACGTTCCGGAGCCCAGGACCAGATACCCCGTTACGCGTTCCCGTTCGCTCACGAACGAGACGTCATGCACCTCGACCGGCCCGTCGCGTTCGACGACGCCGCGATCGGCGTACCCGAGCCGAGCCGAGTGGTCATATCCGAACGAGAGCCGCGGCGCAGCTACGGTCGCGGCGCGGTGCCGTGTCCCACCGCAGCCGGCGAGCAGGAGCACCGATCCGGTCACGGCCGCCGCCCGCGTGAGCATCAGCATGCTGTTCCCGGCGTCACCCCGGGAAACTTGATCCTCTTTGGCGGTCGAGGCACGGCGGGGTCCAGACAGCCGGTAGGGCCGCCTCTCCCGAACGGCCCTACTGACTGCCCCAGAGGAAGGCAGCAACTCCGGCCCCAGCCGTCTGCGCTACCCGTCGGTTCCACCCCACTGGAACCGCGTACCCACTAGACGGGTCCGCGGCCCGAAATCTTCCACCGTGCCCGCGTGCGGAATGGTGCGAGACTCGGCTGCGCCGACTTACGGCGACCCCAGCAGAAGGAGATTGCCCGTGTATGCCACCGTCCGTACGTATTCAGGCACGTCGGAGCTCGCCGACGCGCTCGTCGGGAAGGCAGCAGACGTCAAGGATCTGATCAAGGGGATCGATGGTTTCAAGGCCTACTACCTCGTTCGCACAGCCGACGGCGCGGTCTCGGTCAGCGTCTACGAGGACGAGGCGGGAGCCGATGCATCGACGGCAGCCGCCGCGTCATTCATCCGCGAGACCCTGCCCGGCCTGAGCGTCGCGGCCCCGCAGGTGTCCGCCGGCGAAGTCGTGCTCGACGCGTAGGACACGCACGACCGCCCCTGTCTCGTCGTAGCGCGGGACAGGGGCTCAGATGTTCGACGGGGCTCCACCTGCTTACACTCGGGTCGTGAACAAATCGCTCGGCGTTCTCCTGCGCGTGCTCGGCATCAGCGCGCTCGTTGCCGGCGGGGTTGCAATCGCACTCTCCGTCCTGCTGCTGGTCGTCCTCCTCGGGCCACTTATCTTCTGGCTCGCCTGGAACGTGCTCGACTTTGCCGCAGCGGTCGGGCTGCCGGAGCTCGGCTTCTGGGGGATCGTTCTCGCAACGCTCTTCCTGGTTGCCGGCTGGGGCGGGAAGGTCCTGATCGCGGGCGTCGTCTTTCTCGTCGACCCGTCGTGGTTCCAGGGCTCTGCCAGGGTGCGCTGGCCCGAGCCGACGTTCCGCAACTTCGTCGCGGTCGTGTTGCTCGCGCTCCTCGCGTCACGGCCGCACACGCGCGCACGAGAGCGCCGATCCCGCTGAGCCCCGGCGATGCCGCTGCGAAACCGCGTCACGCCGCTCGGTGAGCTGATCGCCGATCCCGCTCGCGGGCTTGTCTACGGCAACCGAGGGTGCCTGCACGACGGAAGCGGGAACATCGTTCGACGGTTTCAGGTCAAGCGGTGGATTGCCTGCCGGCTCGAGTTCAAGGACCGAAGGCGGGTCGACAAGCTGCAACCGGGCCGCTACACCGAGCTGTTCTTCCTCGACGAGGCGACCGCGTTCGCGGCCGGGCACCGACCGTGCGCCGAATGCCGGCGCGAGGATTACAACCGGTTCATGCAGATCCTCGGCGAGTCGCGCGCCGACGCCGTGGACGAGCGATTGCACGCGGAGCGACTCGCGCCGCACCGCCGTGCGGAGCTTGGCGCACTGCCCGACGCGGCGTTCGTCCTGCGAGAGAGCGAGCCCTGGCTCGTCTTCGGCGACGCGCTCCTTCGTTGGAGCCCGTCCGGGTACGCGGAGCGCGTCGCGCGGCCGAGAACCGGCGCAGCGACGGTGATCACTCCACCGTCGCTGCTCGCCGTTCTCCGCGCGGGGTTCACCGGGGTCGTTCCCCTGGTGCACCCGAGTGCGGCCTAGATGCCGCTGATGCGCTGAGGCTTCTGCCAGGCGGCACGGATCAGCTCCGCTTCGGCCTCGACGAGGCCGAACTCCGGGCGATCCTGGTCGGCCGAACGCTTGCGGCCCAGGCGCCGAGGCGCCGTCGTGTCCCACGAGAGACGGTTCATGCGTGCACCCCCTGTGTGCTGTCGGAGGGCGCCGGGGCCCTCTTGATGCTGATGTCACCGCTGACGGTCTTTGCGCGGATCTCGACGAGCGGTCCGTCCCCCGTCGGCACGTCTCCCGAGAGCTCGAGCTCCGACTGTGTGTCGCCGCTCACGGTGTTGCAATCGAGAAAGACCTTCGAGCCGCGGCGGACTCCGATCGAGACGTCGCCCGAGACGCTGTGCGCGGAAACAGTCCCGCGCATGACCGCGCCGTGATCCTGGTCGCCGCTGACGGTGCTGACGTTGACGTTGTCGTAGGCCTCGCCGATCGTCACGTCGCCCGAAGCCGAGTTGACGTTGACGGGGCCGCGAACGATGTCGATGTCGACGTCCCCCGAGGCGGTCTGGACGGAGACGCCGTCGCCTGCCTCGCGGGCGGTCAGGTCTCCGCTCGCGCTCTTGACGTTGATGCCGCCTGAGACGCGATCGGCCTCGACGTCACCCGACGCCGTCTGCACGTGCAGGCCGCCGAGCATGCCGTGCGCAACTACGTCTGCGGACTTCGTCTTCGTGCTCAGGCCCGACTCCTGCGGACAGCGGATGCGGCACGTAATCCCTTGGCTACCGAAGATCTGGCCGAGGTTGAACCCGCGCTTGTTCGGCACGTCGACGATCACCTGCGCCCGGCCTGCGTGCTCCCGCAGTTCGACCGTCGCGTCGTCGACGAGCCGCTGTGACTCCTCGTCGTGCGCGATCAGCTCGACCTCGACCCGTCCGTCTGCGTCCGCGTCGACCGTGATGTCTCCCGAGGCGAGCCTGATCTCCAGCTCGACCGGTCCTGCGACTTCGAATGACTTCTGCATGACGCTCCTTCCTAGCTCTGTCCGTAGCCCGACAGGCGCCTGCCGGTCACCTGTACGGGGCGTGATTCGGTTGCGCGTGCGATCGCGCGCACGAGCCACGCGTTCGTCGAGACGCCCTCGCGGTCGGCCGCCTTCTCGACGGCCGCTTTGAGGGACTCGGGGAGGCGCAGGCTGATGCGCGCCGAGAGCTCCTCGCCGGCCATCCCCGCGGACTCGCCGGGGATGTCGACGAACACGAGCTCGGGCTCCTGGCCGGCGAGGCGAACCTCGACGTGGCCGGAGGGCAGCTTCGAGGACAGCTCCACCGCCGCCTGCGAGAACAGGTCGAGCAGCTTCAGCCGCAGGCTTGAACCAAGTGCCTCGGTCAGGCGCTGCGCGACCTGCGCAGACCGCTCGTCGCCGAGCTCTCCGAGGTTCTGGAGGTCCTGCTGGAGGCCCTCGAGCACGATCGTCAGATTCATGATGATGTCACTATGACATCAAACACGACATCTGTCAAACATCACTTGTGATGCGGGAACGCTGCCTCGGTGACCCCATGCCCTGCACTGGAGCGCGAGAAACGGTCATGCGTCGCGCTGCTGCGCGTTGGACTAGGCTTGGCGCGGGTGCGCAGGGGATCGATCATTCAGCTCACCGCGATCGGGCTGGTCGCAGGTGCGATCTGCACCGCCGTTGCGCTGGCGATCCCATGGCTCCCTGTGGACGGTGGCGAGGAGGCGCACCGCATCCACTTCGTCTACTGGTTCACGACGGTCATCTGCATCTGCGTCTTCTCGGTCGTCGCAGCCGTGCTCATCTACTCGATCTGGAAGTTTCGGGCCGCCCCGGACGACGATTCCGACGGGCCGCCGACCCACGGCCATACCAAGCTCGAGATCGTCTGGACGGCGATCCCGGCCGTGCTCGTCACCGCGATCTCGATCGTCAGCGCGATCGTGCTCGCCCAGAACGGGAACGCCGGCACCAACCCGCTGATCATCAAGGTCGACGCCCGCCAGTTCGCCTGGACGTTCACGTACCCGAACGGCAAGAGCTACGGCTCGCTGACGATCCCGGAGGGCCGCCACACCAAGCTCGACATCACCGCGTCCGACGTCATCCACTCGTTCTGGGTGCCGCAGCTCTCGCAGAAGCAGGACGCTGTGCCCGGCGAGCACAACTACCTCGTCATCACGCCGACGCGCGTCGCGACCTACCCGGTGATCTGCACCGAGCTCTGTGGGCTCGGTCACTCGCTGATGCGCAGCCACGTCGACATCCTCTCGCCGGCCGACTATGCGACCTGGGTGAAGGCGGGCGGCAAGGCGAGCGCCGGTCCGCCCGGGCTCGCGGTCTTCCAGCAGAGCGGCTGCGCGGGCTGCCACACGTTCAAGCCGGCCGGCGCGACCGGGACCGTCGGCCCGAACCTGGACAACCTGGCGCAGGAGGCGGCGCAGGCGCACCGCGGTGCTTTGAACGCGTTCATCGAGGAATCGATCGTGAAGCCGGAGGCCTACATCGCGCCGGGCTTCAGCGATGAGATGCCGCACATCTTCGGCACGCAGATCCCACCGGACAAGTTGCAGCAGCTCGTGCAGTATCTGGCCAAGGGGCCGAACCAATGACCGACGTCGCACACGCTCACGAGCACGACCTCCACGCGGCGCCGAAGGCACCGACCGGCTGGCATCGCTGGACCGCGCCCGGCTGGCTGCGGGTCCTGTGGGTGACCCCGCTCTTCTTCGCGTTCGGCTTCGCGCTCCCCGTGCTCCTGCGCTGGGCGGCCGGTTGGGAGCCGTTTGCGAAGAGCTCGGTGATCGCGACCGTCGAGCTCGTCACGGTGCCGCTCGGGTTCCTCGTCGGGCTGGGCGGTTTCGACTACTGGGCCTATTACGCCTCCGGCCGTCCGACGCGTCCCGAGGACCACTCGGGGCACGGCGCAAAGTCATGGCGCGACTACTTCCGCATCAACACGGATCACAAGGTGATCGGGATCCAGTACGTCGTGACGACGATCATCTTCTTCTGCATCGGCGGCATGATGGCAATGCTGTTCCGCGCGGAGCTCGCGCAGCCGGGCGACCAGTACTTCAACCCGCAGACGTACAACGTGCTCGTCTCGAACCATGCGGCGTTGATGATCTTCCTCTTCGTCATCCCCGCGTTCGCCGGGCTCGGGAACTACGTGATCCCGTTGATGATCGGGGCCGCCGACATGGCGTTCCCACGGTTGAACGCGCTGTCGTTCTGGCTGCTGCCGATCGCGGGCACGATGCTGCTGGTCGGGATGATCACTCCCGGCGGCGGTCCGTCGGCGGGGTGGACGTGTTACGCGCCGCTCTGCTCACATCAGCCGTTCGGACAGGTGTTCTTCAACATGGGCGTGCAGTGGGCGGGTGCGAGCTCGATCATGACCGCGCTCAACTTCCTGGTCACGATCATCACCATGCGCGCGCCCGGCATGACGTTCTGGCGCATGCCGCTCCTCGTCTGGGCGAACTTCACGACGAGCCTCCTCGTCGTGATCGCGACGCCGTTCATCGCAGGCTCGCAGTTCTTCGTCCTCTTCGACCGCGTGCTGCACATGAACTTCTTCGAGCCGGCGGGCGGTGGGTACGTGCTCGGGTACCAGCACATCTTCTGGTTCTACTCGCATCCCGCGGTCTACATCATGATGCTGCCCGGCTTCGGGATCATCAGCGAGGTGATCTCGGTGATGAGCCGCAAGCCCATCTTCGGGTACCGCCTGATGGCGTTGAGCCTGATGGCGATCCTCGTGCTCGGCTTCTCGGTGTGGGCGCACCACATGTTCGTCGCCGGCATGGCCGGGTGGCTGCGCGTCCCGATGATGGTGACGTCGATGGTGATCGCCGTGCCGACTGGGATCAAGATCTTCTCGTGGTTGGCAACGATGTGGAACGGGCGGATCCACTTCAAGACGCCGATGTTGTTCGCCCTCGGCTTCCTTTCGATGTTCGTGATCGGCGGGCTCTCAGGCATCTACCTCGCCTCCGTCCCGATCGACATTCACGCCTCGGACACGTACTTCATCGTCGCGCACATCCACTACGTGCTCTTCGGCGGCTCGGTCTTCACGATCTTCGCCGGCATCTACTACTGGTTCCCGAAGATGACCGGGCGGATGTACGACGAGCGGCTTGGCCAGCTGCATTTCTGGCTGACGTTCATCGGCTTCAACCTGACATTCTTCCCGATGCACTACATCGGGCTGCAGGGGATGCCCCGCCGTGTCGCCGACTACGCCCCCCGCTTCGCCGACATCAACCTCTTCATCTCCATCGCGTCATTCGGGCTGGGTGCGTCGACGCTCGTCTTCCTCTACAACATGATCAACTCGTGGGCGCACGGTCCCGCTGCGCCGGGCAACCCGTGGCGCGCGCTGACCCTGGAGTGGCAGGTCAGCTCGCCGCCCCCGACCTTCAACTTCGACGAGATCCCGCAGGTCGTCGGCAACCCGTACGAATACGGCGTGCCGGGCGCCAAGCATGCGATTCTCGGCGTGCCCAGCCCCGTTCCGGTCCCCGGCGACCCGGTCGGAGCCGACTGATGCGGCACATCCTGGTGATCGCGAACGAGACGGTCGCGTCGCAGACGCTGCTCGACGCGGTGCGCGGTGAGGCGGGCGGCGACGACCGTGTCACGGTGATCGCGCCGGTGAACGAGCCGAACCAGGGCTACGTCGTCTACGAGGACACACGGCGCGCCTCGGCCGGCCGGCGGCTCGAGAAGACCCTGAAGGCCCTTCGTGAGGCCGGACTTCCGGCTCAGGGCTTCGTCGTCGAGACCGGCCCGGTCCAGGCGGTGAAGGACGCGCTGGCGCAGCTCGAGCCCCCGGTCGACGAGATCGTCGTCGCCACGCATGGGGTCGAGCACTCCGGCTGGATGCGGCGCGACGTCGTCGGCGACATCGAGCGGACCGCGGGCGTTCCTGTTCTGCACGTCGTCGTCGAGCCGGCGGTCGAGGGCGAGACGAACGTGCTCGTGATCGCGAATCAGACGGTCGTCTCGGAGCAGTTGCTCGACCGGATTCGAGAGCGCGCCGCCGAGAGCCCTGCGAGTTTCCTGATCGTTGCTCCGCAGAGCGACGACGACCAGCACGACGACGCCGACAAGCGGCTGCGGCGCGCTCTCACGGAGCTGCGCGGAGCCGGCATCGATGCGCACGGGCAGGTCGTGCACCCGGATCCGTACACCGCCGCCCGCCATGTCGTCAACGACGAGCGTGTGGACGAGATCATCGTCTCGACGTTCCCCGGTGAGCGCAGCGGCTGGCTTCGCCGCGACCTCGTCCAGAGGCTCCGCAAGGACACCGGCCTGCCGGTCGAGCACGTGGTGTCGACGGCATGACGGCAGCGGCGCACGAGCAGCACGGGCCGCCGCCGGTCCACTACAGCTCGCGGGTCTCCCCGCTCGTGCTGGGCATGTTCCTCTTCATCGCCTCGGAGATCATGCTCTTCGGCTCGTTCTTCACGGTGTACTTCTTCGACCGCGTGGTCAACAACGGCGTCGACGGCGTCTGGCCCCCCGACGGCTACCAGCGCCCTGCTTTCGTGGCAGGCATCAACACGCTGATCCTCGTCAGCTCGAGCTTCACGATGCACTGGGCGGACACGTCGATCAAGAGAGGCAATCGCAAGGGCCTGTGCGCGGGCATGGTGCTCACGTTCCTGCTCGGCCTCACGTTCCTGCTCACGCAGATCATCGAGTACAGCCGGATCGGCTTCAACACCAGCGACACGTCGTTCGCCGCCACGTTCTTCGGGCTCACCGGCCTGCACGGCGCGCATGTGTTCGTCGGTCTGACGATCCTCGGCGTCATGACCGTCAGGGCCTTCCGGGGGCAATTCTCGCCGGAGCACCATCACGGCATCGAGCTCGGCGGCATCTACTGGCATTTCGTCGACGTCATGTGGATCGTCGTCTACGTGACGGTGTACCTCCTCTAACGCCGTGCGGAACCCCCTCCGGAGCGAAGGCGATGCGTTCCGGTTCGTTCTTCTGACGATCGGATATTTCGCCCTGATCGTGATCGGGTCGTCGATCAACTCGTGGGTCGGTTTCGCGGTGTTCCTGGTTCTCACGGCCGTTGCGTTGTGGGCGATCCTCCGCCGTCGCGAGGCCGAGGCCCCGGTGCAGCAGTCGCCTGCTCCGAGCCCTCCGGACGAGCGCCGCATCCTCGTCGCCGCGAACGAGACGGTCGGCGGCTCCGAGCTCCTTTCGGAGATCCGGGCCCGCTCGGAAGGAGGCAGGGCGTTCGTTCTGGTCGTCTGCCCTGCGCTCAACTCGCCGCTCCGGCACTGGGTCTCGGACGAGGACGAGGCCCGCGCCGCAGCAGGCCAGCGGCTCGAGGCGAGCCTCGCCGCGATGCGCGCGGCCGGGCTCGATGCGACCGGGGAGATCGGCGACGGCGATCCGATCCAGGCGATCGAGGATGCCCTGCGCACGTTTCGTCCGGATGAGCTGATCATCTCGACCCATCCGGCCGGGCGGTCGCACTGGTTGGAGCGCGGCGTCGTCGAGAAGGCGCGCGAGCGCTTCGCCTTGCCCGTCACCCACGTGGTCGTGGATCTCGATGCTTGAGGTGCCCGCGCTCGCAGTCGAGCAGGTGGATCCGCTGCCGTTGCGGGCCGAGCTGCGAGATGTCCACCGCGCCGCCCTCGGTGCGGGAGCGTTGTCCGACGACTGGGCGACGAACCGGCTCGCAGCGCACATCGAGCGCGACGACTTCGTCTTCCTCGTCGCTCGTGTCGGCACGGAGCTCGCGGGCTTCGGGTACGGCTACACCGGTGCGTACGAGCAATGGTGGACGGAGCATGTCGCCCGTTCGTTCTCGCTCGCGCAGCGCGAACAGTGGCTCGACCCGCCGCACTTCGAGATCGTCGAGCTGCACGTGCGACCGTCCTGGCAACGGCGTGGCGCCGGCAGCGCGCTGCTCGCGCAGCTGCTGAGCCGCCAGCCACACGACCGGGCGCTGCTCTCGACGCAGACCGGGTCGAAGAAGGCACGCAGCTTCTACGCCAAGAACGGCTGGACCGAGCTCGCGGACGTCGACTTCGGGGCGAACTATCCGCCCTACCTCGTGCTCGGCAAGCGCCTAGTTGGTGTCTGACACCGAAGGTGTCAGACACCTTTCGGTCGCCGGCCGACGCCTGGCGGACTGCCTCACTTGCCGGCGACCGAGCTGACGTAGGCGGCGACTGCCGCGATCTGCGCCGAGCTGAGTGTTCCCTTGAACGCGGGCATCGGGCCGCCTCCGACCTCGACCTGGTGCGAGACGGTTGCCGCCGACGGCTTCAACTGGTCGAGATTCGGCCCGACGTTGCCCGTCGAGCCCGCGTCCTTCAGCGTGTGACAGCCGCCGCAGCCGGCCGACGCGAAGACCTGCTTCCCGAGCGCTGTCGGCGACCCGCCGCCGGCGGAGGTAGTCGTCGGCGCCGTGGTCGTCGTCTGGGGTGTCGTGGTCGAGGCCTTCACGCCGCAGGTGGGGTTCGCGGCGCACAGCGCGATGTAGACCGCGACGTCGTCGGCGTCGCTGCCGGAGACCAGGTTCGTCGGCATGGGGGGCTCGGCGTAGGCGATCTGCCCCCGCACCAGGTCGGCCATGGTCTGCTGCTTGAACCCTTGCGCCTTGTCGGAGGCGAATGCCTCGTCGAGGTTCGGTCCGATGGTGCCGGTCGAGCCCGCGTTCGCAAGCGTGTGACACGAGGCGCAGTTCGAGAGGAAGAGCGTCTTGCCCTGGCTCGGGTCGCCCGAGGTGACGCGTTTGACGGCGCCGCAGCCCGATGCGGTGACCGCAGCGAGCAGAACTGCAGCGAGAGCGAGGAGTCGGCGTGCGTTCAGGGTCGGCTCGCGGTCAGGTCGGCTCGGGATCAGGGCGTCGGCTGGGAGACACCGTCGAGCTTCGAGATCGCCTCTTCGCGCGTCGCGTGAATCGCAAAAACGCGGTCGAGGCCCGTGATCTCGAAGATCTTCGTGATGTTGCGGTCGCTACAGACGAGCGAGAGCTGGCCGCCGTTCGTCCGCAACCGCTTGACGCCTCCGACGAGCACGCCGAGCGTCGTCGAGTCGATGAACGTGGTCGACGAGAAATCGACGATCACCTGTTTGCCGCCCTGCCCGATCACCTCGAGCAGCTGCTGCTTGAACTCCGGCGCCGTGTACAGGTCGACCTCGCCGGCGAGCGAGATGACGTAGGCGTCGTCGGAGAGCTGCTCGGTCTTGATGTCGAAGTTCATCTGGTCCCCCGGAACCGTCAGTGGCGGGCCGCTGCGGCGTGAGTCTAACCGGCGGTCGTGCTCGAGGCGCCGGCAGCCGCCTGGGCCTTGAGCGCCTTCAGCGCCTGCCTCACCTGCGGCGCAAGCGGATCCGTCGGCGCGAGCTTCAGGAACGCCGTCAGGGCCTTGATCGCCGTCGGTGTGTCCTGGGCGGCCTGAGCCGCCTGGCCGAGCTGGATCTGCGAGGTCGCGTCCTTCGGGTTCAGGATCACGAGCCGCTGGTAGGCGCTCTCGGCGCTGCGCTGAGCGCCCTGGTAGTTCGAATACGCGGCCTGCTGCCTGGCGGCCGCGAGGGTTGCGACCGCGGCCGAGATCGGGTCACGGAGGGCCGACGAGCTGGCGAACGCCCTGCCGAACGGCGTCGTCGACGGCGGTCCGAAGGCCGACGCGGGCGACTCCTGCTCCGCCATCTGCTGCTGTGCGGCGGAATAGTCGTTCGAGTAGTTGGTCGCGAGCGTGCCGTACTGGGATGCGAGCTCGGCGAGCGCGCCCTGGTCCTTGGGGCGCAGCGTGGTGTAGCGCTCGAGGGCGCTCACCGCCTCCTGCGTCCGCTGCTTCTGCTCGAGCGCAGTTGCGAGATTGCGCCAGGCCGTCGGATTGTTCGGGGTCTTGGCGGCCTTCTTCTGCAGGCTGGAGATCGAGGAGCTGCCGCTGCTGCCGAAGTGGAAAAAGTTCTGCAGCACGTCGCTGATCCCGGTCGAGCCGGAGCCGACACCGAGGAACACGAACCCGAGTGCGAACACGACTGCCAGCACCGCGAAGGCCCACTTCGCGTGCACCCGGAGGCGCTGGAAGAAGAGCTCCTCCTGCCATTGCGGCGGCTTCTGCTTATGCGGGGTTGCCGCTACGGTCGAAGCGCGAGCATTTTGCGCCGGGCGGCGCTTGCGGTGCTGCGTACCTCTCGCCACTGCTGCTCCTCGTTTTCCTTCCGATAGCGGGTCTCGCCGTCGACGATCGTTTCGAGCACTCGTTCTGGTGAGCCGCCGAAGACGACTGCCGCCGCGGGGTCCTCGACCGGGTGGTAGAGGCTGCCTGCGAGCGACACGACCGCCAGGTCGGCGCGCTTGCCGGGGGTCAGGGTACCCACCCGGTCGTCGATTCGCAGAGCGCGGGCCGCGTCGCTCGTGGCGAGCCGCAGCACGTCCGCGGCCGAGAGGGCTTCCGGGCGCCGCTCGAGCGCCCGGGCGGCGTAGACCGCGGCGCGCATCTCCTCGAAGACGTCGAACGACGGTGTCGACGCCGGGGAGTCCGTGCCGAGCCCGACCACGCTTCCCGCTGCCTGCATCGCCGCGATCGGCGCGACCCCGCACCCGAGCAGCGCGTTCGAGCGCGGGCAGTGGGCGATCCGGACGCCGCGTTCGGCGAGCAGCTCGATCTCCTCGGCTGAGACGTCGACGCAATGGGCACAGAGCAGGTCTGGCCCCAGGACCTCTTCCAACGAGGCGACGGCGCGCTTGCCCGTCGGGGGAACGAGGATCGGGATCCCCTCGAGCACGCCCGTCCCGTGCTCGAGCCACTCGTTCTCGGCGGCGCTCTCGGCGAGGTGCGTGCCCACCGGAATGCCGAGCGACAGGCACCACCGGTACGTCTCCAGCGAGCAGGTGTACGGCGCATGCGGCGAGATGCCGATCGTGACCAGCGGCGTCTCCTCGACGAGCGCCCGCTTCTCTTCGAAGGCGCGACGCGCGTCCTCCGGATCGTCTGCGAACACCTCGAGGTAGACGGTGGCGCGCAGCCCCAGCTCCGCGGCCGCGATCGCGGCCGCGCCCGAGAAGCTGTAGTCCGCCGTCGTCGTGATGCCGGTCCGGAACGAATCGGCGACGCCGCAGCGGGCGATCGCGACCATGTCCGCGAGCTCGAGGCGCCGCTTGCGCTCGACGTGGGTCCGGAGCCATTGCCCGAACGGAGCGCCGTCCCCGAAGCCTGCGTAGACCGCGTACTCGAGGTGTGAGTGCGCGTTGACGAATCCCGGCAGGATCACCGAGTCGCTGTAGTGGCGCGCCGCGCGTCCTGCCTCGACGGCGACGATCCGGCCGCCCTCCCAGCGAACGCGCCCGCCCGGGATCGGCGGCCCGTCGCCGGGCAGCACCCAGTCGGCGGAGAGTTCGGTCATGTAGTGCCGGCGGCGGCGGTGGCGCGTGCGGACCGCCGGTCGAGCAGCACGGAGAGCCAGATCGACATCTCGTAGAGGACGATCAGCGGGACGGTCTCGAAGAAGGTCGTGACGGGATCGACTCCAGGCAGAGCGACGCCGATGCACGCCACGATGAAGTACCCGATGCGCCTGTTCCGGCGCAGCTTCGACGTGCTGACGATCCCAAGCCGGGTCAGCCCGATCACGAACAGCGGCAGCTCGAACACGATCGCCATCGCCACGAGCACCTTCGTCGCGAACGTGATGTACGGCTTTGCCTGGATCTGCACGTTGTAGAGGGACGAGTCGAAGTTGGTCAGGAACTTCGCGGCGGCCGGCAGCGCGACGTAGTAGCCGAAGAGCACCCCGGTGATCATCAGCGCGGTGGCGAGGAAGACGAACGCTTTCAACATCCGCTCGTGCGGGGTCTCGACCGCAGGGATGAAGAACGCCCACGCCTGCCAGAGAATGATCGGGATCGCGAGCAGGAAACCGAGGTAGAGGCTGACCCACATCGAGGTCATGAACGGCTCGCCGATGCCGAGCGTCAGGAGCTGGCGGTGTTGCGGCGGCAGTTGGTCGGTCAGGGCGCGGATGACGCGGTCGTGCACGATGAACGCCGCGATCCACCCGACCACGACCGCGCCGATGCAGACGAAGAGCCGCTGACGCAGCTCCTCGAGATGCTCGACGAGTGTCGCCTCCTCGCCGTGCGCAAGGCGGCGAGGCGGGCGCCAGAACCGCACCCGCATGCTCGGCTAGTGAACGGTTTCGTTCTCGCGGGGCGGCGCAGGCGTGCTGGTGTCCTGCGTTCCCACGGGCAGCTGGGTCGTCTGGACGGGGTCGGGCTTGTCGTGCCCCGTCACCGAATCCTTGAATTCCCGCATCCCGCTGCCGAGGGAGCGTCCGATCTCCGGGAGCCGCTTGGCGCCGAAGAGGAGAAGGGCGAGCAGGAGCAAGCCTGCGATCTCGAGCGGACCAATGTTGGACATGCGTCCAGCGTACCAGCGTTTGCGGCCCGGCCCGGGCGGAAAACCAAGTATTAACCTCGGCCTTTGCGGCCCCCTGGGCTACGATGAGCCTGTTGTGAGTGGGCCGCGCGGCCCGTTCTGCAAGCCCCTCTAGGACTCGGAGACCATGGCCAAGCTCGAGCTGAAGCAGTTGCACGTCGCGCTGGAGGACGGAACGGAGATCGTCAAGGGTGTCGATCTCACGGTCGCCTCCGGCGAGGTGCACGCGATCATGGGCCCGAACGGGTCGGGCAAGTCGACGCTCGCCTACGCGATCGCCGGCCATCCGGCCTACGAGATCACGCAGGGGCAGATCCTGCTCGACGGCAAGGACATCACCGAGGCCGGCGCCGACGAGCGCGCCCAGGCCGGCTTGTTCCTCGCCTTCCAGTACCCGCACGCGATTCCAGGCGTGACCGTGACGAACTTCCTGCGTCAGGCGCTGAACGCCGTGCGCAAGGCTCGGAACGGCGGGGTCGACGACCCCATGCCGGTGCCCGAGTTCCGCAAGCTCTTCCTCGCGAAGATGGACGATCTGAAGGTCAGCCGCGAGCTGGCGTCGCGCTACCTCAACGACGGCTTCTCGGGCGGGGAGAAGAAGCGCGTCGAGATCCTGCAGATGGCGATGCTCCAGCCGAAGATCGCGGTGCTCGACGAGACCGACTCGGGCCTCGACATCGACGCGCTGAAGGTCGTCGCTGAAGGCGTGCAGCAGCTGGTCGGCCCCGACATGGGCGCGCTGGTGATCACGCACTACAACCGCATTTTGAAGTACATCAACCCGGATTTCGTGCACGTGTTCGTCGACGGCAAGATCGTCGAGGAGGGAGGCCCTGAGCTCGCAGAGAAGCTCGAGGCCTCCGGGTACGTCCAGTGGGAGAAACCGAAGGAAGAGGCAGCCTGATGGCACAGACCGAATCCGAGATCGTTCAGGAGATCGGTGCCGACTACGGTGCGAAGTACGGCTTCTCCAACCCGGATGAGGCGAAGGACTACTTCTTCAAGAGCGGCCGCGGCCTCTCGCACGAGCTCGTCGATGCGATCTCGGCGCACAAGGACGAGCCCGACTGGATGCGCAAGTTCCGGCACAAGTCGCTCGACTACTTCCTCGCACGGCCGATGCCGACCTGGGGCGGGATGCCGTCGCTCGCCGAGATCGACTTCGAGAACATCTTCTACTACATCAAGCCGACCGAGAACCAGGCCAACTCGTGGGAAGACCTGCCGGCCGACATCAAGGACACGTGGGACAAGCTCGGCATCCCGGAGGCGGAGAAGAACTACCTCGCCGGCGTCGGTGCGCAGTACGAGAGCGAGGTCGTCTACCACAAGCTTCAGGAGAGCCTCAGCGCTCAGGGTGTGATCTTCCTCGACACGGATACGGCCCTGCGCGAGCACGAGGATCTCTTCAAGCAGTACTTCGGGACGATCATCCCGCAGAACGACAACAAGTTCGCCGCGCTGAACAGCGCCGTCTGGTCGGGCGGCTCGTTCATCTACGTGCCGAAGGGCGTGAGGATCGAACTGCCGCTCCAGGCCTACTTCCGCATCAACGCGGAGAACATGGGCCAGTTCGAGCGCACGCTCATCCTCGTGGACGAGGACGCGTACGTGCACTACGTCGAGGGCTGCACCGCGCCGATCTACTCGAGCGATTCGCTGCACAGCGCGGTCGTCGAGATCGTCGTCAAGAAGGGCGGTCGCTGCCGCTACACGACGATCCAGAACTGGTCGAACAACGTCTACAACCTCGTCACGAAGCGCGCGGTCGCGGAGGAGAACGCGACGATGGAGTGGGTCGACGGGAATCTCGGCTCCAAGCTGACGATGAAGTACCCGGCGATCTGGCTGACCGGCAAGGGCGCGCACGGCGAGGTGCTGTCGATCGCATTCGCGGGCCGGGGCCAGCATCAGGACGCGGGCGGCAAGTGCGTCCACATCGCCCCGAAGACGACGAGCGTCATCACCTCGAAGTCGATCTCGAAGAACGGCGGCCGCGCCGGTTACCGGGGGCTGCTCGAGGTCGCGAAGGGTGCCAAGGGGTCGCGTTCGAAGGTCGTCTGTGACGCGCTGATCCTCGACGACGAGTCGCGCTCCGACACCTACCCGTACATTCGCATCGACGAGAACGACGTCGACATCGGACACGAGGCGACGGTCTCGAAGATCGGCGAGGAGCAGCTCTTCTATCTCATGTCGCGCGGTCTCTCCGAGTCGGATGCGTCGGCCATGGTTGTCAGCGGCTTCGTCGAGCCGATCACCAAGGAGCTGCCGCTCGAGTACGCCGTCGAGATGAACCGCCTGATCCAGCTTCAGATGGAAGGCTCGGTAGGTTGATCGTCGAACGGACGGACTTCATCTCAGTGCCGGTCACCGACATGGAGCGGTCGAAGCAATTCTACGGCGAGACACTCGGCCTGGAGCTCGTCGTGCACGGCGAGGACCAGGGCTTTCCGGAGTACCAGCTCGGCGAGAACGTCAGCCTCTACCTGCTCGACATGAAGAACATCGGCTCGGAGTTCACGGCTCCTCACACCGCGTCGATCGCGTTGCGCGTGCCCGATGTCGAGGAGGCACGCCGCGAGCTCGAAGCGAGGGGAGTCGCCTTCGCAGGCGACACCTTCGACTCGTCCGTCTGCCACATGGCGTTCTTCCGCGACCCCGACGGGAACGCGTTGATGCTGCATCGCCGCTACGCCGCGTCCGCATGACGACGCTGACACGCGAGCAGGCCGCGAAGCGGTTCGCAGAGCTGCCGCTGCCGTCGACCAAGGACGAGCACTGGCGGTTCACCGACCTGCGCGGTTTCGACCCGCAAGAGGTGTCAGACACCGTTCCTGTGCCTGACACCAAGCCGGCCCTCGACCTGGACGTCGCGGGGCGCGCGCTCGTGACCGAGAGCGGGATCGAGATCCTCTCGGCGCCCGAGGGCGTTCGCTTCGAGCTCTTGCCGCGCGACTATGCGGCCACCCTGATCCCCGACGACGACCGGTTCGCCGCCGAGAATCTCGCGCATTGGGAGCACGGGCTCCTCGTGCACGTCGACAAAGGCGTCGAGCTCGAGAAGCCCCTCTACGTCCAGGTCACCTCCTCCGGCGGCACGCTCTTCTGGCGCATGGTCGTGATTGCCGAGGAGGGCGCGCGGTTCTCGCTGATCGAAGACCTCTCGTCGGCGGCGCCCGACACCGTCGCCTACACCAACGCCGTCGTCGAGCTCTTCGTCCATCCGGCTGCGAAGATCGAGTACGTCTCGCTGCAGAACCTTTCGCGCGAGACCTGGCACTTCGGCCGCTACAAGGCGTGGCTCGAGCGCGACTCGGAGCTCGACTGGGTGATCGGTGGGTTCGGCTCGAAGCGCGGCAAGGTGTGGATCGAGAACGATCTGGCCGGGCCCGGCGCGACGTCGCGCGTGACCGGTGCGTACTTCGCCGACGGCGACCAGCATCTCGACTACGACACGTTCCAGGAGCACATCGCGCCGAACACCGAGAGCGACTTCGCCTTCAAGGGCGCGCTCCGCGAGAACGCGAGCGCAGTCTGGCGCGGGATGATCCGGGTCGAGGAGCAGGCGCAGAAGACGAACGCCTATCAGGAGAACCGCAACCTGCTGCTCTCGGACAAGGCCCACGCCGACTCGATCCCGGGCCTCGAGATCATGGCCAACGACGTGCGCTGCACCCACGGCGCGACGCTCGGCCGGATCGATCGCGAAGAGCTTTTCTACCTGATGGCACGCGGCCTGAGCCGCGCAGAGGCCGAGCGTCTGATCGTGCGCGGGTTCTTCCAGGACGTGCTCGACCGCATCGAGCTGGAGCCGGTGCGCGAGGCGCTGGGCGCCGCGCTCGAGGCCCGCATCCCTCAGGCCTGAAAGCCGGGGGACTGGCGCCCGCGCGGGCGATCTGTCAGCATTCGGCGTTCTACGAGCAAAGGAGAGGTTCATGCTCGGTCGCAGAGTCGCGTTTCTCGTCGCCTTCATCGCCGCCGTCGGGTTCAGTGGCGGGGCCGCCGTCGCAGCGACCCACCAGAGCCAGCACAGGCTGCAGTCTCCGAAGCTTCTCCCCATGAAGCAGCAGGCGACGAACTGGCACGTCACGCATCACTACTGCCACAAGGACGGCTCGATCGCCGCGTCGCTCTAGCGCTCGTCGAGCCGCCGTTCGAGCTCCGCGAGCCGATCTTCGATCTGGGCGAGCCGCTGCTCGAGCGTGTTGGCCTCGCCGGGCGCCGCCGGCGTATCTGCCGCGCGCTCGTCGGCGAGCAGGTGCGCCCACCGTTCTTCTCGCTGCCCCGCCTGGCGGGGAACGAGCCGAACGAGCTCCTTTGCCTCGAGCCGGGCGAGCTCCGAAGCGACGTCGTCGGCCGAGGCGAAGGGATGCAGACGCTCGGTGCGCGTTTTCAGCTCCGCGACGGTCTGGGCGCCGCGGAGCATCAGCACTCCCAGGATCGACACCTCGGAGGGCATGAGGTCGAGCGCCTCCGAGAAGAGCTGCCGGTACTTCGGCGTGCGTGAGCCGGGCCCGGTTGCGAGCCGCGCCCAGCCGAGGGTGCCGAGGCTCTGAGCAGCTGTGCGAACCTCGGACTCGTCGAGCTCCAGCACCGGGTCGCGGTTTGTGGCCTGGTTGCAGGCGAGGCGCAGCGAGTTCAGCGTCAGCGGGTACTGCTCCGGCGTCGTCCGCTGTTTCTCGATCAGGCAGCCGAGGACGCGCAGCTGAAGAGGATCGAGCCGGTGCGTCACGCCCGAACGAGCGGCTTGTACTTGATCCGGTGCGGCTCGAGCGCCTCGGGCCCGCGCGTCTCGCGGACCCAGTCCGCGTACTCGGCCCAGTCGCCTTCGAACCACGTCACCTCGCTGTCGCCCTCGAAGGCGAGGATGTGCGTGGCGACGCGGTCGAGGAACCAGCGATCGTGGGTGATCACGACGGCGCAGCCGGCGAAATCGAGGAGCGCGTCCTCGAGCGCACGCAGCGTGTCGACGTCGAGATCGTTGGTCGGCTCGTCGAGGAGCAGGACGTTGCCGCCGCTCTTCAACATCTTGGCGAGATGCACGCGGTTGCGCTCGCCGCCGGACAGCTTGCCCACCGGCTTCTGCTGGTCGCCGCCGCGGAAGTTGAACCACGACGTGTACTGCCGCGAGTTGATCTCTTTCTTGCCGAGCAAGATGATGTCCTGGCCGCCCGAGATCTCCTTCCACACGGTGCTCTTCGGGTCGAGGCTCGCGCGCGACTGATCGACGTATCCGAGCTGCACGGTGTCGCCGATTCGCAGCTCTCCCGCATCGGGCGTCTCCTCGCCGGCGATCATGCGGAAAAGGGTGGTCTTCCCGGCGCCGTTCGGGCCGATCACTCCGACGATGCCGGCAGGCGGCAGTGAGAATTCGAGGTTCTCGAACAGGAGCCGGTCGCCGAAGCCCTTGGACACGCCCTTCGCCTCGATCACCACATCGCCCAGCCGGGGGCCGGGCGGGATGTGGATCTCGACCTTGTCCAGGCGGACGTCGTCCTCCTCGGCGAGCAGCTTCTCGTAAGCACCGAGGCGCGCCTTCGACTTGGCGTGGCGTGCCTTGGGCGCCAGGCGCACCCATTCGAGCTCGCGGGCGAGCGTGCGCTGCCGCGCCGAGGACTGCTTCTCCTCGATCTGGAGCCGAGCCTGCTTCTGCTCGAGCCAGCCCGAGTAGTTCCCTTCGTAGGGGATGCCCCGCCCGCGATCGAGCTCGAGGATCCAGCCGGCGACGTTGTCGAGGAAGTATCGGTCGTGCGTGACCGCGACGACGGTGCCCTTGTACTCGGCGAGGAACCGCTCGAGCCAGAACACAGACTCCGCGTCCAGATGGTTCGTCGGCTCGTCGAGCAGCAGGAGGTCGGGCGCGCTCAGGAGCAGGCGACAGAGCGCGACTCGGCGACGCTCGCCGCCCGAGAGCGACGTGACGTCTCGGTCGCCCTCCGGCAGGCGGAGCGCGTCCATTGCATGGTCGAGCTGTTCTTCGAGCTGCCACGCGCCGCGGCGGTCGACCTGGTCCTGCACCTTGGCCTGCTCGGCCAGCAGCGTGTCGAAGTCGGCGTCGGGCTCCGAGAACTGCGCGGAGATCTGGTTGAAGCGGTCGAGCAGGTCGCGCAGCTCCCGGACGCCGTCCTCCACGTTCTCGCGCACGGTCTTTGCGGGGTCGAGCTCGGGCTCCTGTTCCAGCAGGCCGACGCTCGCGTTCGGTGCGAGCTCGGCGACGCCGGAGGACGGTTCTTCCTTGCCCGCCATGATTCGCAGCACCGTCGACTTACCGGCGCCGTTCGGGCCGAGGACGCCGATCTTCGCGCCGGGGAAGAACGAAAGGGAGATGTTCGCAAGCACCTGACGGTCGGCGCCGTAGAACTTGTCGACCTTGTACATCGTGTAGATGTATTCCGCGCTCACAGTTTCCCCGCTTCCGGCACCGGCGGTGCCGGTGCCTCGCTCTTTGCGCGACTCCGTCGAGCCTACGTCGCGGCAAGATACCCACGCCCGGCGCCGGTTCGGCGCGCGAACCCTCCTAGCTACTCTTCCCAGGTGGCAGTAACCACTCCAAAGCTCGACGCGCAGAAGCTGCGCGCCGACTTCGCCGTCTTCGACGAGCTGACGAACGGCCTGCCGGTCGCGTACCTCGATTCGGCCTCGTCGACCCAGAAGCCGCGCCAGGTGCTCGATGCGATGCGGGAGTTCTACGAGCATTCGTACGCAAACGTTCATCGCGGTGTCTACACGCTCGCCGAGCGCGCGACGGCCGGGTACGAAGGCGCACGCGAGAAGGTGCGCGCGTACATCAACGCGCCGTCGAATCGCGAGGTGATCTTCACGCGCAGCTCGACCGAGGCGCTGAACTTGATCGCCTACGCGTGGGGGCTCGAGAACCTCGGGCCGGGGGATGTCGTCGTGATCACCGAGCTGGAGCACCATGCGAATTTCGTGCCGTGGCAGTTCATGGCGAAGAAGACCGGAGCGCAGTTCGCGCACATCCCGATCGACGACTACGGCGAGCTGCAACTCGACACGCTCGACGAGATCGCGAGCCGCGGCAACGTGAAGGTGGTCGCGAACAATCTCGTTTCGAACACGCTCGGGACGATCAACCCGGTCGAGAAGCTCGCGGCCTGGGCGCACGAGCAGGGCGCGATCATGGTGGTTGACGCAGCACAGGCAGCGCCGCACAAGCACATCGACGTGCAGGCGCTCGGCTGCGACTTCTTGGTGTTCTCGTCGCACAAGCTGTGCGGCCCATCGGGCGCCGGAGCCCTGTGGGGCCGCCGTGAGCTGCTCGAGGAGATGCAGCCGTTCAACTTCGGCGGCGAGATGATCCGCTCGGTCGCGCTCGACCGCACCAGCTGGAACGAGCTGCCCTACAAGTTCGAAGCGGGCACGCCCGCGATCGCCGAGGCCTACGGGTTCGGCATCGCGCTCGACTACGTCTCCGAGATCGGTCTCGAGGCGATCGAGGCGCACGAGCACGAGCTCGTCGTCAGCGCGATGGAGCAGCTCGGAGAGATTCCCGGCCTGCGCATCTTCGGGCCGCCGGCCGATCGCCGAACCGGAATCGTCAGTTTCGAGCTCGAGAACGTGCATCCACACGACGTCGCGCAGATCCTCAACTGGGAGGGCGTCGCCGTCCGCGCCGGCCACCACTGCACGCAGCCGCTGATGACGCGCCTCGGCGTCGCGGCGACGACGCGCGCGAGCTTCTACGTCTATTCGATCGAAGAGGACGTCGACCGCCTGATCGCCGGCCTGCTCAAGGTGAAGGACACCTTCGAATGAGTGAACTCGAACAGATGTACAGAGAGGTGATCCTCGATCACTACAAGTCGCCGCGCGGCCACGGGCTGCTCGAGCACCCGGATGCGCAGGCCGAGGGGCAGAACCCGCTGTGCGGCGATGAGGTGACGATCTCGGTCAAGTTCGCCGAGGACGGTGAGACGATCGAGGCGGTCGGCTTCGACGGCCGCGGCTGCGCCATCTCCCAGGCTGCCACGTCGATGCTCACCGAGCTCGTCAAGGGCCGGACGGCAACCGACGTCGCGGCGCTGCCCAAGGAGGACCTGCTCGAGGAGATCGGCATCCCGCTGACGCCGATCCGCCTCAAGTGCGCAATCCTCGGGCTCGGCGTGCTCAAGGTCGCCCTGCACAAGGCCAAGGGGACGCCGCTGCCTGCCGAGTGGCAGAACCTGGGCGACGACCTGCAGTTCGACTAGTGGCGAAGATCGACGTCGCGCCGCTCGGCGAGTTCGGCCCCGGCTCCGCCAAGATCGTCACGCTCGGGTGGACGTCGATCGGCGTCTACAACTGCAAGGGCAAGCTCTACGCGCTCGAGGACCGCTGCTCCCACGACGACGGCCCTCTCTGCGAGGGCGAGTGGGACGAGGATCTCTGCCGGGTGATCTGCCCGCGCCACGGCTCGGCCTTCGACCTCGAGACCGGATCGCCGCTCTCCCTGCCCGCCTATGAGCCGGTCGAGACGTACCCGGTCGTCGTCGAGGACGGCGTCGTCAAGGTGGAAGTCGCATAGAACGCTGCTGGGAAACGACCGACGAGCGGTACAACGCCTACCACGACGAGGAGTGGGGCCGCCCGGTTCGGGACGAGCGGGGGCTGTACGAGCGGCTCTGTCTCGAGGGGTTCCAGTCGGGCCTGTCCTGGCTGACGATCCTGCGCAAGCGGGAGGGCTTCCGGGCCGCCTTCGAGGGGTTCGACCCCGAGCGGGTCGCGGCGTTTCGCGAACGCGACGTCGTGCGCCTGTTGGCGGACGCCTCGATCGTCCGCCACCGCGGCAAGATCGAGGCGACGATCGCCAATGCACGGGCGACCGTCGCCCTGCGCGAGACCGAGCCGCTGCACGAGCTCTTCTGGGCGTATGCGCCGGAGTGGCACGACGTCCCACAGAGCCAAACGGACTGGCATCCCTCGACGCTCGAGTCGGCCGCCCTCTCCAAGCGGCTGAAGCAGGCGGGGTTCCGGTTCGTCGGCCCGACGACGGTCTACGCCGCGATGCAGGCGTGCGGCGTCGTCAACGACCATCTCGCGAGCTGCTGGGTGCGGGAGGCCGTCGAGGCGCAAAGACGACGTCCGTCCTGACCGGTCCGGTAGATTTCCGGTTAACCGCGGAAAGGAGGTGGTCCGGCGTTGGAGACTTCAAGTACGGGCAGTGGAGGTACCAGCTCGTAGAGGTGTGTCCCCGGGACCTGACGGGGAATCGCCTAGCCAGCGTGGGGGACTCGCGTGAACGCGCCGCCGACTATCGGCCGGAAGCGCCTCTACGAAGTCCAAGCTGGTAACCGGTTGAGGGCCGTCCTTCGGGGCGGCCCTCTTCTTTTCGGACTACCTTTTCAAGGCCTGATCCGCCAGATGTCATGGCCCTTCCAGCTCGGCACCCAGGCCTCGCCTGCGATCTGGGTGACGACGAAGGGGCCCATCCCGGCTTTCACCGTCTGCGTGACAGTGTTCGTCGCCGGATCGATCACGGCGATCGCATTTCTCTGGATCTGAGGGACCCAGACCTTGCCGCCGACGACGTCTGGATCGCCGAGCGCCGGGGCGCCCACGAGCGGGATCGTGGCGACCACGGCGTTCGTCTGTGGGTCGATGCGGGCGAGCCCGCTCGGGAGTCGTCACCCAGACGGCGTCCGTGGACGCTGCCGTCCAGCCGGCGCCACCGCTCGACGGGAATGGTGGCGATCACCTGTGTTCGACGCGGGATCGACTCGAATCACTCCGGCTGCGCCGGCCGCCCAGATCGATCCGAACGCCCCCACGACCCCCGTCGCGAGCGGCAACGGCCAGCGGGCGACGACGCGGTTCCGCGCGGGATCGATGCGCTCGAGCTCTCCCTTGCCGTGGGCGGTCGTCCAGGCAGCGCCGGAGGCGAAGGTCGCGTCGTAGGGGGTGCTGCCGACCGGGATGGCCTTCAGGCGCTTCCCGGTCGTGACCGACACGCGGCTGATCGTGGACGAGCTCGTGTCCTCCACCCACATCGAGCCCGCGCCGTAGCCGAGCCCGCAGGAGCCGAAGCCGATGTGGGTCTTCCCGACGACCTTGCCCGTTTTCGGATTGATGCGCACGAGGTAGGGCGCGCCGTATTCGCTCACCCAGACGAAGCGGCCACCGGCGGCCGCCGCGCACGGCGCAGTGGCGACGGAAAGCGGGATCTTGGCGACGACGCCGGAGGTGGCGGCGAACGGCGCTGCCGCGGCGAGGAGAGCGAGGAGGATGCGCATGTGGCGAAGATAGTCCGGATACGGAGCAAATACTACGACTCCGTATTAACTGCTCGTTAACGACCCTGCTAAGGCGGCGCAAAGCGTCCGCAAAGGATGCCTTCGTAGCCTGGGGCAGTGCATTCCAGGGTGGTCCAACTCAGGCACGGCCCGAGGCTGCTCGTCAGGCCGCTTCGCCCAGGTGACGTCGAGACGGTCGTTGCCGTCTTCGATCGGCTTGGCGAGCAGTCGCGGCGCCGGCGCTTCCTCGGCCCCAAGCCGTACCTCGACGACCGGGACCTGCGGGCGCTCACCGCCGTCGACGCATGCCACCACGCACTCGTCGCGTATGTCGACGGGGACAATCGGCCCGTCGCGATCGCGCGCCTCGTGCGCGACGGGAGCAGTGCCGAGATCGCGGTCGCGGTCGCGGATGACCACCAGCAGCGCGGCATCGGCTCGGCGCTGACGCACGAACTGATTGCCGATGCTCGCGCTGCCGGCGTGACCGAGGTCACTGCGCTCGTGTCGGGAGACAATCGCGCGGCCGTCGCCCTGCTCCGTCGGGTGGTGGGTGCGCTCGAGATCCGCTTCGAAGGCCCGGCGCTCTCGATTCGCGGCCGGCTGCCGAAGGCGGCCTGAATGGGTCTCCGCCAACAGCACGCGCGTGCCGGCGCTCTCTCCGCCGTCGCGCTCGCTGCCGCCGCTCTTCCCCTGGTCGGGCTCGTGTCGTTGCTGCTCCGCTCACAGCTCGATCCTCATATCGAGAACTATCCGCTCCACTTCGTGGTCTTCGGGAGCGTGGGCGCTCTCGCATTCGGTCTCGGCTACGCAGCAGGAGAGGCCGCCAACCGGCGCGGCGATGCCCGCGTTCTGCTCCTCTCGCTGGCGTTCATGGCGACCGGCGGCTTCCTCTTGCTGCACGCTCTCGGGACCCCCACCATCCTTTTCTCGAAGGAGCACGCCGGCTTTCAGGTCGCCATTCCGGTCGGGCTGCTGGTGGGCGCCGTCTTTGCCGCCGGCTCCGCGTTCGTCGATGTTCGTCCCGGAATCGCCGCCGTGCTCATGCGACGTCGGACGCGTCTACGAGTCGCCGTACTCGTCTCGATGGCGGTGTGGTTCGCCTGGACCGTCGCGGATCTTCCCCCGGTGGGCGGGTCGGACAGTGAAGCCGCGACCAACCGCTTTCTCACAGCGATCGCCGTGCTCGCAGCGATTGCCTACGGGATCAGTGCGGTGCGCTACTGGAGCATCTTCCGCGACAACCGCAGCTTGCTCCCCGCGGCCGTCGTCGCCTGCTTCGTGTTGCTGTCCGAGGCGACGATCGGCGTTGCGGTCACCGGCGAGCGCCGGTGGCATGCCAGCTGGTGGGAATGGCACGGCCTGATCGTCACCGCCTATCTGATCGTCGGACTGGCTGCTCGCCGCGAATGGCGAGACGAGCGATTCCGGCGGTTGTATCTCCCGAGCACGCGCGAGCGCCACCAGGACGTCAGTGTTCTCTTTGCCGATCTCGCCGGCTTCACGGGCTTCGCCGAGCGCTCGTCACCAGCCGAGGCCGCAGCCGTCCTCGACGGCTACTGGGGCATCGCGGCGCCGCTGATCGCACGTCAGTTCGGGGGTGAGGTGGAGAAGTTCATCGGCGACGGGATCATGGCCGTGTTCAACAGCCAGGGTGACCAGCCCGACCACGCGCAACGAGCAGCACAGGCCGCCCTGGCCTTGCAACGCAGGGTTGCGCGTATGGCCGAGCGACATCCGGATTGGCCGCGGATGCGCATTGGTGTCAACAGCGGCGGGGTGGTGGTTCGCGAGCTCGGAGGCGACGGCCACGTCGCCTACCCGTCCATGGGCGACACGGTCAACACGGGCGCCCGGCTCGAGCGCCTCGCCCCGGTCGGCGGAGTACTGATCGGGCCCGAGACCTACGTGCGGCTACCGGCCGGAGCGGTGGTCGAGGAGTGGGCCGGCCTGCGCATGAAAGGCAAGGACGCTCTCGTCGATGCCTACGTCCTGCACGCATTGCCCGCCTAGCCGGCGATCAATGCTTGTTCGAACGCAGAACCGAGCGTCGTGAGCGCGGCGCGCATCTCTGTTTCGTCGACCTGATCGGCGAGTGCCGCATTGATCCGCTGCAGCGCTCCCCAGCCGCGCCGCCACTCGCGGTCGCCCCGCGCTGAGAGCTCGAAGAGAAACGACCGGCCGTCGTCGGGATTGGGCCGCCGCCGGACGAGGCTTTTGCTCTCGAGCCTGCGTACGACGTCCGAAGCCGTCGTGAGTGGCATGCCGAGCTCGGCGGCCAGTTCGGTGAGCCGCATCGTCCCGCGAACTCCGATCAGGCTCAGGACGGCGTAGCCGTTCGACTCGACTCCGTCCGCGGCCAGCTCCCGTTCGACCAGCTGCGCCATTCGCTGGTGCGCGGCGACGAGCAGCAGCAGGAGCGAGAGCCGGCGCTCAGGCGGAGCGGCGGATCTGCTCTTCGAGTGGGACGAGCGTGAGTCGGAAGGTGTCGGCGGCATCTGTGTTCGAGACGACATTGTCCGGGCCCTGGAGCATGGTCAACTGATCGACTGAGAGTGGAGCGTGCGGGAGCCACTGCGTCAGCTGCGCGCCGGCGCGGGCGACGGGAATGGGCACGTGCACGAGGCGCCTGCGCTTGCCGAGCACCCTGGCGATCGTCGAATAGAGCGCATTCCAGTCGACCGTGTCGGGCCCGCCGAGCTCGAAGGTCCGGTTGGCGGCGTCCGGTGCATCGAGCGCGCGCGTGAAGTAGTGGGCCACGTCGTCGATCCAGATCGGTTGCGAACGTTGCAGCCCCGCTCCGATCACGGTGACGACGGGCGAGTAGCGGACTTGCTTCATGAAGGTTGGCAGGACGCCGCCGTCGCGGCCGAAGATGAAGCTTGGCCGGAAGATCACGTGCTCGAGCCCCGAGCCGGCGACGGCCTGCTCCTCTGCCCACTTGGCGGCGTAGTAGGGGACAGTGCCCTGAGCCGGCGCACTCGTCCCGAGCGCGCTCATCAGCACGAATCGATCGACGCCTTCGTCACGCGCGGCAGCGACGAGATCCTTCGTTCCCTGTGTCATCACGTGTTCGAACTCTGCGGTGCTGCCCCGGATGATCGCCACCAGGTGCACCACGTGCGTGCAACCCGCGACAGCCTGGCGGAGGCTCGCCGGGTCAGTGATGTCGCCCGCGGCGACCTCGACCCCGAGCGCGCGCAGGTGGTCGGCGCGCTCGGGCCGGCGGACGAGCGCGCGGACGTCGCGGTTCTCCGCGCGCAGTGCGTGCACGATCCTGCTCCCAACGAATCCGGTCGCGCCGGTAAAGAGAATCGTCACTGCGGGAAGTTCTGCCAGTAGCGGGACGGAGTCGGCCCGCGCTGCCCCTGGTACTTGGACCCGAGCGCGGAGCTGCCGTAGGGCGATGCAGCGGGTTCGGTCATCTGCATGAAAGAGATCTGGCCGATCTTCATCGAGTGGTAGATCGTGATCGGCAGGTTCGCCACGTTCGACAGCTCGAGCGTCACGTGACCGTCCCACCCCGGATCGATGAAGCCGGCGGTCGAGTGGATCAGCAGCCCGAGCCGGCCCAGGCTGGACTTCCCCTCGAGGCGTGCGACGAGGTCGTCCGGGAGGGTGATGCGCTCCAGCGTCGAGCCGAGCACGAATTCGCCCGGATGGAGGATGAACGGCTCGTCGTCCCCGATCTCCACCGCCTCGGTCAGCGCCTCCTGCGGCTGCTTCACGTCGATGAACGGATAGCGCGCATTGTGGAAGACGCGAAAATACCGGTCGACCCGCACGTCGACGCTCGACGGCTGCAGGAGCGACGGCTCATACGGGTCGATCTTGATCCGGCCGTCGCCGATGAATCTTTCGATGGTGCGATCGGAGAGGACCACGGCCTGATTCTTCCATCAGCGCGTCGCCGAGCGCGCGCAGTCCCTTCAGGAAGGCCGCGCGCTCGTCGGGCTCGAGCCCGGCCAGGGTCTGCTCGAGCGGCCTGTTGCGCTGCTCCAGCCAGGCTCGCACCGCCTCTGCGGTGGCCGCGTGCAGGCGCACGACGGTGCGCCGCCGGTCGGCGGGGTCCTCGCTTCGCTCGATCAGGCGATGGTCTTCGAGCTCGCCCGTCAGCTTGCTCACCGCGGGCAGCGACAGGCCGAGCGCCGAGGCGAGCTGGGAGGGGGTTTGCTCGCCCTCGGTGCCGATGCGGGCGAGCAGCGCCACGTGCCGCCGGCCGAGCGGTGGATCGCCGTCGACGAGCGCGAGCAGCTCGCCGGTCGGGCGCCTGCGGCCCCAGAGGCCGCGCATCACCCGCCGGAGCGAATCGCGGAGCTCCACCAGCTGCTGGTCTTTTGTTATCATCGGATAACTATTATCGAAAGTGAAGGGAGGGGGTGAGCGTACATGTGTGGAGGACACCATCACCGCAGGGGCCGTCGCGGCTACCCGAACCGGGAGCAGTGGGTCGAGCGGCTTCAGTCCTACCGCGAGCATCTCGAGGGCGAGCTGAAGAACGTCCAGGAGCTGATCGAGCGGTTGGGAACACCGGCGGACGACGCGCCGCAGCCGACGCAGTCGGCGTAGCCGCCGGGCCCGGCTACCTGTCGGCCCGCGCCCGCGATGCCGGCAGGTAGTACCGCTCGGCGTACTCGATCACGGCTCGCTGCATCGAGAACACCGGCGCGAGCTGCGCGATCGAGCGTTTCATGAGCTCGGCCCAGGCCGCGCGGTCGGCGAAGAGCGGCACGACCTCGTCCTCGAGGAGCCGGTAGAGCTCGGCGGCGTCGAGCTCGTCCGACTCGCCCGCGAGCGCCCAGCCGATCGACGGGTCGTAGGCCTCCGCCCACCAGCCGTCGAGCACGGACAGGTTCGGTACTCCGTTCACGGCTGCCTTCATGCCGCTCGTTCCCGAGGCCTCGTACGGCCGCCTCGGTGTGTTCAGCCAGATGTCGCAGCCGGGGATGATCGCCTGGGCGAGCGCGATGTTGTAGTTCTCCAGGAACACGACCTGTCCGGCGACGCCCGGGTCGCGGGAGAGCTCGACGATGCGCTGCATGACATCCTTGCCCGGCGCGTCCTGCGGGTGGGCTTTGCCTGCGACGACGATCTGGACGGGCAGCGCGAGCAGCCGCTCGAGGTCGGAGAAGACGAGCCCGGCCCGTTTGTACGTCGCGAAGCGGCGTGCGAACCCGATCGTGAGCCGGCTGCCGTCGGCGCCGCTCAGACGAGCGAGCCGGCCTCTGAGCTCGGCGTGCACATTCCAGATCGTCTCGTGATCGAGCTCGAGGACCGCTTCCCAGCGGCCGTCGGCCGGCGGTGCTTCGGGGCGGACGCCGGCCGAGCGCAGGAGCTCGTCGAGCTCGGGCGCGAGCCATGTACCGAGGTGCACCCCGTTCGTGATGTGGCCGATCGGGGGCTCCGCGCCCGGCCAGAGACCGGCCCACATCTCGCGCGCAACCACCCCGTGCAGCGCCGAGACGCCGTTCGCGTAGGCGGAGAGCCGGAGAGCCAGCGGCGTCAGGCCGAAACCGTCGGTGCCGGCGCTGCGACCGAGCCCGAGCAGGGCGTCGTCCGAGATGCCGGCCTGCGCTGCGAGGTCGCCCGCGTAGCGGAGCACGAGCTCGTCGCCGAACACCTCGTTGCCCGCTGGGACGGGGGTATGGGTCGTGAAGACCGTCGAGCGGCGGATGTGCTCGAGCGCCTCCCGGCTCGACCGGCCGCCTTCGACCAGGATGCGGGCTCGCTCGATCGCGAGGAAGGCCGAGTGGCCCTCGTTGACGTGGAACACGGTCGGCTCGAGACCGAGGGCGGCGAGCGCGCGCACTCCGCCGACCCCGAGGAGCAGCTCCTGGCGGATCCGGTGCTCGCGGTCGCCCGAGTAGAGGGCGTCCGTGAGCAGGTCGACGTCGAGCAGGTAGAGGGGAACTGTCGCCGACGACCTCGTCACGACGTCGTAGCGCCACACGTCGGCCGTCACCGCCTCGCCGGCCAGTTCCACCTCGACCGTGACCGGTTCGCGGTGGAGACCGAGCGCCTCGGGATCGATCGCCGCATAGGTCTCGGTCTGCCGGCCGTCGGCGGTGAGCCCCTGGGTGAAGTACCCGCCGCGATAGAGGAGCCCGACCCCGACGAGGGGCAGTCCGAGCTCCGCGGCGGCCTTCAGATGGTCGCCGGCGAGGATGCCGAGGCCGCCCGAGTAGATGGGCAGGTTCACGTCGACGCCGAACTCCATGCTGAAGTAGGCGACCAGCACGTCGTTCCCGGCGTGCGCGCCTGCCCACCACCGCTCGGCCGGGCCCGTCGTCTGTTGCATCGTGTCCAAGACCGCGACGAGGCTAGCGAAAGCTGGCTCGCTCGTTCTCGGCGACCCGGACGGACGGGTGTCCTGAGCGCCGCCTGACTCTCGACTATTCAGGCATGCAGGCGCCCGCCCCCTCCGCTACCCTCGGCCAATGGCCGCCACACGCACGATCGTCCTGCAGACCGAGGTTCCGGGCCCTCGCTCGCGCGAGGTGCTGGACCGGCTGGCGGCCACGGTCGCCTCGCCGCTCGCGATCACCTTCCCCGTTGTCGCAGCCACGGCGCGGGGCGCGACGCTCACCGACCTCGACGGGAACACCTTCCTCGACTTCGCCGGCGGGGTGGGCTGCCTGAACGTCGGGCACTCGCATCCGCACGTCGTCCAGGCGGCCCAGGAGCAGCTGGAGCACTTCAGCCACACCGATTTCACGGTCGTGCCGTACGAGAACTACGCCACCTTGTCGGAGCGCCTCCTCGCCCGGGTGCCCATCGGCGGCCCCCTCAAGGCCGCGTTCTTCAACGCCGGCAGCGAGGCGGTCGAGAACGCCGTCAAGTTCGCCCGGGCGTTCACGGGCCGGCATGCGGTGATCGGGTTCGAAGGCGCCTTCCACGGCCGCACCTACCTATCGCTCGCGCTGACGTCGAGGACAAACCCGTACAAGCTGGGGCTCGGCCCGTTCGCGCCCGAGGTCTACCGCGTGCCGTTCCCGAACGCCTTCCGTGGGCCGACGGCCGGCGAGGCACTGGCGGCGCTGCGTCGCGCGTTCTCGACGCTCGTCGCGGCCGAGGACGTCGCCGCGATCGTGTTCGAGCCCGTTCAGGGCGAGGGTGGCTTCATCCCGGCCCCGCGCGAGTTCGTCGAGGGCCTGCGCGAGATCTGCGACGAGCACGGAATCGTCCTCGTCTGCGACGAGGTGCAGAGCGGCTTCGGACGGACCGGGCGGTTCTTCGCGATCGAGCATTTCGGCGTGGAGCCGGATCTGATCACGGTCGCGAAGTCGATCGCGATGGGGCTGCCTCTCTCGGGAGTCCTTGGGCGCGCGGAGATCATGGACGCGCCCCTCCCGGGAGGCGTCGGCGGTACCTACGTCGGCAACCCGGTCGCGATCGCCGCAGCGCTCGCCGTGCTCGACGTGATCGACGAGGAAGGGCTTGTCGAGCGGTCGGCTGCCATCGGCGACGTGATGCGGTCCCGGCTCGAGTCGTGGCAGGGGCGCTGGCCCCAGATCGGCGACGTGCGCGGTCTCGGGGGAATGCTGGCTGTCGAGCTCGTCCAGGACGAGGACAAGGTCCCCGCGACCGATCTCGCCTCACGAGTCGTCGGCGAGGCCATGGCGCGCGGCCTGCTGCTCCTGAAGGCGGGCGTGGCCGGGAACTGCATCCGGGTGCTCGTTCCGCTCGTGATCTCGGACGGCGAGCTCGAAGAGGCGCTGGACGTCTGGGAAGCGGCTCTGGAAGCCGCGCTCTAGGCAACGAGAGCGGGGGTAGGGTCACCCCGCGATGGTCGGCGACGTTCTCTCAGACCGCTACGAGCTCGAGGCGCTCGTCGGCAGCGGCGGCATGTCGAGCGTCTATCGGGCACACGACCGGCTGCTCGACCGCAAGGTCGCGCTGAAGGTCCTGCACGAGCAGTACACCGGTGACGCCGAGCACGTCGGGCGTTTCCGTCACGAGGCGCGGGCCGTCGCAACGCTCTCGCATCCGAACATCGTCACGGTGATCGACCGCGGTGAGCACGACGGCCGTCAGTTCATCGTCCTCGAGTACGTCGACGGCGAGAACCTGAAGGAGCTGATCCGGCGCGGTCCCGTTCCGGTGGCGACGGCCGTCGAGCTGGCGATCCAGATCTCGCAGGGGCTCGCCTTCGCCCACCAGCAGGGGCTTGTCCATCGTGACGTCAAGCCGCAGAACGTCCTGCTCGACGGCGACGGCCAGGCGAAGGTGACGGACTTCGGCATCGCCCGCTCCCTCGACGTGCAGCACGGGATGACCCAGACCGGGACGGTGCTCGGCACGTCCGACTACATCGCGCCGGAGCAGGCACAGGGCCAGCGTGTGGACGAGCACACCGACGTCTACTCGCTCGGTGTCGTCCTGTACGAGCTGCTCACCGGTGAGGTGCCGTTCCCCGGCGAGAACTTCGTCGCCGTCGCGATGCGCCACATCAACGAGCCGCCGCCTGCGATTCGCGACCGGCGGCCAGACGTGTCACCTCGCCTCGAGGCGGCGGTCCAGAGGGCCATGGCGAAGGACGCGCGCGACCGGTTCCCGAGCATGTCCGACTTCCGCCTCGAGCTCGAGGCGAGTCTCGCCGAGGCGCAGGGCGCCACGCAGGTGATCGCGCCTGCGCGCCGTCCCGTTCGCCGCAAACGCGGCGTCTCGCCGTGGCCGCTGCTGCTCGTCGTCGCCGCGCTGATCGCGATCGGCGCCGTGATCGCCGCCCTGGTCCTGCACAGCGGCACCGGCGTCTTCTCGATCCATCGCTCGTCGACGAGCAACTCTCCCGGGAGGTGCGCGCGTCTCGCTCACCGCCGTCACCGCCTACGACCCCTTCGGCAATCCGCCCGGCCAGGAGCACAACGCCGAGGCGCACTACGCGACCGACGGCGCCGCGCGCACGTACTGGGAGACCGAGCGCTACCGCGCCTCCTTCGCCGAGATCGGGAAGCAAGGTGTCGGTCTTGTCCTCGATGCGAAGAGCCCGGTGCAGTTGCACCAGCTCGGGATTGCGACCGCGACGCCCGGCTTCACGGCGGTCATCCGCGCCGGCGACTCCCCAGGAGCGTTTCCGTACACCGTGTCGTCGTCACAGGTCGTCTCGAGCGGGACGCAGTTCACGATCAGCGGCGGACAGCACCGCTACTACCTGATCTGGATCACGAGCCTGCCGCCCGACAGCGAATCGGTCAAGATCAACGAGGTCGCGGCGACCTAGAAGCGGAGCTGCCTCCGTCGTTCGAATCGCTCCACGGCGAGGTCGGCGAGGCGCTGCAACAGCTCGCCGTAACCGATCCCGGACGCCTCGAACAGCCGGGCGTACACGCTCGTCGCGGTGAAGCCCGGGATCGTGTTCAGCTCGTTCACGAGCACCTCGCCGTCGTCGCGGACGAACATGTCGGCGCGTGCCATGCCTTCGCACTCGGTCGCGACGAAAGCGCGGACGGCCAGCTCCTGGGCGCGCTCGAGCTGTTCGTCGGTGAGTCGTGCGGGGACGATGAGATCCATCTCGCCCTCGTCGTACTTCGCCTCGTAGTCGTACCACTCGTTGTGCGTGACCACGATCTCGCCGGGGAGCGATGCGATCGGCCTCTGGTTCCCGAGCACGCCGACCTCTACCTCGATGCCCGAGACGAATCGCTCGACGAGCACCTTCTCGTCGTGCTCGAACGCCAGTGCGACGCCGCGGCGCAGCTCGTCGTCGTCATGGGCCTTGGTGATCCCGACGCTCGAGCCGAGTCGCGCCGGCTTTACGAACACGGGGTAGCCGAACGGGTTCTTCGCCTCGTCGCCGAGCCGCAGCGTGATGTTCTCCGTGACGGGAACGCCGCGGTCGCGCAGAACCGCCTTGAACACGTCCTTGTCCATGCAGAGCGCCGAGCCGAGCACGCCCGCTCCGACGTAGGGAACGTTGGCGAGCTCGAGCAGGCCCTGCACCGTCCCGTCCTCACCGAACGGCCCGTGCAGCACCGGGAAGACGACGTCGACGTCGGAAAGGGTGCTCGCGACCTCGCGCCCCGGCAGGCGCTCCGGGACTCGTGAACCCGGTTCGGTTCCCGAACCAGGTTCCAGCGTCAGGCGCCCGGGCCCGAGCGTCCAGCCGCCGGAACGGTCGATCTGCACGCTGACGACCTCGTTCCCGTCTTGTTCGAGCGCCTCGATCACGCTCGCCGCCGAGGCGATCGAGATCGGGTTCTCGCTCGAGCGGCCGCCGAGGATGACGGCGATCCGGCGGCTCATCCCGGCGGTGTGGCCGTCGTTGTCGTCGTCGCCGTTGTCGTTGTGCCCGTGCCGGCGGGTCCGCTCTGGAACTGGCCGACGTGAATCGTCACGACTTCGCCCGATTTCGCGTCCGAGCCCGGCGCCGGGTCGGTCGACTGCACGATGCCGTCCTGGCTCGGATCGGTGACGATGTCGAAGATCACCGCGGGGGTCAGGCCCGCGCCGCTGAGGATCGCCTCGGCGGCGGCCTGGGTCTGGCCGGTCACGTCGGGCACCTGTGTGGTCGCCGGTCCCTTGGAGACCGACAGCGTGATCTTCGAGCCCGAGGGCACCGACGTGCCGGCCGGCGGGTCCTGGGCGACCACGGTCCCCTGCGCGAGGTCCGACTGGATGTCGACTCGGGTGACGACGAATCCCTGACCGTTGAGCGCGGACTTGGCGTTCGCGTAGGGCTGGGTCGTCACATCCGGCACCGTCACCGGCTTCGCGCCGCGCGAGACGTTGATGTGGACGACCGTCCCCTTGACGACGCGGTCACCGGCATGCGGCTGCTGTGCCGTGACGGTGTCCTGCTGCGCGCCGGAGTAGATACGGGTGATCTTCGGGTTGAGCCCTAACTGCGCGAGCGACGCCACGGCGCTCGTGGCATCGAGGCCGACGACGTTCGGGACCACGGCCACGGGCTTGCCGCTCGAGACGGTCAGCGCGATCGTCGAGCCCTTGCCGACCTTGGAGCCGCCGCCGGGGTTCTGCCCGGAGACCTGGCCCTTGGCGACGGTGTCGCTCGTCGCTGTGATCACGACCGGGTTCAGGCCCGCCTCCTGGATCTTCTCCACCGCCAGCGAGCGCGCCATCAGCATCACGTCCGGCACCGCAACCGGCTTGTTGTTGTTCAGCTGGTCCTGGATCTTCGTGTACAGGAACCAGCCTCCGGCGGCACCGGCGAGGATCAGCCCGACGGCAAGCACCCAGGGCCAGATCGAGCGCCGGCCCGGCGGCTCCTCGTAGTCGTAGTAGCCCGGCGAGCGGTAGACCGGCGGCACCGGAGGCGGGGCGACCGCAGTCCGTGGGCGCTGCACCATCGTCTGCGCGCTCGCGACGCCGGCGCCCGAGAGCACCTGCGTCATCGCATCCTCGGTCTCGCGCGAGACGGAGACGCCGCGCGCAACACGCGCAAGGTCGGCGTCCATCTCCTCGGCCGAGTCGTAGCGCTGCTCGGGCGCCTTGGCGAGGGAGCGCATCACGACGGCGTCGAGGTCGTGCGGCACGTCGGGGCGCAGCGTCGACGGCGGCTCGGGGACCTGGGAGAGGTGCTTCATTGCGATCTCCACCGGCGTGTCGCCGGTGAACGGCACCGAGCCGGTCAGCATCTCGTAGAGCACGATGCCGAGCGAGTACAGATCCGAACGGGGATCGACGGGCGCGCCTCGGGCCTGCTCGGGCGAGAGATACTGCGCCGTGCCGACGATCGATCCCGCCTCGGTCATCTGAGAGGCGCCGGAGCGGGCGATCCCGAAGTCGGTCACCTTCAGCCGTCCGTCGCTGCCGACGATGATGTTGTGGGGCTTGATGTCGCGATGGACGATGCCGTTGCGATGCGCGAAGGAGAGGGCGCCGAGGATCTGGCGGGCGTAGTCGATCGCGATCGGAACCGGCGTCGGCCCGTTGCGCACGAGCAGCTCTTTCAGCGTCCGCCCGTCGAGGTACTCCATCGCGATGTAGTAGGTCCCGGCCGCGTGGCCACGGTCGAAGATCGACACGATGTTCGGATGGTTGAGCCCGGCTGCGCTCTGCGCTTCGCGCCTGAACCGCTCGACGAACTGCTCGTCGGATGCGTGCCGGTCGTCGAGAAGCTTCAGCGCGACGGGACGTCCGAGCTCCTGGTCTTCGGCGAGGTAGACGACCGCCATTCCGCCCGAGCCGAGCTTGCGCTTGATCACATAGCGCTTGTCGAAGGTGCGACCGATCATGGTGTCTGATGAGGGCATGCGAATCCGGCTTTAGTGCTTCGACGTCGGGGTCAGGATCGCCTGCATCAGCTGTTTGGCGATCGGAGCCGCGATCGCGCCGCCGAAGCCGTTCAACTGGTGCTCGACGGCCACCGCGCCGGCGACCTGGGGGTCATCGGCGGGCGCGAAGAAGATGAACCAGGCCGTGTAGACATTCTTCTCGCCGGTCTCGGCCGTGCCGGTCTTGCCGGCCACCTTCACGCCGGGGATCTGGGCAGCAGTGCCGGTCCCCGACTGGACGACGCCCTGCATCATCTGGTTCAGTGCCGCAGCAGTCGCAGGCTTGATGGCGTGCTTCCAGACCTGGGGATGGACCTTGACGACAGTCCCCCCGCTCGGCGAGGTCACGCGGCTCACGAGGTGCGGCGCCATGATGGTGCCGTTGTTCGCCACTCCGGCGGCGACGAGCGCCATCTGGAGCGGCGTCACGAGCATGTTCTCCTGGCCGAACGCCAGACGGCCCGGGTCCACGATCGACGGGTTGTCGTAGAGCTTGTGCTTCTTGAAGTTGTAGAGGCCGCTCGCCGCGACCTCGCTCGACGGCAGTTCGATCGGCGGCGTCGAGTAGAAGCCGAACTGTTTCGCCTTGTCGAGGATCGTCTGTGCCCCGAGCTTGATGCCGAGGTCGCAGAACACGGCGTTGATCGAGTGGATGAAGGCCTCGGTCAGGTCGACGTTGCCGAACTGCTCGGGACCGTTCTGGTCGAGTGCGTTGTGGATCTGCACGCCGTACTCGGTGCAGTAGCCCGGGTCGTAGAAGCTCGAGGTCGGCGTGTACTTCCCGGATTCGAGCGCGGCTGCGGCCGTGATCGTCTTGAACGTCGAACCCGGTGCATAGAGCCCCTCCGTCGCGCGGTTGAACAACGGCGACGCCGAGCCCGGGCAGGCGCTCGGCGAATGGAGGATGCTCGCGTAGCCGGTCGACGACTCGATCTTGTTCGGGTTGTAGCCCGGCGACGACGCCATCACGTAGACCTGGCCGGTCTTCGGATTGAGCACGACCGCCGCGCCGCACTTTCCTTCCAGCGCCTTTTCGGCGATCCGCTGCGCGCCCGGGCGAATGTTCAGGACGAGGTTGTTCCCGGTCACCGTCGTGCCCTTCAGCTTGTCGGAGAGCTTGTCGAAGAGCGTGCCGAGATTGGCGTTCGAGGCGGTCAGATACGCGTTCTCCTGCCGTTCGATCCCTGCGCGCGACCGGCCGAGAGTCGAGTATCCGACGACTTGCGAGGCGAGGCCGTTCGTCGGATAGCGGCGGAAGTAGAGCGTCCCGCCGGGGCTCGTCTTCCGCAGGTTCTCGGCGAGCAGCAGCTTGCCGCCTGCCGCGTAGATCAGCCCGCGCTTGATGTGGAACTGTGCGACGCGCTGGATCGCGTTGTCCTGTTTCGCGGCGAGCGTCGGGGCCTCCCACGACTGCCAGTACGTGGTGGCGACGATCAGCGATGCGAGCAGCAGGAGCGCGACCATCGCCACGCGTGAGATCTGTTTGTTCATCGGCTCGAATTCGCCCGGTCCGAGACGAGCAGGAGGCCTGCGAGCATCAGGAAGTTCGCGACGACGGACGAGCCGCCGTACGACACGAACGGCAGCGTGATCCCGGTCAGCGGAATGATCCTGAGGACGCCGCCGACGATGATGAACGTCTGCAGCGCGAATCCGAATGTGAGACCGGCGGCCAGGAGCTTCGAGAAGCCGTCGTCGGCCTGCAGCGCGATCTTCATCCCGCGTGCGACGAAGAGCATGAAGACGAGGAGCAGCGCCGCAGCACCGACGAGGCCGAGTTCTTGCGCGAGCGCCGAATAGATGAAGTCACTGTTGATGTACGGGATGAGCTGGTGGCCGTCGGTGCTGACGAAGGTCCCCTTACCGAGGCCTGCGCCGCCGAAGCCGCCGTTCCCGATCGAGTAGAGCGACTTCACGAGCTGGTAGCTCTCGCAGTTCTGCCGCAGGGCGAGCCCGCCGGTCGAAGGGCAGTAGACCTGCTGCGTGGTCCACGGATGCAGCCAGATCGTCACGCGCTCGTGAACGTGCGGGATCTTCTCGTACGCGCCGTAGCCGCCGGCGAGGAAGAGGCCGACGCCGACGATCACGAACGAGAGCCGCGCGGTTGCGATGTACAGCATCGACAGGAAGATCCCGAAGTAGAGGAGCCCCGATCCGAGGTCGTTCGACGAGACGAGCACGAGCATGCACGCTCCCCAGATCAAGAGCAGCGGCCCGATGTCCTTGAGGCGCGCCTGGGCGAGCAGCTCCCGTTTCTCGCGGAGATACGCCGCGAGAAAGACGATCAGGAAGATCTTCGAGAACTCGCCCGGCTGGAACGTGAAGCCGCCGACGTGCACCCAGAGCCGCGCACCGTTGACCGTGGTGCCCAGGCCCGGGACCCGCGGCAGGAAGAGCAGTGCGATCGCCCCGATGCCGAAGAGGTACTTGTACTGCTCGAGGATGCGGTAGTCGCGGCGCAGGCTCCAGAGTGCGACCGCGAAGAGTACGACGCCGACGACGATCCAGAGGCCCTGCTTGAACGCATCGCTCACCCCGAGCCGGTAGATCTCGGTGACGCCGATCGCGGCCAGGAGGCCGGCCATCGGCAGCAGGTACGGATCGGCGTTCGGCACCGTGATCCGCGTGACGATGTGCGCGGCGATGTAGAGCGCGAAGAAGAAGACGGCATAGCCGAGCGAGCCCCAGCTGACGAGCGACTGGCGGGCGATGTAGACCGACGCGAAGCCGATCCCGGTCAGGACGCCGACGACGGCGAGGTAGACGAGCTCTCTGTTGCGGTAGCTGAGGCTCAGCGGGCGAGCCCCCACCAGACGAGCGCGACGATCACGGCGATCAACGCCGCGATCACGGCGAGTGCCAGAAGGCGCCTGCCGATGCCTGCCTGCGGTGGCTCGGGGCTCTGGGCCGCGATCGCCGCCTGAAGATCCGCGGCGGCCACGACCATCGTGTCGGCGGGCGCCGGCGAATCGTCGTTCGCGGGCGGCGGGGGCAAGACCCCATCCTCCGGGTGCAGCGTGTCCTCGTCGTCGGGCGGCACCACGAACTCCCGCGTTCGCTCGTCGGGCTCGCCGAAGGACGGCTCGCCCTCCACCAGTTCGAAGAGGACCGCGGTGATGTTGTCCTCGCCCCCGGCACGGTTCGCAGCCTGGACGAGCGCCTTGGCGATCGCATCGAGATCCTCGCGATGAGTGTTCATGATCGCCTCGATCTGCTCGCCGTCCACCATGTCCGACAGCCCGTCGGAGCAGATCAGGAAGACGTCGCCGGCCTGCACGTCGACGGAGAACGCATCGACGTCGACGTCGGGGTCAGTACCGAGCGCACGGGTGATCACGGAGCGCTGCGGATGTACCTCGGCCGCCTGAGGGGAAAGCTCACCGCGCCGAACGAGCTCGGCAACCAGCGAGTGATCGTCCGTCAACTGTTCGAGGCGAGCACCGCGCAGGAGATACGCGCGCGAGTCCCCGACGTGACCCACCGTCACGGTCCCGTCGTTCTCGATCAGGGCGACCGTGATCGTCGTCCCCATCCCGGAGGTCTCCGCGTCGGTCGAGGCGCGCTCGTGCACGCGGCGGTTCGCTTCCTGGATCAGCTCGACGACGTACGCCTCCCCGCCCCGGCCCGCGCTCGATTCCTCGAGCGCGCTCGCTGCGAGGGCCGAGGCGACCTCGCCCGCGCGGGCGCCACCCATCCCGTCGGCGATCGCGAAGAGCGGCGGCCGGCTGACGTAGGAGTCCTCGTTCCCGCGCCGCTTCCGTCCCGGATCGGTCCGGGCCGCATACTGCCCTAGCTTCATACCCGCTCCCGGCGCCGGCCAAGCCGGCGCCTCCGCTTTTTGGAGCCTCCGTCGAGCCTACGGCTCATGGCTCGAACCGCAGATCTGTCTCGCCGATGCGGACGACGTCGCCGGGGACGAGCCTGCGTTCCCTGGTCAACCGGATCCCGTTCACGAACGTGCCGTTCGTCGAGCCGATGTCCTCGATCCAGACGCCGTCCCGGCGCGGCTCGAGGCGTGCATGACGGGTCGAGGAGTACTCGTCCTCCCGCAGCGGCACGTCGTTCGTCGCGCCGCGGCCGATCGTCATCGGATGTGAGTCCAGGGTGTAGAGGTCGCCCTCGTCGAGCGCCGGGCTCTGCAGCACGACCAGCCGGCCGGTCTCGCGTGCCGACGGCTGAGCCAACAGGCCGGCCGCGGCTGCCTGCTGCGGCGCGAGGATCATCGACTCCTGCGGCAGGCGCAGATCGCGCGCTGCGGATCTGACGATCCGCCAGATGAACAGATAGAGGAGAACGAGGAACGCAATCTTCAGGGCGAGCAGCGTCGTCTCGACCTGGGCCGAGGCAAGCACCGCTACTGCAGCTCCCGCGCGAACTTGATCTCGGTCGAGCCGACGGTGAACCGTGTGCCGTCTTCGAGCTTCAGTCGCTTGACGCGTTTGCCGTTCACCTCGACGCCGTTCGTCGAGTCGAGGTCGACGATCCAGTAGGCAGCCCCCTCCTGGCGCAATTCGGCGTGCCGGCGGGAGACGTTCGGGTCGGCGACCTGCACGTCGGCGTCCTTCGAGCGGCCGATCACGACCCGCTGTTTCGCGACCTCGTGGCGCTGTCCGTCCCAGATGAGGACGGCAACCTCGCGCTGGACGCCGAGCTCGACCGCCGAGGCGGCCTCGGTCGGCTGCAGCCCGGGGGCAGCGGGCTTGTAGAGCATGGTCGCGCCCGGCGCCGCATCGACGGCTACCTCGCCCTTCGGTCCCGTCTGCACCAGGCGGGTCGCGATACCGAAGACGCCGACGTCGAGGTCCTCGTCGGTCTCGAAGAGGACTCTCGGCGGCGAGAGGAGCGCGTAGCTCTCGCGGCGCGCGTGCTCGGCGAGGTAGTCGGAGAGCTCGTCCTGGAGCTGCTCCTGATAGCTCGCGAACTGATCACGGTCACCGGGCGAGAGGTAGATCGTGTACTCGTTGGGCACGTAGACGCGCGAGACCGAGATGTTGCGGTGATCGTCCATCTCCTTCACGAGCTTGCGCGCAAGCTCGACCGGCTGGACGTTCGTTCGAAATGCGCGGCCGAAGACACCCTCGAAGAGCGACTCGAGCTTGGATTCGATGTTGCGCAGGACTGACATGGAGAGGCGGGGCCGTGCCCCGACGACAGAGTTTATGTCTGGGGCTCGAACGCCAGCACGGTGGCGGTCAGCCAGGCTGCTGCGATCAGCGGGAGGATCGCCGCGGCCGGAGCGAGGAGGGCGGTGGCCGCGAGGAGCGCCGCGCCGAAGATCGCGGCGGGCCACGGGCCGCGCCGGCGGACGCGGGACAGAAGCGCGGCCGCTGCGCCGAGGACGAGTGCCTCGGCGACCAGAGCCGGATGGGCCGCGAGCTGCGCCCAGAGGGCGTGGGCGACCGCACCCGGGCGGGCCGAGCCGGTGATCCCGAGCCCCAGCGGGGGCGCCGATCCGTCGAAGGGCAATGATGAGTGGCGGAGCCCGGCGATCGCGGCGGCGAGCAGCAACGCACAGCCGGCCTGAGCCGCGCGGCGTGCCCGGCCCCGGGCGAACTGGGCTGCGAGGGGAAGCAGCGCGAGTGCGGCGAGCGGTGCGAGCAACGGTCCGACCGCCAGCAGCAGACCGGCGCGCGCGTCCCGCCAGCTCAGTGCGAACCAGCATGCGGCCACGGCGGCATAGACGATTGCGAGGCCAAGAGAGATGTTGGCGAGCGGAAAGAACGCCACGGTGAGCGCATAGAGCAGCCCGAGGCGCGGCGTCGCGAAGCCGAGCGCGGCTCCCAGAGCGGCGATCCCCACCGGCCAGCCCGCCGGATAGAAGGGCAGCGTCGCTGCCACCCAGCCGGTGGCGAGCCCCGTCAGCGCCGCGGGGGCCAGCCGCTGCGACGCGACGTCGCTCCACGACCGCGCCGGCGTGACGGGCTTCGAGCCGCCTTGCCTGGAGCGGCGCCGTTTCGGCAGCGAGCGAAGCTCGTGAGCGAGGCGCTCGGCCGATGGGCGGCGCTGCGGGTTGACGAGCAGCGCGTTTCCGACCGTCTCCAGCACATTCTGCGGCAGGTCGGGGCGCAGGGCGGCGAGCGGCTCTGCTCCGTGCTGGATCCGCCGTGAGGTCTCCGTCATGTCCCCGCCCCAGAACGGATGCTCGCCCGCCAGCGCCTCCCAGAGGAGCACGCCGACCCCCCACACGTCGGCCGCGGAGGTGGCCGTCAATCCCTGCAGTCGCTCCGGCGAGATGTAGGCAAGCGTCCCCGGGATGTCCCCGAGCGCAGTCAGCGTGTCGAATTCCGCCATCTGCGCGAGCCCGAAGTCGAGCAGGCGTACGTCCACGACGCCCGGCTCGGTGTCCAGGTGCTGAGCGAGGAGGACGTTCGCCGGTTTCACGTCCCGGTGGACGATCCCCTTGCCGTGGGCGTGGGCCAGTGCCTCGGAGATCTGTGCGGCGACCTCGATCGCGGCCGCGTCGTCGAGCTCCCCTGCGCGCATCGCCTCACGCAGCGTGCGACCGGGGATGTACTCGTAGGTGATGTAGACGTGGGACTGGTCCCGCGCCAGCGAGACGATCCGCTGGCAGCGCGGATGACGGAGCGAGGCGGCAGCTCGAGCCTCACGTTCGGCCCGGTGCCCCGACTTGCCCTCGCGGGCGACGATCTTCAGTGCGACGTCGAGACCGCTTCGTTCATCCCGGGCCAGCCACACGTGACCCATCCCGCCGGCGCCCAACGGGCGTAGCGGCCGGTAGCGGCCGAGGAAGAGGTCGTGCTCGAGCGCAGCCGAAGACACCCTCGTTTCTACGGTGCTGCCAGGACATTTCCTTTACGGAGCGAACGAACGCGGTAGATTCGCCCTGCGCATGGACCCCCGCGACGACGATATCGACTTCGACTTCTTCGAAGACGAGGCCGCCACCACCGAGCAGGCATCACCCCAGAGCCGGGTTCGTCTACCGCGCCGGGGCGGCCGGGGCACCGGCATGCGCCGACCGGCCGGTCCGCCGCGTGGATTGACGCCGATCCTTCGGTTGCTCGGCCTGATCGTCGTCCTCGTCGCGGTGCTCGTGTTCTTCGGGCTCGTGATCCAGTCGTGCGCGGCGACCTCCAAGCACGCCAGGTACCAGCACTACATGACGCAGGTCGGGACGATCGCGCACAGCTCCGAGGCCGACGGTGCGGCGGTCGCGGATGCGCTGACCACGCCCGGCACCAAGGTGACCGGCCTGACCGCCAAGCTGGCCGGGATCGCCGAACAGGAGCGCCAGAACGTCGCCGCCGCACAGCGCCTGAACCCGCCCGGCCCGCTTCGCGATGAGAACCACGCGATCGTCCAGGCGTTGCAGTTGCGCGTCAGCGGCGTGGCGGGGCTCGCGACGGCTTTCGCAACCACCGCGTCGTCGAAGTCGGCGGACGATGCGTCGATCCTCGCCGACCAGGCCGAGCGGTTGCTCGCGAGCGACGTCGTCTGGGACGACTTCTTCAGGATCCCGTCGGCGGCCGTGATGAAGGGCAAGGGCATCAGCGGTGTCGTGCCGCCCGACTCGAACTTCGTCGCCAACCAGGACTTCACCACCGAGCACTCGATGGCCCTCGTGCTGCAGCGCCTGCGCGGTGCGTCGACGGGCGGCACGTCGACCGGGGTGCACGGCACGAACATCGTGTCCACGAAGGCGAACCCCGGTGGCCAGGTGCTCTCCGAAACGAACGAGAACACCGTTACGGCGAGCACCAACCTCGCGTTCGCCGTCACGATCCACGACGGCGGCGACTCCCAGGAGGTCGGGATCAAGGTGACGCTGACGATCGACAAGACTCCGCAGGCGATCGTGCGGACGAAGACGATCAAGGTGATCAATCCCGGGCAGGACGTGACGCTGTCCTTCTCGGATCTCGGCGGGGTGCCGTTCGCACGCAAGACGTTCGTCCACGTCGACGTCGCCCGCGTGCCGGGAGAGTCCGATCCGACGAACAACAAGGCGAGCTACCCGGTCATCTTCTCGCTCGGCTAGATCGGCTAGCCTCGGCGTCGTGCACGTCACGGCGACAACCGCGCTGATCGTCGCTCTGGCAGGCGTGGCAGTGGGCCTGGTCGGGATCGGGATCGCCTGGTGGGCCTGGATCAAGGTGCGACGCGTGCGCGACGCGCAGCGCTCGCTGCTCGGCGGTGGGCGAAAGGACCTCGTCGACTTCGCCGTCTCGCTCCAGGGCCGGGTCGACGACCTCCATCGCGCGGTCGACGAGGTAGCTGCAGGTCTCGCACGTGTCGACCGCCGGATCGACGGGACGGTCACGAACATGTCGATCGTCCGCTACGACGCCTACGAGGACACGGGCGGGCACCAGTCCGCTTCGCTCGCGCTGCTCGACTCCGCGCGCACCGGGCTGATCGTCACGGCCATCCAGGGACGCGACTACGCCCGGATCTACATGAAGGAGCTCGAGCGCGGCCGCGCGTCGGTCGCTCTGTCACCCGAGGAGCAAGAGGCTGTAGAACGCGCCATGGGCCGCTGACGCGCTCGGCCGGCGGTCGCTCCCGCCGGGCGAAGCCCGGCTGCGCGCCGCCTCTCGCCGGTGTCGCCGTCGTGCCTTCCGGGGCCGTGCTTGCGCACTGTCCCCTCCGGCCCGCCATCGACACCGACGAGCCGAGGCGTCACCGACGGTTGAGGCGTCCGGTCCGCGGGTACGTTCACCCCCGGTTTCTTGGGTACATTGCCCGGCAAGGTGCAGCAGGTACTCGTCCTCAATGCGAGTTACGAGCCGCTCAACGTGTGCTCACTGCGCCGCGCCCACGTACTGGTGTTCAAGGGCAAGGCAGAGGTGGTCGAGGAGCTCGATCGACCACTCCGCTCGGCCACGGACACGTTCCGGTGGCCGCATGTGATCCGCCTCGTCCACTACGTCCGGGTCCCCCGCATCGTGCAGCGGAAGATCTCCCGCCGGGCGCTGTTCGCGCGTGACGGCTGGCGGTGCGTCTACTGCGGTCACACCGGCGGCCGGCTGACGCTCGACCACGTGATCCCGCGCTCGAAGGGTGGAGACTCGACGTGGGAGAACGTCGTCACGTCATGTGCGCCCTGCAACCTGCGCAAGGGGAACCGGTTGCCCCACGAGGTGCAGATGGAGCTGCCCGCGCGGCCTCGGCAGCCCGCCCCGGTGCTGTTCATCCGCCTCGCGACACCGAAGATCCCGCAGCGCTGGGAGCAGTACCTCGGGCCGTTCGCGACCGCGACGGCAGCCTAGGCAGAACGCTCGACCGGGAGCTCCGGGTGCAGCTCCCACTCCGACCACGAGCCCGGGTAGAGCCGGCCCGTACGGCCGGCGAGCTGGAGGCGGTGCAGAGGGACGCACGCGGTGACTCCGGAGCCGCAGTAGGCAACGAGCTCTCCGTCCGGCAGCGCCGGAAGCTCTTCGTTCCACGGTGCGTTGACGGCTCCCGGGATGCGGCCCGGCACACGGTCGACGGGGTTCGGCTCACCGCGCCAGCGGGCCGGGACACGCGCGTCCACGACCACGAGCCCGCCCAGCCGGCCGGCGAGCTCGTCGCGGTCGACGGTGTCGTCCGTGCGCTCCACCGCGGAGAACGCAGCCTGAGCGGGGACCTCGTCGCCGGTGCGAAGCGGCCCCAGCCAGGCCGTCAAGTCGAGCACCGCGCAGTCGTCGTGGCCGTAGTGGCGCAGGAGCCACCAGAGCCGCTCCGCCCCTCCGAGCGAGCCGTAGGCAATCACGAACGTGCGGTTGTCGATGCCGGCCCGCCCGGCCGCGGCCGCGAACTCGGCACGCTCCGGGAGTGGATGACGTCCGTCGGTGCCGGGCGCCGAGGAGAGATCCTGCTCGACGTCGAGGAACGCGGCGCCCGGAATGTGGCCGTCCAGATAGGCGCGCCGCCCGGCCTCGGGGTCGTCGAGCGACCAGCGGCAATCGACGAAGCGGTAGCGCACGTGTGACAGGAAAGCAGAGCGGCGGCGTAGGACGAGCATGAGACGCCTATTGACACTCGCAGCGGCCGCGGCCGCTCTCGTCGCCGTCGCGGCCTTCGCCGGGGTCGGCCGGCCCGAAGCGGCGCGCGGCGACGTTGCCTCGCCCGACACGGTGACCACGACCGGGCACGGAGTCGTCACCGTTGTGCCTGATGAAGCATCCGTCTCGGCCGGGGTGCACACGCAGGCGGAGTCAGCCGCCGCGGCGCTTGCTCAGAACGCGAAGCTGATGAGCTCCGTGATCGCGGCCCTGAAGGCCGCCGGCGGGTCGAATCTGCAGACGCAGCAGGTCTCGCTCTATCCGCAGACGAACGATCAGAACCAGGTCACCGGCTACGTCGCCGACAACTCGGTGTCCGCCGAGGCGAAGATCGCCGGGGCGGGGGCGTTGATCGACGCGGCTGTCGCCGCGGGCGCGAACAACGTGAGCGGCCCGACGCTCGACGTCTCGGACCGGGATGCGCGCTATCGCGACGCCCTGGGCAAGGCCGTCGCGGACGCTCGTGCCAAGGCCGCGGCACTTGCCGGAGCCGGCGGCTTCGGGGTCGGCCCGGTGTCGTCCGTGACCGAGCAGACGGCGGCCGCCCCGGCGCCGGTCTACGAGGCCGTCGTCGCCGGCAAGAGCGCGGCGACGCCGATCGAGCCCGGCACACAGGACGTCACCGCCGATGTGACCGTCACCTTCCGGATCACCTGATCGTCAGCTGACCCGGAGCTGCAGGCGCAGGGGCCGTTCGCAGCGGGCGCAAACGCTGCGGGCGGCTCCTTTGCGTTCCGCGATGTGCACCGGCAACGGCTTCTCGCAGGTGCACCACAACGGCGTCGGTTCGGCTGTGCGGCTCATGGCCACTCCCTTCTTCAACGTGGGTCCCGCGAGGGAAAGGAGCTAGCCGGCGGCGGCGGGGTGAACGAAAGCGCCGGCTAGCACACGTTGAAGCGCGCGACGATGGTCGCCGTGAGGGCGACTTGCTTGGCGAACATCGTCGACGGCAGCGCGGGCATGCCTTCTCAGTATGCGAACGCTGTCAAATCCGTTGGCGCTAGGCCGCGACCTCCTCGGCCAGCCGGTCAGCCGCTTCCACGGTTTCGGTCGGCACCGTCTCGATCGTCTGCAGGATCCGCCCGGCGATCCGGTAGGGGTCGCCGAGCGAGTTCGGCCGCCGATCCTCGAGGTAGCCGCGGTAGCCGTTCCCGACGAAGCTGTGCGGGATCCGAATCGAGGCGCCGCGGTTCGCGACGCCGAACGTGAAGTCGTCGATCGCGGCCGTCTCGTGCAGCCCCGTGAGCCGCATGTGGTTGTCGGGCCCGTACACGGCGATGTGCTCGTCCTTGACCCCGTCGAAGGCCGCCATGAGTGCCTCGAAATACTCCTCGCCGCCGACCTCACGGAGATAGCTGGTGGAGAAGTTCGTGTGCATGCCGGAGCCGTTCCAGTCGTGCTCGGTGCCGAGCGGCTTGGGATGGAAGTTGACGTCGACGCAGTAGCGCTCGCAGAGTCGCAGGAGGAGGTACCGGGCGAGCCAAACCTCGTCCGCGGCCCGCTTCGAGCCCTTCCCGAAGATCTGGAACTCCCACTGGCCCTTCGCCACCTCGGCGTTGATGCCCTCGAGGTTGATCCCCGCCTCGAGGCAGAGGTCGATATGCGCGTCCACGATCTCGCGGGCGACGTCGCCGGCGTTCTTGTAGCCCACCCCGGTGTAGTACTCGCCCTGCGGCGCCGGGAAGCCCTCGCGGGGGAAGCCGAGCGGCACGCCGTCCCGGTAGAGGAAGTACTCCTGCTCGAAACCGAACCAGGTGCCCGGGTCGTCCGGGATCGTCGCGCGGCTGTTCGACGGGTGAGGCGTTCCGTCGGGCAGGAGCACCTCACACATGACGAGCAGGCCGTTGCGTCTTGCCGGGTCCGGGAAGAGCGCGACCGGCTGGAGCAGGCAGTCCGAGCTGCTGCCCTCCGCCTGCCGCGTCGAGCTGCCGTCGAAGTTCCAGACCGGAAGCTCCTCGAGGACGGGCTCGCCGTCGAACTCCACGATCTTCGTCTTGCTGCGGAGGTTCGGGACGGGCTCATAGCCGTCGAGCCAGATGTATTCGAGCTTGTACTTGGACATCCCTTCACTCCTTGTTTCGTGGTCGAGAACGAAAAAAGGCCCCGCCACTCCAAGAGTGACGAGGCCTCGTTGCCTCCGTGCGCACCGGCGACGGCGCTGCACGTAGGCCCAATCTAGCGGTCCTCCCGGCTATTTCGCAAGGGCTCGATCGCGAGCAGGCGGTCGGAGGTGTGCTCGACCTGGAGCGTGGTGTGGTCGATCGCGTACCGGACGCCGAGCTCGTGCTCGAGCTCGCGGCGGATGCGGTGGCAGTCCTCGCCCCGCTCGACGAGGACGTGGGCGGAAAGGGCGGGAAAGCCGGAGCTGATCTCCCAGATGTGCAGGTCATGGACGTCGGTCACGCCCTTGTGCGACCGCAGAACGACCGCGACCTCGTCGGGATCGATTCCCTCCGGAGCTGCCTCGAGGAGCACGCGCCCCGACGAGCGGAGCAGCGGCCACGCCGCGGCAAGCATCGAGGCCGCGACTGCGAGCGACGCGATCGGGTCGGCTCGTTCGAAGCCCGTCGTCCAGACGACGATCCCGGCCAGCGCCGTCCCGGCGAACGCGTAGAGGTCGGTGAGCAGGTGACGGTAGCTCCCCTCCACGTTGAGGTTGGCGCGATTCGCCCGGGCGACCTGGCGGAGTGCCACGACGTTGACCGCGGCGCCGACGACCGCAGTTGCGACCACGATCGGTGCGCGCACGTCCGGTGGGTCGACGAGGCGGTGCAAGCCCTCGGCGACGATCAGCAGCCCGAGAACGAGCATCGTGGCGCCGTTGACCTGTGCGGAGAGGATCTCGGCCCGGCGGAAGCCGAAGGTCATCCAGCCGCCGGGGGGCCGCAACGCGAGCCGGGCCGCCCACACGCTGAGCCCGAGCGCCGCGGCGTCGACCAGCATGTGCGCGGCGTCCGAGAGCAGCGCCAGCGAGTTGGCGATGATCCCGAGCACAACCTCGAGCGCCATGAACGCGAGAATCAGAGCCAGTGCGACCGCGAGCGGCCGGGCGTCGGTCCGGGCGCTCACGCCGTGGTCGTGACCGTGATGATGCGCCATCGTCCATAGTCTTACGCTCATGGACGGCGTTGTCTTTGTGGAGATACCGAGCGGCTCCCGGAACAAGTACGAGTGGGACGAGGAGCTCGGCGGGATCGTCCTCGACCGGCGGCTCTTCACTTCGATGAGCTACCCGGCGGACTACGGCTTCTTCGAAGGGACGCTGGCCGAGGACGGCGACCCGCTCGACGCGCTCGTGCTCGTCGGCGAGCCGACCTTTCCCGGCTGCCGCATGCGTGTCCGCGCCGTGGGCGTCTTCCACATGGCCGACGAGAAGGGCCCCGACGAGAAGCTGATCTGCGTGCCGCTCAACGATCCGTCGTGGAGCGGCATCTCGGACATCCACGACGTGCCGGCGCAGCTCCGAAACGAGATCGAGCATTTCTTCCAGGTGTACAAGGACCTCGAGGCGGGCGAGACCGAGACGAGCGGCTTCGGCAACCGTGCCGAGGCGCAGGCGATCATCGAGGCCTGTCGTCGCCGCGCGCGCTGATCGCAGCCATTACCGCATTTGATTTGCGGTCGCGGACGACTTCACCTAGCCTTTCGCCAGCCATGTCCGGGATCACCAACGCAGACGTCACACGCCGCCGCTTCTAGCGGCGTCAGTGCGTCTCCGTTCGGTTCTTCTCCTCCCGCGATCCCAAGGAGCATGGCTTGTCTTCTTCATCCGCAGTCGTCGTACGTGATCTTTCGAAGGCCTTCACGCGCCGCAAAGGCGTGCACCGGCGCAGCCGCGCCGCGCTGAGCAACGTCAGCTTCACCCTGGAACGGGGTGAGTGCGTCGCGATCCTCGGTCAGAACGGCTCCGGAAAGTCGACGCTCGTGCGGCTGCTCTCGACGCTGCTTCTCCAGGACAGCGGGACGGCGCACGTCTTCGGGCACGACGTGTTCAAGGAGCCGCGCAAGGTGCAGCGGCTCGTCAACCGCGTCTCTGTCGAGGCCAGCTTCTTCAAGAAGATGAGCGCGGCCGAGAACCTCGCCTACGCCGCGCGGTTCTACGGCATGGGCCCGCGCGAGACCCACAAGAAGATCCCGGTGATCCTGGAGCGCGTCGGCTTCCCTGCAGCCCGGCGGGGCGAACCGATGGAGAACCTGTCGCGCGGCATGCAGCAGAAGGTGGCGCTCGCTCGGGCGCTGCTCACCTCGCCGGTGCTCCTGCTGCTCGACGAGCCGACGACAGGCCTCGACCCGCGCTCGAAGCAGGAGGTGCAGACGTTCATTCGCGAGATTCGGCACCAGCACGACTCGACGATCCTCCTCTGCACCCACGACATGCACGAGGCAGAGGAGCTCGCCGACCGGATCGGCCTGCTCGACCGAGGGGAGCTGCTGTTCATCGAGCCCGTCGACGACGTCAAGGAGCGCTACGGGGTCGACACGCTCGAGGAGGCGTTCTTCGCCGCGACCGGACGCACGTTCGAGGACGAGAAAACCGAAGACGACGAGGAGAGAGAGGTGTTCGCGTAGTCATGGCCACCGTCGACACGACATTCACCCGCCGCAAGATCCTGCGCGACGAGTTGGTCGGCCTCTACGGGGTCGTCGAGCGCAACCTGTATCTGACCAAACGCTACTTCCTGTGGGATCTCGCATTCCTGCTCTGGACGATCGCGAACACGCTCACGATCGTGTTCATCTCGCGCGGAGTCGACGTGGGGCCGGTGCAGCAGAACGAGCTCGCGACGAAGCTGCTCGTCGGAGGCGTGATCTGGGCCTTCCTCGGGATCATCTTCGAGATCGTCACCGAGACGGTTGCGTGGGAGCGCTGGGAAGGCACGATCGAGTACACGTTCATGGCGCCGGTCTCACGATCGGTGCACCTCATGGGGATGGGGGTCTACGCCGTGCTGTACGGGCTGATCCGTGCGGCGCTGATCTTCATCGCCGTGGTGGCGTTCATCGACATCCATCTGCCGGTCGCGAACTACGGTGCCGCGGTCGCGCTGCTCGCGATCGCGTCTGTCTCGTTCATCGGCGTCGGGATGATGACCGCGGTTCTGCCGCTCATCTCGCCCGAGAAGGGGACGCAGCTCGGGTTCGTCGCGCAAGGCCTCATGCTCGTCGTCTCGGGCGTCTACTACCCCGTCGAGGTACTGCCGCAGTGGATGCAGTGGATCGCGAAGATCTCGCCCGCCACCTACGCGCTGCGCGGCTGTCGCAACTCGATCCTGCTCGGCGCGGGGCTCGCCTGGGACGACGTGTGGCCGTTGCTCGTGATCGGGGTGTTCTCGATCCCGATCGGCCTGATGGTGTTCAAGATCGGCGAGCGTTATGCGAAGAAGCAGGGCAAGCTGAAAAGATCAGGCTGACCGAGTACCCCGAGAAGGAGCAGTTTCATGGCGATGATCGAAAGCAAAGACCGGGCGACGTCCGACCCGAAGGCCCGTAAGGCCGTTCTCGACGCCGTGTCCAAGGAGGGAGTCGAGTACGTCCTCTTCTGGTTCACGGACATCGAGGGCCACCTCAAGAGCTTTGCGATCACGCCGTCCGAGATCGAGGGTGCGCTGAACGACGGCATGGGCTTCGATGGTTCGTCGATCACCGGGTTCAACGCGATCGAGGAGTCCGACATGATCGCGATCCCCGACCCCGCCACCTGGCGCCTGATGCCGACCCGCGAGGGAGAGGCCAAGGTCGGCCGGCTGATCTGTGACGTCGTCAAGCCGGACGGGCAGCCGTACGAGGGCGATCCGCGCTTCGTCATGCGGCGGGCGCTCGAGCGGATGGAGGGGATGGGCTTCGACACCTTCAACATCGGCCCCGAGCTGGAGTACTTCCTGTTCAAGGACAAGAGCGGCACCGAGACGCTCGACGAGGGCGGGTACTTCGCGATGACGGCGCTCGACGCCGCCACGGAGCTGCGCAACGAGACGATCAGGGCGCTCGAGTCGATGGGGATCGGCATCGAGTACCACCACCACGAGGTGGCACCGTCACAGCACGAGATCGACATGCGCTACTCGTCGGCCCTCGACATGGCCGACCAGACGATCACGTACCGGCTGATCGTCAAGGAGGTCGCGGCGAAGCACGGGGTCTACGCCACGTTCATGCCGAAGCCGCTCTTCGGGGAGAACGGCTCGGGCATGCACACCCACATGTCGCTCTTCAAGGACGGGCGCAACCAGTTCTTCGACGGAAGCGACCAGTACAACCTCTCGGTGACCGGCAAGCAGTTCATCGCAGGGCTGCTCCGGCACGCGCGCGAGCTGTCCGGCGTCTTCGCGCAGTGGGTCAACTCGTACAAGCGGCTCGTGCCGGGATTCGAGGCGCCGGTCTATGTCGCGTGGTCGCAGCGCAACCGATCGGCCCTGATCCGCATCCCGCTCTACAAGCCGGGGTCCGAGCAGGCGACCCGGGCTGAGATTCGCTGCCCCGACCCGGCGTGCAACCCCTACCTCACCTTCGCGGCGCTCCTGCACGCGGGCCTCGAGGGGATCGAGAAGGGATACGAGCTGGAGGCGCCGATGGAGACGAACCTCTATCACCTGACCGCCGAGGAGCGGCGCGAACAGGGGATCGTCTCGCTGCCGGAGACGCTCGGCGAGGCGATCGACGAGTTCGCGGCGTCCGAGCTGATGCGGCGCGCGTTCGGCGATCACATCTTCTCGGCGTACGTGACGCTGAAGCGCAAGGAGTGGGACGAGTACCGCGTCCAGCTGACGCAGTGGGAGCTCGACCGCTACCTCGGAGTGCTCTAGCGGAAGCGAATGGGTGTCTGACACCTCCGGGTGTCAGACACCTGCCTTAGAGGAACGTGCGAATCGACTCGCGCTCGACGCGCAGGCCGATCACCTTGGAGCCGTCGTCGATCTGCTCGATCGACTCGGCCGGCACCAGGCGGCGGCGCCTCGCGAGCCAGCCCGACCGCACCGAGAGCGCGTCGGGTGTCTCGGGGCTCGTGCCGTACATCGGGCACTCGACGGTTCCGACCACGCGGCCCTTGGCATCTGCCACGAGGAAACCGGCTGTGCCACGGAGATCGATCGCGAGGGCGCTCACTGCGCTGAACCTATTCCGCGTTTGCGAGGAGTTTCCCCCTCTTGGCGTAAACGTTTTGTTAGCCCCATTTCCCGGACATCGCGAGCCAGGCCACGGCGAGCAGGGCCAGATAGAGGGAGGAGAGGCCTGCGACGATCCGGCCTGCGACCGGCTTACCGCCCCGCAGCCACCAGTAGGCGCAGCCGATGCTGGCGAGGAGCAGGAGGAGGCCGGCGTCGGAGACGGCGAAGCCGATGCCGAGCCAGGTCGGGTCGTTCTTGCCGCTGAAGCCTTCCTTGGAGTAGATCCACTGCGCTCCGACGCGCAGGACGATGTAGTCGGGGATCCCGGAGACCAGCGCCCAGAAGGTCGCCTTGCGCAGATAGGCGCGGTCGGGGGCGCGCCAGGCAGCCATGGAGGTGATCACCGCAGCGAGGATGGCTCCGAAGAGGGTCATCGCGCCGAGGACGTGCAGGAAGAGCGGCCAGAACGGGCGGCTGTAGGCGAGCAGCACTACGAGCCCGGCTTCCAGATCATGAGGACGAGGATCCCGAGGGTGGCGAGGCCCGCCAGCCAGGACATCGCGTTCCCCTTCGGGTCGCGGAGCAGCGCACGCAGTTCATCGGTGGACGTGTCGCCGGCGGCGGCCAATTGCTCGGCGAGCTTCCGCGAGCGCTCCTGGTGGCGGCCGCCGATCCCGCCGAGCGCGTTGGAGACCACCCAGAGCACGAGTGACGCCCAGATCCACCACGCGTCGAGGCCGTAGTCCAGTTCGTGCCAGAGCCAGATCCCGAAGATGAGCGTCCCGGCGACGCCGATGCCGATGATGGGGAGCGTGACGCGGACGAGGCGCAGCAGCGACGCCGTCTCGCTGGGGCGCTCGGCGCGGACCGCCAGGGTGTTGAGAATGGCCGCCGCAACCGAGCCGCCCACGAAAAAGAACGCTGCCGAGATGTGGAGCATCAGCAGCCACTGGACCGTGGTCACGGGGCGAGCGTACGCTTCGCCGCGGATGGACACTCGCGAACGTCATCTGCGCCTCCTGACCGAGACGATCGAGGCCGTCAACTCGACTCTCGACCTGCAGGAGGTGATGGGCCTCGTCGCCTCGAAGGTGGCGATGGCGCTCGTCGCCGACGCCTGCTTCGTCTACCTGTACGACGAGCGGGCCGACGAGCTCGTGCTGCGCGCGACGCACGGCACCTCGATCGACGAGATGTCCCGTCGTCCGCGCATGCGGCCGGGCGAGGGGATCACAGGCTCGGCCGCGGCCGCCCGGACGGCGGTGATGCTCGAGTCGCAGGCACATCTCGATCCACGGTTCAAGAACTTCCCGAACCTGCCCGAGGACGAGTACGAGTCGATCCTCGCGGTGCCGATCCTGACGCGCGACGGCACCCTGGAAGGGGCGCTCAACGTGCGCACCCGCGACCCGCGCGTGTTCTCGGACGACGAGGTCGATCTCCTGCTGGCGATCGCCGCCCAGGTGGCCCAGTCGATCGAGCACGCGAAGCTCTACTCGGAGGCGCAGCGCCGCGTGCACGAGCTGGAGGCGCTCGCCCGCATCTCGGAGGCCGTCTCGGACTCGCTCTACCTCGAGGAGTCGCTCGAGGCGATCGTCAAGACGACGATGGATGCGCTGCACGCGACCGGGGCCGCACTCGTGCTGGACGACGGCCGGATCGCCTGGCCGGAGGGAGTTTCGTCGACCCATGCGATCCGCCAGCCGTTGCGTTGGCGCGGACGTCAGATCGGGGAGCTGGTCGCCGACCGCGATCGGGCGTTCAACGAGCTCGATCGCGACCTGCTCGCGTCGATCGCGACGCACGCCGCGGTCGCGCTCGAGCATGGGCGGGCCGTGCTGCGAGGGGTGCTCGCGCAAGAGATCCACCACCGGGTGAAGAACAACCTCCAGACGGTCGCGTCGCTGCTTCGTCTGCAGGCGCGGTCGACGGACACGATCGATCCGCGCGAGGCACTCGAACATTCCGTGAATCGGATTCTCGCGATCGCGGCCGTGCACGAGCTGCTCACGGAGCGCCGTGACGAGGACGTCGAGCTCGCGGATCTGATCGACCGGTTGCGGGCGATGCTCGTCCAGGGCGTCGGCGGTGGCAAGGAGGTGTCGGCAGAGCTCGAACCGGTGTCGCTTCCCAGCGCGCGCGCGACCGCGCTCGCCCTGGTCTTCTCCGAGCTGCTGCAGAACGCGCTCGAGCACGGCGGTGACCGCGTTCGCGTCGAGCTCGCGCGGCGAGACGGCGAGGTCGTGCTCGCGATCGCCGATGACGGCTCGGGTGTCGGCGCCGTCGTCGCCGGCACGGGGCTCTCGATCGTGCAGGCGCTCGTGCGCGACGAGCTGCGCGGGACACTCGACCTCAGCTCGGTCGGCGGCACTCGCGCCGAGGTCGTGTTCCCGGCCTAGCGGGCGTCCTGGATTCGGCGCCCGCACGCCGTGGTCCAGCCGGCCGCGGCCGTGCGGCGGTGCGTCACGCCACCGCGGTTCGCGACCAGTCCGTTCCACCACACCGCCGCGGCCGGCTGCGGGCAGGCGTCCGAATCGTACGACGGCAGAGCAAGAAACGGGTCGAAAGTTCCACTTCCGATCCACCCGCGTGCGCAGTTCGTTCGGGTGGCTGCCACCGGACTTGTCTGGTCGAGACACGGCCGAACGGGAGGGGCTGCGTGACGTGAATGTGACGGAGCTGCGTCCACTCGGACACGTGTCCACCCCGACACGTGGTGGGGGCTACTCGGGCTGGTCTTCGAACGAGAAGTGGAAGTGGTCGCCGTGGGAGTGCACGCCGAGCACCTGGTCGACGAGCACCTCGGCGGCGGCCTGGTCGAGGAACACGCGGACGTCGCCACGCTCGATCACCTCGTCGCCGTCGCTCGGCTCGGATGCCTCGTCGATCGAGATCTCCACCTCTCCGTCGACCTCGTCGGCCGTGATGCGAATCGTCCCGATTTGCGCGAGCGCGGCAACGGCTTCGTCGTCGATTTGCAGCATCGTGCGATTCTATTGCTCGTGAGGATCCTGATCGCCGAGGACGAGACGATCATCCGGCTCGACCTGCGCAACCTGCTGGAACAGAGCGGGCACGAGGTCGTTGCGGAGGCGCGGGACGGCGAGGAGGCCGTCGCGCTCGCCCGCGAGCACGAGCCCGAGCTCGCGATCATGGACGTGAAGATGCCGAAGCTCGACGGGATCGAGGCCGCGAAGCAGATCCTCGAGGAGCGGCCGATCCCGATCGTGATGTTGACCGCCTACGGCCATGAGGAGCTCGTCAGCCGAGCTGTCGAGGCCGGTGTCTTCGGCTACCTCGTCAAGCCGTTTCGCGAGCAGGATCTCGTTCCGGCGATCGCGACGGCGCGCGCGCGTCACGAAGAGCTCGCGGCCGTGCGCGAGGAGGCCGAGTCGCTGGCCGACGCCCTCTCCGCGCGCAAGTCGATCGAGCGCGCCAAAGGCCTGCTGATGGAACGCGACGGCCTCTCGGAGGACGCCGCCTTCGCGCGCCTGCGCAAGGCGAGCCAGGTATCGGGCCGGCCGCTGAAGGTGATCGCCGAGGCAGTGATCGCTACGCTCGGGGCGGAATGACGCAGACGATCACACCTCCCAGGACGAAGCCGCGCCGGTCGAGTGGGTCGGGCGTCGGCGACGCGTGGCGGGTGATCGTTCGAAACGACGACCACAACACCTTCGAGGGAGTGGCCTTTGCGCTCGCGCAGACGATTCCCGGCGTCGATTATGACAAGGGGATGGCGTTCGCGAACAAGATCCACTCGACGGGCCAGGCGATCGTCTGGTCCGGTCACCGCGAGCTCGCCGAGCTCTACCACTCCCAGCTCGAGGGCTACGGCCTGACACTCGCGCCGCTTGAACGCTGAAGCTCTCGCGGGGATCGACCGTGTCTTCGCCGCGTTCAACGGCGGCGACCCGCGCGCGCTCTTCGAGGTGATCGCGCCGGACGCCGTCTGGACCGTCAACGGCACGGTCGCTGTCGCCCAGCAGTACGTCGGACGGCCGCGGATCTTCGACCTCTTCCGCGAGACACGACGGCTGACCGACGGCACGTATCTGAGCACGCTGCGCTGGTCGCTCGCCGACGATGAGCACGCGGTTGCCGTCTACCGCGCACAGGGCAGGCGACTCGGCCGCGAGCTCGACATCGAACAGGTGCTCGTCATCGACCACGAGCGCGGCATCTGGCAGCGGATCACCGCCATCCCTGCCGACCCGCCCGCGTTCGAAGCGTTCTGGCAATGAACGTCGGGATCCAGCTCCCCGAGGTGGAGCGGGTCGTGCGCCGCGACGAGCTCGCGGCGATGGCCCACGCTGCGGAGGAGTGCGGCTTCGATTCCATCTGGGTCGGCGACCACCTGCTCTACCGCGGGGACGGGCGTCCTGAGCGTGGCCCGTGGGACTGCTGGACGACGCTCGCCTGGCTGGCCGGCATCACCGAGCGGGTCACGCTCGGCCCGCTCGTCGCCTGCACGGCGTTCCACCCTCCCGGGATCCTGGCGCGGCAGGTCGCGGCGATCGACGAGCTGAGCCGCGGCCGGTTCGTGGCGGCCCTCGGTGCGGGCTGGAACCAGGAGGAGTTCCGCGCCTTCGGCCTGCCGTTCGACCACCACGTCTCACGGTTCGAGGAGGCCTTCACGATCGTGCGGCGGCTGCTCGCCGGGGAGCACGTCACCCTCGAAGGACGCTTTCACACCGTCCGCGACGCCGTCCTGCTGCCGCCGCCGCTGCGGCGGCCGAAGCTGATGATCGGAGCGAACGCCCCGCGGATGCTCTCGATTGCGCTGCCGCACGTCGACGCGTGGAACACCTGGTACACACGCTACGGCAACACGCCCGAGGGGTTCGACCAGCACAACCGGGAGATCACGGCAGCAGCTGAGCGTGCCGGCCGCGACCCCGCGCAGATCGAGCGGAGCGCGTGTGTGCTCGTCGAGGTCGAGCCCGCCGGCGAGCGCCCGCGCGAGGTCGAAGCGGTGCGGGCGACCGGCTGGCGGCTCACCTGCGGGCGCTGGGCGAGGCGGGGGCGGACGAGGCGATCCTCGTCCTCGATCCGATCACGGAGTCGTCGATCCGCTCGCTGGTGTCAGACACCCTTGGTGTCTGACACCTGTTCGAAGAGCGCCTCCCATCGTCCGAGCAGTGCCTCCAGATCCTCGCGCGCCTCACGGTGCGCGCTGAGCAGATCCGCATCGCCCCAGTCGGTCGCGAGCTGCTCTTCGAGCGTCGCGACACGGGCCTCGGCGCGTGCGACCTCCTGTTCGACCAACTCGAGCGCGGATGGCTTCGCCTTCTCCGGCCGCTTCGGTTTCTCCCGTTTCGGCTTGGGCGGCGAGGCGGGTGCGGCCTCGGCCTCCTGCGCGCGCGCGTAATCCGCCCAGCCGCCCGGGTAGGACGTGATCCCGCGATCTTCGACTGCGAGCATGCGCCCGGCGACCGCGTCGAGCAGTGCGCGGTCGTGGGAGACGAGCAGCACGGTGCCCGGGAACGCTTCCAGCGCGGCTTCGAGCGCCTCGCGCGACTCGAGGTCGAGATGGTTCGTCGGCTCGTCGAGCACGAGCAGATTCGCGCCCGACGCGACGGCGATCGCGAGTGCCAGCCGGCGCCGCTCGCCGCCCGACAGCACCGCCGCGGGCTTCTCGTGCTCGTCCCAACCGGAGAAGAGGAACTTGCCGAGGAGCGACTGAGCCTCGGGCCGCTTCAGGCCCGTGCCCGACATTGCCGCGTCGAGCACCGAGCCGCGCTCGTCGAGCTCCGCCTCGTGCTGCGAGAAGTAGGCGGCTTCGACGCCGTGGCCGAGCCGCGCCTTGCCACTCGCAGGGCTGCGAAGGCCGAGGATCGTTTCGAGCAGGGTCGTCTTGCCGGAGCCGTTCGGGCCGACGAGCGCGACATGCTCGCCGCGTTCGATCGCGAACGACGCTCCGTTCAGGAGCTGCTTCTCGCCCGCTTGCAACGACAGGTTCTCGACAACCAGGACGTCGCGGCCCGATCTCGGCGGCTTGAGAAACTCGAAGCCGAGCGTCCTGCGCTTGTCGTCCGGCGCGTGGACACGGACGGCCTCCAGCTTCTTGATCTGCTTGATCTTCATCTGCGCCTGGCGCGCCTTGCTCGCCTTGTAACGGAACCGCTCGACAAACCGCTCGAGACGTTCGATCTGTTCGGCCTGGCGCACCGCGGTCTTCGTCTGGTGGATCGCGCGCGCGGCCTGCTCGCGCCGCCATACGTGCCAGGCGCCGGGGAAATAGACGGACTTGCCGCCCTCGAGCTCCAGCACCGCCGTCGTCACCGCCTCGAGGAACCAACGGTCGTGCGCAACGAGGATGACGGCAGCGTCGAGTGTCTCGAGCAGCTTCTCCAGCCATTCGAGCGACTCGATATCGAGATGGTTCGTCGGCTCGTCGAGCAGCAGCAGGTCGGGCTGGGACGCCAACGCCCTGGCGAGCGACGCGCGAGTCAGCTCGCCACCCGAGAACGTGGAGAGCGGGCGGGCCAGGTCAGCGTCCGTGAAACCCAGCCCACGGACGAACGACGCCGCGCGGTCGCGCCAGTCGTAACCGCCGGCGTGCTCGAGCTTTGCCTGGGCTGCGGAATAGCGCCGCATCGTCGCCGGGTCGTGTGTGCCGGACGCCATCGACTGCTCGAGCTCCCGCAGCTGTGCTTCCACAGCCACGAGGTCGGCGGTCCCCGCGAGGACGTAGTCGCGCAGCGCCTGTCTGCTCTGAGCCGGCGGCCGCTGGTCGTGCAGCGCAATCCGCGTCCCCTTCGAGAACGCGAGCTCGCCGCCCTCGAGCGACACCTCGCCCGCCAGGGCGCGCAGGAGGGTCGTCTTGCCGGCGCCGTTCGGACCGGCCAGGGCCAGCCGGTCTCGCCGCTCCACCTTGAAGGAGACACCGTCGAACAGGACCCCGCCCGAGAGCTCCTTGCGGAGGGACGATGCGATGACGACCGCCATAGCCTGAAACTATCTAGACGTGCGCCTCGGCCTGACAGCCCGGATCCTGATCGGCGGTGGAATCGTGGCCGCCATCTTCCTGGTCCAGTTCCTGGTCACGACCGGTTCGTTCAGGACGATTCGCCACGACACGCGCGAGGAACAGCGCGCCGACGAGACGGTGGAGGCGGCCACTCTCCTCGAGAACTCGATCCTCAGTCTCCAAACAGGCGTGCGTGGGTATGTGCTCACGGCCGATCGGCGATTCCTGCAGCCGTATGTTCGGGCCCGGCAGAAGCTCCCGGGCCAGTCGAAGCTGCTCATGGAGCTTGCGCCGGGCGAATCGTCGACCACGATCGATCGCGAGTGGCGCTCGTACATCCGCGACTGGACGACCCCGCTGATCGCGCTGGCCGCCCGCTCGCCGGACCAGGCCAGAGCGAGGTTCAGGACCGGCCAGGGTGCACGGCGGGTCGACCGCCTGCGGGCGCTGATCGACCCGATCGTGGTGCGCACGAACGCCGTGGCCGCGGCGGACCGCGGTCGCGTCTCCCACGCCGTGACTGCCGGCATGAACGCCGGCTTTCTCGGGGCCTTCCTGAGAGCGCTCGTGTTCGTCGTGATCATCGCCTACCTCCTTCGCTTCGCAGTCGCGCCGATCCGGCGCATCGCCGGCGCGACGGAGCGCATCGCCGACGGCGACCTCGGTGTGAAGGTGCCGGAGCAAGGCCCGGGTGAGATCGGGCAGCTCGCCCGCTCGTTCAACAAGATGGCGGCGTCGCTCGAACGCCAGCAGCGTGACCTTGCGAGCCAGAACCTGGATCTCGAGCGGCTCGCGAACGTCCTGCGCGCCGTGCTCGACTCGACGATCGACGGCATCCTGCTTTCGGACTCCGACGGCAACGTGCAACTCGCGAACCGGCCCGTGCTCACCTTGACCCGCGAGCTCGGGATGCGCTACGACGGGCCGGTGGTCGACCGCCTGCTCTCCGTCGAGCACCGGATCAAGGACCGCGACCGGTACCACGCGGCGATGGAACGGCTCCGCGCGAATCCCGACGCGGAGACCTTCGACGAGTTCGAGGATGCCGTGAGCGGGCGCGCGTTTCAGGGATTCACCGCGCCCGTTCGCGACGACCGCGGCGGGTTCCTCGGGCGCATCTGGACGCTGCGTGAGGTGACCCAGCAGCGGGAGCTCGACCAGTTGAAGGATGACTTCGTCGCCACCGTCTCACATGAGCTCCGTACGCCGCTCACGTCGATGATGGGCTTCCTCGAGATGCTCAGCGAAGGCGAAGCAGGCCCACTCACCGACGAGCAGAAGCGCTTCCTCGCGATCGTCTATCGCAGCTCGGAGCGGCTGCAACGACTGGTCGGCGACCTGCTCTTCGTGGCGCGTCTCGATGCGAGCGGGCTGCAGCTTCACTTCTCCCCGGTTCGACTCGACGAGATTGCACGCGAGGTCGTCGAGTCGTCGGCCGCGCTCGCGCGCGCTCGTGAGATCGAGCTCGATTTCGAGGTCACCGACGTTCCGCCCGTCCTCGGCGACCAGGAGCGCCTGGTCCAGCTCGTCGGCAACCTGCTCTCGAACGCGCTCAAGTTCACCCCTGCCGGCGGAACCGTCACCGTGCGCGTGTTCGCCGGGGGCGACGGAGCCGTGCTCGAAGTGGCGGACACAGGCATCGGGATCCCTGCGGACGAACAGGACCGGCTGTTCCAGCGCTTCTTCCGCTCGTCGACCGCGACACAGCAGGCGATCCCTGGGACGGGGCTCGGGCTCGTGATCTCCCGCGCGATCGCCGAGGCACATGGCGGCACGATCGACGTCACCTCGCAGGCCGGAGCCGGCACTCGGTTCCGCGTCGCGTTGCCGGCTCGGCACGACGAGGCGGTCGGGTGAGCGGCCCGAGAGTCGTCGCACTGGACGTCGGGTCGTCGTCGGTTCGCGCTGCCGCCTACGACGAGCACGGGATCGCGGAGCCCGGCGAAGCGCGGCTCGACTACGCGCTGTCCGACGCCGACGACCTGGTCGCAGCGTGCACAGCCGTGCTCGCGCAGGTCGGCGAGGGCGATGAGCTCGCGATCTCCTGTTTCTGGCATTCGCTCGTCGCGGTCGACGAGCACGACCGCCCGCTGACGCCGGTGCTCACCTGGCGCGATCTCGGCGGGTCGCCGCCGGCGCTCGACCCGGTCGACTATCACCGTCGCACCGGGTGCTTCGAGCACCCCGCCTACTGGCCGGCGAAGATCGGCCGTCTACGAGAACAGGGTGTTCGTCCGGCTCGCTATCTCTCGTTCGGCGACTACCTGCTGCTTCGGCTCGCGGGTGAGGCGCGCTCGAGCATCTCGACCGCGAGCGGCACCGGTCTCTTCGATCCCAACCGGCTCGACTGGGACGACGAGACGCTTGCGGCGGCCGGGGTCGACCGAGCGCAGCTGCCGCCGGTCTCCGACGAGCCGGTCGCCGGCGTCCGCCCTGCGCTCGGCGACGGTGCTTGCTCGAACGTCGGCGCGGGGTGCACCGCGCGCACTCGAGCTGCGGTGATGGTCGGGACCTCGGCGGCCCTGCGCGTCGTCTACGAGGCCGACGCGGCCGTTCCGCGTCCAGGCCTCTTCGTGTACCGCCTCGACGGACGGCGCTTTTGCGAGGGAGGCGCGCTCTCCGATGGGGGCAACCTGCATGCCTGGCTCCGGCAAACGCTTCGGGACGGTTCCGGCGCCGGCCTCGCCGACCGCCCGGCGGCCGCGCACGGCCTCGTCTTCCTGGCGTTTCTCGGCGGTGAGCGGTCCCTCGGCTGGAATGCGCACCGGCGGGGTGCGATCCACGGGCTCTCGTTCTCCACGAGCGGGGCCGACATCGTCCAGGCTGCGCTCGAAGGCATCTGCTACCAGCTGGCGGACGTGCTGGACGCGCTCGGCGGCGTCGAGTCGATCGTCGTCACGGGCGGCGCCCTGCTCGCGAACGCGGACTGGACACAGATCCTCGCCGATGTGCTCGGCTGTACGCTCGAGGTGTCGGGCGTCGCTGAAGGCTCGGCGCGAGGTGCTGCGATGATGGCGCTCGAACGGGCCGGCCTGCCGGTCCCGCCGGCGCCGGTCGCGAAGGCCGTGGAGCCGCGTCCGGACCGATACGAAATCCATCTTGCCGCGAGGGCAGAACAGCAAGAGATGAACCCGGAGGAGCTCACATGATCGAGATCGTCGGAGGCGGGCTGGCAGCAGCCAAGCTGGTCGAGGCCTACAGGGCAGGCGGCGGCGAGGACGCGATCACCATCTGGTCGCAGGACGCGCACGGCCCGTATCACCGTCCGCCGCTCTCCAAGCGCCTGCTGCGAGGGGAGTCGCAGCCCGAGGACGCGCTCGTGCACCCGGTCGGCTGGTACGCCGAGAACGGGGTCGACCTGCGGCTCGGCGCGACGCTCGCGTCGCTCGACGAGCTCCAGGCGGAGACGATCGTGATCGCCACGGGGTCCCGCCCGCGGCTGCTGGACGGGACGGTGGCCTTGCGCACCCTGGACGACTCGCTGGAGCTGCGTCGCCTCGCCGCGTCGGCCGCCACGGCGACCGTGCTCGGCGGCGGCTTCGTCGGTTGCGAGGTGACCGCCTCGTTGACGCAGCTCGGTGTGCAGGTGACGCAGATCGTCCGCGAGCCGATGGTGTTCGCCCCGCTCCAGGCGCCGCCGCTCGCCGAGGCGCTTCACGACACCTACCGTGCCCACGGTGTGGACCTCAGGCTCGAGGCAACCGAGGTCCCTCCGGCCGACCTCGCCGTTGCGGGCATCGGCGTCGTGCCGAACGTCGAGCTTGCCCGCGCTGCCGGCCTCGAGGTGCGGAGCGGCGTCGTCGTCGACGAGCGGTTCCAGACCGCCCGGCCCGGCACCTACGCGATCGGCGACGTCGCAGAGTTCTACGATCCGCTCTACCGGCGCCACCGTCGGATCGAGCACTGGTCGAACGCGGCGTACCACGGCACGACGCTCGGCCGGATCCTGGCCGGTGAGGACGCACGCTACGACATCGTCTCGGCGTTCTTCTCCGAGGAATTCGGCAAGAGCTTCAAGGCATTCGGCGACGCGGCCGGTCATGACTCGACGACGCTGGAGGGAGACTTCGGCGGCGATTCCGCCGTGCTGCGCTTCCACCAGGGCGGCCACGTCATCTCCGCCGTCCTCACCGGACAGGACGAGGCCGGAGAGGAAGCATTGAAGGCCGAGATCAGAGCCGGCGCAGCAGCGGTGGAATAGTCGTTACGCTCGCAGGGAAGCGACCCGGCGAGGAGGAACGGTGGCCAACTCGGAGATCGAACAGCTCTCCATCGACACGATTCGGACCCTGTCGATGGATTCGGTGCAGCAGGCGAATGCCGGCCATCCCGGCACGGCGATGGCGCTTGCGCCGCTCGCCTACCTCCTCTACACCGAAGTGCTGCGCCACAACCCTGCAAGCCCGCACTGGCCCAATCGCGACCGGTTCGTGCTGAGCGCCGGGCACGCATGCATCCTGCAGTACTCGGCGCTCCACCTCTCCGGCTACAACCTGTCGCTGGAGGAGCTGAAGCGTTTCCGGCAGTGGCAGTCGGCCACCCCGGGCCACCCTGAGTTCCGGCATACCGAAGGCATCGAGGTGACGACCGGCCCGCTCGGGCAGGGGTTCGCGAACGGCGTAGGCATGGGGCTCGCCGAGCGCTTTCTGGCCGGCACCTTCAACCGCCCGCACCACGAGATCGTCGACCACCGCGTCTATGCGATCTGCTCGGACGGCGACCTCATGGAGGGCGTCTCGTACGAAGCGGGCTCGCTCGCCGGGACGAACGCGCTCGGGAAGCTCGTCTACTTCTACGACGACAACCACATCACGATCGACGGGACGACGTCGATCTCCTTCACCGAGGATCGGGCCAAGCGCTTCGAGGCGCTCGGGTGGCACGTCCAGTTCGTCGCCGATCCGAACGACCTGGCGTCCCTACGTGAGGCGATCGCGAACGCGCAGGCCGAGCTCGCGCGCCCGTCCCTGATCATCGTCCGCTCGCACATTGCGTTCGGTGCGCCGCACGCCGTCGACACGGCAAAATCGCATGGCTCCCCGCTCGGCGCGGACGAAGTCGCAGCTGCCAAGCGCGCGCTCGGTTGGGACCCCGACAAGCACTTCTTCGTCCCCGAGGAGGTCTACGCGCACATGAACGCGGTCGACCGGGGCAACGAGCTCGAGACGCAGTGGCAGCAAGGCCTCTCTCGCTGGTCGCAGGCCTTTCCGGCCGAGCGCGAGCGTTGGGATGCCGCCTGGGCGGGCCGGATCGGCCCCTGGGACCTGCCCGAGTTCGGCGCCGGCGAGGAGATCGCCACCCGCGACGCCGGGAAGCGGGTGATGCAGGCGTTCAAGGACGCCGTACCGACCATGATCGGCGGCGCAGCCGACCTCGTCGAATCGACGAAGACCGAGTTCGAGGGTGGCGGTCTCTTCTCGGATCGCTGGGTGGGGCGCAACATCGCATTCGGCATCCGCGAGCACGCAATGGGCTCGATCGTCAACGGGATCGCCGTGCACGGCGGCTGTGTCAAGCCGTACGGCTCGACGTTCCTGATCTTCAGTGACTACATGCGGCCCGCGGTGCGCCTGTCGGCGCTGATGGGCCTGCCCGTGGTCTGGGCCTGGACGCACGATTCGGTCGGGCTGGGCGAGGACGGCCCCACGCACCAGCCGGTCGAGACCTACGCCGCGCTGCGCGCGATCCCGAACCTCTGGTTCATGCGCCCGGCCGACGCGAACGAGACCGCATATGCGTGGAAGGTGGCGCTCGAGCGGACGGACGGCCCGGTTGCGCTCTCACTCTCCCGTCAGAAGGTCGCCACCCTCGACCGGAGCGAGCTGGCTCCGGCCTCCGGGCTCGAGCGCGGCGCGTACACGCTCTGGGACTCCGCAGAGTCGCCCGAGCTGATTCTGATCTCGACCGGTGCCGAGGTTGGGCTGACGCTCGAGGCTGGTCGAAGGATCGCTGCCGAGGGCACGGCGGTCCGCGTCGTCTCGATGCCCTGTTGGGAGCTCTTCGCCGACCAGCCGGCCGACTATCGCGACGAGGTGCTGCCTCCCGACGTGCACGCTCGTCTGTCGGTCGAACCGGGGGTCGAGCTCGGCTGGAGCAGATGGGTCGGCGACCGGGGCGACTCGATCTCGATCGAGCACTTCGGCGCCTCGGCGCCCGGGCCGACGGTCCTCGAGGAGTTCGGCTACAACCTCGACAACGTGGTCGCGCGGGCGACCGCCCTCCTCGAGCGGGTCGCGGCATGAAGCAGGCCGACGCGATCAGATCGTTCCTGGAGCTCGTCTCGCCGGGGTTCTGCATGGAAGGAGAGCTGCCGGCGGTGCATGTCGACGGGATCGAGGTCCGGCACGACGGGCATGCGATCGCCATGGTGCAGGCCGACGGCCGAACCTTGCCGCTCCGCTTCACCTTCGACGAGGGGAAGATCGCCCGCGTCGAGGTTCTATGACCCGCTTCGGAGCCGCCGAATGAAGGTCGCGGTTGCGTTCGATCATCGGGGCGTCCACCTGCGCGACGCAGTGCTGGAGGTGCTCGCCGGTCATGAGACCGTCGATCTCGGCACCGACACCGACGCAGTGCGCATCGACTATCCCGACAAGGCACGCGAGCTCGGCGAGGCGCTTCAGCGCGGCGAGGCCGAGCGGGGGATCCTCGTGTGCGGTTCGGGCGTCGGCGCAGCAGTCGCTGCCTGCAAGATGACCGGCATTCGCGCCGCGATCTGCCACGACTCCTACAGCGCGCATCAGGGAGTCGAGCACGACGACATGAACGTGCTCTGCCTCGGCTCCGAGGTCATCGGCCCTTCGCTGGCTCGCGAGCTTGTTGACGCATTTTTGAACGCGACCTTCAACGGCGGCGACCGCTATGTCGCCCGGCTTGCGAAGGTCGCAGCGATGGAAAGGATGATGAAAGATGGCAAAGGCGAAGTCACCGCTGCATGAGCTCGCAGCGCGCGGGCAATCCGTGTGGTTCGACACGCTCTCTCGCGATCTCGTCCACTCGGGCGAGCTGAAGCGGATGATGAACGACGACGCCGTCACCGGCGTTACGTCGAACCCGACGATCTTCCAGAAAGCGTTGTCGCAGGGCGACGCCTACGACGAGGATCTGAAGGAGCTTCTCACCGAGACGGATGATCCGACGAAGATCTTCTTCTCGCTGGCGCTGCAGGACATCCGCGAGGCGTGTGACGTCCTCCGGCCCGCGTACGACGCGTCGGGCGGGATCGACGGCTACGTCTCGATGGAGGTCGAGCCCGGAATCGCGTACGACACCGAGCAGACGTTCGCGCAGGCGCGGTGGATCGCAACCGAGGTCGACCGCCCGAACCTCTATGTGAAGATCCCGGCGACGGAGCCCGGTCTGCCGGCGATCGAGGACTGCACGGCGCACGGCACGTCGATCAACATCACGTTGATCTTTTCCCTCGATCGGTACAAGGCGGTCGTCGAGGCGTACATTCGCGGGCTCGAGCGGCTCGTGGCCGGCGGCGGCGATCCGTCGAAGGTTGTGTCCGTCGCGTCGTTCTTCGTCTCCCGCGTCGACACCGAGGCCGACAAGCGCCTCGATGCGGTAGGACATCCGGAGCTGAAGGGCAAGCTCGCGGTCGCGAACGCGAAGCTTGCATACAAGCACTTTCTCGAGGCGTTTTCGGGCCCGCGCTGGGCGTATCTCGAAGGGAAGGGCGCGAACAAGCAGCGCTGTTTGTGGGCGTCGACTTCGACCAAGAACCCCGACTACCGCGATGTGATCTACGTCGAGGAGCTGATCGGGCCCGACACCGTGAACACGATGCCGCTCGAGACGATCCAAGCGTTCCAGGATCACGGCGAGGTGCGCGGCGACACGGTGCTCAAGGGCGTCAAGAAGGCCCAGGAGCTCCTCGCGAAGCTCGCCGAGGCGGGCGTCGACTACGACGACGTCACCCTCACGCTCGAGGCGGAGGGGGTGCAGAAGTTCAGCGACTCGTTCGAGGAGATCGTCGAGAGCATCCGCGCCAAGCGGGCATCCCTGGCGGCGGTATGAGCTCAGCAGGACTGGTCGAGCGCATCTGGGCGCACGACGCGTCCGTGTGGACCGATTCGGGCGAGGAGCAGTGGCTCGGATGGCTGGACGAGCCCTGGCGCATGCACGAGGACGTCGATCTGCTGCTGCAGTACGCCGACTCGGTCGTCGACCGGATCGACTCGATCGTGCTGCTCGGCATGGGCGGCTCGTCGCTTGCACCCGAGGTGCTTCGACGAACCTTTCGGCAGGAGACGTTCCACGTCCTCGACACGACGCATCCGCAGGCGATCCGCGATCTCGAGGCGAAGATCGACATCGCGCGGACGCTGTTCGTGTCGGCTTCGAAGTCGGGCTCGACGCTCGAGACGCGCTCGCACACCGACTACTTCTGGGAACGGAGCCCGAACGGAGAGTTGTGGGCAGCCGTCACCGACCCCGGCTCCGCCCTTGAGGAGCTCGCCCTGGAACGCGGCTTCGGCGCGATCTTCGCCGGCGTCCCTGCGATCGGCGGGCGCTATTCCGCGCTGTCGGCGTTCGGGATGGTGCCGGCGGCGCTGATGGGAATCGACGTGGCGCGGTTCTTGCTGCGGGCACAGGAGATGGCCGATGCGTGCCGGCTGTCCGAGGGAAACCCCGGCCTCGACCTCGGCCTCTCGCTCGGCGAGGGCTGGCAGGCAGGCCGCGACAAGATCTGCATCGAGCCGCATGCCGGAGGCTTCGGCCTGTGGGCGGAGCAGCTCCTCGCCGAATCGACCGGCAAGCACGGCAAGGGCCTCGTCCCCGCCCCGGGTGAGCCGGCCGACGGCCCTGACCGGCAAGCGCAGGGGCTGCGCATCGCCGACGAGTACGAGCTCGGGCAGGAGCTCTTCCGGTGGGAGTTCGCGACGGCTGTTGCCGGGTCGATCCTCGGCATCAATCCGTTCGACCAGCCCGACGTGCAAGCGGCGAAGGACAAGACCACGCAGATCCTCGCCTCCGGCGATGATCCGCTAGTAGAACCTGCGAGCTCGCTGGAGGAGCTGTTCGCCCAGGCGAACGAAGGCGATTATGTGTGCATCCAGGCGTTCGTCAACCCGACAGGCGAGGCCGAAGCCACGATTGCAGGGCTCGCGGAGCGGGCGCGGCGGGAGACGGGCTGCGTGGTGACACACGGATTCGGACCGCGCTACCTGCATTCGACCGGTCAGCTGCACAAGGGCGGGCCGCCGACGGGCCTCTACCTGCAGGTGGTCGACGACACCGGTGCCGAGCTCGAGATCCCGGGCCGGCAGTTCGGGTTCGGCAAGTTGATCCGCGCGCAGGCTGCCGGTGACTTCACGCTGTTGCAGGAGCGTGGCCGGCGCATCGCACGAATTCACCTCGAGGAGGCATAGATGCAGCTCGGAATGATCGGCCTCGGACGCATGGGCGGCAACATGGTGAAGCGTCTCGAGGACCGCGGGCACGACCTGAAGACGTACGACCCGGGTGTCGACTCGACTGCGCAGACGCTCGCAGAGCTGCGCGACCAGCTGGCAGCACCGCGTTCGTTCTGGATGATGGTCCCGGCCGGGCAGGTGACCGAGGACACGTTCCAGACGCTGCTCGGCCTGGCAGCCCCAGGCGATGTGATCGTCGACGGCGGCAATTCGAACTTCCACGACTCCCAGCGCCGGTACGCGGCGGCGCAGGAACAGGGGATCAGGTTCGTCGACGCGGGTGTGTCCGGCGGCATCTGGGGGCTCGCGAACGGGTACTGCCTGATGGTGGGCGGCGACGCGGACGCGGTCGCGCAGGTCGAGCCGGTGTTCGTCGATCTCGCCCCGAAGGACGGCTATGCGCACGTCGGCCCGGCCGGCGCGGGCCACTTCGTGAAGATGGTCCACAACGGGATCGAGTACGGCCTCATGCAGGCCTACGCCGAAGGGTTCGAGGTGATGAAGTCGTCGGAGTTCGGGCTCGACCTGCACGAGATCGCCGGCATCTGGCGGTACGGATCCGTGGTGCGGTCGTGGCTCTTGGAGCTGCTGTATGCGTCGTTCGAGAAGGAGGGCTCGCAGCTCGAACAGATCCGCGGCTACGTCGAGGATTCGGGCGAGGGCCGCTGGACGATCGCGGAGGCGATCGCGGAAGACGTCCCCGTGCCGGTGATCACGGCCGCGTTGTTCGCGCGCTTCGCCTCACGCCAGGACGAGTCGTTCGCGGCGAAGGTGAATGCGGCGCTGCGCAACCAGTTCGGCGGCCACGCCGTCGAAGCCGCAACCCAGGAGAAGTAGGTGTCGGAGGCCGATCACAACCCACTCGCGGAAGGGCTGCACCTGCGCCGGCGCCCCGACGGCTGCATCCTCGTCATCTTCGGCGCGTCGGGCGACCTGACGTCCAAGAAACTGATGCCGGCTCTCTATTCGCTCGCCGTGCGCCAGTTGCTGCCCGAGCGATTCGGCATCGTCGGGGCGGCGCGCAGTGAGGAGAGCGACGATGAGTTCCGCGAGCGGATGAAACAGGCGGTTCAGGAGCACTCGCGGGACGAGTTCGACCAGGACGTGTGGGACAGGCTCGCCGCCGGGATGTACTACATCACGCTCGACTTCGCCGACGACCGGGGCGAAGACGAGCTCCGCGACACGCTCTCGAAGCTCGACGAGGAGCACGGCACGGGCGGGAACCGCGTCTATTACTTCGCCGTCCCGCCGAACGCGATCGCGACGATCGTGGATGAGATCGCCGCGCGGCGCGGCGCCGAGGGCTGGATTCGCCTGATCATCGAGAAGCCGTTCGGTCACGACCTCCAGTCGGCGCGGGATCTCAACGCTCGACTCCAGGAGCACTTTGCCGAGAGCGAGGTGTTCCGGATCGATCATTACCTCGGCAAGGAGACCGTCCAGAACATGCTGGCGCTGCGGTTCGCGAACGGCATCTTCGAGCCGATCTGGAACAGGCAGTTCATCGACCACGTGCAGATCACCGTCGCGGAGTCGATCGGCATCGAGGGGCGCGCCGGCTACTACGAGCAGGCGGGCGCGATCCGCGACATCTTCCAGAACCATCTGCTGCAGCTCGTTGCGATCACCGCGATGGAGCCGCCCATCGACTTCACCGCCGATTCGGTTCGCAACGAGAAGGTGAAGGTGCTGAAGGCGATGCACACACCAGGCCCGAAACACGTCGTCCGGGGGCAATACGGCGCCGGCTTCGTCGAGGGCGAGCAGGTGCGAGGCTACCGCGAGGAAAACGGGGTCGCTCCGGGCTCGATGACGGACACGTTCGTCGCGGCGAAGCTGTTCGTCGACAACTGGCGTTGGGCGGACACGCCGTTCTACGTCCGCATGGGCAAGCGGCTGGCCCGGAGGGAAACGACGATCGCCGTCCAGTTCAAGCGCGCGCCGCATCCGCCGTTCGAGGATGCGGCGGCGGAAGGACTGCGCCCCAACGTCCTGCTCATCCACGTACAGCCGAACGAGGGTGTGTCGCTTGCGATCGGCGCGAAGGTCCCGGGCCAGGGGATGACCATCCGCACCGTGCACATGGACTTTCTCTACGGCGGAGCCTTTCGCGAGGGGCTGCCCGAGGCGTACGAGCGGCTGATCCTCGACGCGATGCTCGGCGACGCGACGCTCTTCACGCGTTCTGACGAGACCGAGGAGCAGTGGGCGCTCGTCGACGCCATCGTCTCGTTCTGGCAGCGCGACCGGCCGTCGTTCCCGAACTATGCGTCGGGCACCTGGGGCCCGGCCGCCTCGGACGAACTGCTGCATCGAGACGGGCGCTCATGGCGAAGACACTGATCACGAACGACTGGACAGGCGAGGACGTCTCCATCGCCCAGATCGAGCGCGAGTTGGCGCGGCTGCGGTCCGAGTCCGCGGAGGTGGGAGCTCAGCCGAACCTGCGCACGTCGGTGATGACGCACATTGCGTGGGCGCCGCCCGAGTGGCAGAGCGCGGCCGAGGAGACGCTGGCGGGAATGGCGGAGCGGCATCCCTCGCGCACGCTGCTGCTGGTGCCGCACCCCGAAGACCCGGACGGGCTCGACGCGCTGCTGTCATTGCGCTGTTTTCCGATCGGCGACCGCGCGGTCTGCGGCGAGGTGATCGAGTTGGCGCTGAAGGGCAATCGCGCGTCCGCCCCCGCGTCGATCGCGCTCCCGCTCCTGATCTCCGACCTGCCGGTCTTCTGTCGTTGGCGGGGTCAGCCCGACTGGGACTCGACCGAGTTCGAGCAGCTGGCCGGGATCGTCGACCGGCTGATCGTCGATTCGACCGAATGGCCGGACCTGCCTGCAGCGTACGGACGGCTCGCGGGCCTCTTCTCGCAGGTCGTCGTCTCGGACATTGCGTGGGAGCGCACGGAGCGGTGGCGTTCGCTCCTTGCTTCGCTGTGGCCGGACATCGCCGATCTGAGCGCGATCCGCGTCCAGGGGACGCGCGCGCAGGGGCATCTGCTCGCGGGCTGGCTGCGCTCGCGGCTCGGGCACGGCGTCGAGCTGGAGATCGACGTGCGCGATCGCCTCGAGGGGATCGACCTGGACGGGCAGCCGGCGCCGTTCCCGCCCGGGCAGCCCCCGAATGCGAGCGACGTCCTGTCCGCGCAACTCGACCGCTTCGGTCGCGACCCGATCTACGAGCAGGCAGTCCGCGCCGCCGCGGCGTAGCGTCAACGACTGCGTCTGAGCTTGCTCAGACGCAGCTCAGAGCAAGCTCAGAGCATTGTTTGAGCTTCTGCCTCAATTGTGCGCCGACTTTGAAAAGGACACTGGCGCCGCCGGTGCGGTGCTCGCATCCTTGGTCCATGAGCAACGCGTACCGCATCGAGATTCCCGGCGGGATCTATCACGTGAACACAAAGGCGATCGACGGCATCAAGGCCTTTCCCGACTTTCGCCACCGGCAGAAGTTCATGGACCTCGTCGGCGAAGAGGTCGAACGTAGTGGCTGGAGCTGTCTCGGCTACACAGTGGTCGGGACGCACTACCACCTCTTGATTCGAATCGAGGAACTGACGCTGAGCAGCGGTTTTCAGCGACTCAACAGTCGTTACGCGAGGTGGTTCAATCTCAACCACGGCCGGCGAGGCGCGTTCTGGCAACGCCGATTCCACGACTCGCTCGTCGAGTCGGATTCGCATCTGCTCGAGCTGCAGCGTTACTTCGCGTACAACGCGCCGCGCGCGAACCTCGCGGCCGCGCCGGAGGATTGGCCCTACTGCAACTACGGGTCTCTGATCGGTCTTCACGGCCCCGATCCCTACGTCGACGAGCGCGAGCTCCTGGCGTTGATGGCACGCAGCCGGCGCCGCGCACGTCAGCTGTTTCGCGAATTCGTCGAGGAGCGCGACCCCAGGGTACGGCGTCAGACGTTGCTCAGACGCCGCTCAGACGCTGAGCAGTGAGACCACCTCGTCGTGCAACACCCCGTTCGTCGACAGGAAGCTGGCGTCGACCGCCGGCGGACCGCCGTTGTACGTCGTGCAGCGGCCGCCCGCTTCCTCGACGACGAGCCTGATCGCCGCGTAGTCCCAGAGCTTCAACGTCGAGTCGCACGCGACGTCGAGCGCGCCTTCGGCGACCAGGCAGTGCTGCCAGAAGTCGCCGAGCCCTCGGTTCGACCAGGCGCGCTGCACGATGCTGCGCCAGCCGTCAGGCATCCGGCGTGCCGATGTCGTCGAGACCGAGCTGTCCTCGATCCGGGAGACGGCTGAGACGGTGCACCGTTCACCATTCGCGAATGCTCCCTCGCCCTGGACTGCCCACCAGCGGCGGCCGAGGGCCGGAGCCGACACCAGCCCGACGAGGATCTCGCCTTCCCGTTGCAGCGCAAGCAACGTCGCCCAGACGGGGACGCCGCGCACGTAGTTCGACGTCCCGTCGATCGGATCGACGATCCACTTCGCGTCGCCCCCGTCGTCGCCGAACTCCTCGCCGAGCACTCCCTCGCCCCGCCCCGATGCGGCAACGACAGCGCGCAGCGCCTCCTCGGCTGTGCGATCGGCCTCGGAGACGGGCGTCAGATCCGGCTTGGTCTCCACCCGGAGATCGGCCGAGCGGAAGCGTGAGACCGTGATCGCATCCGCGGCGTCGGCGAGGGCGTGCGCGAACTCGAGATCGGCAGTCACGCCGTCGACGTTACTCGACGCTCCAGCTCGAGCCCGGCCGCCAGCACGAGGGCGTCGCTCCCGGGCCGTCCGATGATCTGGATCGAAGAGCGCCCTGCCGGGAGGGCGAGGGCCGGCCAGCCGAGGGCGTTGAACGGGAACGTGAAGCGCGTCAGGGCGGCGCGGATCTCGACTTCGACCACGTCGGCGGGGGGTGGATCGATGCTCAGCGTCGGGGTGACGAGCAGGTCGTGGCCCTCGAACGCCGTGAGTGCACGTTCTGCGTGCTCCGCGCGTGCGCCGACAGCGGTCTCGTATTCACCGTCGGTCACCGCAATACAGCCTTCGATCTTGCCGCGGATGTTCTCGCCGTAGAGCTCCGCGTGCTCGGCATAGAGCTCGCGGTGGACATCTCCGACCTCGCGCATGAACGCGGGCACGACCGGCTCCGCGGTCGGAAAATCCACCGTCGCCCCACGCACCGGCACCTCGCCCCACGCGACGGCGAGCGAGAGCTCGTCGAGGGAAACCTCGTCGACCGAGAAGCCGGGAACGAGACCGCGCATCAACTCGATGCAACCTGCGACGTCACGAGCCATCGGTCCGGCATGGTCGAACGACGGGGCGAGCGGGAAGACTCCGGCGATCGGAACGAGCCCGTAGGTCGGCTTGAGCCCGGTGATGCCGCAACACGCGGCCGGAATGCGGATCGAGCCGCCGGTGTCCGTTCCGAGAGCGCCGTCGGCGAGGCCGACCACGAGCGCTGCTGCGGACCCTCCCGACGACCCACCGGGCGTCCGGTCCGGGAAAGCCGGGTTCGGGACGGCGCCGTAATGCAGGTTCTGCGACGTCACGCCGTAGGCGAATTCGTGCAAGTTCGTCTTTCCGACGTTCGTCCAGCCCGCACGCTCGAGCCGCTGGACGGCCTCGGCCGAGTGCACCGGGACGTGGTCGTCGAACACGACCGAGCCGTATGTCGTGCGGATTCCCGCTGTGTCGAACAGGTCCTTGACCGCGAGACGCCGGCCGGGCGCCCCATCGTCCAGCTCTGTTATCCAGATGCGGTCTATGAAAGCCAGCGGTAGACGAGCGCGACGACGACGGTGCCGCCGAAGAGCAGGCAGAAGAGGCCGAAGAGCGCCCAGCCCCAGAGCATGTTCTTGCGGGCGATCTCCGCGTCGGTGAGCGGTTCGTCCATCTAGATCACCGAGTCCACGGCCATCGCGACGAAGAGCAGTGCGAGATACAGCAGCGAGAAGTGGAAGAGCTTCACGGCCACACCACGCTCGAGCGTGCGGCGCAGCTGAACGGCGAGCACCAGGAACAGCGCTCCGAGCACGAGCGCCGAAATGCCGTAGACGAGCCCGAAGGTGCCGAGCGCGACCGGTGCGAGAGTGACCGCGATCAGCACGATCGTGTAACGCACGATCTGCTTGGACGTCTCGGCATCTCCGCGCGCGACCGGCAGCATCGGCACGTTCGCCCGCGCGTAGTGCTCCTTGATCATCAGCGCGAGCGCCCAGAAGTGGGGCGGCGTCCAGACGAAGACGATCGCGAACATCACGAACGCCGCGAAGCCGAGATGTCCGGCTGCGCCGGCGTACCCGACGAGCGGCGGCACCGCGCCCGCTGCGCCGCCGATCACGATGTTCTGCGGCGTCGACCGCTTGAGCCAGCGCGTATAGACGAGCACGTAGAAGAGGTTCCCGGAGAGCGCGAGGAGTGCGGTGGGAAGGTTGACGAGCGAGTCCAGGAGGACGAACGAGCATGCCGACAGTGCGAGGCCGAACTCGAGTGCGCGTTCGGCGGGCACGCGTCCGGAGGCAACGGGCCGTTGTTCGGTTCGCGAGCCCATCAGCCTGTCGATGTCGCGGTCGAGGTAGTGGTTGAGCGCCGAGGCGCCGCCGCAGGCGAGAGCCAGCCCGACCATGGTCGCGGCGAACACACCCAGGGCCGGGACGCCGCCCGCGCCCACGAACAGGCCGGCAGCACCGGTGAGCAGGAGCAGCGACATGATCCGCGGCTTCGTCAACGTCAGGTAGTCCCGCAGCGGCCCCTGCTCGACGTGCCCGCGGAATGTCAACGCTGCGACATACACCGTCGATGCGAAGGCGAGTGAGGCCACGATCAGGTGAACCGTCGTCCCCGTGAGGAGCGCCGCGAGGCCGAACAGCGCCAGCGCGGTGACTGCGGCGGGCAGCAGACGACGCGCGCTCACCCATGCGATTGCGACCAGGGCCGCCAGCGGCGGCAACGCGAGCGCAGCGAGCAGCCGGTGGGCCGTGTCCCAGCCCGCTGCGCCGGAGACGACGGCAAGGCCGGTTCCCGCCACCGCGGCGAGCGCCGTCAGTCTGGCCCAGGCCCCCACTAGAAGCCTCTCGTCTCCTCGAGCCGGCGCCGCAGGTCACGCAGCGGGCGTGCGCTCGTCACGTAGGGGACGGTGTCGAAGTTCCACGGCGGTGGCGGCGAGGTGGTGTACCACTCGAGCGTGTCGGCGAGCCACGGGTCGTTGCCGGCCCGCGGGCCGCTGCGCGCCGTCTTGATCACGTTCACCACGAAGATGAGCATTCCGAACGCCATCACGAACGACCCGATCGTCGAGATCATGTTGTAGACCTCCCAGAGCCCGTGCTCCTGGTAGGTGTACACGCGCCGCGGCATGCCGAGCAGGCCGAGCAGGTGCTGTGGGAAGAAGGTCACGTTGAAGCCGATGAAGACGAGCCAGAACTGCAGCTTCCCCAGGTTCTCGTCGAGCATCCGCCCGAACATCTTGGGCCACCAGTAGAAGAGGCCGGCGAAGACTCCGAAGATCGACCCACCGAACAGCACGTAGTGCAAGTGGGCGACGACGAAATACGTGTCTGTCACCTGCCAGTCGATCGGGAACGCGGCGAGGAAGATTCCCGAGAGGCCGCCGATCGTGAAGACGGCGATGAACCCGAGCGCCCACAGCATGGGTGTGTCGAATGAGATGTTCCCGCGCCAAATCGTGGCGAGCCAGTTGAAGATCTTCACGCCGGTCGGGATCGCGATGATCATCGAGCTGATCATGAAGAAGACGTCGAGACCGATCGGCAGGCCGACGGCGAACATGTGGTGTGCCCATACGAGCAGCGAGTAGAACGCGATGCCCGCCGTGGAGATGGCGACTGCCTTGTAGCCGAAGATCGGTTTGCGCGAGAAGACGGGGAGGACCTCCGAGATGATCCCCATCGCAGGCAGGATCATGATGTAGACCTCGGGGTGGCCGAAGAACCAGAACACGTGCTGGTAGAGGAGCGGGCTGCCGCCGTGCGCCGGATCGAAGAAGTGCGTTCCGGCCTGGCGGTCGAGGAGCATCATCGTCAAGCCGGCAGAGAGCGTCGGGAGCACGATGATCAGGAGCCACGCGTAGGTGACGATCGCCCAGACGAAGAGTGGGATCCGCATCCACGACATGCCGGGCGTTCGCATGTTGTGCACGGTGACGACGATGTTGATCGCCCCGACGAGCGACGAGATCGACAGGATGTGCAGCCCGAGGATCCACAGGTCCTGGCCGTTGCCGGGCTCGTGCAGCGTCGACAGGGGCACGTACGACGTCCAACCGGCCTGGGCAGGCCCGTGCTTGGCGAAGAAGCTCATCAGGATGACGATGCCGCCGAGCAGGTACAGCCAGTAGGAGAGCGCGTTCAGGCGCGGGAACGCCATGTCCCGCGCCCCGATCATGAGTGGGACGAGGTAGTTCCCGAAACCGGCGAGGATCGGGACGATGACGAGGAAGATCATCGTCGTGCCGTGGATCGTCAGCACCGAGTTGTACGAGCCCTTCGTCAGGAACTTCTCGTTCGGCGTCGCGAGCTGCGTCCGCAGGAGCAGCGCGAGGATCCCTCCGAACGCGAAGAAGAAGAGCGACGTCCAGATGTACATCAGCCCGATGCGCTTGTGGTCGACGGTCGTCAGCAGCGACGTCAGCCGGCCGCGGCGCCAGTCGGCGCGATAGGGCTCGACGGTCTCCACGTTCACCGCCATCTAGGAGCCGCCTCCCTTCGGCAAGTGCTTGGTGTAGGCGACGAGCGCCTCGATCTGCGCGTTCGTCCAGTTCTTGCCGACTGCCGGCATCTGTCCCTGACCGTTCCGGAGCAACGTTGTCAGCCCGCTCACGTCACTGAGCAGCGGATTGCCGCCGAGCGCCGGTCCGATGTATGCGTGGTCGAGCCGATGGCAGGACTGGCAGGCCGACCATTCCTCCTTGCCGAGCTCGGGCCCGGTCGAGTTCGCGTGGCGGTGCGCGATGAATGCGTTGTACTCCGTGCGCGGCACGACGCGCACCGTGCCGTCCATATGGGCGTGTTGGATGCCGCAGAGCTCGGCGCAGCGCGCGATGTAGTTGCCGACCGGGGCCTCGAACCACGTCTTGTTCACCCTGCCCGGGATCGCGTCCATCTTGCCGCCCAGGTCGGGCACCCACCATGAATGTATGACGTCCCAGTCCAGGCCCTTGACGCGCTCGTTCACGACCTGATTCGCGGGCGCCACCATCGTGTTCACCGAGACGGCGCCGTTCGGATAGCGGAAGAGCCAGTAGTACTGATGCCCTTCGACCGTGATCGTCGTCTCGTCTGCGGCGGCGGCCTTCGGTGCGTCCGCGATGCCGGGCAGCTCCCAGAAGACGAACGTTCCGATCATCGCGAGGATGACGACGGGCACGACCGTCCAGAGCACCTCGAGCCGCGTCGAGCCGTGGATCTGCGGGCCGTCGGCGGTGCGCGCACGCTTGCCGCGCCGGTATTTGATGATGAAGGTGATCAGGGCGCCCTCGACGATCAGGAAGATCACGCCCGTGAAGACCGCAACGAAGATGAAGGCGCTGTCGATGCGGTGCGCGTTCGGGGAATGAGCCTCGCCGGGCAGGAGGCCGCCGTTGCCGGCATAGGCGATTCCGGCCGCCATGAGGGCGATCAAGGTCGTACCAAGAGTGGCAAGGGCGGTCCGGCGCACGCCGACTGGCATCGTATAGCGCGTGGAAGCGCGGAGCCACGTAGAGCTGCCCCCGGAGGTCGGAGACACCTTCGACGTGTTTGTCAACGGTGTGCCGAAGCACCGCGGCGTCGACTTCGACCAGGTCGGGCGGGCGCTCGTCTTCCGCGAGGAGCTGTCGGCCGAGGGCCGGCTCGGGTTCTGGCGTTGGGCCAGCCTCTTCTTCGGCGTCGCGGGCACCTACGGGCGAAACGACACGGTCGACGTCGTGTATGTGGACGACGGCCGGCGCACCGTGCTGAGCCTGCGGCCGACGCTGTCGGCCTGAACGGGCTGCTAGCTTCGCTGCCGTGGCCAGCGTCCAGCTCGCACGCCCGTGGCGGGTCGTGCTGTCCCACCGGATCGCAGTTCCCGCATTTCTGCTCGTCCTGACGGCCCTGTCGGCGTTCCTGCGCACGCGCGAGCTGAACGCCGGTTTCTGGATCGACGAGGGCCTGTCGGTCGGCATCGCGCACCATCACTGGTCGTCGATCCCCGGCCTGCTGCGCCAGGACGGCTCGCCGCCGGGCTACTACCTGCTGCTCGGCCTGTGGATCCGGCTCTTCGGTGACGGCGAACGCGCGACCCACACCCTGTCGCTCCTCTTCGGTCTCGCATGCATTCCCGCGGCATACGCGGCCGGGCGCGCCGTCTTCGACCGCAAGACGGCGTTGATCTGCGCGACGCTCGCGGCCTTCGATCCCTTCCTGACCTACTACGCCCAGGAGACGCGGATGTACGAGGTCGAGGCCCTGCTCTCGATCGTCGTTGCGCACGCATACGTCCAGGGGGTGCTGCGGGGCCGGACGCCGTGGACCGTCGCGCTCGTGCCGGCGCTGGCGGCGATGGTCTACGTGCACAACTGGGCGCTCTTCCTCTGTGTCGGCCTGGCGGCGGCAACGGTGCTCTGCGCGCGTCGGAGGCTGAAGCGTTTCGGGCTCGTCGCCGCGGGTGTCGCGGTGCTCTACCTGCCGTGGGTGCCGACCGTCCTGTCGCAGGTGCGGGACACCGGTGCACCCTGGTCGACGGCGCCCGGCTTCCGAGATCTCGTGCTCGCGCCGGGATCGGTCGTCAACGGCGACGCGGTGCTCGTCGCGCTCGTGCTGGTCGGCGGGGGCGGGCTGCTCGCCCTCACGCGGCGACGTGAAGACGACGAGCGCACGATCGTGCTCGCGCTGTTGGCGGTGATCGCGGTGACGGTTGGTCTCGCCTGGCTCTCGTCGCAATTCTCGCCGGCATGGACGATGCGGTACTTCGCCGTCGTCCTCGGGCCGGTTCTGCTCGTCGGCTCGCGCGGGCTCGCGCGAGCGGATCGACGCGGCCTCGCGGCTCTCGCCGTGATCCTGTTTCTGTGGGCCGGGTACTCGGTGCGCGACGACAAGGAGAACGCGCGGCAGATCACCGCGGGCGTTTCGAGGTTCATGCACCCCGGCGAGCTCGTCGTCTCCACGCATCCCGAGCAAGTGCCGGTGCTTCGCTACTACCTCGGTGGCGGGTATCGCTTCGCAACCACGATGGGGCCGGTGCCCGACGCTCGCGTCTTCGACTGGCGCAATGCCGTCGCCCGGCTACGGGCGTCGAACATGAAGAGCCGCATCGACCAGACGATCGCCGCGGTGCGGCCCGGAGCCGAATTCGTGGTCGTGGCCCCGGTGTTCCGCGACTACCGTGCGTGGAATGCCACCTGGACGCATCTCGTCTGGGAGAAATCGACCGCCTATACCTCTGCGCTCCAGCAGGATCCACGTGTTCGCCTGCTCCAGCACGTCTCCACCAACGAGATCGCGCTTCGTGACAACTACTTCAAGCCGCTGCAGGCGTTCGTCTATCGCCGAGTCGGCTAGATTTGGCGGTCGCGGCCGCCTCGCGCGGCCGATCTCATGACGCATGACACCTCCCAGACGACGCTCGTCCTCGGCGGCGGCCCGGCCGGCCTGACCGCGGGGTACCTGCTCGGGCAGGCGAATCGGAACGCCCTCGTCTTCGAGGCCGACGACCAGGTGGGCGGCATCGCCAAGACCGTCGAGCGTGACGGCTATCGCTTCGATCTCGGCGGGCATCGCTTCTTCACCAAGTCGATCGAAGTGGACACGCTGTGGCACGAGGTGCTCGGCGACGAGTTCCTCAGGCGTCCGCGAATGTCCCGGATCTACTGGAACAACCGCTACCTCGACTATCCGCTGCGCGGCCCCGACGTGATTCGCAAGCTCGGCCCGGTCGAGCTGGCACGGTGCATGGCGTCGTACGCCCGCGCCGCAGCCCGCCGCAACAAGGTCGACGACTCACTGGAGGACTGGGTCTCGAACCGGTTCGGACGCCGGCTGTTCGAGCTCTTCTTCAAGTCCTACACCGAGAAGGTCTGGGGCGTCCCGACGACCGAGATCCGCGCGGAGTGGGCGGCGCAGCGCATCAAGGGCCTGTCGTTCTTCTCCGCGGCGAAGGCCGCGTTCTTCGGCAACAAGGACAACAAGGTCAAGAGCCTGATCTCGGAGTTCAACTACCCGCGCTTCGGTCCCGGCCAGATGTGGGAGGCGATGCGCGGCGCGATCGAGGAGCAGGGCGGCGAGGTGCGCCTCGACGCACGCGTTGAGAGCATGGAGCTCGAGGACAACCGGATCGTCGCCGTGGTCGTCGGCGGCGAGACCTTCGAGAGCCCGGAGGCGGTCATCTCCTCGCTGCCGCTGCGCGAGGTGGTCGAGATGATCAGCCCGGCTGCGCCGCAGTCGGTGATCGATGCCGCCCGCGGGCTCCGGTACCGCGACTTCCTCACCGTCGCGCTCGTCCTGGACGGCGCCGATCCGTTCCCCGACAACTGGATCTACATCCACGAGCCGAGCGTGCGCGTCGGCCGTATCCAGAACTTCCGCTCCTGGTCGCCGTGGATGGTGCCCGACCCGGACAAGGCGTGTGTCGGGCTCGAGTACTTCTGCTTCGCAGGCGACGAACTGTGGACGATGGACGACGACGCTCTCGTGACGCTCGCCGCGAACGAGCTCGAGCGACTCCGCCTCGCCCCTGCGGCGAGCGTGGATCGCGGGTTTGCCATCCGTGTGCCCAAGGCGTATCCGATCTACGACGCCGACTATGCCGAGCGCGTCGAGACGATTCGGAGCTGGCTCGATGGGATCGAGAACCTGCAGCAGGTCGGCCGCAATGGACTGCACCGCTACAACAACTCCGATCACTCGATGCTGACGGCGATGCGCGCGGTCGACAACCTGCTCACCGGGGCGCATCACGACATCTGGGCGGTCAATGCCGAGAGCGTCTACCACGAGACCGACGTGGCCGACGAGCATCCGTACCGCACCGCGCCCGAGACACCTGAGATGCAGGTGCTCGCGACCTCCCACACTGAGTAGGCGGCTCCTTCTCCCCGCCTCGGTCGTGGGGGCTGTCGGCCTTCTGACCTGGCTCGCACTGCCGACGGTCTGGTGGTCGCCGCTGAACGTCGACGAGGAGCTGACGCTCCGGCTCAGCGACTACTCGTTCCGCCACATCTTCCACATCGTCTCGACCCAGCGAGGCGGCGGGCCGCTGCACTTCTGGCTCGAGCACTTCCTGCTCGGATGGTGGCCCGGTCTGCCGGCCCTCCGAGTGCCGTCACTCGTCTTCCTGTGCCTCGCGCTGCCCGCGGTCGCACTGATCGTGCGGCGCCTGCTCGACGACGACGAAGCCGCAGGTGCGGTGGTGCTCCTGACCGCGGCAGCGCCGATTCCCGTCCTCTATGCGACCTTCGGCCGGCCCCACACGATGCTGTTCGCGTGGCTGATGTGGTCGACGGTGCTGGTCCTGAACGCGGCGCAGAGCGGCAGCCGGCGCCTCTGGATCGCGGGGGGAGCGGCACTCGGCCTCTCGGTGTTCGTGCATCCGACGGCACCGCTCTATGCGCTGACCGCCTTCGCCGGCGCGCTCGTCTTCGCGCCGCGTGCGCCGCGGGCAGTCGCGCGTGAGGCGTGGCCCGGTGTCGTCGCGCTCCTGCTCACGTTCGTGCCGTATTACGTGCGCACGCTGCACGTGCTCGGTGACCGGTACGGCGTCGGCTCGGGCCAGGCTCGCGGGCGGACGTTCTCCGGTCGCCCGGTCTGGGAGGACGCCCTGCACTTCGTCGCGCCCGGCCGCCACGATCTGAACTACTTCACGGTGCTGGCCCTGATCGGCGGCGTCGCGCTCCTCGTGCGGCATGCGCAACGCACGCTCGCGTTCTGCGCGATCACCGTGGCCGCCCCGGTGCTCTTCTTCTCGTTCGTTCCCGCCAACGGGGACTCGGCATTGTTCTTCGACCGCTACATGATCCCGGTCACGCCGGCATTTCTCACCGTCGTGCTTGCGGGCTGCGTCGCGGTCGCGCGCTGGGCCGGCCGGTGGCGCTTCATCGCGCTCCTGCTCCTCGTGGCCGGGCTGCTGGCGATCGAGATTCGGTATGACGTCCATCACCGAGATGCCGTGCACAGAATCGGTGTCGACGCGGTCACGCAGGCTGTGGCGCGTGAGCCTGCGGGGTCGATCCTGTTCGGCTCGACGGGGACCTCGGGTGCGCTGTTCTCGTCGTTCGACTACGGGCACCCGGCCAACATTCTCGATCACCTCGTCGCGCTTCGTGTCTCCTCGGTCCACCTGGTGGACGACGATTCCTGCGAGCGGGCGGAGCCTTTCCTGCACGGCCCCTCCGGCAAGCGTTACGGCGTGTGGGTCTTCTACGCGGCGAACAAGAGTGAGGCGAGTGCGGCCGCTCGCGCGCTCGGCGTCAAGGCAGTCGCGGGTCACTATTTCGTCGTCCGGTCAGCCAGGCCGGAGACGCCGCGCGCGCTGATCGAGGAGGGCCTCGCGCTTCGCGAGCGCTGGAAGCGGGCCGTGCCGTTCAACCAGCGGGTCGACGAGCTGCTCGTGAGCGATCGGCAGCTGCTCGCGGGCACATGCGTGCCGTACGGGGAGCTGGGCGATCCGGACATCTCGCCGCACTGGCCGCCCGTGGCAACGAGCCACCAGTAGGAAAACAGGCCGGACCGCCAGTCGCGCACTCGAGCTCGCACGTGCCGATGCGCACATCGACCTGCTCGTCACCGATGTCGTGCTTCACTCCAGCGCAGCCGGTGGCGAAGGTCGGCGCTGTCCCGACCACGTAGGTCCGAGTGACGAGGTAGTCTCGCGCAGGGCCGTGACGCGCGTTCTCATCTTCACAGCGACCGTTGGTGAAGGCCATGACCTGCCGGCGCGGACGCTCGCCGACCAGCTGCGTGAGGAGTCGCCCGACTCGGAGGTCGTGACCGAGGACGGTCTGCGCGCGATGGGCCGCGGCTTCGTGCTCGTGAACGAGAAGGCGGCGGGTGTCGTGTTCTTCCGGCTCGGACTGCAGTGGCTCTGGGATGCGACCTTCTGGCTGTGTGTCGGCTTCGCGCCGACACGCAGATTGACGCAGGCCGCTGTGCATGCCTTCGGATCGAGGGGCGTGCTGCGGCTCGTCCGGCACGTGCGTCCGGACGTGATCGTCTCGGTCTATCCGATGACGACCGAGGTGCTCGGCAAGTTGCGCCGAACGGGCCGGCTCGACATCCCCGTTGTCGCTGCGATCACCGACCTGGCTGCGATGCACTACTGGGCCGCGCCCGGCATCGACCTGCACCTCGTGATCCATCCGGAATCGATCGAGGAAGTACGTGAGGTCGCAGGTGCGGATTCCGACGTCCAGGTGGTGCACGGACTGACGAGGCCAGAGTTCGCGCGACCGTGCGACCCGCTCGTGGCGCGTGCGGCGCTCGGTCTCCCCGCCGACGGCAAGGTCGTGCTCGTTTCCGGTGGGGGCTGGGGCGTAGGCGATCTCGAGAGCGCCGTCGACGCCGCACTCGCCCTCAACGGCACCGTCGTGGCGTGCCTCTGTGGCCGAAACGAGGAGCTGCGCGAGAGGTTGCGTGCCCGTTATCGCGACGAGGACCGCGTTCGCCTGGTCGGCTTCACGGAGCAGATGAGCGAGTGGCTCGCAGCAGGCGATGCGCTCGTTCACTCGACCGGTGGGCTGACCGTGCTCGAGGCGTACGTGCGCGGCTGCCCGACGATCTCGTACGGCTGGGGCCGAGGGCACATCCGCGTGAACAACGCGGCCTTCCGGCGTTACGGCATCGCGGAGGTCGTCGACTGCGAGAGCGACCTCGACCGCGCGCTGCGCGGAGCACTGACCACGCGGAACGCGCCGGGCCTGGCGCTCGCTGCGATGCCCTCCGCGGCCTCGCTCGTGCTCGCGCTCGTCACGTGATCTGGTTCACGCCGGCGCTCGCCGCTTACGTTCCGCGGCTCGCCGACCGGCTGGAGCTCGAGTGCCGGGTCGACCGTCCGGCCGTCGTCATCACGTTCGACGACGGGCCGCATGCGCAGGGAACGCCTGCGGTGCTCGAGGAGCTCGCTCGGCGCGGAGCGACGGCGACGTTCTTCCTCGTCGGTGAGCAGGTCGTGCAGCGGCCGTCGCTCGCGCGCGAGATCGTCGCGGCAGGACACGAGGTCGCGGTGCACGGCTACCGCCACGTGCTGCTCTTGCGGCGCCGGGTCGCGGCGGTTGCCGACGATCTCGATCGCGCGGTGGACGCGATCGGCGTCGCGACCGGAGTGCGGCCGACGCTCTACCGGCCGCCCTACGGCATTCTCAGCTCGGGAGCGCTCGCACACGTGCGCGCCCGCGGCTGGCGGCCCCTTCTCTGGTCGACCTGGGGCCGCGACTGGGAGCGGCGCGCGACGCCGGAGGCGATTGCGAGACGGGCTACGCGCGGCCTACGCGCCGGCGACGTGGTGCTGCTGCACGACTCGGACGCCTACAGCTCGGCGGACTCTTGGCGCAGGACGGCCGCCGCGCTGCCTTCGGTGCTGGACGCGGTCGCGACTCTCGGCATTCCGGCCTCGTCGGTCACCCAGTCGACGTAGCGCTGGACGCCTTCGGCGAACGTCGTCGTCGGCTCCCAGCCGAGCTCGCCGGCCGCGCGCGCGCCGGAGATGTTGCCGCCCTTCAGGTCGCCGGCCCGGCCCTCGATGTGGACGATGGGGACGTCGCCCACGACGTCACGGACGGTGCGCGCGATCGAGCGCACGCTCGTGTTCTCACGTCCGACGAGGTTGTAGACACGGTTGACCGCAACCGGGTCGAGCGAGACGGCAACGCCGTCCGCGAGATCTTCCACGTAGACGAACCGCCGCGACTGCGTACCGTCGCCCGCGATGGTCAGCGGCTGGCCGGCGAGCGCCTTCGCGGTGAACGCGGCGACCACCGCTGTGGGCCGCGAGCGCGGCCCGTACGGGATGCCGAAGCGCAAGATGGTGTGCTCGAGCCCGTAGAGCTCGGTATAGGCCGATGTGTACATCTCGCCGGCGATCTTCGTGGCCGTGTAGAAGTGCTTGGGGAGCCCGAGAGGGGTGTCCTCGTCGACCGCTTCGGGACCGGCGGCGTCGCCGTAGACCCAGATCGTGCTCGCATAGACGAAGCGGCCGATCTCGAGCTCGCGCGCGGCGTCGAGCAGGCTCTGTGTGCCACGGACGTTGACTCGATCGGCCAACGCCGGGTCCTTCGTGACCTGGTCGACATCTGCGAGCGCGGCGAGATGGACGACGGCGTCGCAGCCCTGAAGCGCGTCACGGACGGCGTCCGGGTCGCAGAGATCACCGAGCACCGTGTCCACGTCTCCGGCGCGATGGTGCGGGGACGGGACGAGGTCGAAGATGCGCGGCTCGACCCCTCTCGCCTGCAGCCGGTCGACGACGTGAGACCCGATAAACCCGGAGCCCCCGGTAACGAGCACTCTCATTGCATCGCCTCCTCGCGTGATTCTGGCCGGTAGTAGAGGGGCGCGCACCAGTGATTCTGCGCCACCCAGTCCGAGTTCGGCAGGTCGACGGCCCGGCCGAGCACCCGGTGGCAGGGCTCGTCGTAGACCTTGCCGGTGGAGCGCTCGATCGGCTCGAAGACGATGTACTTGTAGAGCCCGGACGTCATTCCGTCGGGCAGCTGAAGCCGTGACGCGTAGAGCGGGTCGAGGTGTGTGCGCGCTGCCTCGTTCTTCCAGGCGGTGATCTCGTCGAGGCGCGTCGTCTGAACGAGCCCGATTGCGGCCGTGAACTCGTTGAGCCGGAAGTTCAGCCCGTGCACGGCATAGTCGGGCTTGCCGTAGTTTCGGAACGAGCGTGCGAACTCGGTCACTTCGGGGTTGCGGGAGACGAGCATGCCGCCCTCGCCCGTGGAGATCGTCTTGGTCGGAGCGAACGACCAGATTCCGGCATCGCCCCAGCTGCCGGCTCGTCGGCCGTTCCACTCCGCGCCGTGGGAATGGGCGCAGTCCTCGAGGAGGATGATCCCTTCGCTCCGGCAGAGCTCCGCGATCTGGTCGGACTGGAAGGCCAGATGGCCGCCGATGTGGACGAGGAAGACCGCGCGCGGCTTGTGCTCGCGCACCTTCCGCTCGAGATCTTCGAACGACATGCAGAGGTCGTCGCGGTTGCAGTCGACGAATTCCACGTTCGCCCCAGCGTTGATCGCCGCAAGCGGCGTCGCCATGAAGGTATTCGACGGACAGAGGACCGTCTCGCCTCGGACGCCCGCCCACTCGAGCGCAGAGAGCGCCGCGCCCGTCCAGCCGTTGAACGCCACGGCCTCGAGACGGTTCCACGTCGACCACTCCCGCTCGAACTCCGTGGTGAGCTCACCCTCCGACCAGCGCTCGGAATCGAGCACGCGATCCCAGAGCTGATGGAGCAGCGCGCGGTCGCGATGGTCGAAGCCGATCGCGAAACGCGAGAGCTCGGTCGAGAGGTCGGGAGCCAACATCGCGCCCTACCCTATATCGGGGGCCTGCGGGCCTCCTCCGAAACTGAACGAACTCTGAACCGAGGGATGTCGGCGAACGGCCTTCCTGCGCGGCTTCAACCGGTCAGCCCGGCCTCGCGGAGCGGCCGGCGGCCCCAGGCGAAGCTTGTCGCGTACCAACCGCTGAACGGGAGCAGCGTCACGCCCTCGTCGCTCGACTGGATGAACCAGCCGTTGCCGAGATACAGCGCGGCGTGATCGACCTCGCTCGGGGTCGAATGCCGACCGTGCGCGCCGAAGAACATCACATCGCCCGGCTGGAGCTTCGCTGCGGGAATGAGATCGCGCCGCGGGACCTCACCGCTCATCTGGTACGTCGTGCGGCCGCGCAGCACTCCGGCCAGCCCGCGCTCGCCTGCGTACGGGGTCAGCTTGTAGACACGCCAGACGAATCCCGAGCAGTCGAAACCGCCGACGGAATGGACCCCGAACAGCGTCTCGGCGGTCGGGCTCGTCCCGCCCCAAACGTACGGGTAGCCGACGTAGTGCACCGCTGTGGCGAGGATCTTGTTCTGCCAGGGCGTGAGCGCAGGCAGAGAGAACGCGTCGGCGGCCTGCTGGACGCTTTGCAGTGACGAGGCGCTGAGCTGAAGGAGCTGCGCGAACGAGTACGCGGCCTCGGCGCGCGTCGCCGGCTGGTAGGGCAGGAGCTCGAGGTCGTCCTGGCCGGCGGGATGGTTGAGTCGCAGGTCGAGCATTCGCGCGACCGCTTCGGTGCCCGTGTTCGGGGGCGGGTCGAGGCCTGCGCGCTGCAGCGTCCCCTGGATCTCGCGGGCGGCGCCGCCGAGCGCGAGATACCCGACGAGGGCGGCGTCGAGCTGCTTCACCGATACGGGACGGGTGGGGAAGGCGGCGTGGTAGAGCGCAGGCCGGGTCGCTGCCGGCTGTGCCGGCGGCGTGGGGACCGCGGCGAGCGAGGACTTCGCGATCGGCAACGCAACGGGTGCCGTCGGGGCGGTCGTGAGGGCGCCCGGTGCATTCGAGACGGTGATCTGCCACACGGCGATCGCGTAGCCGCCGCCGTTGAACGAGACGTTGACAGCCAGCTGGTGCGGCCCGTCCGCGAGCTTTGCGGTATCGAGGTCGAGCTCGTAGGGCTCAGCGAGTGCGGTGCCGACCTCTGTGCCGTCGACGGCGAAGTCGACCCGCGCGACCGCGCGGTCCGGCGATTGGATCTCGAGCGGCACAGTGCCGCCGACCGTCGTGTCGGCTCCGACCGTCGACAGGATCGTGACCGGGCCGGCCGGCGGAGGCGGCGTCTGCGACGGGTGCTGAAGCGAATCGGTCGTCCGCAGCGCGTCCGCGAGTGCCGCCTGGGTCAGGGGCGCCTGCGGCGCAAACGCCGTCGGCGATGTTCCGAGGACGCCGGCCTTGGTGACGGCTCGGATCTGCGGCGCCGCCCAGTTGCGCTCGGCTGCGCCCGCGGTGCAGGCGAGGACGCCTGCGAGCGCGCAGACCGCGAGCGCGAAAAAGAGCATGCTTCGACGTGGAACCGCCATGACCTCTTCGGGTGTCGTCCAGATCGGCCCGCGATCGCATCCCCCAAAAGGTGAACCGGCAGGCCGGACCGCTGTGGCCGCCCGGCCTGCCGCTCAACCGTCCTAGGGCCAGTAGGTGGGGAAATCCGCGCCGATCAGGGACGTGAAGATGAGGGCCGCGGCAGCGGCCAGCGTGATCATCCGGCTCATGTCTGGGCTGTCTCCTTGTGGTGGATTGACAGCCCCCGGGGGCGCCGGCGCATTCTGCTCGTCCCCCGCCCGGAAACCAATATGGCGAGTCAACACGCTTGACCACAGGCAACTAAACTGCGCCGGTGCCTCGGTCGCTGACGACCCACATCGACTCGCCGCGCGAGGTGGGAATCCGTCTCAAGGCAGCGCGCGAGCGGGCGGGCCTGTCACAGCGCCAGCTCTCCTTCCCCGGCTGTACCGCGGCCTACATCTCCCGGATCGAGGCCGGCGCGCGGGTGCCGTCGCTCCAGATGATCAATCAGCTCGCGTTGCGCGTCGAGGTGTCGGGGCAGTGGCTCGCGACCGGGGTCGAGTCCGAGTCGCTGGAGCCGCTGCAGCTGATCGACGCGGAGGTCGCGCTCCGGCTCGGGGAGGTCGACGAGGCCGAGCGTCTGTACCGCGCCCATCTGCAGCCGGGCGATCCGGCGCGCGCGACGGCGCTGGCCGGTCTGGGCCAGATCGCATTTCGCGCGGAGCAGGTCGAGCAGGCGATCGAGCTGCTCGAGCAGGCGCTCGCAGCCAACAAGGGAAGCACCCTGGCCGATCCGGGTGCCGTCGACACCCTCGGTCGCGCGTATGCGATCGCGGGAGCGATGGAGTCGTCGATCGCGCTGTTCGAACGGGCTCGCGCCGAGGCGGCGGAGGCGAGTGCCCCGCTCGAACAGCTTCGGTTCGCGGTCCTGCTCGCGAACGCCCTCATCGATGTGGGCGCGTTCGGCAAGGCCGAGCGGGCACTCGCAGAGGTGATTCGAATAGCAGACGGCAGTACCGATCCGGTGACGTCCGCCCGCATCTTCTGGTCGCAGTCGCGATTGCACTCGATGCGGGGCGAGCCGGCGCTCGCGGGACGCTATGCGCGGCGCGCGCTGGCGATCCTCGAGCGGACGGAGAACGACGCCTACGTCGCGATGGCCTACCACCTGGCCGCCTATGCGGAGATCGAATCAGGGCAGTTCGAGGAGGCGCTGCTGCTGCTCGGGCGCGGACGGGAGCTGTTCGGCGACGAGCTCGGGAAGCGCGACGACGCAAGGTTCTCGATCGAGGAGGCCCGGGCTCTGGTCGGTCTCGAACGCCACGCCGAGGCGGCGCGGGCCGCGTCGAGGGCGCTCGAGCTGCTCGACGCGATGCAGCCCGCAGACCGCGGCCGAGCCTGCGTCATCCTGGCGGACGTCTTTCTCGCCGCCGGCGACCGTGAGCGCGGCCGTAGGCTGCTCGAACAGGGCCTCGACGATCTGATCGAGCACGGCAACCGTTTTGCACTCGACGCGGGGCGGCGGCTCGCCGACCTGCTCGAGTCGGAGGGTGACACCGTGGGCGCGCTCGACGTTCTCAAGCGGGCGACGAGCGCATCTGCAACGGCCGCATCCGCGGCGAGCCTCTAGCGCGTCGGCGTCCAGCGCGGCAGCGGGCTACTCTCCGTCATGGACATCGTGCCGCCGCGCGTGAAGCCGAAGCTTCGTGGTGTGTTCCACGAGTTCGCGTTCTTCGCTGCACTCGGGCTCGGAATCCCGCTCGTCTACACGGCCGATGCGGGCAAGGCGCGCGTGTCTGCGGTGGTGTTCGCGTCGTGCGTGGCCGCGTGCTTCGGCGCGAGCGCGCTCTACCATCGTCCGACCTGGCAGCCGCGCGCGCGCTCGTGGTTCGCTCGGCTCGACCACGCCGGCATCTACCTGCTGATCGCCGGGACGTACACGCCGTTCTGCCTGCTGGTCCTCTCACGTGGCTGGTCCGTTCCCGTGCTGACGATCATCTGGACCGGGGCGACCGCCGCGATCCTGTTGAAGCTCTTCTGGCCCGGGCTCCCGAAGCGGGCCTCGGCGGCGATCGGGCTCGCCCTCGGCTGGGTCGCGGTCGTCGCGTTCACCCAGCTGCTCAAGCTGCCCCTGGCGGGGCTCCTGCTCCTGCTCGCAGGTGGTCTGGCGTACACGCTCGGCGCGATCATCTATGCCCGGCGACGGCCCGATCCGTTCCCCCGCGTGCTGGGCTACCACGAGGTTTTCCACGGCTTGACGATTGTCGCCGCGGGGTGCCAGTACGCGGCGATCGCGTTCTACGTGCTGCCCCGCGCATAGCTGCAGGCCTGGCCAGCTACACTCGCGAATGCAGTTTGAGCGAGTGCTAGATGGTGCCGGCTTGCACCTTTCTTGCCCGTTCAGTGAAGTTGGCAAGGAGGTGAAAGACAGATATGGCAACCGGAACCGTCAAGTGGTTCAACGCGGACAAGGGTTACGGCTTCATCACTCCCGATGAAGGCGGCAAGGACCTCTTCGTCCATTTCAGCGCCATCCAGGGCAGCGGCTATCGCTCACTGGCCGAGGGCGCGAAGGTGGAGTACGAGGCGCAGCAGGGTGACAAGGGCCCTCAAGCCGCGAACGTGAACCTACTCGCGTAGCACCTGGGCGGCGGACGGTCTCCGTCCGCCGCCGTTCATCCCTTCCACGTATGAGAGAGGAGGCACCATCGCCCAAAAAGAAGACAAGGTCGAGATGACCGGTGAGATCGTCGAGGCGCTCCGCAACGGCATGTTCCGGATCCAGCTCGACAACGGTCACGAGACTCTCGGGTACACCGCCGGCAAGATGCGCCGGTTCCGCATTCGCATGAATCCGGGTGATCGCGTCCGCATCGAGTTGTCGGCATACGACCTCGACCGCGGCCGTATCGTCTACCGGCTCCGGCCGGGCGACGAGCGCCCCGAGTAGCGGCGCGGCGGCCCGCGCCGCCTACACTGGCGCGTTATGGACGCTGCGGCGCTCGCTGCGCTCGAGCTGCCGGCGATCGTGGATCGTCTTGCAACCTTCGCCTCGACCGACCACGGGGCGGTGCTCGCGCGGGAGCTCGCACCGTCGCCCGATCGAACCACGGTCGAGCGCAGGCACGAGCTGACGTCGGCCGCCATCGTCGTGCTCGCCGCCGACACGGCGCCGGAGCTCGCCGGTATTCGCGACGTGCGGCCCGCAGCCGAGCGGTCGAGTCGAGGCGGGCTCCTCAGCCCGGCCGAACTGCGTGCGATCGCGGTCTCGATCCGGGTTGCTCTCGAGGCGAAGCGCGTCCTCCACGAGCCGGTGCTTGCCGCGCTCCTGGACCCCGTCGATCCGGGGCTCCGCGGGCTTGCCGACGAGATCGACCGCCGGATCGAGGAGGACGGCTCGGACGTCCGCGACACCGCGTCGCCGCTGCTTCGCAAACTGCGCGCCGAGCTGCGCAACGGCGGCGCCCGGGTTCGTGACGAGCTCGGCCGCGTCGCGCGTTCGAGTGACGTGAAGGACGCGCTCCAGGAGTCGTTCCTCGCGGAGCGCGGCGGCAGGCCGGTCCTCGCCGTGCGCGCGTCGGCCCGGTCGAAGGTGCCGGGAGTCGTGCACGACGCGTCGAGCACGGGACAGACCCTCTTCGTGGAGCCGTTCGCCGTGGTCGAGCTGAACAATCGTCTGGCCGAGGCGGCGGCGGACGCGCGTGAGGAGGTCGAGCGCATCCTCGGCGAGCTCTCCGCGGAGGTTGCAACGCGGGCCGACGCGTTGCACGCGCTTGTCGAATCGACGGGCGCCCTCGACCTCGCGCTCGCGAGCGGCGGCCTCTCGCAGGCCTGGGGCGGGGCGCCGGTCGAGATCTCCGACGTCGTTCGCCTGGTCGGCGCTCGTCATCCCCTGCTTGGCGCGGCATCGGCTGTTCCGATCGACCTCGAGCTCGGCGACGTTCGCGCGCTCGTGATCAGCGGCCCCAACACGGGCGGCAAGACGGTTGCCCTGAAGACGATCGGGCTCGCAGCGCTCCTGCATCAGTCGGGGCTCCGGCCGCCGGCCGGTGCCGCGTCGCTGCCGGTCTTCGATCAGGTGCTCGCAGACATCGGCGATCGTCAGTCGATCGAGATGAGCCTCTCGACCTTCTCGGCCCATCTGAGCGCGCTCGTGTCGATTCTGGAGTCGGCGAGCGACCGCTCGCTCGTGCTGCTCGACGAACTGGCGGCGGGCACCGATCCGGAAGAGGGATCCGCACTGGCGCAAGCGCTGCTTGCGAGGCTCGTGCGCCAGGCGCGGCTCACCGTCGTGACGACGCACTACCCGGAGCTGAAGGAATGGGCGAGCGCGAACGACGAGGCGGTCAACGGCGCCACCGGCTTCGACCCGGAGACCGACGAGCCGCTCTACCGCATCGCGCTCGGTCGGCCGGGCACCTCGCACGCGCTGCGCATCGCAGAGCGGCTCGGACTCGACGGCGCGGTCGTCGCCGACGCGCGAACGCGAGTCATGCCCGAACGCCTGCGCACCGCCGAGCTGCTCGCAGACGCGGAGGCAGCAGAGCGGGCAGCGGTCCTGCTCCGTGCGGAGCTCGGGGACGCTCTGGGTCGCGCACGCGCGCGGGAGGCGGAGCTGGAGCGGGAGCACGAACGGATTCAGGCATCTGCCGACCGGGCGCGTCTGGAGGCTGTGGCTGAGACCGAGCGCGAACTGGCCGAGGCGCGGGCCGAGCTGAGCGCGCTCCGTGAGGACCTGCGGCTCGCGCGACGGCGGAAGCGGGAGCCCGAGCAGGACCGCCTGCTCGGCTCGGCGACCGAGCGCGCGAATCGCGCCGAGCGGTCGCTGCGCGATCTCGGCGGCCCGCTGCCTCTGAGCGGCACGCTCGCGGAGGGCGATCCGGTGGAAGCGCCCGACGTCGGAGTGCGCGGCACGATCGCCTCGATTCGCGGCGACGACGCCGAAGTGATCGGTGCGGCAGGGCAGCGCGTCCGTATCCCACTCGCCCGGCTGCGCCCGTCCCGCGAGCGCGTGCCGGAAGACCGGACGCCGGCCGTCCAGGTGCGCACCTCGGCGCGCAGCGACGTGTCGGATCAGCTCGACGTTCGCGGCCTCGCAGGGCAGGAGGCGCGAGAGCAGGTGCGCCGCCTCGTCGACGACGCGGCGCTGGCCGGCCTTCACGAGGTCAGGATCGTCCACGGCCGAGGCACCGGCGCGCTGCGCACGGCGGTTCGCGAGGAGTTGGGCCGGCACCCGCTCGTCGAGGGGCAGGCCGCAGACGCCGACGACGGGGCCACGCTCGCGACCCTCGGTTAGATCACGGTCTCCGGCGGCTCGCCGCGCGACTGGAGCAGCACCGCTCCGAGCACGATCATTCCGCCCGTGAACGTCGCAGCGCTCGGGCCTTCCGACAGGAAGAGCCATACCCAGAGCGGCCCGAGAACGATCTCGAGGAGCGTGATCAGCGCCACCTCACCGGCCGGGATCAGGCGCGCGCCGATCGTGAGGAAGATGAAGCCCAGACCGATCTGGGCGATGCCGAGCAGCGCGAACAGCATGATGTCGAGCGCGCCGGCCTGACCCGGTTGTGCAAACGGCGCGGCGAGCACGAAGACCGCCACCTGCGAGAGGCACATGGCCGGCGCCATCGAGACGTCGCGCCGATGGCGCGTGAGCACCAGCGTCGCTGCGAACGAGACCGACATCACGAGGGACAGAGTCAGGCCGACTCCGCTCGGCCGTCCGGGGCCGCCGACCATCAGGGCGACCCCGGCCAACGCGACCGCCATCGCAACCCATGTGCGCCGGGCAACCCGGTCACCGATCATCGTGCCGAAGGCCGCAGCGATGATCGGTGCGAGCGCTTGCATGAACAGGACGTTTGCGACGGAGGTGTAGTTGAGCGCAATGAAGAACGACGACGAGGAGACCGCGAGGAGCGCCGCGATCGCGACGCCGGCCCTGCCGATCGCCCGGAACGCGTGCAGGACCCGGCCGCGTTCGGTCACCAGGATGTAGCCCCCGACGCCGATGACGGCGAAGAAGGAACGGCCGGCGAGCTGCGTCGGCACGTCGGTCGTCAGCTCACGCTGAAGGAGGCCGGCGGTCGACCACGCGATCGCCGCGAATCCGACGAAGAGGCGGCCGCGCCGGTGTTGTGCCGCGGCGTCGAGCATCGCGAGGAGTCTCGCGGGTAGCCTCGTCCTGATGCTGCCGGAACGGAGCGAGGCGGTTGTGATCGGCGGCGGGGTGATGGGCGCTGCAGCGCTGCACTACCTCGTCGAGCTCGGCTGCCCTCGGCCGGTGCTCGTCGAGCGCGACACGCTCGCATCGGGCTCGACCGGCCACTGCGCCGGCGGCGTGCGCACCCTGTTCTCCGACGAGCTCAATGTGCGCATCGGCGTCGAGTCCATCCGCCGGCTCCAACGGTTCGAGGTGGAGGTCGGACAGCAGCTCGACCTGCGGTTGTGGGGCTACCTCTTCCTGCTCGACGACGCGCAGGACGTGGCGCGCTTCGAGAGCGACCTCGTGCTCCAGAACCGGTTCGGCCTCGACGCCCGGCTGCTCACCCCGGAGGAGTCGCGGGAGGTGGTGCCGCAGCTGGCGAGCGGCGATCTGCTTGCCGGAGTGCTGTGCGCGACGGCGGGCTATCTCACACCAGACCTCGTCGTGCAGGGCTACGCCCGCCGCGCCGCCGAGCGTGGCGCACACATCGAACAGTCGTGCGAGGCCGTTCGCATCCTCGTCGAGGACGGCCGCGTCGCTGGTGTCGAGACCACGCGCGGGACCGTTCGCACAGAGCGCGTGATCCTGACCGCAGGCGTCTGGTCACGTGAGCTTGCGGCGACAGCCGATTTCGATCTGCCGGTGACTCGCGAACGGCGGTTCATGTTCTTCACCGAGGCCGCGCCGTCGTTCCCGCGAGAGCTGCCGCTGACGATCGACTTCTCGACGGGGTTCTACTTCCATCGAGAGGGGCCGTCGCTTGCGTTCGGCGGTCGCGAGCAGTCGCTGGAGGAGCTCGCCCCGGTCGCGGCGCGGCGCGTGCCTGCACTCGCGGAGCTCGGTGTCCGCTCGAGCTGGTGGGGCTACTACGAGCTCAGTCCCGACCACAATGCGCTCGTCGGTGCAGCCGCGAGCCCGCTCGGTCTGCTGTACGCCACAGGCTTCTCAGGGCACGGTTTTCAGCAGGGCCCCGTGATCGGCGAGCACCTGGCGGAGCTCGCACTCGGCCGGGTGCCGAACTTCGACCTCGCGTCCTTCTCAGTCGAGCGGTTCGCCGGCGGCGACGTCCGGGTCGAGCTGAACGTCGTCTAGCTGCGTTTCGCTCTCGGCCGTCTCGTCGTCGGCCACCGGAAGTTCACCGAGGGCACGCGCTTCCTTCTTGGCCTGCTTGCGCTCGCGCTTTTCGCGACGGGCCTGTTCCTTTTCGCGCTTCGCGATCGTCTCGGGTCTACGGCCGGCCATGAGCTAGCCCCTTCTCCGGGCGCGTGCGCGCCCGCCGGAAGCATCGTCGACCACGGTGACCTTGATCGCGTGCGCGTCGCCGCTGCCGTTGAGCTCTTCGCGCTCGAAGGCGAGGTGCGTTCCTGCGCACCTGTCGCCGAGTAGATGCCCGGGCTCGAATCCCGCCTCCTCGACGCGCAAGCGCTCGCCGTCTTCGGTGCGGATGAACCCGTGGCGTTTTTCGGGGTTGAACCAGATCAGCCGGCCGCGCATGCGACTCCCTCCTGCGCGATGTGCGCGCGTCGAAGTGGAAGAAACGGGGGCGGGGGCTTGCGCCCCCGCACACCGGGTGTCGGCGCTAGGCCGAGACGAGCGAGACGTTCTGGGCCTCGGGGCCCTTGGCGCCCTCGGCTGCGTCGAACTGCACCTTCGCGTTCTCGTCGAGGGATTTGTAGCCCTCGCCGGTGATCGCGCTGTGGTGGACGAACAGATCCTTGCCGCCTTCGTCAGGAGTGATGAAGCCGTACCCCTTGTCGGCGTTGAACCACTTAACGGTTCCAGTTGCCATGTACTTACACCTCCTCCACCTTGAAAGAACGGGCAGAGGAGGCGCTAGGAGGCGCATCCGGTACTCGCTCGAAGTGCAGGGAGCGTAGCAGGGTCGGCGATTTTCCCGGGTTCAGCCGAGCCCGCTGGTCTTCTTCGCCGCCGCGGCGCGTTTCTCGTTCCGCTTTTCCTTGAGTGACCGCTGCGGCGCTTTCTTCTGCGGTTTCTTCGGCTTGTCGGAGCCCTTCATGCCGACCTCCTGACCACGTGTGCGTGAGGCTCCACCCTATCGGGCCGGGCGGCCGCGGTGCTATCGGTGCCAACATACCCGCTGGGGGTATGGCAGCTCATCCCGGCACGGTGCTGCCGCTCGCCGAGCCCGGGACTAGCGAGTCTTCGCGAAGCGCTGCACCGCTTCGAGCAGTTCCGCGGCTTTTGCACTCGCGTCGCCTTCGTCCCCGGAGGCGAGCGCTGCGGCGACGCAGTGCTGCACGTGGTCTTCGAGCACCTTGATCGCCACGGCCTCGAGGGCCGTGTCGACGGCTCCCAGTTGGGTGAGGATGTCGATGCAGTAGCGATCGTCCTCGATCATTCGAGAGACGCCGCGCACCTGGCCCTCGATGCGCGCCAGTCGCTTGAGCAGCTTGTCCTTGTCGGCGGTATAGCCCGGGGCGGCGTGGCGGGTGGTCGGCACCGGTCGATCCTACCATACCCCCACCCCGTATCAGATCACCGCTCAGACCTTCGCAAGACGCTGCTCCATGAGCTCGTGCGCGGACCGGTGGCTCGGCGCGTGGCCGGTGAGCGTGACGAGAAACATCTCGCGGTCGAGCGCATGGAGCAGGACATCGGTGCGGGCTGTCACCGTTGCGGTGCGCGGGACGTCGTTCAGCAATGCGATCTCGCCAAAACCGTCACCGCGATGCAGCGTCGCGACGTGGTGTCCAGACGCAACGACGTCGACCTCGCCGTCGGCGATCACATAGAAGCGGTCGCCGTGCTCCCCCTGACGGATCACATCGGTCCCGGCCGACAGTGCGAGCGGCTCGAGCGCGCGTGCGAGTGACTCGAGCGTCGCCGGCGGCAGCGCCGCAAACATCGGCATCGAGCGAAGCAGCGCGATCTCGACGATGGGGACGGTCGCATGCCGGTCGATGTCGAGGAGGCGGCGTCCTGCGACCAGCGCAACCAGCGGCAGGATCGCTCCCACCCCGAGGAACGCCGCTGGCGCTCCCCCGAGCGCGACGAGGGCGGGCGCGAGCAGCGACCCCGCCGCATAGCCGGCTGTCTGGAACCCTTCGAGCAGGCCGAAGACGCCGGCGAGCGCATCGGGCCGGGCCACGCGTTGGAGCAGCATCCGGCCCGTCACATCGAACGTCTTCTCCGCCCCACCCACGAGGAGCAGCAGACCGAGCGCCGCTCCCACGCCCGGCACCGCCGCGAGCCCGAGAAACGCCACCGACCACACGGCGATCGAGACGGCGAGCGGACCGGCCAGTCGCGGGCGGCCGACGAGGTGCGCAGTGAACGCCACGGCGAGCACGCCGCCCGCTCCCGTCGCACCACAGAGGTACCCCGCCCAGTCGCCGCCACGGTGCAGGACGCCGCGCGCGAGCTCGACATAGAGCACGTCGAGTGCTCCGAGTGCGACGCACTGCGCCCCGAGCAGCAGCACGAGCATTCGTGACTGTGGATCGCGGCGGATCAGCTGAGGGCCTTCGCCGAAGAGCGAGCCTCGCTCGCTCGGATCGGCTGCCTCCACGACCGGGACGGCGTTGCGCAGGGGCGCCACGAGCATGGCGCCGAGTGCGCAGCCTGCTCCCGCGAGGGCGAAGACCGTCGCCGGGGAGCCGAAGCCCAGCACGACGCCCGTGAGCACGGGGGCGACGAGCACGCTGATGGCTTCCACGGTCCCCGAAGCCACGTTGGTCGCCGCGAGCTCGTGCGGCGTATGCGCGAGCCCGGGCGCGAAGGCGGCTTGTGTCGGCCTCGTCATCGTGAACGAGACCGCCATGACAAAGAACAGTGCGTAGACCATGATCGTGGGCGCATCCGCGTAGAGCGAGGCCGCCGTCGCGAGGCAGGACGCAGCCTGGAGCGCATAGCCGGACAACAACGCCTGCCCCGGTGGAACGCGCTCGCCGAGTGCGGCCACGACCGGCGCGAGGAGGGCCGCCGGAGCGAGCATCCCGGCAGCCACCAGTCCGCTCTCGGTGACGCCTCCGCGCGAGTAGGCGTAGACGAGCATCGCGATCCAGGTCGCCCATTCGCCGCTGTTGAACGTGGCGTAGGCCAACTGGACGCGCCGGAGGTTCCGGTTGCGGCCGACGACACCGAGAACATCCAGGATTGCCGTCATGCGATCGGTGAGGCGATCGACCTGAGCCCGCCGACGCGCATCGCACGATCATGTCAGCTGGTTGGCGGCGTAGTACCTTGGCGGCGCGTGGCCAACCTGTCGACGGCCCAGTTCCTCTTCGCGTTTCTCGCCGCCGCCGCCGCGGGGACCGGCGTGTTCTTCCACGCCGAGCGCAACAAGATCCCTCACCCCTCGGCGTGGGCAAGCCTCGTGTTCCTGTTCCTGATCGTCGGTCTGCCCGCGTACGCGGTGCACGTGCGCCGGATACGGCGCCGGCGGCGCTGAAGCGGCGTCTGCCTACGCCGCGGTCGTCGCCTTGGTGCGTTGCTGTGCGGCGAGCTGCTTCGTGACCTCGTCGGCAGGCGTCGGGTGGGCGAACAGATAGCCCTGCGCGAGGTCGCAGCCGAGCTCGTCGATCGAGGCGAGCTGTCCCGTGGACTCGACACCCTCCGCGAGCGCGAGCACGCCGATCGCGTGCGCGAGGTTGACGGTGTGGGTGGTGATCGCTTCGTCTCTCGGGTCGTGCTCGATGCCCTGCACGAAGGATCGATCGACCTTGATCATGTCGACGGGGAAGCGGCGTAGCTGCGCGAGCGATGAGAAGCCCGTGCCGAAGTCGTCGATCGCGATCCGAACGCCGAGGTCGTGCAGTTCCTGCAGTTCGAGCATGGCGCGGTCGCCCGCGGTGCCTTCGGAGACGATTGCCGTCTCGGTCACCTCGAGGCCGAGCTGGCACGGCTGGATCCGCGCGTCCGCGAGCGCGCTTCGAACGAGCTTGCCGACGCCCCCCGCGGTGAGTTGTTTCGCGGACATGTTGACCCAGACGACGAAGGACTCGGGCAGCAGGCCGTCCTGAGCCCAGCGGGCAGTCTGCTCGCAGGCCTCCCGTAGTACGAACTCGCCGAGCGGATCGATCAGACCGGTCGACTCGGCGATCGGAATGAACTGGCCAGGTGGGACCGGGCCGCGGGTCGGCGACCGCCACCGGAGCAGTGCCTCGACCCCGACGATGTCGCGGCTCTCGAGCGAGATCTGCGGCTGGTAGTGGACGTTGATCTCACCGCGCTGCAGGCCGAGGCGAAGCTCGTGCTCGATCCCGAACAGGTCGCCCATTTCACGGCCCATCTCGTGGTGGAACACCGCGAAACGGCCGCGGCCGCCCTTCTTGGCGGCGTACATCGCGAGGTCGGCGTGCCGCATCAGCTCTTCGCTCTTGCCGGTCCCGCCTCCGTGAACGACCACGCCGACGCTGGCGCCGAGCGACATCTCGCGGCCGGCGAGGACGATCTCCTTCGAGAGCTTTTCGAGCAGACGCTCGGCGACGGTGACCGCGAGCGGTTCGTCCGCCTCTTCGAGCAGCAGAGCGAACTCGTCGCCGCCGAGGCGGGCGAGTGTGTCGCTCGGCCGGATGGCCGTCGTGAAGCGCCGCGAGACCTCCTCGAGCAGCTGATCGCCCGCGTCGTGGCCGAGCGTGTCGTTCACCTGCTTGAACCCGTCGAGATCGACGAACAGCACCGCGAGCGACTCGCTGGTGCGCGCCGAGCGGGACAGAGACTGGTCGAGCCGGTCGCGGAAGAGCGCCCGGTTGGCGAGACCCGTCAGACCGTCGTGGAAGGCCTGGTGCATGAGCTCCTGTTCGAGCCGGACGCGCTCGGTGACGTCGCGTGCGTTCAGCACGATCCCGCGAATGTGCCGGTCGGCGCGCAGATCGCTCACGTGCGCCTCGAGTTGACGCCACTCGCCGAACCGGTTCTGCAGGCGGAACTTGAGCTCGTGCGCCTCGCCGTTCGCACAGGCTTCGTCCAGCGCAGCGCGGTCGCCCTCGTGGACGAAGCGTGCGAATCCCGGTCCGAGCACTTCCGCCTCGCGGCGGCCCAGCATTTCGGTGACCGATGCGCTGACATAGCTGCAGCCGCCGGGGCCGAATGCGGCGACGAGGTCGGTCGAGGCGGTGACGAGACTGCGGAAGTGAGCCGTCTGGCGGCGAGTTGCATGGATCAGCCCCCAGCCGAGGATCAGCGACGCCAGCAGCCCGGCGATCCCCAGCACCACCTGAAGCGTGATCAGGTTCGAGATGTTGTGGTCGGCAGTGCTTGCGATCGTGCGTGCGGCGTTGAGCGAGACGTTCGAAGTCAACGCGGCGAGGATCTCCATGCGCTGGACGGGGTTCCTCGCCGCGATCCGCTCATGGGCGCTCAGCGGAACCCTGGCGACCGGCCGATGCTCGAGCAGGGCGCTCCCGGTCGCAGTCAGATCGCGAATGAGGCGCGCCTCCTGCCGAAGCTGCGCACGTTCGATCTTGCCGGTGGCCGGCGGGAGCCTGGACTCGTCGTCGTCCCCGTTCACAGCCGGGGCGACTCCACCGTTCAGGAGCGCCTTGACGCTGCTTCTCAGGATGCCTGCCGTGTAGTGGGGGTCTGCGGGCCGGCCCTCGCGGAGGAGCAGAACGTCGTTCACGTAGCGCTCGGCGAGCGTTCGCTGACGGCCTGCAACCTCGACGACCGATGCGTTGTGCCGTGAGCCCGATGTCGAGCGGATCGAGAGGCTGACGCTGATCGCGGAGAAGACCGCGAAGACGACGAGGATCGCCGCGATCGGACTACGACTGCGCGCGGAGAACGGCCTGAGAGCCGCTGCTTTCCCTGAAACGCGAGCCCGGCTCATCTCACCTCACGACCAATGTCGTTCGCATGCCGGCCATGAAGTGCCCGGCCATGTTGCAAAAGAGGACGTACCGGCCGGGCCGAAGATGGACATGGGCCGTACGCACCGTTCCGGGCGGGGCGGGCTCGAGCGAGAGCGCGATGATCGGGGTCAGTTTCTCCTCGTTCGCGGTCAGGCCGTCCGACCGCAGCGGCAGGCGAGCGGTCGTCGCGCGGACAATGATCAACTCGTGGTCGTCGGGGCCCTTGTTGACGACCGTCACGGTCAGGTTGCCGCTCGCGACGTGCTTCGGGGCGGAGATGCGGAAATCGCGCTCGGTGATGTGGAGTGCCGCACTTCGCGCGGGCGCCGCGCGCGCGTGGACGACGAGCGTTGTACCGCCCAGGAAGATCGCCGCAAGGATCACGAGACCTCCTCGCCGGAACGGCACCAACCGCATTTGGCCAGGATCGGCCTGTGCGGGGGAAACCTTTAGGTCTCGCCCAGCTCAGCCCCCGATCACGTTCGAGGTGCCGAGAACGTGACCGTTCACGTCGAGCGCCTGGACGGCCACTGCTTTTGCGGCGCCGTCCAGCGCGATCGCGGTCTCGAGCCCGCTCCACGCCTGCTCGCCGGCCGGCGCGAGGTGAGAGGGATCGGCGCCGGCGAGGAGCTGCCAGCGGGCAATCCCCGTCCTGCCGTTCCAGCTCGCATAGAGCTTCTTGCCGTCGACCGCGACGGCGGGCCGCGTCGCGGGGCGCCCCGCCCACGCGCCGAGGTAGGCCCGGTACGTATCGCCGTACGGGAGCTTCAGTTGCAGCAGCAGTCGCCCGTCCGCTCCGAACTCGCTGACCTGCCGGATCCCGCCCCAGCCGACGAGTGCGCCGCCGCCCGGCAGGAGCTGGAGATTCCCTTCGTAGGGCGACGCGATCTTCTTCGGCGGCTGGAACGTCCGTACGACCGTCGCCCGTCTGGCCGGGACGTCGAGGCGCAGCACGAGCGGCCGCGAGAACGGCTCGACCCGTGGAATGCCGCCGTTGTCGAAGAGGCTCAGCAGGTTGCCGTGAAGTCGCGCATTGTGCTGGAAAGCGAAGGTGACGGCGGCCTTCGGTCCGAAGTTGCTCTGCTTGCCGCCCGAGCCGCCAGACGATGTGCCCGTCGCGGGCGAGCAGATAGATCGTCGACACGTTCCGGCCCGAGATCAGCACCGTGCCGCCGGGGCCGTCGGCGACCGAATTGACGTGGAAATAGTCGAGCGGGCGTTTCCGGCTGGCGTCCCGGGCCGGTTCGCGGTGCGCCTGGGTCGACTCGGTCAACGGGACGTGGTCGATGCTGTGCCATTCGAAGAGCACGCGCCCGGTCGCGATGTCGACCTCCTCGACGACGCTGTCCTCGACGAAGCCCCGCTTCGGCCCGCCGACGCCGCTCAGGTCGGCTCCAACCTCACGGTAGGCGGTGATGAACGCTGTTCCGCGCGGTGTCAACTGGAACTCGTGCAGGTCGCCGTGGAGACCGTTGCCCGCGCGCACCGTGGCGATGTGACGGTACGACGTGTCGTAGATCTCGTACTCCCCTTCGCCGGTGCCCGCGACGCTCTCGGTTCCCTGCCACCACGTGAGCACCGGCCTGCCGTGATAGCGCTGGACCCGGAAATCGGTTGCCTGCTGCGGTGGGGCGATCTGGTGGTACCAGACGGCCCGGCCGCGCGAATCGACGATCAGCGGGCCTCCGGTCGTCCCGCCTTTCTTCTCGGCGACGAAGACGTAGCCGCCCTTCGTCGCGGCTGCGCGCGCGAGCACCTGGACCACCGGCAGGTTGGCTCCCGGGATCGTGTGGAGCGCGACCGTGCTGATCGGTGCGCTCGCCCGCGAGGCAGGGCCGAAGAGGGCGCCGCATGCGGCCGCGCCGGACAGCAGTCCGGCAGCCGCGAGCCGGGCTCGCGTGCCTGCACTCATGCCGCGAAGCATGCCGGTTCGAACCGTCGCGGCGGGGCACTAGGATTGCGGCTTGACCCTGACGCCTGAGCTCGGCCGGTGGGAAGCGCTCGTCGCGGGCCGGGCGCGGGGTGGGACCGACGACGGAATCGCCTTCGTCCTCGGGCTCCTCGGAGTCCAGAGCCTGATCTCGTTCGCCGGCGGGTTCCCGGACCCGGCGACGTTCCCGCGAGAGCGCGTAGCGACCCTGTTTCAGGAGTTCGCCACGTCGGGCGAGGCGAGCGCGTTCCAGTACGCGCCAACGCGTGGCCTGGCCGGCCCGCTCGACGCGCTCGCCGGCCGGCTCGAGCAGCTGCAGGGTCGCCGCCCGGCCCCGGACGAGCTCCTGATCACGAGCGGTGCGATCGAGGCTCTCGAGCTCGTCGCCAAGTCGTTCGTCGATCCGGGAGACGTGGTCGTCGTCGAAGGCCCCACCTATCTCGGTGCGATTCAGGCGTTTCGCAGCTACGAAGCGACGATCGTCGCCGTTCCGCTCGACGCGCACGGACTCGATCTGGACGATCTGGCACGCCGTCTCGCGCGTGGGCTGCGCCCGAAGCTGCTGTACACGATCCCGGACCACCAGAACCCGGCCGGCGTCAGTCTCACGGCCGACCGGCGTGCGCTGCTGGTCGAGCTCGCGAGTCGGTACGGGTTCCTGGTCGTCGAGGACGTCGCCTACCGCGAGCTCGGCTTCGGCGATCAACCGCTGCCGAGCCTCTGGAGCCTGGCGCCGGACGTCGTCGTGCAGACGGGCACGACGTCCAAGACGCTGTTCCCCGGGGTTCGGCTCGGCTGGGCCGTCGGCCCGGCCGAGATCTCAGCCCGGCTCGTCTCCGCCAAGCAGAACACCGATCAGTGCGCCGGAGCGCTCGGGCAACGGCTCTTCGAGGAGTCGGTCCGGCGTGGCTGGCTGGACGAGCAGATCGTGCGTTCGCGGGCGCTCTATCGGGCGAAATGCGAGCGGTTGCTCGCGGCGCTCGAGCGGTCGCTGCCTGCCGGCGCCGTCTGGACCCGGCCGGAGGGCGGCTTCTTCACGTGGCTGACGCTGCCGGGGGACGTGGACTCGGTGCAGATCGCGCAGCGTGCGGTGGAACGAGGCGTCGGCATCGTCCCGGGAACCCTGTTCTACCCGGACGGCCGCGGAGCGGACACGATGCGCTTGTCCTTCAGCATGGTTGAGATCGACGAGATCGACGAGGGGATCGAACGGCTCGCTGCGCTTCTCTGAGCCGTCGGGCGGATCACTCGATCGAGGGATGCGAGCGGCGAGAACGCCCAACAGAGTTCAGTCGGTGGTTGCGAGGGGTCTCGCCGTGGTCGCGGCGCTCGTCTTCGTGGTGGCACCTGTGTCGGCGTTCGGCATGCCTGCCGCCGCGACCAGGCTCCATCTGGGGCTCCTCGGGAACCCGGTTCGGTTCGCGAGCCAGACGGAGCAGCGATCCTCGACACGCCTGATGATCGTCGGCTGGGGCCAGGGATCCACGCCCTCGTACTTCACCGGGCTGCTCTCGTCGATGCTCGACGAGCCGATGATCGGGCTCAACACGGCAACGAGCGCGGGCGAACGCATCACGCCGGCCGAGATCGCCCGTGGCCAGGGCGACGCGTTCCTCCTCACCCTGAACAAGGCACTGGCCAGCTGGGGCAAGCCTGTCTTCGTTCGGCCGCTCGCGGAGATGAATGGCCATTGGAACGCCTATTCAGCGTTCGATGCCGACGGGTCGTCGCGCGGGCCCGATCATTCGACCGCGATGTTCCGGAAGGCGTTCGCGCGCATCTATCTGATCGTGCACGGCAGCCCCGACGTGAACGAGCGCTTGCGGGCGCTTCGTCTGCCGCCGGTCGCGCAGCAGCCTCAGCCGGCACCGAACGTGGAGGTGATCTGGAACCCGCAGGGGTACGGCTCCCCCGATCTGCCGGCCAATTCGGCCGCGGCGTACTACCCGGGCGACGCCTACGTCGACGTCGTCGGAGACGATCTGTACGACATCGGCGGCAAGGCGGCCTGGGCGGCTGCCGGCGCGCTCTACGCCGCGCATCCGCACAAGCCGTTCGCGATCGGGGAGTGGGGGCTCTGGGGCCTCGACGATGCGGCCTTCGTCAGCAGGATGGCGGCCTTCTTGCGCGGTCACCGGCGCGTCGTGGTCGCGAACTACTACTCGGGCAAGTCGGGATCGGTGTTCGACCTCCGCTCGAAGCCGCGGTCGCTGGCGGCGTACAGATCGCTCATCACGCCCCTGGCGGGTTGAGCGCGTCGACGCCTAGGTGACGATGATCGGGGCGCCCTCCGCGGCGATCCTGCGGGTGCGCTCGCCTTCGATTCGAACCTCGTCGACGTCCGCGTCGGCGCCTGCCTCCCCACTGATCCGCTTGCGCAGGACAGCCGTTCGCTCGCGCAGCCGATGTGCCTCGAGTCGGTCGCGCTCGCGGAGCGCGGCAGCCACCTCCTCGTAGACGGCACCGCCGATGAGCAGGTGGGAGAGCTTCATCATGAGCGCGACGAGGTCGAGGCAGACGAAGAGCCCGAGCACGAATACGACGTACCTCGTTACCTCCGGATGTTGCTTCTCGATCGTCGACAGCGCTTCCGCCCGTGCCAGCAGGTCCTGGTCGTGCGCGATCGCGGTGACGCGCGCTCGGGTCTCGGTCGATTCACTCTGCTGCCAGTCGCTGATCTTCGCCGTGAGCCCGGCGATCTTCGCCCGGTCGCCCGGCCGGTCTCGGGCCAGCGTCGCACGCGCGATGGTCGCCTGCCGCGCGTAGTACTGACACCAGTGTCCGCAACCGGTGCGGTGGGTGTGCGAGCACGACGGCTCGTTGTCCTCGCAGCCCGACAAGCGTGTGAACTTGCTGATGCGGTTTTCGAGTGTGGTCTCGTGATCCTGGATCACAGCGATCTGCTTGGTCGCCTTCGCGATCTTCGGCTCGAAGAAGACCAGCGCGGCTTTCCGCGCGTCCTTCTGTGCCGCGGCGCTCGTCAGCGTCAGCTGGTTCGAGATCGACGGCTTGAAGATGAACTGCACCATCGGCAGCCCGAGGACGAGCGCGAGCATCAGCGACAGCACGGCACGTGGAACGGCGAGCACGAGGTTCGCGCGGCGGCTCGTTCCGAAGCTCTTGTAGATCAGGCGATCGACGATGCAGATGACCGCGGTCCAGACGAGACCGAGCCACAGGATGTGCGTGATCGGGACGTTCCACCAGCCGCTGCCGGCCACCGCGACCGCAAACCCCGTGACACAGGCCATCGCGACAATGACGAGTCCTTGCGCCTCGAGGAAACTTCGCTCGCTCGGCACGAGCGCGAGCACGCGGGCGTCCGCGCCGGCGAACCACGCCCAGCTGAGCCTGCGCTGCCGCCGGTTCCTGCTCCCCGTGGGAAGGGCCTCTCCGGGCGCCACCGTCTCATTGCTCGACATCTACGTTTTTTAGCCGATGGCCCGCGCCTGTTTGGTGACGCAGATGGGTCAATTCTCCTGCGGTCGTTCCCGCGTCGCCGGCCCTCAACTTCTCACCGGGTTGAGCCGATACCCGAGTCCAACCCCAGGATTGAAAGATCGGAGCTCGCAATGACTGCTGCAACCCCGTTCGAACGTCTCCTCTCGGCCGACGCGCAACTGACCGATGCGCTCGTCAACAAGCTCGACGAACAGACGCTGGCCGCGCTGCTCGTTGCACGGTTTCAGTCGCTCGTCGCCCGTGGCTTCGGCGTCACCGAGGCGCTCTTCGCGGCCGTGCGGACCGGCGAGCCCGAAGCTCTCGGCGAGTAACGCCGCCCGGCCGTTCGAAGTCTCTCGCGCCGCGGCTCAGTGCCCGGCGTGCGGCTGATGCCACACGAGAGCCCAGAGCGCCGCTGCATACGCGAGCGCGGACGCGGTCATTCCAAGTGCCAGCAGTCTCATGCGTCAGGTATCGACAGGACCGTTCGATCTCTTGACCCTCATGCCGCTGCATGGCGCTGCATGCGCCGGTCCGGCCGAGCCTTTTAGGGAATCTGCCTTTTAGGGAATCCTTATGGCAGCCCGCGACGGCCGGGACTACGGTTGAACGGCGGCGACTTTCTGGGGAGATTGCGCCGTCTGTGGCCCTCGGGGTGTGTCAACTGCCCTTTCGCGCCCCCTGGGCCGCCTTACTCTCGGAGCCAACTGCGGGGGCGCGCTTCACCCGGGTATGTTCATCCGGACCGGCCGCCCAACAGGAGAACCAGATGAGCCGCTTCACCGACGCCGTCAACAAACAGATCGCGAGCGAGTTCGCCGCCTCGCAGCAGTACACGGCGATCGCGGTGCATTACGACGCCGGCACACTTCCGCAGCTCGCTGCTCACTTCTACCGGCAGGCGCTCGAGGAGCGAAACCACGCGATGATGCTCGTTCAGTACCTCCTCGACACCGGCGCGGCCGTTCAGGTCCCCGGCGTGCAGCAGCCCGAGACGGCGTTTGCGGACGACCGTGCGCCGATCGAGCTCGCCCTCGAGCAGGAACGGACGGTGACGGCGCAGATCTCGAACCTCGTTCAGGTCGCACGCGAGGAGAGCGAGCATGTCGGCGAGCAGTTCCTCGGCTGGTTCCTCGAGGAGCAGCGCGAGGAGGTCGCGAGCATGTCGGCGCTGCTCTCCGTCGTCGAACGGGCCGGCTCGGGCCAGCTGCTTCTGGTCGAGGACTACCTGAGCCGGGCCGCCGCGATCGCTCCCGGCCCGTCGAGCCCCGCCCCGCCGGCGGCCGGCGGCGCTCTCTAGCGCGACAGCGGCGGCGCGTCGGCCAGCGCCGACTCAAGGCGGTCGAGGAACGGAACCTGCGCCGCTTTCAGTCGACGGCGCGCCTCTCCGAGCTCGAACCATTCGACGCGGTCGATCTCGGGAAACGACCGAACGATCCCTGAATGCGGCGGCCATTCCAGGTCGAAGGTGTTGCTGACGGCGGTCGACGGGTCGAGATCTCCTTCTGCCGCCCAACCGAGCACGAGCTTGCCCGACTTCTGCCTGATCTCTCCGAGCTCGACCAGCGGACCGTCGGGCACCTTCGTTCCGGTTTCTTCGGCGAACTCTCGCCGTGCGACGGCGACGAGCTCCTCGCCCGGCTCCGCCTCGCCCTTGGGGATCGTCCAGTGCCCGAGATCCTTCTTGGCCCAGAACGGTCCGCCCTGGTGGGCGAGCAGTACCTCCAAGCGACCCTGCCGACTGCGCCAGAGCACGATGCCGGCACTCGTGCGCCCTGATTTGTCCTTCGTCACACCGCGCTCCCCTCGCCGCTGCCGCCGGGTTGCATGCTCGCGATTCGTCGATCCAGGATAGTGCGGTGCGGCACCCGGGCCGGCGTTCTAGCGGCTTGAGCCCTCGATCGACGCCACCCCGGTCGCCGGGGGTACCGTCTGGAGAAACTTGTGCGCGCATGCATCTGTGCGAGCACAAGATCCAACAGACGTCTGGGGGTATGGGTGATGGCCGGCACAGGGAAGCGTCCTTCCGTCGTGGTGATCGGCGGCGGCTATGGCGGCTCGAGCGCCGCGAAGGCGCTGGACGAGTTCGCGGACGTGACGCTCGTGGAGCGGCGCGATGCTTTCGTCCACAACGTCGCGGCGCTCCGCGCGCTGGTCGAGCCGGAGTGGCTCGAGCGGATCTTCTTCCCCTACGACCGTCTGCTCACAAACGGACGCGTCCTGCACGATCAGGCCGTCGGGGTCGACGCGGGTGTGGTCGCTCTCGCCTCCGGAACCGAGCTGACGTCCGACTTCATCGTCCTCGCGACCGGGTCGACCTATCCCTATCCGGCCAAGTCCGACACGGACGCCACGGCGATCGCCGTCGACCGCTATCGCGAGAGCCACGCCGAGTTGGCTCGGGCGGAGCGGGTGCTGATCGTGGGCGCCGGACCGACAGGGCTCGAGCTGGCAGGCGAGATCAGCGACCGCTGGCCCGACAAGCAGGTCACGATCCTCGAGCCCGAGCCGGAGATCCTCGCCGGCCCGTACAAACAGGAGCTTCGGGACGAGGCTCGCCGCCAGCTGGGCGAGCGCGGAGTCGAGTTCGTGCTCGGTCAGGCGCTCACCGCGGAGCCGCAGAGCCCTCCGGTCATGTTCGGGCCGGTCTCGGTCTCGACGCGAGCCGGCGCGGTGATCGAGGCGGACATCTGGTTTCGCTGCTACGGCCTTGCCCCGGTCAGCGATTACCTGCGCGGTGACCTCGCGAGCACCAGGCTCGCCGACGGATCGGTCGAGGTGAACTCGCAGCTCCAGGTGAACGGACACGCGAACGTCTTCGCGCTTGGAGATGTCGCGGCCGCCGACCTCAAGACGGCCGGCCGAGCCGGCCGGCAGGCCGACGTCGTCGTCGCCAACATCCGAGCGCTCGTCGAGGGAGGCGAGCTGCAGGCGTACGAACCGTCCCCACCGGCGATCGTCATGCCGCTCGGCCCGAGCGGCGGCGTATCCGAGCTGCCCGGCCAGGACGAGCTCGCCGGCGCCGACCAGACAGCCGCGATCAAGGGCGAGCACATGTTCATCGACGCCTACCGCGAGCGGTTCGGCCTCGCCGCGCCCGTTCCCAGTGAGTGACACCGTTGGGGCAGCGTCGCGGTTCGGCGCCGCCGGCAAGAAATCGAACCCGTGCTCGTTAGGATGCTGAAATGACCGGTGCGAAGCACTACCGCTGGGAAGACCTACCGCGGGAGGAGCTCAACCCGACAATCGGGCGACGGCTGATCACCGGCAACGACCTGATGATCGCGCATGTCTACCTGGCCAAAGGCGCGGTCGTGCCGAAACACGACCACCACAACGAGCAGCTCACGTACATCCTCGAGGGCGTCCTCCGGTTTCGGCTCGGCGACGACGAGTCGCAGGTCATCGATGTTCACGCCGGCGAGGTGCTGACCATCCCCCCGAACGTCCCACACACGGCGGAAGCGCTCGAGGACACACTCGATGTCGATGTTTTCACACCGCCGCGCGAGGACTGGCTCGACGGTAGCGACGCCTACCTGCGGCGCTGACGACACTGCATACTCGGCCCATGCGGCGAATCCGATGGCCCGCGAGGGATCGGGCGGGATGACCGCGCCGGTCGAACTGCGGGAGTTTGCGGGTCAAGGGGACGTGCTGAAGCCGTACGTCCCGCGCGTGCTGATCGAGTGGGTGCAGAACTCGCCCGAGATCCCGTACCGCCAGGTCGAGGGCACCCTCGCGTTCGTCGACATCTCCGGGTTCACCGCGCTCACCGAGCGGCTGGCTCGCCGTGGGAAGGTCGGCGCCGAGATTCTGCGCGACACGCTGGACGGCGTGTTCATCGCCCTTCTCGACGAGGCGTACCTCTGGGGAGCCGGACTGATCAAGTGGGGCGGCGACGCCCTGCTGCTCCTCTTCGACGGCCCTGGTCATGAGGCTCGTGCGGCCCGGTCGGCATGGGAGATGCAGCGGACGATCGAGCGGGTCGGGCGGCTTCGCGTGGGCCGCGACACCGTGACCCTCCGGATGTCGATCGGGATCACGACCGGGCCGATCGACTTCTTCACGGCCGGGAGCGTCCACCGGGAGCTGCTCGTCGTCGGGCCGGTCGCGACCGAGACGGCCGAGATCGAGGCCGTCGCGGACGCCGGCGAGATCGGCCTCAGCCAAACGCTCGCTCGTCGCCTCGACCCGTCGTGTGTCGGGCCGCAAAAGGGCGGCGCTCTGCTGCTCGTTGCGCCCCCGGACGCCGAGCAGCAGCCGGCGCCGGACGTCGGGGCGGTGAACGGTCTCGACGTGGCCTCGTGCATTCCGATCGCCTCGCGCGCCCACGTGATGCTCGAACGGAGCGAGCCGGAGCATCGCACGATCACGGCGGCGTTCATCGATCTGATGGAGACGGACGCTCTGCTCGCCCGGCTCGGCCCGACCAGATTCGCAGGCGCGATCGATGAGCGCATCAGCTCGATTCAGGAGGCTGCGCTTCGCTACGAGGTTCCCTTCAACCTGACGGACATCTCCAAGGGCAGCGTGAAGACGCTTTTGACAGCGGGGGCGCCGTCGAGCACCGGCCACGACGAGGAGCAGATGCTCCGCGCGCTACGTGAGGTGATGGACGAACCGGGGGTCGTCCCGATGCGGGTGGGCGTCAACACCGGCCGGGTCTTCACTGGAGACTTCGGTCCTCGCTACCGGCGCGCGTACAGCGTCTTCGGCGACGCGGTCAACACTGCGGCGCGGGTCATGGCCCGCGCCGAGGCCGGGCAGATCCTGTCGACCGAGATCGTCCTGGAGCGCTCGCGCACGACGTTCGAGACGACGCCGATCGAGCCGTTCCAGGTCAAGGGCAAGGCCGAGCCCCTCGAGGCGTCGATCGTCGGCCCGATCGTGGGGCGAAAGGGCGAGCGCAGCGCGGAGACGCCGTTCGTCGGACGGGACGCCGAGCTTGCAGCCCTGGCCTCCGTGGTCGACGAGGTCCGGCAAGGGAACGGCTGGATCGTCGAGATCGGCGGCGCCGCCGGTGCGGGGCGGTCGCGGCTCGTCCAGGAGCTGGTCGACCGCTCTCCGGACCTGCGGGTGCTCCACGCGCGTTGCGAGGAGTACGAGGCATCGACCCCGTATTTCGCCCTGCGCGCGCCGATGCGCGCTGCCCTCGGGCTGGAGCCGCGAGCGGATGCGGATGCGGCCGAGCACCGCCTGCGCGAGGTCGTTGCCCGGATCGACGAGGAGCTCGTGCCGTGGGTGCCGTTGCTCGGGATCCTGCTCGGGCTCGACTTGCCGCCGACACCCGAGACGAGCAGCCTGGATGAGCGCTTCCTGCGTGACACGCTCGCCGACGTCGCGCTCCGCTTCCTGGTCGACACCCTCGGCGGCACCGCGACGATGTTGGCCGTCGAGGACGTCCACTTCATGGACGAGGCGAGTGCCGACCTGCTCGTTCGCCTGTCGCGCGCGGCCGGCTCGCTGCGGTATGTCCTCCTCGTCACACACTCCGATCCGGCGACCACGTGGGCCCCGGTGGACGATGAGGATCTGCGCTGTCTCGCCTTCACGTTGCGGCCGCTCACCGATCGGCAGGCGGCCGAGATCATCCAGATCGCGACCGACGAGCGCCCGCTGGCTCCGCACGTCGTCGAAGAGATCGCGCGCCGCTCCGGCGGCAACGTGCTGTTCCTCTTCGAGCTGCTCGACCTGGCCCGCGCCACCGGGACGACTGCAGCCCTGCCGGATTCCGTGGAGGCCGTGATCGCCGCCGATATCGACCGCCTTTCCCCGCCCGACCGGATGGTGCTGCGGTCTGCCGCGGTGCTCGGGGCGAGCTTCGACCGCGGGTTGCTGGTCGCGGCGCTGGAAGGCGAGGCGGAGGTCGACGACCCGCTCTGGCAGCGTCTGCACGGCATCGTCGATCCCGACGCGACCGGCCGGATGCGCTTCCGCAACACGCTCGTGCGCGACGCCGCCTACGAGGGCCTGCCGTTTCGTCGCCGCAGCGAGCTGCACGCCCGGGTCGCGCAGGCGATCGAGTCGGCCGCCGCGTCGCCGGACGAGGAGGCGCCGACGCTCGCCTTGCATTTCTTCGAGGCTCACCGCCACGACAAGGCCTGGCACTACGGTCGCGTGGCCGGCGACCGTGCCCGGGCGGTCGCGGCGACCGTCGAGGCTGCACGGTTCTACCAGCTCGCGCTCGACGCAGGCCGCTACGTTCGCGGCGTCACCTCGCGCGAGCGCGCGGACGTGCTTGTCGCCCTCGGGACGGTGCGCCAGAGCGCTGGTCTGTTCGACCAGTCGTTCGACGCCTTCCGGCGCGCGACGATCCTGCTCGCGGATGACCCGGTCGAGCGGGCGCGCGTGTTCGCAGACCGCACGCGGGCGCGCGTGCGCACCGGTCCCTGGGCGCTCGCCCTCAGGGAGACCGCAGCCGGGTTACGCCTGGTGGAAGGTCGCGAGGAGCCGGCCGCGGTCGCGGCGCGGGCCTGGCTGCTGGCGCTGCGAAGCGAGATCCGCATGTTGCAGGGCCGCGCCCGCGAGGCGATTTCGCTGGCGCTGACGGCCGCCGCCGAAGCGGAACGTGTGCAGGAGCTCGGAGCGCTCGCGCGCGCGTACGCCGCGCTCGACGGCTCGTACCAGATGCTCGGCGAGCCGGAGAAGGCGGTGCACGAGCGGATGTCGATCGAGATCTATACGGCCCTTGGCGACATCCGGGCGCGCGGGATCGCCGAGGCGAACCTCGGTGTCCAGGCATACGCCGACGGCCGGTGGGTCGAGGCGTCCGACCTCTATCTCCGCGCTCAGGAGGATTGCCTGCAGGCGGGCGATCGGCAGCACGCCGCCATGACGGCGGCGAACCTCGGCGAGCTACTCGTCAGTCAGGGGCGCTACGAGGAAGCGGAACCGGTGCTCCGTGACGCGAGGCGCGTGCTGCGCTCCGCGGGCTTCACCCCGTTTGCGATCTTCGCCGAGATCCAGCTTGCACGCAGTGCGCTCAACCGCGGTGACGCGCAACACGCGCTCGAGTCACTGACACGCATCGGCGCTGAGGCGGCGAGCGTGGACTACGCCGCGCTCGTGCTCGAGGCGGGCATCTACCTCGCCCATGCGCAAGCACAGGCCGGCGCGCCGGAGGTCGGGCTCGAGGTGCTCGACGCGGCTGTCGTCGCCGCAGGTGATGACGCGGCGCTCTATGCCGCGGCGGTCGACCGGGCCCGTGCCGCCTGCCTCGTTGCGCTCGACCGGCTGCCGGAGGCCTGCGAACAGCTCGATCGTGCGCTCGAGGCTGCCCGGGCGCAGGGTCTGCTGTACGAGGAGCTGCTCGTCCGGCGTGCGAGGGTGCTTCTCCGCGAGCCGGGCGCCGAGGCCGAGGAGGAGCTGCGCGAAACGGATCGTCTCGCGCAGCTCCTCGATCTCGCCTGACGAATTAGCCGGGCTGCCGGAGCCCGTCGACGTCCGAGTAGACGTCCGCGACGAGCGACCCGCCGGAGGCCCACAGTTCCGGAGGGCGTCGAGAGCGATCACGCACGACGTCGCTCCCCCTGATGGGAGCACCAGATGCGCGTTGCTCTGGTCGAGGTAGGTGGGAGACAGCTTCGTGGGATCGGTGCCGTCCCGCGGGTCGACCTTGCAGGACGGCATCGTCACCGGGGCTCCCGTGAAGGGGAACGCGTCCGTGTACACGAGGTGCGTGTACTTGAGCGTCCCGTCCAGGTGTGAGCGTATTCGGGAAGTTGATGTGCTCGAGCAACGGGACTTTCGTGCCCTGGGAGTCGCCGGTCCAGACGCTGACGAACGGAGTGCCGTCCGGCTGGACGCCCGAGTCGACGACGAACCCGGTGTGCGCCTTCGAGCCGCCGGTGTGAGCAGCTCGAGGGCGGAAGGTTGACGTCGTAGGTCCCGGGGTTCGGAGAGGGAACGGATCCGTCGGGATTGCACGTGACCGCCGCGACGTTGCCGAAGTCCTTGCCGGTGATCGTGGCGCCGACCGATGGGGCCGTGAACTGCAGGCCCTTCAGCAGCTCATTCGGCACTCCCGAAGCCCCGTTCCCGTTCTGGTTCGGGCCGCAGATGGTCGTGGTCGAGGGCAGGGGCACGTCCTGGGCCCAGGTGCCGCTCGGCGGCGTCTCGCACAGCGTGTACGGTCGTCGACGTCGAGAAGGCCGCGTTGATCTTGTACGAGCCGTCTCGCGTTCGACGTCGTCGACACCGGCTGCGCTCCGCCGTAGAGCGTGACGGTCCAGCCCGACGAGCGGCGAGCCGTCGTTGTTGGTCTGATCCTGGTTCACGTCGTTGAAGACCGTGCCTGCGACCGAGCCGAGCGGCCGGAACCCGAAGTAGTTCGTGGTCGAGCCGGTCGAAGGAACCGGGTAGGCGTAGCCGGTCAGGCTGCCAGGGCAGGCTGCGCCCGAGGTCGGAGCCGACTGCTGGTAGCCGGAGCCGGGTGACGCGGAGCACACCGTGTACGAGTCGCCGACCGGCTGGTGGCGAGGAAAAGGTCCCGTTGGCCGCCGTCGTGACGGTTGTCTGGCCATGAGTCGTGTTGTCGACGATCGTGACGTTCACAGCCGCCGAAGCCGGTCTGGCCGGCGCCCGGTTGAGCCGCTGCCGTTCGCGTCGGTGAACACCGTGCCCGAGATCGGGGCGAGGACGCGATAGCAAACGGTCGTCTGGCTGATGCTGTACCACTGGGACGGGTTCTCCACCCCACCGCTGACCGTGTACTTCGATGCAGTTGCGTGCAGGTTCCCGTCGCTCGCAGACCCATCCCGTAGTGACCCCGGGTGAGATGCTGAGCCCCGTGTAGTCGTACGCCGCTGACTCCGACCCGCCCTTGATACCGATGCCGGCGATCGCGGCTTTGGTCGCGCTGACCTGCATGACCTGCGCCTTGCTCGAGCCGGTCACCGTCGTGCTGAAGGTGACCCCGTCTCCGTTGCCGGAGGAGAGCCCTGTGGCATTCCCAGGATTGACGTTGTCGTACTCGTGGAGGTTCGGCAGGCTCGAGATCTTGGAACCGAACAGGCTCGAGCACGTGGCGTTTCCTCCGACCGGCACGTCGACCGGAGTCAGACCCGACGTGGCCGCCGGCGGTATGCGGTCGCCCGAATTCGACGCCAGCGCCGGCAAGACGACGAACAATGTCAACCCGACGATCGATACCAGAGCGGCGCCCAGCCCGGCCACCGCCCGCTTGCTCCGCAGAACGTTCATCCCAGTTCCTCCCGTCGCCCAGTTTCTCCCACCAGGAGGAGAGACTCTCTCCCGGCCACAGATGTTGGAGGGTACAGACGTTTCGGGGTTTTGCCTAGATATCGGCGGGTTTTCGGTGAAGGTTTGATCTTGCGCTCTGCGCGTCGGTGTGCTGAGGTGATGCGTCCGTGAAGGGTCTCCGCGAGCAACTCGGCAACTCGATGCGCTCGCTGCGCGATGTTTTCCGCAACAAGGGGCTGCGCCGGTTGCAGCTCGCCTTCGCCGGCTCGATCGTCGGCGACTGGGCCTATGCGGTCGCGGTTGCGGTCTACGCATACGAACGTGGCGGCCCGACCGCAGTCGGCGTGCTCGGCGTGATCCGCTACGTCTCGCTGGCGATCGTCACGCCGTTCGCGGCGACCCTCGGCGACCGGTACTCACGGCGACTCGTCATGGTCTCCTCGGATGCGACCCGCGCGGTGCTCGTGTTCTGCGGGGCGGCACTGATCGCGTCGGGCGCCCCCTCGCTGAGCGTCTACGCGCTCGCGGTCGTCACCTCGCTCTGCGGTTCTCCCTTCCGGTCGGCCCAGGCATCCTTGATCCCCGACCTCGCCGACGATGCGGGCGAGCTCGCTGCGTCGAACGTGGCGTCGTCGACCATCGAGAGCGTCGGCTTCTTCGCCGGGCCGGCGCTGGCCGGCCTGTTCCTCGCCTTTACGAGCCTTTCGGTCGTCTACGTCTTCGACGGGCTCACGTTCATCTGGTCGGCGGCGCTCGTGCTCGGGATCAAACCGTCCGCACGGGAGCGCGAGGCGGCGGCAGCGCCCCCGAGCGACGAGCCCAGCGGCGGCTTCATGAACGAGGTCACGGCCGGCTACCGCACGATCCTCGGCTCGCGCGATCTCCGCCTCCTGATCGGGCTCTACTGCGCCCAGACCATCGTGGCGGGCGCCTCCCTCGTCTTCGACGTCGCGATCGCGCTCAGCCTGCTCGACCTCGGCCACTCCGGTGTGGGCTACCTGAACGCGATGCTCGGGATCGGGGGCTTCGTCGGAGGGTTCGTCGCGCTCCTGCTCGCGCAAGGAGGTCGGCTCGCGCGGAACTTCGGCATCGGCGTGCTGTTCTGGGCAGCTCCCTTGCTGCTCGTCGCGGCGTGGCCGACCGTGGGGGCCGCGGTCGCGGTGATGATCATGCTGGGGCTCGCGAATTCGGTCGTCGACGTCAACGCCTACACGATCCTGCAGCGGGTCACTCCCGAGGCCGTCATGGCACGCGTGTTCGGCGCGATGGAGAGCGCCGTCATCGGCGGCATGGCTGTCGGGGCATTGCTGATGCCGATCCTGATCGGGACGATCGGCCTGCGTTGGGGCCTCGTCGTGGTGGGGGCCGGGGTGAGCGGCCTCGTATTGCTCGGGATGCCTGGATTGCGCAGGATCGACCTCTCCACCTTCGCGCCGCCGGAGCTCGAGCTCCTGCGTAAGGTCTCGCTGCTCTCGCTGCTGCCCGAGCCGACGCTCGAGGCGCTTGCGCGGGCACTCACCCGCGTCGAGGTGGCGGCCGGCGACGTCTTCATTCGCGAGGGCGACCACGGCGACATCTTCTACGTGGTCGAGACCGGCTCGGTCGAGGTGACGAAGGAAGGCCGCCACGTCGCACACCTCGGACCGGGCGATTACGTCGGCGAGATCGCGCTCCTGCGCGACGTGCCGCGCACCGCAACCGTCACGGCGACCAGCGCGTCCGTCCTGCAGACGCTCGACCGCGAGCACTTCATCCCGGCAGTGACCGGCCAGGGCGAGTTCCGCGACGCAGCCGACGCCGCCATCGCCACGCGGCTGGCGATGCTCTGAGCCCGGCTCCGGTCCGTTTTTCACGACGACACCGCAAGCGACACGCCCAGTACCCTCTCGCCCGATGACCAAGCCGACCGTTCTCGTCCAGCTCACCGACTCGCACATCGGCGCGGTCTGGTCCGAAGGGGACCCGATCGCAGGCCTCAGGGCAGCGATCGCCGCGATCGGGCATCTGGATGTCGCTCCCGACGCGATTCTGTTCTCGGGCGATCTCGCCGAAGCAGGCGCCGAGGCCGAGTACGAGCTCGTGCTGGAGTCTCTGCAGGGCATCGGTGTGCCGGTCCACGTTCTGGCCGGAAACCACGACGACCGAGCGGCCATGCGCAGGTGCTTCGGTCTGCCCGGAGCAGCGGAGGCACCGATTCAGCACACCGCGGACGTCGGGGCGCTCCGACTTGTGATGGTGGACACCACTCGGCCGGGCGAGGATCGTGGCGAGCTCGACTCCTCTCGGCTCGAGTGGCTCGACGGAGAGCTGGCAGCTGCGCCGGATCGACCCACCTTGCTGGCAATGCACCATCCGCCGATCGTGACGGGGAGCCCGGTGTGGGACGCGATCGACCTGCCGGGCGAGTCGCGTTCGGCCCTTGCCGAGGTCGTGGCGCGACACCCGCAGGTGCTCGGGATCGTCGCCGGGCATCACCACCAGATGATCGTCGCCGAGCTCGGCGCCCGACCCGTCACGGTGATCCCGAGCACCTACGGACAGGCGCGGGTGGGTCTCGGCGCGAGCAAGATCGTTTTCGGTGAGGCTGTGTCGGCGTTTGCAGTGCACGTGCTCGCCGACGGGGTGCTTGCTTCGTACGTGCAGTTCGTGCCCTACCGCTAGTCGCGGCCCGGCGTCGAGGATGCCGGCAGCGGTAGCCTCGGTCGGATGTTCGACCACGTCGGAGTCGCCGTCGCGGATCTCGCAGCGTCCGAGCGCTTCTACCGCACCGTGCTCGCCGTGCTGGGCGCGGAGCCGAGTCACGCGGACGCCGAGCTCGTCGAGTGGGTCGACTGGGCCATCGGGCCGACGGACAGCGAGCACCCGGTGACCCGCGGCCTGCACGCCGGCTTCCGCGCGCCGTCCCGTGAAGCCGTGGACGCGTTCTGGCAGGCGGGGATCGACGCGGGCTACCGCGACGACGGTGCGCCGGGCCCGCGCCCGCTCTACCGGCCGGATTACTACGGCGGCTTCCTGCTCGACCCGGACGGGAACAGTGCGGAGGCAGTCCACACACAGCGTGAGGACCCGGTGCCCGACGGCTGCATCGACCACCTCCGGATTCGCGTCCGCGATCCCGCAGCGTCGAAGCGCTTCTACCTGGCGATCGCCCCGTACGCCGGGCTGCGGCTCGGGGTGGACCAGCCGGATCGCGTGCAGATGCTCGGTGAGAATTTCAGCTTCTCGCTCGTCCACGACGAACGCCCGGTCACGGAGCACGTCCACCTCGCGTTCCCGTCGCAGGACGACGCGACCGTGCGGGCGTTCCACGCGGCCGCGCTCGCCGCGGGCTACGAGGACCACGGCGGTCCAGGCGAGCGTGCCGTCTACCACCCCGGCTACTACGGCGCGTTCGTCCTGGACCCCGACGGGCACAACGTCGAAGTCGTCAATCACAACGGCTGAGGTGTCACGAGATTGGTGCGGCGGTTCCCCAGTCGGGCTCGCTCTCCCATAGGTTCGTCTGGATGAGTGCCTTCTTGTTGTTGCCGTCCGGGTCCATCACCCAGAGATCCGGGAGGTGGTTGGATCCCACCCCGGGCTGGTGTGCGTAGATGATCTCTTTGCCGTCGGGCGACCAGTTCGGCTCGATGTTCCTGCCGAGGTTCGTGAGCCTGGTCAGGCCGGAGCCGTCCACCGAGACGGTGTAGACCTGAGAGGTCTCGCTGCATGGACAGTCGCGGTACGACTGGAAGAGGAGCTTCGTCCCGTCGGGTGACCAGTTCGCGCCGCCCGCGTTGAGGCTCCATGACGTGACTTGACGCGGCTTCCCGCCGGTGCTCGCAATGATGAACAACGCCTGCTTGTTCATCGGCACCGCCGAGTCGTTGAGCCGGGTGAAGACAATGTGCTTGCCGTCAGGCGACCAAGCCGGTTCGTGATCCTCCGACTTGGCGGCAGGCGCGCCGCTGATCTGATGCGGCCGGCCGCCGTTCGAGTCCATCAGCCAGACACCGGCGGCCAGCGACTGGGTGCCCTTCACCTGCACAACCCGCAGGAACACGATCCGATGTCCGTCGGGGGAATACTGCGGATCGTCATTCGCGACGCAATCGCGCGTGCAGGTGCCGATCTGACGCAAGCCGCTCCCGTCAGCGTTGACGCGCATCACCTCGTCAGCGACCGTCGGGTGGTTCGAGGTCGGCTGGAAGCTCCGCTCGAACACGATCTGCGACCCGTCGGGTGACCAATCAGGCAGGTCATCGGTGACGCCGGCGGACGGATGCGTGAGCTGCCGACGGTGCGACCCGTCGGGGTTGGCGACGTAGATAGCCGACGTGGTTTCGTCTCCAACCCGCGGGAATCCCTTCCAGGCGATCTGGCCGCTGCGAGCCGCCAGTGCCGACCCGCTCGACGCGGCGACGTCGTGGATTGCCGCCGCAGCGAACAGCGCGCCGGTCGCGACCGCAACAACTGAGAGATATGAACGACTGGTCAACGGACCTCCTGAGCGATGCTGGTCGAGTGGCTGACAGACGTCGAAGTCAGCAGTCCGGGCAAGTCTCGGTTTGAGTTCCGTAGCGGACGGCTTGCTTGCCGTGCGATGGTCGCCAGGCGGGGCGCCCGGAGTAGGGCGAGGTTGGACTGATGCGGCGCGGATCGGTGCCGTCTGCGTTGATGACATAAACACCCGATGTTGCACCGATGGCGATCTCAGTCCCGTCGGGCGACCACGCCGGAGCTTCGGTCTGACGAACGCCGAACTGGTGGCACGGGTTCGCCGCAGAGGCTGGGCTGGCGTCGCGACCGGTGCTCGCATCGACGAGGCGCAGGCCGCCGCAGGAGCCGCCTTGCGTCCCGCCTCGATAGGCGACCAGGCTCGAGTTCGGAGACCAGGCGGGCGCCCTGCCACCGCGAACGAGGAGTCGGCGCTGGGTTCCGTCGATGTTGATCACATAGATTGCGGAGTGGTCAACCGCACCGGCAGAGAAGGCAAGCCGGCCCCCGTCGGGCGACCAGGACGGCGACCGCACATTCGGCAGCCCCGTCGACACCACGCGTTCGCCTGCACCCGTTGGCCGGACAAGGAGGATCCTCGAAGAGCCACAAGTGAACGCGATCCACCTGCCGGACGCCGACCAGTCGACTCCGCCGGGAAGCGCGAAGCCGCCGCCCTGGCATCGCTGTCCCGAAGACAGATGTCTGAGCCGACCGGTACGAACGGTCAGAACGTCGAGGCCGGCGTACGCTGAGCTGAGCCCAAGGGTGGCCATCACAAGCGCGAGTTGCTTGCCGTCCGGGGACCACGCCATGCCGGCGGGACTGCCGCAAAACAGCGATCGCGGGCACCGCCACACGGAGCGAAGCCGCCCGTCGGTGCCCACGGCGGAGACCTGTGCGACTCCGCCGGGAGCCGCGTCGATCACAAGCTCACCGTTCGCGACCGGCTTCGGCGTTCCAGAGCGTGATGCGAGATAAGCCGCACTCGCCACCGCGACGCCGACCAGAGCGACTGCGGCCACGCCGACCGCGAGCCGAATACGCCGCCGCCTGAGCGAGGGCCGCGGCGGCTCGAGTCGCCGCCGCACCTCCTGCCAGTCTGGGACAGGCACCTCTCCGGCGGGAGCGAGCAGTTCGAGTTCGCCCAGGATGAGGCGTTCGGTGTCAACCATTGACCTCGACCTCCTCGAGCGCAAGACGCACCGAACGGTGAGCCGCGGCAAGCGACGCGCTGACCGTTCCGACCTCGACTCCGACCACTTTCGCGATGCGCCGGTAATCCAGGTCGGCGTAGTAGCGAAGAAAAACGATCAACCGCTGCCGCTCCGGCAGTCGGGCAAGCGAAGGCGCCAGCTCAACCAGCCCCGGAGGCTCAACCAACGACACGCCGTCGAAAACAGCGACTTCGACCAACGGCCGCCGGGTCGCCTTCCGGGCCGCGTTGACCACCGACCGCCACACCCACGCCTCTAGAGCCGTCTCCTCGCGGAGACTGTCTCGCGCCCGAATCGCGTCGGCGAACCCGTCATGCACAGCCTCGAGCGCTCGCTCGCGATCACCGACAATCCCCCGCGCAACACGAACGAACGCGGAGAACTCCCGCCTGTAGAGCGCTTCAATTTCGACCAGCCGACAATCGCGCCGCGACATCTACCTAATCTGATCCACAGCACACCGCTCTTGTTGAGACCGGCGGCGATGAGCCGCCGTGAGCTGCGGTTGCGATGAGTCTTGCCGTGGGTACGAGTCTGTACCACGACCGATCAACCCACGCGAGGAGAGGATCATGGCCGCTACCTACACCTTCGACGTCTTTTCCAGCCTGGATGGCTTCGGCTCCGCCAGCGGCGGCGATTGGGGAGGCTACTGGGGCAAGCAAGGCCCCGAGCTGCTCGACCACCGCCTCGCCTTGTACAGCGGGGAGCAGCGGATGGTCTTCGGGGCCAACACCTATCGGCTGTTCGCACAGATGCTGGCCTCGAGTACCGAGGAGTCCGAGGTGAGGGACCCGTGGGTCACCCGGATGGTGAACCTGCCGGCGATCGTCGTGTCGTCCACGCTGGAAGAACCCCTCGACTGGGCGGACGCGACGCTGGCGAGCGGCGACGCGGTCGATGTCGTCGCCCGGCTCAAGGAGGAGTCCGAGGTGCCGTTGCGCTCGCACGGGAGCCTGTCGATGAATCGGGCGCTGATGGCCGCAGGCCTCGTCGACCGCGTCCAGGTGACCCTCTTCCCTGTGATCACCGGCGAGAACGGATCCGACGCGATCTTCGAGGGTGCGGCCGACTTCGACCTCGAGCTGATCGAGAGTCGAACGCTCGACGGCAACATCCAAGAGCTCACCTACCGGCCCACGCTGCATGGGTGAGTCCGTCTACGCACCGCTGCAGAACCGCTGAGTCATTTTTTACTCCTCGTTCGGTTGACGAGTGCCCGTCCAGCGAGCCCGATTCCGATGACCGCTAGGCCGGAGACGATCGACGACCGTGGTAGTGATGCGACGAGCACGATGCAGGCGAGACCGCCAACGACGTTCAGTCCCTTTGACCAGCGTCGGTGTGCAGGTGACTGCGTGAATGCCGAGGCGTTCGCAACCGCGTAGTAGACGAGCACACCGAAGGACGAGAAACCGATTGCGCCTCGCAGATCGGTAGCGAGCACGAGTGCGATCACGACAGCACCGAGAGCGATCTCGGCGTGGTCGGGGACGCTTCGCCGCTCCTCGATCGAAGCGAGCCAGCGAGGAAGGTCGCCGTTCCGGGCCATCGCGAGTGTGGTGCGACCGACGCCCGCGATCAGCGCGAGGAGCGCACCGAGGCTCGCTACGGCCGCGCCTGCGCGGACGATCGGCTGCGCCCAGGTGGCGCCAACCGCGTCGACGGCTGCGCGAAGCGGCGTTGACGTAGCCGCGAGCCGTTCGGGACCGGCGCCGGCCAGCGCGGCTGCCCCGACGATCAGATAGAGGGCGACAACGAGTCCGAGCGCGATCGGGATCGCCCGTGGAATCGTCCGTTGCGGGGCGCGTACTTCCTCTCCAAGGGTTGCGATCCGTGCGTAGCCGGCGAATGCGAAGAAGAGGAGGGCGGCAGACTGGAGCAGGCCGTGGACGCCGCCGGGCTCGAGCGAGCCGAGGCCTGCGAAACCGTCCGTCGACGCGTTGCCGCTGAAGAGAATTGCCCCGACAATGACGACGAGAGCCACGATCGAGGCTGCAACCAGGACGCGGGCGAGCGCGGCGGTGCGCGTGATCCCATGAAGGTTCGCGATCGTCAGTGCGGCTACCGCCGCTGCCGCGGCAGCGCGGCGTCCCCACTCGGAGCCTGGGACGGCGTACGCGGCGAATGTCAACGCCATCGCGGCGCAGGACGCGGTCTTGCCGATCACGAACCCCCAGCCTGCGAGGAAGCCCCACCATTCGCCGAGCCGTTCGCGGCCGTACACATACGTGCCGCCGGAGGTTGGATACTGTGCGGCGAGCTGCGCTGATGAAACCGCATTGCAGTAGGCGACGGCCGCGGCGAGCAAGAGCCCGATCAGAAGACTCGCGCCGGCCGCGGCCGCGGCAGGGCTGAAAGCAGAGAACACACCGGCGCCGATCATCGAGCCGAGCCCGATCACGACCGCGTCGCCCGTTCCGAGCTGGCGGGCGAGCTGTGGACCGGCGCTGGTCACATCGCCGCTGCGACGCGCTCCGCGGCGTCGGCGAGGTCACCGTCGGGCACGTTCGGCAGCACGTCCTCCCAGAGAGGCAACATCATCCCGTTCGCTTCGACCATGCCGAGCGGCCTGGGCAGGAACCACACGTGGAAGTGCGCGCCGCCGTCTCCCCAGCGGTAGAGGTGAACACGTCCGATGTCGCCGAGCGTCAGGATCGCTCGCTCGACACGCGCCACAACCCGGCCAAAATCCTCCCGTAGCGGCTCGGGTAGATCCGAAAACGAATCGGCATGGACTCGGCTCGCGAGCCAGACCGCGCCGGGCAGGCTGCCGCCGACGGGCGGATGCAACGTCCAGTTGTCGTCCGACCAGACCGCCGGGGTCGTCTTGCCGGCACAGATTCCGCACGGCGGACCTCCGGGCTCGCCGCGGCGCGGCGGCTCGGGGATCTGGCGTGGGCCGGGCTCGCGGGGCACGAGCGGCTCCTGGTAGGGCAGTGCGCTGCTCATTCGCAGCTCCTTTCTTCGGGTGACTTGCGAGCGGTGAAGAGGATTCCGTCGCCGGCCGAGACCATGGCGTGGCTGAACCCGGCCGCCTGCAGGAAGACGAGCAGACGCGCGGGATCGATCGGGTTGTACGTGTCTCCCTCATGGAACTCGTGCAGTCCCTGGCTCGCGATGCTGTCGGCACCGACGAGCACGCCGCCTGGTCGGAGGACGCGGTACGTCTCGCTGAGGATCGCGAACTGGCCCTGCGCGGTCGGTACGTGGTGGAGCATCGTGAAGCAGCCGACCGAGTCGAACGACCCGTCGGGGAAGGGCGAGTGTGCCGCGTCGCCGACCTGGACCGTCACGTTGGTGCCGGCGAACTCGTCCGCGAGGCGCGTGGCGGCGTCGGCCTCGAGTTCGAGCGCGACGAGCCGCTGCACGCGGTGTCGGAGCCAGCGGGTGGTGGCGCCCGGGCCAGGCCCGATCTCGAGCATCTCCCTCCCGAGGTCCAGACCGGCCGTGACGGGCTCGAGCACCTCCGACTCCATGAACTCGGCCCACTCCGGCGTGCTGCAGAGGGCATGGTTCTCGTTCATGGGGCGACGCTAGCGAGGCCGGTCCGTTTCCGAAAGGGAGTACGCTGTCAACTTGTGTCGATGAACGGACAATCTGCTCCTGCGGCCATGGTCTGCACCTACCCGATGCCCGCCGGGACCTTGTTCGAGTGGCATGCGCACGTCGACCACCAGATCGCCTGGTCGCCGGAGGGGGTGCTCGTCGTGCTCATCGAGGGCGGCGGGAGCTATGTCCTGCCGCCGGCGCGGGCGCTCTGGATCCCCGCCGGCACGGTGCACGAGACGCGCGCATCCGGCACCGCCGTCCTCCGTTCCGTCTACCTCGAGCCGCGTCGCTGCGCGATCGACTGGACGGTGCCGACGCCGGTCGCCGTGAGCCCGCTCCTCGGGGAGCTCATCCACCACCTCGACGACCGCGGGCTCGGCGCGGACGAGCGTGGCCGCGCGGAGGCGATGCTCTTCGACCTACTGCTGCCGCTTCGGATCGCGACGATCGACGTCCGACCGCCGACGGACGCGCGCGCGCGGGATGTTTCCGACGCGCTCCTCGCCGATCCCGCCGACCCGCGGACGCTAGGCGAATGGGGTCGCACCGTCGGCGCGAGCAGCCGCACGCTCGCGCGTGCGTTCCTCGGCGACACCGGGTTGTCGTTCGGGCGCTGGCGCACACTCGTCCGCTTGCAAGCGTCGCTGCCACACCTCGCCGACCAGGTGCCGGTCAGCACCGTCGCCAGACGCGTCGGGTACCGGACGACGAGCGCATATGTCGCCGCGTTCCGCGCCCACACCGGAGTCACGCCGGGCCGCTACTTCCAGCCGTCGTCGTGACGGAGGTCTTCGGGATGCTCTCCACGCCCGCGTCGCCGACGACACAGCTGGAGGGGACGCCGCTCTTCCACGCCTCGCCGATCTAGAACGACGATTCGGGGGCGCGGTCCCGGCATGTCTCGGGTGTCCGGCGTCTCCATGCTCCACGGGCGACGCGAGCGGCCAGCGCGCGCAGCGGTTGGCGGTCCACGATCGGGGTGTCGTAGATCGGCACCGGCTTGGGCGCGGGAGTCAGGTCGAGCAGCGAGGGTGGATAGAACATTCAGCTCACCTCCTGGTGGTGTGCAACCGGTTGCATTTCTAAGCGCGAAAAGCTCACGCCGATTCCCGCACGACGAGCTCTGCCGGGATCGTCACGTTGGTGACTGCGCCGGTCTCGAGCCGTTGGACGAGCGTCCGGGCAAGGAGCGTTCCGACGAGCAGGCCGTCCTGCCGGATCGTGGTCAAGGGCGGGTTCGCGTAGGCGGCGAGCGCGATGTCGTCGTAGCCGACGACGGCAACGTCCTCCGGCACGCGCCGGCCATGCGCCCGGAGCGTTTCGATCGCGCCGAGCGCGAACAGGTCGCTATTCGCGAACACCGCGTCGATTCCGGGGTCGCGTTCGAGGAGCGTCTCGATCGCCGCCGCCGCGGAGGCCTCGGGCTCCTCCCAATTCGCGTGCACCGCAAGAGCCGGATCGACCTCGAGGCCTGCGGCCCCAAGTGCCTGCTCGTAACCGCGCCGGCGCTCTTCGGCCTCTGCAGCCCACGCCGGACCGCCGAGAAACGCGATGCGCCGGCGCCCGGTCGTGAGCAGATGCTCAGTAGCCAGGCGCCCGCCGGCCACGCTGTCGCCGCTCACCGAGGAGTAATCGCCGTCCTCTGGTGGGGTGCCCCAGACGACTATCGGCATGCGCTTACCACCGAGACCGATGAGCATTTCTGGAGTGCATGAGGCCGAGAGCAGGATGAAGCCGTCGGCCCGGCCGCTTTCGAGGTAGCGGTGAGCCCAGCCCGGATCATCGACCTTCGCCTGCAGCACGAGCAGTTCGTAACCCTGCTGGCTTAGGCCCATCGAGATGCCGCCCATGATCTCGAGCATGAACATGTCCAGGGTCTTCACCCCCTTGCCCCAGTCGAAGCGCACGAGCCCGACAACATTGCTTCGACGCGTGCTCAGACGCTGCGCCGGTACGTTGATCTGAAAGTCGTGCTGCTCTGCGATCGCCCGGATCCGCTCCTTGGTCCCTGCGGCGATCAGCGAGCTGTCGTTGAGCGCACGTGAGACGGTCGACTTATCGACCCCCGCGATCCGGGCGATATCCGCAATTGTCTGTGCTTTGTCGACCGTCATTGCAACCGGTTGCAATTCTACCAGAGGCGGCCGGCGTCAACTCGTCCGGGTGAGCTTCATGGTCCAGTTGAGCCTCCAGGTTTCACCGCCGTCGTAGGAGAACGACTGTTGCCAACGGGGCGATTCGGGATCCTCGAGGAGCCATTCGAAGCGGACTCCGACTCTGCGCCCGGCGACCTCGTCCTCGCACTCGAAGATCCCGTGCTGGTCGTGGAAGCGGCCCTCGACGGGCGGATCGAGGATGCCGGGAGCTCGTGTCGAGCTCCACCAGATCTTCCAGGTTTCGCTGCTCGGGTCGTACAGACGGAGCGTGAGCCCTTCGAAGCGACCCGCCTCGTGCGAGTCATCGACGTACATTCGATCGACGTGTCCGAACCCGTCTAGCACCGGGAAAGCCTCGCTCGAGGCCGTGAACTCGAGCCACTCCTCGCACGCCGGATCGGCTACATCGATGAGCTTGCGATTGTGGACTGTCCAACGCCCGAAGATGAAGTCGAAATCTCGACGTCCCTCGTGGCCGTGTCTAGCGGAGCACACGGTATTTGAGATGTGTCACGTCGGGCGCTTCGACGGCAAAGGCCTGCTCGAGCTTGATCTTGTCGAGAGCGTCGTTGTCGAACAGACGGACGCCTGCGCCGAGGAAAATCGGAACGAGGTGGAGGAGGATCTCGTCGACCAACCCGGCGGCGAGGTACTGCTTCGCGACGGTCGCGCCGCCGCAGATATCGACATGCTGACCGCCGGCTGCGTGCGTGGCTTGCGCCAATGCGGTGCCGAGACCGTCGGTGACGAAGGTGAACGTCGTCCCGCCCTCACATTCGAGCTTCGGACGAGGATGGTGCGTAAGCACGAACACGGGCAGATGGAAGGGCGGATTCGGGCCCCACCACCCTTCCCAGGGTTCTCGGCCCCATGGGCCGGGCCCGCCGCCGAACATGTTTCGGCCCATGATCAGAGCGCCGACGCCCAACTCGTCTTCTTCGAGGAGGCGTGAACTCGGGTTCTCTCCCCTCATCCAGTCGTGCAGCGCTCGCCCCCCGACGCCGAGTGGATGCTCAGCACTCTGGTCGGGACCTGCAGTGAGGCCGTCGAGAGAGATCGAGGTCGAATACCGGAGCTTGCTCACGAGGTTCTCACCGTCTTGGACAGCGGCAAGCACCGAATCTCATCGGTCGACGCGAACCGGGGAGCTGAGGCGTTCGGCGGCGAACCTCTTCGACGAATAGTGCCCCCGACAAGAATCGCGCTTGTGCACGCGGTTTAGGAAACTCGGTGCTTCGAAGGGGCTTTCGAAAGCGCGTGTTCGGAGCTATCTGCCGCATTCACCGGCGGCCACCTTCGAGTTGTGGGCGCAGCGCGGCTAGTCGCGGCGGGCCGGTCACAGCATTGAGCAAGGCATTGGCGCGTCGATGGTCGCCTTCGATCGAGAGGTCTCCGGTTTGTTCGATTTCGGAGGTGGGAGCGCCGAGGATGAGTGCCCTGAGCCCGGACCAGGTCAGCTCGATGGTGGCGTCCGGCTCGCTCTCTGGAGCGGCGTGGACCTGGCCGTCAGCAACGTCGACTCGGAACTGCTCGCCTTCCACGCGAACTTCGTAGGCGCCGTTCGCTTGGCGAGGGAGCGCCGTGGCACCGACGAGCAGTGAGGTGAGCGGGACGCGGGGCGGGATCTGGGAGGGGTCGGCGGGAAGCCTGACCCGGTCGGCTCCCCAGTGGGCGAGAGCTGCGAGCACCGGCCGCAGTTCGTCGCCGGCGTCAGTCAGTTCGTAGCGCTGCGCGCGTCCCTCCCCGACCTGTCGTACGATCCCATGCTCCTGGAGGGTTCGCAGGCGCGCGGCGAGGATGTCGGTTCCGATGCCGCCGAGGCCGGCCTGCAGTTCGGAGTAGCGGCGCGGCCCGAGGAACAGGTCGCGCACGATCAGGAGCGCCCAGCGCTCGCCGATCACGTTGAGCGCTGCACCGACCGGACAGAAGGACTGGTATGCGAGCGGAGACGCCACCTCCCAGAGTGTAGCCGATTTGACTTGGATCATCCAAGCTGCTAGAACTTGGATTATCCAAGCGTTCCAGCGGACGCCAGTCGCAACGAGGGGACAGAACACGATGGCCGAACAATCAGCAGCAGCGCCGGCCGGCGAGGCCACGGAGTTCGAACTCGTCAGGCCCGACCGTCTGGACGTAGCGAGCGTCGAGACCGCGCTCGTCCGCAACCGCGCCTTCGCCGCCTCGGGCGGACAGGAGGGGGCTACCGTCTTCCCGGCCCTGCGCGTGCTCGTGATCACCTGCCTTGACCCGCGGGTCGATCCGGCCCACGTCCTCGGTCTCGATCTCGGCGACGCGATGGTCGTCCGCAACGTCGGCGGGCGCGTCACCCCGGAGGTGATCGAGAACGTCGCCTTTGTCGGGCAACTCGCCGAGAACGTCATGCCAGAAGGGCCACTTTTCGAGGTCGCCGTGATCCATCACACCCAGTGCGGAGCCGGCGCCCTCGCCGACGACGACTTCCGCTCCAGGTACGCGCTGCGGATCGGCGCGGACCAGTCCGCGTTGCGCGAGTACGCGGTCCTCGACCCCGCGGCCACAGTCGCGAGCGACGTCGATCGGCTCCGCTCCGCGGAGGCGATCTCCCACCGGGTCACCGTCTCCGGCTATGTCTATGACGTCGTCACTGGCCTGGTGGACACAGTGATCCCGGCCGGGGTTACCGTCGCAAGAAACGGGAGCGCGTGAGGCGATGCTCGAGAGATTGGCGTCATTCCTACATCGGAACCGCCGCCGAGTGCTGCTCGTCGCTCTGGTCGGCATCGGCGTCGCGGGCGTGTTCGGGCTGGGGGTTGCGAAGCGGCTAGGCCCGTACGGCGCCACCGACCCTTCGACTGAGTCGGCCCAAGCGACGAACCGATATCAAGCCGCGACGGGACGCCAGATCGATCCCGCGGTGATCGCTCTCGTGGCGAGCGGAAACGTCCACAGCGCGCGCGCCGAGCGCCAGGTCCGCCGGGTCGAGGCGCGGCTGCGCGCAAGTCGCGACGTCGCCGCCGTCTCGAGCTACTACGACAGCCACGACCCCTCGATGGCCGCCCGAAACGGGCGCGCGAGCTACGTCCTCGCGTACTTCAGGCCGAGATCAGACTCGAGAATCCAAGACGACGCTCAACGCCTGGAGAACCAGTTCGCCGCCGACCGCAATGTGAAGCTCGGCGGAGACGCGATCGCGGGCGCGCAGGCCAACACCCAGGTCGGTCACGACCTCGCACGCGCCGAGCTCCTTGCGTTCCCGTTCATCTTCCTGCTCTCCCTGTTGTTCTTCCGTTCGCTCGTCGCCTCGCTGCTGCCGCCGCTGCTCGGAGGCCTGGCAATCCTGACGACCTTCTTCGCGTTGCGAATCGTCTCAAGCTTCACCCACCTGTCGGTGTTCGCACTCAACATGGTGACCGGCCTCGGACTCGGGCTCGCGATCGACTACAGCCTCTTCATGGTCTCCCGTTACCGCGAGGAATCCTCCGTCCACGGCTTCAACGTCGACTCGCTGCGCCGCACGCTCGCAACCTCGGGCCGGGCGATCATGTTCAGCTCGCTCACGGTCGCCGCCGCGGTCGCGTCACTCACGATCTTCCCGCAACTGTTTCTCCGCTCGATGGGGATCGCCGGCGCCCTCGTCGCGCTGATCGCAGCCACTCTTGCCCTTGTCGTCCTGCCGGCGATCCTCGCCCTACTCGGGCCGCGGGTTAACGCGCTCGCTCCGAAGCGACTCCAGCACGCCGCCGAACGCGACGCGCGGCCGCACGAGTCAGGCTTCTGGTACCGACTCGCCCAGTTCGTGACCCGCCGGCCACGCCGGATCGCCCTGCTCAGCGCGGCCGTGCTGATCGCGCTCGGGATCCCGTTCACCTCGACCAGGTTCCTGCCCGTCGACGCCAGCGTCCTCCCCGCAAGTGCGAGCGCCTACCAGGTCGACCAGGCGCTCGACAATGGGTTTCCACCAGGACACACGACGCCACTCGAGATCGTCGTCGGCGCTTCGGCCGGATCGCCGCAGCTGGGCAGCTTCGCGAACAGGATCCGCGGCCTTCCAACCGTCACCGCAGTCGCGCCCCCACGCCGCGCCGGGCCTGGCATCTCACTGCTCGACGTCGCCTCGTCGGCACCGACGTACAGTGCGGACGCAAGACACCTCGTCAGTGCAGTGCGGGCGCTGCCGGTGCCGTTCTACGTCGGCGTCGCGGGGCAAACAGCGGGGTTCGTCGACCTCGAACACAGTCTCGGAATCCACCTGCCCCTCGTGCTGGCGGCCGTGATCGCCTCGACACTCATCCTCCTCTTCCTGATGACCGGCTCGGTCGTGCTCGGGGTGAAAGCGGTACTCATGAACGTGCTCACCTTGACCGCGGTCTTCGGCATCCTCGTGCTGCTCTTCCAGCACGGTCACCTGCAGGGCCTGCTCTCCTACCGAAGCAACGGGGCCCTCGACGCGACCCAGCCGATCCTCCTCTTCGCCATCGGCTTCGGCCTCGCAACCGACTACGCCGTCATCCTGCTCTCCCGGATCAAAGAGGCACACGACAGCGGCATCCCCAACAGCGACGCCGTTGCGATCGGCCTCGAACGAACCGGGCGGATCGTCACCGCCGCCGCACTCCTGTTCGCGGTCGCGATCGCCGCGTTCGCAACCTCGAAGCTGGTCTTCATCAAAGAGCTCGGGCTCGGGACGGCACTCGTCGTCCTGATCGACGCCTCCATCATCCGCGCCCTGCTCGTACCGTCCCTGATGGTCCTGCTTGGCAAATGGAACTGGTGGGCGCCGCAACCCCTGCGGCGACTCTACGCACGCACGTCAGGCGATCCACCTGAACAAGGGCAGCCGGCCCTCGGGACCACAGAATGAGCGTGGGGCGATTCCGGAGAAGTGGCGCCGCTAGATCGCTGCCAACTACCGGATTTGCGCGGCCTTCTTGGAGTGCCCCCGACAAGAATCGAACTTGTGCACGCGGTTTAGGAAACCGCTGCTCTATCCACTGAGCTACGGGGGCGGGGCGGTGTCGCCCACCGACTGTAACGAGCCGTGCGCCCCGTCAGCTAGCGGTCGGTGGCGACCTTCCAGCCTGCCGGCGTCGTGACGACGTAGAGGCTGAAGGTGCGGCCGGCCGTCGTGAAGTCGCAGCTGAAGGAGCGGAAGGCCACCGCTCCCGCTCGATTCGTCCGGTCCTGCGGGAAGTGCCGGTGCGTGCGCTCTTCGGTCTTCGAGTAGTAGCCGTTGAAGCACGAGGCGAACTTCACGGCCTGCCTCGTCAGGTCGATGTGGGCCCACGTCTTGAGGCTGTGCTCCAGGTAGGTCTCGGCTTGCCGGTCGGTCCGGTAGAGCGGCTGCCCGGCCCAGGCAGGCCCGGCGAGGATGAGGAGTGCGAGGGCAAGGGTCAGGGTGACGAGCCGCACGGCCCGTCACCCTAGCCCTCCGGCGGGCCGGCCTTTTCTACCCGTTCGACGTCGAGGTCGTGCTGTCCGACGTCGTGGTGTCAGAGGTCGTGGTGTCGGACGTCGTCGTGTCAGAGGTTGTGGTGTCAGAGGTCGTCGTGTTCGAGGTCGTCGTGGTCCCACCCGGGTGATGGTGGCCCTTGCCGTTGTCGCCGGTGGTCGTCGCCGCCGTGGTCGTGTGAGGAGGCTTCACCATCCGAACGCGCAGAAGCGCTGTTCCGGCCTGGAGCGTCGAGCCGTTGGCGCAACCGAAACTCGTCACCGCGACAGTCTGCCCCTGGGCTCCCAGGGAGACAGTCACGACGTCGCCGTTGTGGAATGTGCTGTGCCGGTTCGCATGCGTGACGGTCACGGTGAACGACTGCGGCGCGGCAGCGGTTCCGAAGACCACGGCTCTCTTGCATGCCTGATCCTTCTTTCCGTCGGTGTGCCCGTGTCCGTGGCCCGAGTCGGCGAGCGCGAAGGACGAGGTGGCGCCGGCCGCTCCGATGAGCGCCAGCAGCACGATCTTGAGCTTCATGAAGACTCCCTTTCCATCACAGCTGTTGGATATCCACGTCGGATATCGACAGCCGGAGGCCGGAGGAGCGTCCCTCGATTCAGGGACGGCGGAGCAGCGGCAGCGGCGCGGTTACCGGCGGTGACTCACGTCGAGGCCGCTCGCGACCACGATCGCGAACGCCACCCCGGGGAGCTTGCCGCCGTTCGACACGGAGAGGACGTAGGTGCCGTGTGCGTTGGTCACGCACCGCCATGCCACCGAGCCCGTCGAGGTGGTTCCACCGAAGACCTTGTTGCCGTCGACCTGAAAGGTCTGCGTGCGCGTGGCCCATTGATCGCACGTCTTGCCGGCCGGCAGCTTGCGCACTTGCCAGACGAAGCTTTGCCCTGTCCAGCGCCACAATCCCTTCCGGATGCGCACGCGATTCGTGAACGGAACACTGAGCACACCGCCCGCCACCTTGGCGCCGCTCCGGTAGCGATAAAAAAGCGGCGTGCGGGCGGGAAGGAACAGACTTCCACTCTGCTGCTTGGCGAGCTGTGCGCGGGTTGTGACCGGGAGGTAGCTCCAGGCCGGGGTGAAGAGCGAACGGGCGACGCCCGCGAAGGCACCTGCGGCGGCGAGGCACGCGAGCAAGACGCCGACCAGCTTGATCCGTGGAGCGCTCATTCGCTGCCGACTGTAGGGCCGCAGTATTCGTGAGATGTCAGGGAACTGTTCTGTCCGTGCAAGACGGTGGGACGTTTCGCCGGCGCCCCCGCGTTTTCCTCTCCATGAGGCAGCTCGGCAGCACGCGGGGCGCAGCTCTCTACGTCGGTGCGCTGATCGGCCCCGGGCTCCTGCTCGTGCCCGCGCTCGCCGTCCAGGCTGCGGGCGCAGCGTCGATCGTCGCCTGGGCCGGCTTGCTCGTCCTGTCGGCTCCGCTCGCGATCACGTTCGCGGCGCTCGGCGTGCGTCATCCCGTCGCAGGCGGCGTCTCGGCCTACGTTCGCGAGGGCCTGGGGGAAGATGCGGCGGCGATCACCGGCGGCTGGTTCGTCGCCGCTGTTCTGCTCGGGTCGCCTGCGGTCTCCGTGATCGGCGGCTACTACGTCGCCGACCTCACGGGCTCCGGGACGCCGGTCGCAGCTGCCGTTGGCCTTGCGATGTTCGCCACCGTCCTCGTGACCAACATGTTCGGGCTACGCATCTCGTCGGGATTCCAGCTCGCGCTCTCGTCGGTGCTGATCGTCGTGCTCGCCCTCGCGATCGCCGTTGCGCTGCCGTCGCGCGGCGGGCGCAACTGGACCCCGTTCGCGCCCCACGGCATCTGGGCGATCGGGACTGCCGCGAACATCCTCGTCTGGCTCTTCGTGGGCTGGGAGGCAGTCGCCCAGCTCGCCGGAGACTTCCGTCGGCCTGAGCGCGACCTGCCGCGCGCGATCGCAATCGCTTTCGCACTCGTCTCCGTCCTCTACATGGGGCTCGCGGTTGCGACCATTGGCGTCACTGCGGGGACCGGGTCGAGGGTTCCCCTCGCCGACCTCATCGCCGTCGGCTTCGGTCGTGGAGGGCGCGACGCAACGGCGGTGCTCGCGGTCGTCCTGACGATGGGCACGATGAACGTTTACGTCGGCGGAATGTCCAAGCTCGCGGCGTCGCTCGCGAGCGAACGCGCGTTGCCGGCCTGGTTCGCCGGCGACGCGCACCGGTCGATTCCGCGCCGCCCGCTCTATGTCTTCGCCCCGATCGTCGCGGTCCTGATCGTGGCGGTGCTCGCCGGGGCCGGAACGACCTCCGGCCTTGTCCGCGCAACGTCGGCGTGCTTCATCGCCGTCTACGTCCTCGCGCTGCTCTCGGCGACGAGGATCCTCGATGGGCGGGTTCGGGTTGCCGCTGTCTGCTCGCTCGCCCTGTCAGTGGCTCTCGCCGTTTTCTCCGCCGGCTACCTGGTGGTGCCGGTCGTGACGGCCGCGATCGCGCTGCTGCTGCGTCGCAGCCTGCGGGTAGCCCACCCCGAAGGCTCGGCCGTAACGGACTGATCCTCCGATCGGGGGACACGCAGCGCGCGGCGTGCGCCGATCATCAGCAGGTGCGGCGGCTCTCACTTCTCATTGCTCTCATAGCGTTCCCGCTCGTGCTGGCTGCGTGCACCGGTGCCGATGCGCAAAAGGCCCAGGACCTCCTCGACCAGTCGCAGGTTGCCGCCAAGTCCGTTCGGTCCGAAGCTTTCTCGATGCGGATGACGATGGATTCGGCCGCCAACAGCGCAGTCGTCGACGTGCTCGGTGGGATGGTGCTGAAGGGCGCCGGTGCCGGCGACTACTACGCGACGGTGAACACGCAGGCGGCAGGTTCGTCCCCACTCGATCTCGTCATGGTCAAACACGGCTCGACCGTCCAGTTGCGATTCAACGGCACGACGCGGACCATGTCGCTTCCCGCTCGGCTGAAGCCGGCCGCTGCCGCAGGCTTCGACCTCAACGCAATCACCCCGTACGTGAAGGACGTCTCGGTGTCGACGATCGACGTGAACGGTCGCACCGAGGACGAGGTGACCGGCACGATCGACGGCAATGCTCTGCTGCAGAACCTCCCGGGCGTGTCGACCGGGGTGCTCTCGAAAGTGGGCGGCTCGCTCAGCGACATCAAGGTCTCGCTCTTCATCCCGCGCGACTCGCACCTCGTCGAGACGGCACTGATCGACATGACCATGCACGTGGCGAAGCAGAGCTTGCACATGAGCCTGTCCTACGCCGTCACGAGCGTGAACCAGCCGCTGACGTTCCCTTAGACCCCTAGGCCGGCTCGAGCAACACCACCGGGATGCGGCGTGTCGTCCTGCGTTCGTAGCCGAGATAGCCGGGCGCAATCGACGTGACCGCGGTCCACAGCAGGTCGCGTTCGCCGCCTTGCGCCTCGCGTGCCACGACGCGTCGGGTCGAGCTCCCGAGCTGCACGGTGGCGCGAGGGTCACGCTGGAGGTTCAGCCACCAGGCAGGCGACCGGTCGAGCCCTCCGTACGAGGCGATCACGACGTAGCTCTCGCCCTGCTGCAAGCAGCACAGCGGCACCGTTCGCGGCCGTCCTGACTGACGGCCCGTCGTCGTGAGCAACACGATCGGAAGCCCCCAGATGTGCGAGCCGATCCGCCCGCCGCTCGCGCGGTA